>DASTTY010000082.1:0-63487 GCA_035759925.1 Solirubrobacterales bacterium
GTCGCCGCCGCTGCGCTCGCGGATGTTCCGGAACGAGGTCGAGTCGAGGCAGAGCCGCTCGACGGCCAGCTCGAACTCGCGGTCGCCGACCGGCCCGGACGCGTCGAGCCGCTGGGCCGGCTGCGGCAGCGCCCGCGGCGGCGCCGCGACCCTGCCGGCGCCGAGGTCCTCCCTGATGTCCATCTCCGTCCCGGTCTTCAAATGAACGATCGTTAGGGAACCTATCCAGCCGCTCGGCTGCGTGTCAACCCCCAGCTGGTCGTGATAGGACCGGCACCCAATGCCGCTTTCGATCCCGATCGTCTGGAGCGACGCCCACTCCCTGCACGAGCCGGGCGGCGAGGTCTGGGTCGGAGTGCGGACCCCGGGAACCGAGGTGCCGGCGCGGGCGGAGCGGATCCGGGAGGTGCTCGAAGCTGCGGGCGCTCCGATCGTCGCTGCCGAGCCGGCGCCCGACGTTGTCGCGCTGCGCTTCCACGATCCGGCGCTGGTCGCCTGGCTCCGCGAGGCCTGGGACGCCTGGGAGCAAGCGGGGCTTGACGAAGATCCGGGGCAGGACCGCGTCGTCCCCTACCTGTTCCCCCACCCCGGGCTGACTGGCGAGCTGCCCGTCCCCGATCCCGCCGCGGTGACGGCCCGGGCCGGCCGCCGCTGCTACGACACGATGACGCTGATCGGGCCGGGGACCTGGGAGGCGGCGCGGGGAGCGGTCGACGCCGCGGTAACCGCCGCAACGGTCGCAGCTCGCGACGGCGCCGCCTACGCCTGCTGCCGGCCGCCCGGCCACCACGCCACCGGCGACGCCTACGGCGGCTCCTGCTACCTGAACAACGCCGCCGCAGCCGCCGGGGCGCTCCGCGATGCGATCGACGGCCCGGTCGCCGTCCTCGACATCGACGCCCACCACGGCAACGGGACGCAGTCGATCTTCTGGTCCGACAGCGAGGTCGCGACCGGCTCCGTCCACGTCGATCCCGGCGCCGGCTGGTTCCCGCACTTCCTCGGCTTCGCGGCCGAGCGTGGGAGCGGCGCCGGGGCCGGCGCGAACCTGAACCTGCCGCTCGCCCCGGGCTCGGGCGACGGGCCGTGGCTCGACGCCGTCGCCTCCGTCTGCGATTTCGCGCGCTCCTCGGGCGCCCGCGCGCTCGTCGTCGCTCTCGGCGTCGATGCCGCCGGCGGCGACCCGGAGAGCCCGCTCGAGGTCACCGTCGACGGCTACCGCGCCGCCGGCGGGCTGCTCGGCGGGCTCGGGCTGCCGGCCGCGATCGTCCAAGAGGGCGGCTACGACCTCGCCACGATCGGCGAGCTCGTGGTCGCAACCCTCGAGGGCTTCAGCGCAGCGCCCGGATCGCCCGCAGGTTGAAGCGGACCATCTCGGCGAGGTCGGCGACGTCGATCGCTTCGTCGGCGCCGTGCATCCCGTCGAAATAGACGTCGAGCGGGGTCGAGAAGACCGGTGCGAAGCCGTAGGCGGCGGTACCGTGGGCGCGCCGCACCCAGTGCGAGTCGGTGAAGCCGGGGGTCACCACCGGCAGCAGCAGGGCGCCGGGCAATCGCTCGGCGACGTACTGCTCGCAGATCTCGTAGAGCGGCGTGTCGGTCGGCGACTCGGTTCCGCCCTCGAGCGGCTCGAGCAGCTCGAGCTCGTAGGCGATCCCGTCGAGCGCGGCGTCGATATGGGCGCGGACGTCGTCGAGCGTCTGCCCCGGAAGCGCCCGGCAGTCGCAGATCACGTCGGCGAAGGGCGGGATCACGTTCGCGGGCTCGTGCGTCTGAAGGCCGGTCGGCGTCACCGTCATCCTGGTCATCGCCGGCACCATCCCGGCGAGCACCGGATGCTGGGAGGTTGCCCAGGCGACCGCCGCGTCGGGATCGGAAGCGGGGGCGCCGATCCCGTCGAGCGCCGCCGCGAGCGCCGGCATCAGCCGCGCCTCGCCCTCGTGGTCGAGCAGCCGCTGCACGGCCCCGGCGGCGCGGCGGAGGACGTTGTCGGCGCCGGCGGGCACCGAGGCGTGGCCGGCGCGCCCGTGGAAGCGGAGCCGCAGCGAGGCGACCTGCTTCTCGCCGATCGAGATCGTCACGACCCGGCTGCCGTCGGCGAGCTCGAGAAGCGTCCCGCCGCCCTCGTTGATCGCGTAGTCGCAGCGGAGATCGTCGCGCTCGCGGGCGATCCAGGACATGCCGACGTCGGCGGTGTTGCGCTCCTCGTCGGCCTCGGCGACGAGGATGACGTCGCCTGGCGGCGGCTCGCCGCTCCGGGCGAGCTCGGCGAAGGCGACGACACGCGACGCCAGCTCGCCCTTCATGTCGGCGGCGCCGCGGCCGATCACCCGGCCGTCGCGGAGCTCGCCCGCGAAGGGCGGAACCGTCCAGTCGGCGTCGGGGGCGGGAACGACGTCGGTGTGCGCCATCAGCATCAGCGACGGCCCCTCCCCCGCTCCGGGGATCCGGGCGACGAGATTGAGCCGCGCGGGGTCGGGTCCCGCGAGCTCGGACTCCACCCCGGCCTCGGCGAGCCAGCCCGCCAGGAAGCCGGCCGCCTCCGACTCGCGGCCGGGCGGGTTCGACGTGTCGATCCGGATCAGCTCGCGGGTCAGCTCGCTGACCTCGTCCCGCAGCCGCTCCCCGCTCCCGTCGCCGCTCCTCACGGCGGCGAGTCTGCCACCCGCTCGACCAGGGCGACCGTCACCTCGCCCGGCGTCGCCACCGCGGCGGCGGCGAGAGCGAGCGCATCGGCCGGCGGCGGGTAGTGCGGGTTCGGGACCGCGATCACGGCCATCCCGGCCGCGGCGGCCGCCCGCAGGCCGTTCGCGGAGTCCTCGACGGCGATGCAGCGGCCGGCGTCGGCGCCAAGTCGCCCGGCGACCTCGAGGTAGACGTCGGGCGAGGGCTTGCCCCGCCCGACCTCCTCGGAGGAGATCGTCACCCCGAAGCAGTCCCGGAGGCCGGAGAGGTCGAGGAAGGCGTCGATGATCTCGCGGTTCGAGGAGGACGCGAGCCCGAGCGGCCAGCGCGCGGCCAGCGCTTCGACGGAATCGATCGCGCCCGGCAGCAGCGGCAGCTCCTCCGCATAGCCGGCCGCCATCCGCTCGACGACGAGCTCGTTGATCTGCTCCGGCTCGCACGGCACGCGGAGCTCGTCGCGCATGTAGGCGGACCACTCCGGGGAGCTCATCCCCATCATCGCCGTCGCGGCATCGTCGCGCCAGCGGCCGCCGGCCGCCGTCGTGACCTCCTCCTTGGCCTCGTTCCAGCGCTGCTCGGAGTCGAGCAGGACGCCGTCGAGGTCGAAGACGACCGCGTCAGGCATCGGCCGCAACCGCGGGCGGTGCCCGCGCCGCCTCGATCTGGTCGAAGCGCTCGGCCGGGAGATGCCGTGCCGCCCAGAACGAGGCGAGGACGATCAGCGAGGCGAACAGGAATGCCGTCTTCAGGGCGTTGATCTGGGCGTCCTCGTAGTCGGCGACGATCGCGTCCGCCGTCTCCGGATCGACACCGGCGTCGGTCGCCGTCGCCCGGACCTGATCGGAGGCGACGAACGACCCGCCCGCGGAGAGGTGCACCTCGACCTGCTCCCTGACGTCGGCGGGGATCTCAGGGTTGGCGGCCACGCTCGCGGAGAAGGCGTAGACGAGCCCGCTGATCACGACCGCGCCGAGCAAGGCGGTGCCGAGCGAGGAGCCGAGCTGGGCGGCGGTGTTCTGCAGCCCGCCGGCTTCGCTGCGGTCGGAGTCGCCGACCGCGGACTGGACGACGTTGCCGAGCTGCGAGACGACGAGTCCCATCCCGGCGCCCAGCACCCCCATCGCGATCAGGAAGGAGGTCGAATCGAGCGTCGCGTCGATCGTGTCGAGGAGCAGCAGTGTCGAGACGAAGACGATCGCGAGCCCGCCGCGGACGACCAGCCGCGGCGAGAAACGACGCGCCAGCGCCGAGCCGACCAGCGCGCTCACGAACAGGCCCGCCGAGGCGGGCAGCATCCGCACCCCGGTCTCGAGCGCGTCGAGTCCCTGGACGACCTGGAGGAACAGCGGGATCGTGAAGAAGATCCCCATCAGGATCAGGTTCTGGGCCAACAGCATCGTCAAGCCGCCGCGCAGCATCGGCTTCTCGAAGAGGCGGAAATGGATCAGCGGCTCCTCGCCGCGGCGCTCGCGTCGCCGCTCCCAGACCCGGAACCCGGCGAGGACGACCGCCCCGGCGGCGATGACGAACGGTGTCAGCGAGAAGCCGAACGGCTCGACCGGCGAGGCGAGCGGCCGCAGCCAGCCCCAATTGCTCGCCTGCAGGACGCCGAGGACGATCAGCGCCAGGCCGAGCGCCGAGGTCGCCGAGCCGACCCAGTCGAGGCGCGGCCGGCCCGGCTCCCGCCCGGGCTCGTCGATCAGGCGGGTCCCGATCAGGATCGCCGCCGCGACCACCACCTCGCCGATGAAGACGACCCGCCAGGTCAGCTCCGTCGTCGCCCAGCCGCCGAGGATCGGGCCGACGGCGATCCCGGCGCCGGCGATCCCGCCGAGGACCCCGTAGGCGACGGCGCGGCTCTCGCCACGGTAGGTGCTCGCGGTGAGCGCGACCAGGGCGGGCAGGACCAGCGCCGCTCCGACCCCCTCGAGGATCGACCAGCCGAGCATCAGCGTCGGGACGCTCCACGAGGCGGCGGTCAACGCCGATCCGCAGGCGTAGATCACCATCCCGATCGCGAAGGTACGGCGGCGCCCGAGGAGATCGCCGATCTTGCCGCCGGTCATCATCAGCGCTGCCATCACGAGCGCGTAGAGCGCGATGACGATCTGGATCGTCGTCACGGTCGTGTCGAAGTCCTCGACGAGCTGCGAGATCGCGACGTTCATCACCGCCTGGTCGAGGACCATCAGGAACTGCGCCGCGCCGAGCACGACTAGCACGCCCCACTTGGTCACGGCGCGATTCCGCTGATCATCGGACCTGGCTGTCCGGAAGCCCTCATCGCGCGCATCTTCGCCGATCCGCGTAGATTTCCCGCCCGTGACCCTCCCCCAGGTGCCCAGCAGTGGCTGATCCGAGGACGGCAGTGGAACCGCGGGGGGTCCAGGTCGTCACCGACTCGACCACCTACGTCCCGCCCGAGCTGCTCGGCCGGCTCGGGGTCGAGCAGGTGAGCCTCTACGTCGGCTGGAACGGCGACATGGAGCGCGAGGACTCCTGGACCGACCTCGACGCGTTCTACGAGCGGCTCCGCGACACCGAGAAGCTGCCGACGACCTCGCAGCCGTCGGTGGGCGACTTCGAAGCGGTCTACGAGCCGGCGCTGCGGGCCGGCCGCGACGTCGTCTCGATCCACATCGCCGCCGGGATCTCCGGCACCTGCGACAGCGCCCGGGAGGCGGCGCGATCGCTCGCCGCGCGCGGCGTGAGGGGGCGGGTCGAGGTCGTCGACGGCCGGACCGGTGCCGGCGGGCTCGGCTGCATGGTCCTCGCCGCGGCAAGCTCCGCCCGGCTCGGCTCCGATGCCGACGATGTCGTAACCGAGGCCAACCGGACCCGCGAATCACTGGCGATGTGGTTCTGTCTCGACACGCTCGAGTACCTCCGTCGCGGCGGCCGGATCGGTGCGGCCCAGGCGCTGCTCGGCTCGGCCCTGAAGATCAAGCCGATCCTCACCTTCGGCACCGAGATCTCGCCGGTCGGCAAGGTCCGGACGAAGGGGCGGGCGCTGCAGCGGATGGACGCCTACCTCGAGGAGCTCGGCGCCCGCGGCGCGACCGACTGGATCGTCCAGCACGCCCAGTCGCCCGCCGACGCCGAGCATCTGACCGAGCGCGGCACCGCGATTCTCGGCAAGCCGCCCCTCTTCTGCACCGAGGTCGGGCCGGTTCTCGGCGCCCACCTCGGCTCGGGGATGCTCGTCGGCGGCATCGGCGTCGCTCCCGCCGCCGGCGCCGCCGGCTGACGTTCAGCCGTTCTCGATGACCGAGACGACGTTCCCCGCCGGGTCCTTGAACCAGGCGATCAGCGGCCCGCCGCCACGGAAGACGCCCTTCTCGTCGGTCTCCATCGGCGTCCCCTCGTAATGCTCGAAGCGAACCCCGCGCCCGCCGAGCTCGGCCACGGTCGCCTCGATGTCGGCGACCGGGAAGTTGAGGATGGTGAACCCGGCGGGCTCGTGGTCTTCCTTCGGATAGACCATGACGCCGGGACCGTCGCCGACCTTCAGGCCCAGCAGCCCGTGCGGCGGCACCTCCTCGACCTCGACCCCCAGCGTCTCGCCGTAGAACTTCCGGGCCGCCTCGATATCGTCGACCGCGAAGCTGCTGAATGCCTTCTCCTGAGCGAGCATCTCGTCCTCCTCCGTCGCTTTCGCTCGAGAACAGGACTGCCCGGTTGGCGCTCGACCAATCAGGGACCGGCCGTGGCCACTGATCGGGGTTCGGGTTCCATACGACCCCCAAAGCCGATCAGTGCCGAGGCAACCGACCGGCCGGCCGCCGCTCAGCGCGGCGCGGCCCTGCCGTCGACGAGCGGCGGCAGGGTGTCCTCGGTCTCGAGACCGACGTGCGGGATGATCCGCTCCATCCAGCCGGGCAGCCACCAGTTCGCACGGCCGAGCAGCATCATCACCGAGGGGACGAGTAGGCAGCGGACGATCGTCGCGTCGATCGCGATCGCGGCGGCCATGCCGATCCCGAACTGCTTGACGGTCGGGTTGCCGTTGAGGATGAAGCTGGAGAAGACGAAGACCATGATCAGCGCCGCCGAGGTGATCACGCGGGCGCTGGTGGCGAGGCCCTCGACGACGGCCTCGTGGTTGTCGTCGAGCTCGTGGTAGCGCTCGCCGATCCTCGAGACGAGGAACACCTGGTAGTCCATCGAAAGGCCGAAGAGGATCGCGAACATCAGCAGCGGCACGAAGCTGACGATCGGGATCGGGTGGTCGAGGCCGATCAGCTCGACCCCCCAGCCCTTCTCGAACACGGCGGTCAGCACCCCGTAGGCCGCGGCGACCGAGAGCATGTTCATCGCCGCCGCCGTCAGCGGGACGAGCAGCGAGCGGAAGGCGACCATCAGCAGCAGGAAGCTCAGCGCGACGACGGTGATGATCACCTGCGGGAGCTTGTCGCTGATCACATCGGCCAGGTCGACGTAGGCGGCGGTGCTGCCGCCGACGTAGGCGGTCAGCGCGGTCCCCTTCGTCGCCGGCGGGATGACGTCGTCGCGAAGCCGGGTGACCAGGTCCGACGTCGCCTCGGCCGACGGCCCGGTCGTCGGGATCACGGTGAAGACCGCCGCCTTGCCGGACTTGTTCACCTTCGCCTGCGAGACCGACTTGACTCCCTTCGCCTTGCCGATCTGCTTCTCGAGGTGGACGAGGTCGGGATCGCTCGCGTCCGACTGCAGGTACTTCTTCTGTTGGTCGTACTGCTGGTTCTGCTTCTGCTCCTGCTTGTTGCTGGGCTGGACCTCGGCCTCGGCCTGCTGCTGGGCCTCGTCGGGCGGCACCCCCTCGGCAACGAGCTGCTGGGCGATCTCGTTCGCCTGCTGCTCGGCCTTCTGCTGCTGCTGCTTCTTCTGCTGCTCGAGCTGGTTGAGCTGCTTCTGGTCGTTGTGCGCGGGCGGATCGAAGGCGACGGCGATCAGGAACGGTCCGTTGGCACCGGGCCCGAAGCCCTTGGTGAGCGCGTCGTAGGCCTGCCGCGCCTCCGTCGACTTCGGGAACTGCCCGTAGTCCTGCTGGCCGAGGCGCATGTCGAGCGCCGGCAGCGCGATCGCGAGGAGCAGGACCACGGCGACCACGGCCGACGGCCAGGGATGGCGGCCGACGAAGCGCGCCATCCGCTCGAAGAACTCCGACTTGTGATCGCGATCCTCGGGCTTGTGGAGCTTCGGGATCGCCAGCGACTCGATCCGGTGGCCCAACAGTGAGAGCAGCGTCGGCAACAGCGTCAGCGCGCAGCAGACGGCGACGACGACGACGATCGCGGCGCTGTAGCCGAGCGCACTGACGATCGGGATGTCCGCGAGGGTCAGCGAGAGCAGCGCGATCACGACCGTGCTGCCGGCGAAGGCGACGGCGCTGCCCGACGTCGCGCAGGCGCGCGCGACCGACTCGTCGGGCTCGATCCCGTCGTGGAGGCCGCGGCGATGGCGGGTGACGATGAACAGGGCGTAGTCGATCCCGACCCCGAGGCCGATCATCGTCCCGAGCGTCGGCGCCACCGTCGGGATCTCGATCGCGTGCCCGAACAGGGCGATCGCGCAGAGCCCGATGATCAACCCGAGGATCGCCGTCGTGATCGGCATCGCCATGGCGACGGCGGTCCCGAACGTGAACAGGAGGATCACGATCGCCGCGGCGATGCCGACGACCTCGCTCGAGTGCGTGGCCGGCTTCGAAACCTGCTGACCGAGGTAGCCGCCGGCCGAGACCTCGATACCGGCCTGCTCGGCCGGGTCGGCGACGTGAATGATGTTCCACGCGTGGTCGGTCGTCAGCGTGTCGGGACCGTCGCGGACGGTCAGCGAGATGTAGCCGATCTGCTCGTCCTTCGACAGCGCGTCCTTGCCGCGGCTCGAGAGCGGGCTGACGACCTGCTCGATCCCGGGCTCGTGCTGGTAGGCCTTGACGACCGAGTCGATCGCCTTCTTGTTCGCCGAGTCGGTCAGCTTGCCGCTCGTGACCTCGAGGACGATCGGATTGGTCCCGTTCGATTCTTCCGGCAGGTAGCGGTCGAGCAGGTCGGTGGCCTCGGTCGAGCCGGTGCCGGGCAGGGTGAGGTTGTCGGAGGTCTCGGCGCCGACGCTCGCGACGAGCGCGATGAGCCCGACCAGCAGCGCCACCCAGGCTGCGAGGACCGTGCGCCGGTGACGCATGCAGAGATGACTGAGCCGGTAGAGCAGCAGGCTCACTGCGCGCACTCCCGAGTCATCGTCGCTCGCCTTCCCTCCGATTCAGGTCTGCTCGTTCCGCGACAGAGCATCTTTCCGGAACGGGCGGACGTCTGGCAGGGCCAACGGCCCGAGCGGCGACGCGGGACGCGGCTACGCCCGCGCGGCTGGGAGGCGGATGCCGGCCGGGCACTCCCCGGTCAGCAGCCAGCTGCGGTCGCTGCGGCGGGCGATCTGGCCCTGCTCGGCGAGGGCCGCGAGCGCCGAGGTGACCGAGGGCCGCCGTGACCCGACCAGCAACGCGAGCAGCTCGTGGGTGAGCCGGAGCGGCATCGTCACCCCCTCGGCGGTGACGCTGCCGCAGTACTCGGCGAGCTGCCAGAGCGCCAGCAGCACCCGCTTCTCGACCCCGACGATGCTCTCGATCGCGGCGCTGACGGTGAGGACGTGGGCGCGCTGGATGCCGCGCGCGACGAGCTCGTTGAGGAGCTCGTCGTGGGCGGCCAGCGCGCGGCCGAGGTCGCTGTTGATCACGTAGAGCTCGGCGGTGTCGAGGACAGCCCAGCTCGTGTCGGTGAACGACGGCTGCTCGACTGTCGCGGGCTGCAACATCTGCCGCGGGGAGAGCAGCTCGACGCTGCTCCCGCCGGGGACGCGGACGGTGCGGGCGAGGAGGCCGTCGGCGACGATCAGCCCGAGGACGGTCCCGGCGGTCAGGTCGGCCGGCTCGAACGGGCCGGGGCCGAGCCGGGCCACCGGCACGGTCGCGGCGGCGAACGCCCGCCGGGCGGACTCGGAGGCGACCCGGTGCAGCGCCGGATCGACAGCGAAGAGGCGCTTCTCCACCACGCCGGACCGCTACCCGACCGGGGGCGCGGGCAAACGGGCGGGCCGGCGCGCTCAGCCGCCCCTGAACTTCTCGTTCGCGAGCGGCTCGTAGTCGCGGCAGGGCTCCCCGCGGAGCGCCGGGCAGGCGGGGAGCCCGGTCGGGGCGCCGCCGGGAACGACCGGCAGGACCAGTCGCGACGGCTGCTTGCGGGAATGCGCCACCGCGACCCACGGCGTCCCGTCGGGGGCGGCGTTGGCAAACGCCCAGATCGGCTGGTCGCCGCCCGGAGCCGAGATGATCACCCGCAGACGCGAGCCTTCGCGGTAGACGTGGCCCTGGTAGTAGAGCGGGATCCTCACCTTGACCCAACGGCCCTTCGGAAGCGTCTTCGCATCCCGCTTGCGGAACGTCGGCCACGGCTCGGTCAGCGAGCTCAGGGCGGAATCCATCTTCCGCGCGCCGGTCCGCAGCCAGCCGCCCTGGACGAAGGTCTCCTTGTCGTCGGGTCGGACCTCGGTGACCGTCGCCTGAAGATCGACGTTCTTGGCCTGCGAGCGGACCCAGACCTGGACCTCGCCGGCGCCGAGCACCGACGTGTCCCGCCGCAGCGGACGGCTCACGTAGGAGAGGGCCGTCCCCGCCGGGTTCTGGGTCCAGTCGTAGCTCGGGCTTGCGGTCCAGAGGCCGTTGGGGCCACTGCCGGTGTCACCGCTGAAGTCGGTTGGCGGCCGCGCCTCGGGATCCCAGGTGAACTGGTCGGCCCCGCTGCCGGGCTTGGCAGCCAGCCTGCCGCTGCCGGAGAGGAACCAGGACCGCGGCTTCATGTTCGACGGCGGGTAGTCGGAGTAGGAACGCTCGAAGCCGGGGGACGGTTTGTACGGGGTCTCGCCGGCGCCGTTGTCGAACAGGATCCGGACCGGCTTCTGGGCCTCGAAGGCCGCCTTCGCGGAAGCCAGGTCGGGCTCCTGCTGGATCGGGTCGTCGGGAAGCGTCACGCCGGGGACGCCGGTGAACGCCTGGAACAGGACCGGTGCCAGCGCCTTCACCGTCGGGCTCAGCTCGGGTCTCTGCTTGGCGACATAGATCTGCAGGAAGTCGTACCAGCGGTTGAACGTCGTCGGGTCGAGGGAGTCCACGTGAACGCCGTTGGTGAACGTGAACCACTTCTTCCGGGTCCCGGTCATCGCCCGGACGAGCGTCGGACAGTGGCCGCCGGTCTGCTCGTCGGTCCATTGACAGGCCATGAACACCGGGACGTCGATCTTGTCGACGAACTTCACCGGCGAGAGCGGGTCGGCGATCTTCGGTCGGTAGTAGCTGTTGCGGTAGGTCCTTGCGACCAGGTCTGCGGCCTCCGGGTGGAGGTCCTGGTTGGCGGCGCAGACCTGATCGCCGTCCTGGATCCGTTGCCAGGCCCAGCTCTGCCCCGTCGTGGGCGACGCCGGCTGCGAGTCGTCGACGCGGTCCTGGGCCCACTGGAGCGCGAAACCGGTGTTGAGGATCCCGCCCGGATAGAGCGTGGTCATCGAGTTGTCGATCACCGAGAGCGGCGTGATCGCCGCCAGATGCGGCGGCTGCTTCGCGGCGACGAAGAGCTGGCTGATGCCGCCGTAGGAGATCCCGAGCATCCCTACCTTGCCGCCGGCGACCCAGTCCTGGCGGGCGATCGTTTCGATCACGTCGTAGCCGTCGAGCGACTGGAGCGGCTCGAAGTAGTCGAAGGCGCCTCCGGAGCAGCCGGTGCCACGCATGTTGACGTCGACCACCGCATATCCGAGCGCTTCGGCAACCGGCTGGATCCCGCTCTCGGGCGCACCCGGCCGTGCGTAGCCGTAGCCGGAGTATTCGATCAGGGTCGGGAACGGCCCGGAGCCCGACGGCAGGTGGACGTTGATCGCGAGCTTGGTGCCGTCCCTGGTGGTCAGATAGCCGTAGCCGCCGGCGATCGTCTGGTCGTAGATCCCGGTGCTCGGCGGCTTGCCGCGGTTGCTGAGGACACGGACCGGAGCCGTCACCGTCCCCTTCGAGGCGACCGTGTAGCCGGATCCGGGCTCGACCCGCCGGAAGACGACGCCGCCGAGCTCGCCGGCGGGCTTGCGCTGGACGGTCGCGCCGCCCTGGAGCAGCTTCACCTTCGCGCCGGAGGTCGCCCCCGTCACCTGGACCTGCTCGGCGCTGCCGCGCGCGACGAGCGCCGAGCTGCCGGCCCGTGCGTCGGGCGCGAGGAGGAGCAGCAGCGCCGCGGCAGCGAGGGCGGCGACGATCGTCGCCCTGGCCCCGGTCCCGCAGCGGACGGTCATCGCCTACTTGCGAACCCGGATCGAGCCCCGCATCAGCGGATGGATGCGGCAGAAGTAGGTGTAGGTGGTCGTCTTCTTGCTCTTGTTCTTGCCGGCACGGAACGGCAGCGGCGGCGTCGTCCAGGTGTTCGAGCCGGTCGTCACCCCGGAGCTCAGGCCACGCCCGTAGCCGAGCTGACCGGAGTCGAACTTGACCGGGCCGTTGGCGAGCGGATAGCCGATCCCGGAGCCCTTGTTGCAGGGAAGCCGGCAGGACGTGATCGAGTGCCAGGCCTGCTCCTCGTTCGTCTGATCCGGCAGCGCGTCGAGGTTGGTGAAGGTCACCGACTGGCCGGACTTGATCACCGGCGGCCGCATCAGGCTGGTCGGGAACCCGCCGGTGGCGGTGAAGCCGCCCTGCAGGTAGCTGAACCCGCGGATGTCGATGCCGGACGCGGGGACCGTCCCCTTCGACTTGAGCTTCTTCGGATTCGGCAGGCCGAGATCCTTGCGGGCCTTCGAGTCGATGTTCTCGGGCAGCCGGCGGTGGGTTAGCGTGCCGCCCTCGTCGTACATCGCCTTGACCGCCGCCGAGTCCGTGAACGGGTCCTTCGCGGCCGGGTCGGGATGCCCGGGCACCCACGAGACGGGCATGATCCCCATCGACTCGTACCAGGACGCCTTCTTGACGTTGTAGGTGACGTTGATCGAGACGGTGTCGCCGGGCTGGAGGCTGATCCTCCAGTCACGCGGTGTAGCCCGCATCGCGACGTCCCAGGAGACCGCTCCCGCCGGCTCGTAGTACTTGGCCGTCGACTTGAACAGGTTGCGGACCTCGGACGGATCGTCGCCGTCGACCGTGCCCGGGTCGGGGCCGTCACGGGCGACCGTCATCTTCGTGTTCTTGCCGCCCGGATGGAGGTGGCCGGCCGTGAAGACGAGCGTCGCGCCCGAGGCCGGGACCGTCCACATCCGCGCGTTGCTGATCTTCTTGCGCTCCTCGTAGCCGGGGGCCGAGGGGTCGTCTGGGACCTCGTCCGGGAACACGTACTTGCCGTCGCCGTTGAGGTCGAAGCCCTTCTCGGCGTCGAAGACCGGGTAGACCTGCGGGAACCCGGCGACGTCCATCCAGCGGACTCTCGTCCCCATGATGTCGGTGCGAGCCGGGGTCGTCTGCGGGACCCAGTCGATCTCCCAGGTCAGGTAGACCTGCCGGTTGTCGGACTGGCCGAGGTTGTGGAGCATCTGGTTGACGCCCCAGTCCGCGGTCGCCTTCACCGGGAACCCATAGCCCTGCGGCATCATCGCGATCGTCTTCTCCTCGCCGGAGGCGAAGGTCGGCCCGCCGCCCGGAGCGAGCCAGACGACATGATGGAGGTGGAGGTCCCAGACCGACGGCGTGACCAGCTTGCCGCTCGGCTTGATCTCGACCATGCTCGGCTTGAAGCGGGTGACGAAGCCCTCGGCGTCGGAGCCGGCATCGAAGACCGAGGCGCTGCCGGGGCCGCTGACGACCTCGGCGTGCGGGCAGGTCTTCGTGACCCGGTAGTCGTTGATGTTCTGGCCCGGGTGGATGTCGATCGCGTCGGTGTGACACGAGTAGGTCGTCATCCCCGGATAGCTCGCGGGGTGAAGGATCGGCTCGCCCGCGCTCGCCGGGGCAGCGGCGATCAGCGTCAGCAGGACGACCGCGCATGCGGTCACCAACGATCTCCCCCGAACGAGGCTCTCCCAAGTCATCGCTCGGCATTGTTGCGCATCCGTCAACAGGTCGGGCCGGTACGCCCCGGCCGGGGCCGTCAGGCCGACGCGGAGCGTCTCGGCAGACCACGCCGCAGGACCTCGGCGAGGACGACGGCGTCGTTGTGCTCGGTGTCCTTGGCGGCGTAGACGAGGGTCACGGTTCCATTCCGTGCCCGGCGGCGGAGGTCGGTGAGCCGCGGGCGCTGGTCGCGAAGCTCCTCGATGTAGCGGCGGCGGAACTCCTCGAAACGGTCCGGGTCATGTCCGAACCACTTCCGCAGCCCGGTGCTCGGAGCGAGCTCCTTCTCCCATCCGTCGAGCTTCGCGCGCTGTTTCGAGATCCCCCGCGGCCAGAGCCGATCGATCAGCACCCGGTAGCCGTCCGCTGTTTCCGCCGGAGCGTTCGCGCGCTTGCGCCGGATGTCCATCTATTCACACTACCCGGGTGTGTAAACCTCCATGCAGGAAGCGAAGGGCCGATGAGCAACGCAACAGATGGACGCACGATCCGCGATGGGCGGGCACTCCCCGATCCCGCGTGGGGCGCGGGCCGGATGGACGAGAAGCTCGAAGGCGTCTACGAGACGGTGCTCCGGCGAAACCCCGGCGAGCACGAGTTCCACCAGGCCGTCCGTGAGGTCCTCGAGACGGTCGGGCCGATCGTCGCCAAGCAGCCCGAGTACGTCGAAGCGAAGCTGCTCGAGCGGATCTGCGAGCCCGAGCGACAGATCATCTTCAGGGTTCCGTGGAGCGACGATCGCGGCGAGGTCCAGGTCAACCGTGGCTACCGGGTCGAGTTCAACAGCGCGCTCGGCCCCTACAAGGGCGGGCTTCGATTCGACCCCTCGGTCAACGCCAGCATCGTCAAGTTCCTCGGCTTCGAGCAGGTCTTCAAGAACGCGCTCACCGGGATGCCGATCGGTGGCGCCAAGGGCGGGGCCGACTTCGATCCCAAGGGCCGCTCCGACGCGGAGGTGATGCGCTTCTGTCAGTCGTTCATGACCGAGCTTCACCGCCACGTCGGCGAGCACACCGATGTGCCCGCCGGTGACATCGGGGTGGGCCGGCGCGAGATCGGCTACCTGTTCGGTCAGTACAAGCGGATCACGAACCGCTACGAGTCCGGGGTGCTCACCGGCAAGGGGCTGACGTGGGGAGGCGCCCGGGTGCGAAGCGAGGCCACCGGCTACGGCTGCGCCTACTTCGTGGCCGAGATGCTCGCGGCCCGCTCGGACTCGCTGGACGGACAGGACGTCGTCGTCTCCGGCGCCGGGAACGTCGCGCTCAACGCGATCGAGAAGGTCCAGCAGCTCGGCGGACGCGTGATCGCCTGCTCCGACTCGGGGGGCTTCGTGCACGATCCCGGCGGGGTCGACGTCGACCTGCTCCGCGAGGTCAAGGAGATCGAGCGCGGCCGGATCTCCGAGTACGCGGACCGACGCGGCGGCCGCGCGCGCTACGTCCCCGGAACCGGGATCTGGACCGTCCCCTGCCGGGTGGCGCTTCCCTGCGCCACCCAGAACGAGCTCACCGGTGCCGACGCCCAGCGACTGATCGACGGCGGCGTCGTCGCCGTCGCCGAAGGCGCGAACATGCCCTGCACGCCCGACGCGATCAGCGCTTTCCGTGTGGCCGGCGTCGCCTTCGGGCCCGGCAAGGCGGCGAATGCGGGAGGCGTCGCCACGAGCGCGCTGGAGATGCAGCAGAACGCGTCCCGGGACTCGTGGAGCTTCGAGTACACCGAGCGCCGCCTCGTCGAGATCATGAGCGAGATCCATGCGCTCTGCCACGACACCGCCGAGCGCTACGGCGCCCCGGGCGACTACGTCGCCGGCGCGAACATGGCGGGGTTCGTGCGGGTCGCGGATGCGATGCTCGCGCTCGGCCTGGTCTGACGGTCAGTCGGCCGGCCGTTCGAAGACGAGCCGGTAGTGCTCGAGCAGCTCGCGCTCGAAGCAGACGGTGTTGGCGCTGACGCCCGACGTGAACGCGAGCCGGAACTCGCGGCTGAACAGCCAGCGCGGCACCAGCCGCGCCTTGACGAGCGTCTTCCGCAAGCTCGGCTCGGCGAACCGCTGCCGCCAGCGGGCGATCGTCTCGATGTAGTCGAGTCGCCCGCTCGAGCTCTCGACCAGCTCGAGGTGCGGCGCCGCGGTGCGGACGATCTGCTGCTTGCCGAAGGGCAGGAACGAGCCCGGGAACTGGTGAGCCATCAGCCCGAGGTAGTAGGCGTCGGAGTCCGGCGGCGCCTCGATGTCGCCGTGGACGGGGTCGCCGGCGTTCGGCCCGAAGGTCATCGTCTGCAGGTAGAGCCGCCCTCCCGGGGGCAGCATCCCGGCGATGTTCGCGAACAGGGCGCGGTAGATCTCCTCCTGGCGGCCTGCCTCGTGATCGGCCGGCGAGCAGAAGTGCTCGAAGGCGCCGAGGCTCGCGACCGCATCGACGGGACCGAACGTGTCGCGGTCGACCTCGCGGGCGTCGAGCAGGCGGACGTCGAGGCCGTGCCGCCGGCAAGCCCGAAGCTGGGCGCTCGACAACGTCACCCCGCTGCCCTTGCCGCCGCGCTCGCGGGCGAAGGCGAGCAGCGGGCCCCAGCCGCAGCCGAGGTCGACCAGTCGCCGGTCCGGCCCGATCCCGATCTGCTCGGCGACGTACTCGTGCTTGCGCCGCTGCGCCTGCTCGAGCGTCAGCGAGAAGTCGCCGTCGAACTTGGCGCCGCTGAAGTCCGCCTGCTCGCCGAGGCTGAGCCGGAAGAGCCGGTCGATCAGCGAGTAGGTGAAGTCGAGGTCACGGCGGTCGGCCACGACCCCGAACCTAGCGTTCCACGACCCCGAACCTGGCGCTGGATGTCCCGGGCTGGTCGGCCAGCGCGAACGCTGCGTTGATCAGGCTGAGGTGGCTGAGCCCCTGCGGGAGGTTGCCGAGGAACTCGCCCCCGGTCGGATCGATCTCCTCCGAGAACAGCCCGAGGTCGCTGCCGCGGGCGATCATCGCGTCCATCAGCTCCGCCGCCCGGTCGCGCTCGCCGAGCCGGGCGAGCGCCTCGACCATCCAGAACGAGCAGGCGACGAACGCGCCCTCCTCGGCGTCGGCGCCGCTGTAGCGGTAGAGCAGCGGGCCGCCCGCGCCGAGCTCGATCGCGATCGCCCGGGCGGTGGAGCGAAGGCGCTCCTCGCGTCCTTCGCGGAATCGCGATCCGGCGAACAGGAGCGCCGCCGCATCGATCCCCTCGTCGCCGGCGGCGCGCGTGTAGGTCGTGCGCGACGGCGACCAGCAGCGATCGTCGACGTAGGCGGCGATGTCCCGCCGCGCTTCCCGCCAGGTCCTGATCTGTCGCTCGTCGGGGTCGAGCTCGCCGGCGTCGCAGAGCTCGAGCGCCGAGTCGAATGCCAGCCAGGCGCTGAACTTTCCCTGCGTGAAGTCGCGGCGCTCGGGCAGCTCCCAGATGCTCGAGTCGGGCTGGATCCATACTTCGGCGAGGAAGTCGAGCGCCGTCGCCATGCGCGCGGCGGCTTCCCGTCCGAGCGAGTGGCCGCCGCGGACGAACATCGTCGCCGACTGCAGCAGGTCGCCGTAGTTGCCGAACTGGAGCTGTTCGTCGGCGTCGTTGCCAGAGACCACCGGGCCGGAGCCACGGTAGCCGCGCAGCGGCAGCTCCTGCTGTGGGCGCCCCGGTGCGCCCTCGATCCCGTAGAAGGGCTGCAGGTTCGGATTCGTCTTCTCGATCACCGCAAGCAGCCAGGTGAGGGTCGCGTGGACCTGGTCGATCCGGCCGAAGCGCTGGATCGCCTCCAGCGAGAAGGCCGTGTCCCGGAGCCAGCAGAAGCGGTAGTCGTAGTTCTTGCTGCCGCCGATCGCCTCCGGCAACGATGTCGTCGCAGCCGCCATCATCGCCCCGCTCGGAGCGTGGACCAGCATCGCCAGGGCCAGCGCGCTGCGCTCCACGGCCTCCTTCCAGGGGCCCCCGTAGCGACCGGCGGCGACCCAGCGCTTCCAGTACTCGCAGGTCTCCTCGAGCCGATCCTCGATCGCCTCGCGCTCCGACAGAAGCCACGGCTGCGACTCGTGGGCGGTGAGGACGATCAGCGGGGACGTTCCCTCAGAGACCTCGAAGCGGGCGCCGAGGCCATGCCCCTCGAGCCCGGGCTCGCCGGCGTCCCAACAGCGGGTGACGAGCGCCAAGCCCTCGTCGCGGATCGCCACGGCGCCGGCGCGACGGACGATCTCGCCGCGGCGCCGGCCCCAATCGAAGCGCGGATCGAGGTGCCAGCACATCGGCACGGTGCCGGCGACCCATTCGACCCTGCGGATCAGCTCCTCCCACTTCGGCGGCCCGGTCAGCGACACCGAGAGCGCATCGCGGACCCGAACCTCGCCGTCGACGGTCGCGAACGTCGTCTCGAGGACGTTCGTCCCCGGCAGGTAGCGGTGCGAGGCCTCGAATGGGACGGTCGGCCGCAACGCGAAGCTGCCGCCGCGCTCGGGGTCGAGGAGGGCTGCGAACGGTCCGTTCGAGTCGAATCTGGGGAGGCAGAGGAAGTCGATCGAACCGTCGAGGGCGACCAGCGCAGCGGTCCGCTCGTTGCCGATCACCCCGTAGTCGGCGATCGGGGCGAAGCCGTCGATCCGCCTGGGCTCGCGCATGTCCCACCGCTACCCGGCGGCGGCGCTCGCCACACTCCGGTACCGGCGGTGTCAGCCCGCGGACGTTTTCCCGGCGCCGCGATCGGGTAGCGCCGAGCCGATGGACCCGGAACGCGAGGTGGTTGTCGTCACCGGCCCCGGCTCGGGTGTCGGTCGGGCGGTCGCGCGGCGATTCGCGGGACCCGGGGTCGCGATCGGGCTGCTCGGCCGCAACGAAGATTCGCTGCGCGGGGCCCGCGACGAGATCGAGCGGGCCGGCGGCGAGGCGCTGGTGCTGCCGACCGACGTCGCCGACGCCGACGCGGTCGAAGCGGCGGCCGATGCCGTCGAAAAGGCCTACGGGCCGATCGACGTCTGGATCAACAACTCGATGACGACCGTGTTCGCCTTCTTCGCCGACATCTCTCCTGACGAGTTCCGGCGCGCCACCGAAGTCACCTATCTCGGATCGATCTGGGGCTTCCGCTCGGCGTTGCGGCGGATGCGCGAGCGCGACCGCGGCGTGATCGTCCAGGTCGGCTCGGCGATGGCCTACCGAGGGATCCCACTGCAGGCGCCCTATTGCGGCGCCAAGCAGGGGCTGAAGGGGTTCTTCGAGTCGATCCGCTGCGAGCTTCGCAACGAAGGCTCGAACGTGCACGTCACGATGGTCCAGCTCCCCGGCCTCAACACCCCGCAGTTCGACCACTGCCGGTCGAAGATGCCGAAGCACCCGCGCCCGGTCGCGCCCGTCTATCAGCCCGAGATCGCCGCCGACGCCGTCCATTGGGCGGCTCGCCACCGCCGCCGCGAGGTCTGGGTCGGCATTCCGACCGCCTACACGATCGTCGGCAACAAGCTCGCTCCCTGGGTCGCCGAGTGGTACCTCGCTCGGACCGCCGTCAAAGGCCAGCAGGGCGACGAGCCGCCGACCGCCAAGAACGCCGACGGCAACCTCGAGGATCCACACGGCAGCGACCCCGGCGCCCGCGGCAGCTTCGACGACGAGGCCCACGGCCGCTCGCTGCAGTGGTTCCTCAGCCGACACCGCCGTGCGATCGGAGCAGGCGGCCTCGCCGCGGCCGGTACTGCGGCCGCGGCATTGTTCGCCGGCCGCCGGTAGGGCCACCGGAGAATGCATGATCGCGGGCGTAGCACGCCCACGATCATGCGAAGTTCCGCCCGTGCGCCCTACCCCTCCTCAGGCGAGGCACGGGCCCGCTCGAAGCCGCCCGTCTCGGTGCGGCGGACGATCCGCGCCGAGGTCCCGCGCAGCGGGTGGGTCTCGCGGCGCTGCAGCTCGCGGGCGAGCCTGCGGGCGACGAAGAAGACGATCACGGGCAGGACGAAGGCCATGCCGCGGAAGAACCAGACCTGCGCCTCGTAGGGGATGAATGTGCGGAAGTAGAGGCGGTCGGCGGCGCCGGCGGCGAAGATCGTGAACACCCAGGCCGTCAGGGCGAGGACGGCGCCGGTCCGGGTCGGGTTGTCGCGCGGGCGGTCGAGGACGTTGTGCTTGCCGGGGCCGTCGAAGAAGCGACGGCCGATGAACGGCCACGCGTAGAGGATCCCGAAGACGATCGTCGGGAACAGCAGGCCGCCCCAGAACGGCGTCGGGACGACCGTGTAGCCGCCGACCTGGAGCTCGAGCGGCGGCATCAACCGGAGCCCACCGATCAGCCAGCCCAGGTACCAGTCGGGCTGGGCGCCGTTGGTCGAGAGCCAGGTCTCGTAGGGGCCCCACTCCCAGATCGGGTTGATCTGGACGAGCCCGCCGAGCAGGAACAGGAGGCCGGCGACGATCGCGAACAGGCCGAGCGAGCGGAGCGCGTAGCCGGGCCAGGTCGGCGTGCCGACGACCTTCTTCTCGCTGCCGCCGCCGCCCGCGAACTGGGTGTGGTGCTGGCGCATGATCTGGACGAGGTGAAGCCCGATCAGGCCCGCGATCACGACCGGAATGATCAGCGCGTGAGCGATCTCGAGCCGCGGCCAGAAGTCGGTCGTCCCCGGGTACTCCCCGCCCCAGACCAGGAACGTCAGGTACTCGCCGAGGAACGGGATCGCCAGCGCGACCGAGTACGCGATCACGAGCCCCATCCCGGAGAGCAGGTCGTCGCCGAGCGAGTAGCCCAGGAACCCCTCGAGCAGGGCCAGGCCGACCATCGTCACGCCGATCCAGTAGTTGAGCTCGCGTGGCTTGCGGTAAGCGCCGGTGAGGAGGATCCGCAGCGCATGGAGGACGATCGCGACGATGAAGACGTTCGCGGCCCAGTGATGGGTCTGCCGCATCAGCAGACCCGCCGGGACGTCGAAGGAGATGTGGAGGACGGAGCGGAACTGCTCCCCCATCGAGGCGCCGACGAGCGGGTCGTAGCTGCCCTGGTAGACGGTCGTCGCATCGCTCGGCACGTAGAAGAACGTGAGGAAGATCCCGGTCAGGACGAGGACCACGAACGAGTAGAGCGCGACCTCGCCGAGCATGAACGACCAGTGGTCGGGGAAGACGTAGCGCATCAGCTTGCGGGCGCCGGGGCTGACCCCGAGGCGCTCGTCGAGAGCGCTCATCGCCGGCATCGTCCGCTTCACGAGGCGTCCCCCGGAACGTCCTGGCGGACCCCGCCGTAGGAGGGCCCGACCATCTCGTAGAAGTCGCCGGCCGCCTCGAGCTCGCGGCGCTCGTCGAGCCGGAGCGGAAGCTGCGGCAGCGGCCGGCCGGCCGGGCCGAACTCGAGGGCACCGCCACGGCGCGGGTCGAACGTCGAGTAATGGCATGGGCAGACGAGGGCCGGGCCCGGCGCGGTCGGCGCGAAGACCGGGTGGCGGTACATCGAGATCGCGCAGCCTGCGTGCGGGCAGATCCGCGAGAAGGCGAGGATCCCCTCGGGCGCTCCGGCCTCCCGGCCCGGCGGCAGCTCGAGCTCGGCCACCGGGAGCCGCACGACCAGGATCGACGCCCCGAAGACGCTCTTGTCCTCGACGCCGTCCGGGAAGCCGAGCACCATCGAGCCCTCTTCGATCTCGTCGGCCGTGATCGCGGTTCCCTCGGCGTCGACGACCTTCCGGCCGGGCCCCCAGGGCGTGCTGAAGGGCGGCGAGGGCGGATTCGGCCCGAGCGATGCGAGCGGGACGATCACCGCGGCGCCGCCCGCTGCCGCGGCGGCACCGCCGGCGGCGAGCAGCAGCCCGCGCCGGGTCACCCCCTCCCCGCTCTCGCGCACCTCGTGCTCGATTGCGGTCCGCTCGAGCTCGTCGCCGAAGTCGTGGTAGTCGGACTCCGCCTGCTCCTGGGGGACCACCGCCTTGCCCGCCACGGCGAGGGCGACGCCGAGCAGCACGAGGCCGAGCCCGATCGTCAGCCCGAGGGCCTGGGTGTCGGGAAGGACGATGTAGAGGACCGTGAACCCGGCCAGCGCCAAAGCCGCGGCGACCAGCATCGCGACGACGGTCAGAGTCGCGCCGGCGCCGCCCGTGACCTCGCGCTCGAGCGTCGGCGACTCGATCTCGGGCAGCCGCTCCGCCCGCTCGCGCGGGCGTCGCCAGAGGATCGCGACGACGATCCCGACGAGCAGCTTCACTCCCTTCGCGATCGCGGCCCCGAGCCTCATCGCGTCGTCCGCTCCCCGATCAGCCTGATCGCGATCAGCAGCGCCGCCCCGGCGAGCAGCCAGGCGACCATGCCCTCGGGGATCGGGCCGATGTGTCCGATCCCCCAGCCGCCCCGATCCTCGGGATCGTGGGTGTAGGTGACATAGGCGGCGATGTCGGCGACGTCGTCGTCGGTGAGCCGCTTGAAGGTCGGCATCACATAGGGCCCCACGTCGACCGCCTCAGCGACGTCGAGCGGCGTCGATGCCCGGAGGTCGGGGGCGACCGCGCCGGGCATGATCCCGCCCTGGCCGACGACCTGATGGCAGCCGGCGCAGTTCTCGGTGAACAGCTCCTGCCCCCTGGCGACGTCGGCGCCGGCGGTGTCGATCGCGGGAGGGACGCCCGGCCCGCCGAGGCTGCCCACGTAGGCGACGAGGGCGGCGATCTCACCCTGGTCGTAGGGGGAGTCGCTGCGAAGCGGCTCGTCATGAGGATCGTCGAGCGGCATCCGGCCGGTGCGCAGGTAGAAGTCGGCGGAGATCGCGCCGACGCCATGCAGGTCGGGAGCCACCCCGGCGATCCCCTTCGCGTCGAAGCCGTGGCAGTCCGAGCAGCCCTGCTCGAAGAGACGGCGACCCTGCTGGACGATGACGCTGTCCGCCGGCGGCGCCTCCGCGCTCGCTCCCGGCGCCGCCGTCGCCGGATGATCGGCCGCGACCGCGGAGACGATGGCGGCGAGCCCGAGGAGGACCGAGGCAACGATCCAGAACCGGCGGCGGCCGCGGCTCACCGCGCGCCTCCGTCGAGGGCCGAGCTGCGCGCGTCGTGGGCGTCGCGGATCCGCTGGCGTCGCTCCTCGGCCAGAAGCGCCGTCCAGCCGACCGCGACGATCGCCAGTCCGAGCAGGGCGGCGCCGCTCGCCCACATCACCATCCCCGCCTGCCACTGCTCGCCGATCGCCCCCGCCCCGGTCCCGTAGGCCGGGTAGACCGACGCCGTAGCGGTCATCAGGACGAGGCCGACGACGGCGCCGGGGAACATCGCGAAGAGCAGGTAGAAGATCCGGCCGAGCGGCGACAGCCGTGAGGGGAGCGGCGCCGGCGCGAGCACCGGCGTCCACAGCAGCAACCCGGCGGTCACGTAGAGGACGTGCTCGATCGCGTGCAGCAGCGGATGCGCGATCGCCGCGTCGTAGAAGGCTGGTACGTGCGTGCCGAGGATCACGGCCGCGTAGCCGCCGAGGGCGACGCCCGGACGGGTCAGGGCGCGGGCCGGCCGGCTGCGGGAGAGCCGGACGAGCGCCCGCCCGGTGTCGGCCGGGGTGGCGGCGAGGGCGAGGCGGACCGGAGCCCCGGCGAGAAGCAGCGGCGGCGCCACGAAGATCAGGATCAGGTGCTGGACCATGTGGCCGGGAAGCCCGGACTCGGCGACGCCGTCGAACGGGCCGAGCGCGACCGCGATCGCGGCGAGGCCGGTCATGAACGCGACCGTCCGCCACGGCTCCCAGCGGGCGGGCCGCGTGCTCGCCCACAGGTAGGCGGCCGCGACGAGCCCGAGCTCGACGGTCGGCACCGGATCGAACCAGAGCCTCATCGCAGGCCCTCCCGCTCCTGCAGCCGCCGCTCGGCGCGCCGCTCGCGGATGATCCCGCCGATCCCCGCGCCGCACATCCCGGCGGCGATCCAGGTGAGCCAGAGGCCGACGACCGCGCTGACGGCCAGCAGCGCCAGCGAGACGCCGAGCCAGGCGGTCGGCGGGCTCGTCTCCGGCGCGACCTCCACCCCGACCGGTTCCGGGCGCGCGATCGCGACCGCGAACCCGGCGGCGAGCATGAACAGGGCCGCGCCGCCGAGCAGCGCCGGGGTCTCGACGTCGAGCTCGAAGGCGATCACGCCGGCGCCGATCAGGATCGCCAGGAAGCTGCCCCAGAGCATCGCCACCATTCCCGGCCGCGACCTCACGACGCACCTCCGACGGTCGCGCGGTCAGGTATCGAAGCGCGGCGGCGCAGGGCGGCCGGGTCGACGCCGTCCTCGCGCAGGTCGAGGAGCGGAGCGTGGCTGCGGACCGGCGGCAGCGAGGCGAAGTTGCCGGCCGGCGGGGGCGAGTCGGCGAACCACTCGAGCGTCTGGCCCTTCCAGGGGTCGGGTCCGGCGGGCTCGCCGAGGCGCAGCGAGCGGACCACGTTGACGAGGAAGACGACCACGCTGACGAAAATCGTGAAGGCGCCGACCGTCGCGACCACGTTCAACGTGGTCAGCCCGTCGGTCGGCAGGTAGTCGGCGACCCGCCTGCTCATCCCGTCGACTCCGAGGAAGAACATCGGGATGAAGGTGACGAGAGCGCCGACGAACATCAACACCGCGTGCAGCCGGCCGAGCCGTTCGTCGAGCATCCGTCCGGTCAGCTTCGGGAACCAGTAGTAGATCGCCGCGAACAGTCCGAACACCGTCCCCCCGAAGACCGTGTAGTGGAAGTGGGCGACGACGAAGTAGGTGTCGTGGACGTTGTAGTCGAGCGGCGGTGAACCGATGAAGATCCCGGTCAGGCCGCCGATCAGGAACAGCAGTACGAAGCCGAGCGCGAACAGCATCGGCGCGCCGAGCCGGATCCGTCCCCCGACCATCGTCGCGAGGAAGGCGAAGTACTCGATCCCGGCCGGGACCAGCAGCAGCGTCGACGTCGTCGAGAAATAGTTGTTCGCGACCGCCTGGGTCGTGAACATGTGATGTGCCCAGACGCTCATCGAGATCGCCGAGAAGACGAGCAGCGACAGCACCGTCGGCTTGAACCCGAAGAAGCGGCGACGGGAGAACGTCGCGATCACCTCGCCGACGACGCCGACGAGCGGGAAGAAGACGACGTAGACGACCGGGTGGCCGTAGAACCAGAACAGATGCTGGTAGGTGACGGCACCGCCGCTGCCGGTGAAGATGCCGACCCCCTGGCGGTCGAGGAAGAGCAGGATCATCGTCACGATCAGGACCGGGAACGAGGCGACGACCATGAAGCAGGTGACGACCTCGCTCCAAGCGAACAGGGGCATCCGCAGCAGGCTCATTCCCGGCGCTCGGCGGCGCACGATCGTCGCGAGGACGCAGACCGCCTGAAGGAGCACGGCCGTCGTCGCGAGGACGACCGCGACGATCCAGAAGTCGGCACCCATGCCTGGGGTCTCGTTCGAGTCCGAGAGCGGGTAGTAGGCGGTCCAGCCGAACGTCGCCGCGCCGTGCGCGGTCAAGAACCCCGCGTACATGATCACGCCGCCGGCCGCCAGCAGCCAGTAGCCGAGCAACGCGAGTCGCGGCCAGGCGATTCCGGAGGCACCGAGCTGCAGCGGCACCATGTAGACGCCGATCGCGACCGCGGCGGGAGCCGCGAACAGGAAGAACATCGTCGAACCGTGGATCGTGAAGAGCTCGTTGTAGGTGCCTTCCGAGACGATGTCCATCCCCGGTGAGGCGAGCTCGCTCCGCATCAGCAGCGCGAGGCTGCCACCGATCAGGAAGAACGCGAACGCAGTCGCCGTCGTCGCCAGCCCGATCCGCTTGTGATCGGTGCCGGTGAGCGCATCGACGATCGATGCGCTGCCGTTGCGGAGCACCGCGGTCGCACCGCTCATGTCCCGGCCTCCCTGCCCTGCCGCCTCGCCCACCCGTCGAACGCCGCCGGACTGAGCACGTGGACGTTGAAGCGCATGTCCGAGTGCCGGAGGCCGCAGAACTCGGCGCAGCGGCCGACCCCGGACATGAAGCCCTCTTCGTCGAACGTCATCTGCCAGTCGGTCTCGCGCTGCGCGAAGACGTCGCGCTTGAAGCGCTCCTCGGGGATCCAGAAGCTGTGGATGACGTCGACCGAGGTCCCGGTGAAGTCGACCGGCTCGCCGGCTGGCACGGTCAGGGTCGGGATGTGCTCGCGGGTCCCCTGGTCGACGATCCCGAGATCCGGGTACTCGAAGCGCCAGTTCCAGCGTGCGCCGGTGACGTCGACCTTGACGTCGGCGCCGGAGTCGAACTGGGCCTCGAGGTCGTCGTTGGCGTTCAGCGTCAGCACGATCAACCCCGCCGCAACGACCGTCAGCAGCGCGGCGTAGGCGATCTCGACCGGATTCCTCTCGTCGCGGCCGCCGGGGAACTCGTCGCGGCCGCGCGCTCGCCAGCGGATCAGGACGAAGACCAGCGACAGGACGACGAGGACGAAGACGCCCAGGCCGAGCGGAGCGTAGACGTCGAAGACGCGGTCCCAGACGCCGTTCGTCGTGTCGCTCACGCCGCCCCGGTCCCGGCCCTGCGGCCGGCCGCCACCGGCGCTGCCCACAGCAGCCCCAGCGCGACTCCCCAGGTTCCCGTTCCCAGCCACCATGCCCAGCGAGGCAGCGCGTCGTAGGCCGGTCCTCCGAGCAGGCCGCCGACGAGCAGCGCGACGACGACGATCTGCACGAGGAGCCCCCAGGCCGCGCCGACGACCATCGCCGCAACCGGCTGCGGGGCCGGCCCGAGCAGATATGTGATCAGGCCGATCCCGGCGAGGCCGAGGACGACGGCGACCGCCACGAGCACCAGCAGGCCGAGCGCGATCGGCCAGAAGTCCCAGTCGCCGCCGAAGACGGCATCGCCGGCGATCAGCGACCAGACGCCGCGGAAGGGCGTCCAGGTGCTGGAGAGGATGCCGGGCTCCGACGTCGGGTGAGCCGCGATCTCCGCGATTGCGGCGAGCGAAGCGGCGAGGAAGAGAGCCGAGGCCAGCGACGCGGCGGTCGCTCGCCTCACCCCTGTTTCCATCGATCGCTCTGACATCGCGGGCAGACCGGCAGGTTCGTCACGGCGCCGGTCTCCTTGCGGAGCCGATACCCACATCCGGCGCAAACGAACTCGCCGCCGGTCACGGACTCGCCGGCGAGGAAGGGATGCCCGCGCTCGTAGCTCGATCGCATCGTCCCGCGGCGCTTCCCGAACAGCGCCACCGCTCAGCTCCCCTTCCCTTGGACGAGGTCGGGATATGCCCGCTCGGGCCGCGGGCCGGATACGCCCTCGGGACCGTGCTCGAGCGCCATCTTCAGCACCTGCGCGGTGTGGAGCGGACGGCGATCGGAGAGCTGCTCGACCTGGGTCTTGCACGAGAACCCGTCACCGATCACCAGCGTATCCGCGGCTGCCGCTCTGACCAACGGCAACAGCCGGCTCTCGGCGATCGCCACCGATACGTCGTGATGCTCGGACTCGAAGCCGAACGAGCCCGCGAGCCCGCAGCAGCCCGAGTCGAGGACCTCGAAGTCGAGGCCCATCCGCTCGTAGAGCTCCTCCTCCGCCCCGCTTCCGGCGGTCGCCTCCTGGTGGCAGTGGACGTGGACGATCGCCTTGCGCTCGAGTCGTGGCGGCTCCCAGTCGGGCGCGTGCCGCTGGAGGAACTCGGCCAGCGTCAGCGTTTGCAGCGACAGTCGCTTGGCGTCCTCGTCGTGGGCGAGCAGGTTCGGCAGCTCGTCGCGGAACGCCGCGACGCAGCTCGGCTCGACGCCGACGACTGGAATCCCGGCCCGGATCTGGGGTCGCAGCTGGTCGAGCATCCGGTGCCAGAAGCGCTCGGCGGTGTCGAGCATCCCGTAGTCGTAGAGCGGCCGCCCGCAGCAGAGCGCCGCGGCCGGGACCTCGACCCGGAAGCCCGCCGCCTCGAGCACCTCGACCGTCGCCTTGAGCGGCTCCGGGTGGAGGTGGTCGTTGAACGTGTCCGGGAAGAGGACGACCGGGTCGCCGCCGGGGTTGACCGCGCCGCGCGCCGCGAACCAGTCCTTGAACGTCTGCCGCGCGAACGGCGGCATCTCGCGCCGCGCCGAGATCCCGCCGAGCCGCTTGACGACCGCCGAGATCCCCGGCGTCTGCGTGAGCAGGTTGGCGAGTCGCGGCATCCGCTTCGCGACCCGGGCCCAGACCATGATCAGCCCCATCGAGTAGGCAGCCAGCGGGCGCAACCGGCGTTTGTAGTGCTTGGCGAGGAACTCGGCCTTGTAGGTCGCCATGTCGACGCTCACCGGGCAGTCCGACTTGCAGCCCTTGCAGGAGAGGCAGAGGTCGAGCGCGTCGCGGACCTCGGTCGAGCGGAAGCCGTCGCGGATCGTCCCGCCCTCGAGCATCTCGTAGAGCGCCCGGGCACGTCCCCGCGTCGTGTGCTTCTCGTCGTGGGTGGCGGCGAAGCTCGGACACATCGTCCCGGTCGAGTCGTCACGGCACTTGCCGGCCCCGACGCAGCGGAGCGTCGCGTGGGCGAAGCTGCCTCCGTCCTCGGGATAGGAGAAGCGGGCATCGACCTCGGGCGGCGCGTAATCGGCCCCGAGCTTCAGGTTCGAGGCGATCGGATAGGGGTCGACGACCTTGTGCGGGTTCATCCGGTTCTGCGGGTCCCAGATCCGCTTCATCTCCCGGAACGCCTCGATCAGCTCCGGCCCGTACATCCGCTCGAGCAGCTCCGCCCGCGACTGCCCGTCGCCGTGCTCGCCCGACAGCGAGCCGCCATGGGAGACGACCAGGTCGGCGGCCTCGTCGAGGAACTCGCGCCAGCGCTCGATGCCGCCGTGCGAGCGCAGGTCGAAGTTGATCCGGCAGTGCACGCAGCCGCCGCCGAAGTGCCCGTAGATCGAGGTCCGGTAGTCGTAGCGGTCGAGCAGCGAGCGGAAGCCGCGCAGGTAATCGCCGAGGTGCTCGGGCGGGACCGCGGCGTCCTCCCAGCCCTCCCAGTGATCCTCCTCGGCGGGGATGAAGGCGGTCGCCCCGAGGCCCGACTCGCGGACGTCCCAGAGCTTCGACTCGTTCGCCGGCACGTCGAAGAGCTTCATCTCCGGAGCCCCGTCGAGCTTCCCGACCCGCTCCATGCACTCGTGGGCGCGGCCGTCGGACTCCTCGGTCGTCTCGCCGCCGAACTCGATGAGCAGCCACCCCTTGCCGTCCGGCAGCAGGTCGAGGTCGGCGACGTGCGTGCCGAGCGTCCGCATGTCGCGGACGAGCACGTCGTCGAGCCCCTCGAGCCCGATCGGGCCGTGCTCGAGGATCTCCGGGACGTGGTCGGCGGCGGCGAAGACATCGGGGTACCCGCAGACGACCAGCGTCCGCGCCGGCGGGCTCGGCACCAGCCGGACGGTCGCCTCCAGCACCGTGGCGAGCGTGCCCTCGCTGCCGACCAGCGCCCGCGCCACGTCGAAGCCGCGCTCGGGAAGGAGCTCGTCGAGGTTGTAGCCGGAGACGCGCCGCGGGATGTCGGGGTAGCGCTCGCGGATCGCGTCGGCGTAGCGGTCCCGGAGGTCGCGCATCGCGGCGTAGATCTCGCCGCGGCGGCCACCGGCGGCGACGATCGCCTCGAGCTCGGCGTCGGAAGTCCGCCCGACCGTCATCCGGACCCCGTCGTAGGTGACGACCTCGAGCTCGTGGATGTTGTCGGCGGTCCGCCCGGCGAGCACGGAGTGGGTGCCGCAGGAGTTGTTGCCGATCATCCCGCCGAGGGTCGCGTAGGCGTGGGTGGAGGTGTCGGGACCGAACGTGAGCCCGTAGGGGCCCTCGACCCGGTGGGCGAGCTGGTCGCGGATCACCCCCGGCTGGATCCGCGCCCGTCCCCGTTCCGGATCGACTTCGAGGATCGAGCGGAGGTGCTGGGAGTGGTCGAAGACGACGGCGACGTTGCAGGTCTGCCCGGCGAGCCCGGTCGCGCAGCCGCGCGAGACGATCGGGGCCCCGTGCCTGCGGCAGACCTCGGTGGCGGCGACGACGTCGTTCGTGTCGCGGGGGACGACCACGCCGATCGGCGGCTGCCGGTAGTTGGAGCTGTCGTGCGAGTAGATCGCCCGGTCGCCGGCTCCGAAGCGGACCTCGCCGCCGACCGCCGCGGAGAGGTCGCGGGCGAGCGCCGCCGTATCGACCCGGTCGACGCCATCGGGCGTCAGCGTCCCGTGGCCGCCGTAGCTCCGGCTCCCGTAGCGGTGCTCGCGCTGCCAGCGCTCGATCGCGGGGTGCGGCCGGGTGGGCCTCGCGTTCGTCCTGGTCCGGTCGGTCGCCGCCATCAGCGCACCTCGTAGGCCCGGGTCGAGTCCTTCAGGGCCAGCCCGTGGCCGGGCGCGACCGGGTCCGGGCGCAGGCAGCCTCCGGCCGGCTCGAGCGTCCCGTCGAACAGCTCCCGCTCGACTCTGACGTGATCGTGGAAGTACTCGATGTGGACGCAGGTCTCGATCGCCGCGCAGACGTGGGCGCTGAGCGCCGGCGCGCAGTGGGCTGAGAAGGCCATGCTCCGCGCCTTGCAGATGCCGTCGACTCGGAGCATGTTGGTGATTCCGCCGCAGCGGGTGACATCGGCCTGGAGGATGTCGACGCAGTCGGCGAGGTCGCGGAGCTGCGGCAGGTCCCACTCGTACTCGCCGGCGGCGATCGCGACGCCGGCCGGCCCGCGCTCGCGGACGAGCCGCAGCCCGTCGCGGTCCTCGGAGGAGACCGGCTCCTCGAAGTAGGTGACCCCGTGCTCGGCGTAGCGCTCGGCCCAGAGCAGCGCCTGCTTCGGAGTGAAGGCGCCGTTGGCGTCGACGAACAGCTCGGTCTCGTCCCCGATCGCGGCGCGGGCGACCTCGAGGCGCTCCGGATCGGCATCGGGGTCTCGGCCGACCTTGATCTTGACGCGCGGGATGCCGGCCTCGACCCAGCCGCGAAGCTGCTCGGCGAGCCGATCGGGTGCGTAGTTGGTGAAGCCGCCGCTGCCGTAGATCGGGACGCGCTCGTGGAACCGCGGCAGGACGTCGGCGAGCGGGAGGTCGAGGAGGCGCGCCTTCAGGTCCCAGAGCGCGACGTCGACCGCCGAGGCGGCCATCGCGCCGACGCCGGGCCGGCCGGCATTGCGGAGCTGTGTCTGGATCGCGGCCGAGATCGCGGCCGGGCGCATCGCGTCGCCGCCTTCGATCAGCCCGATCAGCTTCGACTCGACGAGCGCGGCGACGGCCCGGTCGCCGTAGGTGTAACCGAGGCCGCGCTCAGCTCCCGCGTATGCGGTGACGACGACCGCCGTCGTCTCGTCCCAGGTCAGGGTCCCGTCGCTCTCCGAGCTCTCCATCGGGACCGTGAACGCACGGACGTCGGCCCCGTCGATCCGGGCCCCGCTCGCGCGGCCGGCGCGCCGATCCAGCTCTGCTACCCGGGCTGCCACCGGGCTACCGGTTCGTGAACTCGGCGAGCTTGCCTTTGAGCGACTGGCGGATTATCCGGCCGGCGTTCTCGTCGCCGCCGAGCAGGGCCTTGCCGATGCCGATCGCCTGTTCGAGCTGGATGTGCGGAGGCAGCGGCGGGAACTCGGGATCGGTGACCGCCTCGATCAGCGCCGGCCGGTCGGCGGCCAGCGCCTCGTCCAGCGCTCCGCCGACCTGGTCGGGGTCGTCGACGCGGATCCCGCGCAGCCCGAGCAGCTCCGCGTAGCCGCGGTAATCGAAGTCGGGCAGCGCCTGCGATGCGACCAGCTTCGGGTCGCCCGACATCACCCGCTGCTCCCAGGTGACCTGGTTGAGGTCGTGGTTGTTGAGGACGATCACCAGGAGCTGCTTGTTGGGCCACTCCTCCCAGCGCGCAGCGATGTCGATCAGAGCGTTGATGCCGAGCATCTGCATCGCGCCGTCGCCGAGCGAGGCGATCACCGGGCGCTCGGGGTAGGCCATCTTCGCGGCGAACGCATAGGGAATGCCGGGGCACATCGTCGCCAGCGTCCCCGACAGCGCAGCCTTCATCCCCTTGCGGAGCTTCAGGTGACGCGCCCACCAGTTCGTCGCCGAGCCGGAGTCGGCGGTGAGGATGCAGTCGTCGGGAAGCCGTGGGCTGAGCTCGTGGAAGATCCGCGTCGGGTTGATCCCCTCGGTCGTCTTCTGCATCGCCCGGTCGGCGAGGATCTCTTCCCAGCGCTCGACGTTCGCGACGATTCCCTGCTGCCAGGATCGGTCCTCCTTGCGCTCGATGTGCGGCAGTAGCTCAGCGAGCGTGTCCCGCGAGTCGCCGACGAGCGACACCTCGAGCGGATAGCGCATCCCGACCAGCTTGCCGTCGATGTCGATCTGGACGGCCCGGGCCTGGCCGGGCTCGGGCAGCCACTCGGCGTACGGAAAGCTGGTCCCGACCATCAGCAGGGTGTCGCAGCCCTCCATCATCTCGTAGCTCGGCTTCGTCCCCAGCAGGCCGATCGAGCCGGTCACGAACGGGACGTCGTCGGGAACCGCGTCGCGGCCGTTCAGGGCCTTCGCGATCCCGGCGCCGAGGCGATCGGCGATCTCGACGACCTCGTCACTCGCCTTCGCGGCTCCCTGGCCGATCAGGATCGCCACCCGCTCGCCGGCGTTGAGGACCTCGGCGGCCCGGGTGATCTCGGCATTGGCCGGCACGACGCGCGGCTGCAGCGTTCCGTTCGGAGTCGTGTAGATGACGCCGTGCTCGCGCGGCGGCTCCTCCCAGGGCTGCTCCTGGATGTCGGCGGGGACGATCACGGCGGTGACCGATCGCGACGCCTTCGCGATCTGGATCGCCCGGTCGACGAGCTGCCGGACCTGGCTCGGGTGCATGCAGGTCTGCACGTACTCGGAGGCGACGTCCTTGAAGAGCGTGTTCAGGTCGACCTCCTGCTGGTAGTTGGCGCCGAGCGAGAAGGTCTTCTGCTGACCGATGATCGCGACGACCGGCTGGTGGTCGAGCTTGGCGTCGTAGAGGCCGTTGAGGAGGTGGATCGCGCCGGGACCCGACGTCGCCATGCAGACGCCAACCTCGCCGGTGAACTTGGCGTGGGCGCTGGCCGCGAACGCGGCGATCTCCTCGTGCCGGGTCTGGACGAACTCGACATCGTCACCGTGCTCGTGGAAGCCGCCGATGATCCCGTTGATGCCGTCTCCGGGATACCCGTAGACGCGTTCGATCCCGTTCTCGTGGAGCCGTTGCAGCAGGTAGGCACCGACTGTCTGCGACATCTCTTCTTCCTCCGATTCTGGCTTGCTCTCTCTCGCGATCCCGGTACCCCTGCCCGAAACCCGGCAAAACCACATCGCCCGCGGTGTCAGGGGGCTGACATATGGCGGCCCGGGCGGCTCGTCGCCCCTCAGTCAGCGGGCTGACACCGCATTCCGGCCCGGTTTCCGGGCCCGCTGATCGGGAAGCCGGGTGCCATCAGCACTCGGCGGACCGAAGGAGGCATGGGCATGAGCGAGCAGAGCTTTCAGACGACCAGGCTGTCGGCGGGGCGACATTCCGGACCGGATCAGGGAGCGTGCGTGATGGAGCTGGCTTCGATGCTCGCCGGCGAGACCTTCACCGATCACCCGCGCAGCACCTGCCAGGTCATCGGGACGTTCCTGCGCGATTACAACGACCGGATCGACGACGACCGCCGGCAGGACCTTTACGCGTACGCCGCCCGGGTCGTCGGCAGTCGCGGGCCCCGCAAGGTGCGGCGGGAGCGCGGCACCCTGCTGCGCGCCTGGGCGCACGAGCAGGGCTCGCGGATCAACCCGCGGAGCCTGTTCGTGCAACCGTTCCTGGCGGCCCGAGAGGCGGCGAGGATCGCGGCCACGCCAGGCGACGAGCGCAATCACCGCGAGGTACTGAGGCTGCTCGACGAGTTGCTGGCGATCGGCGGATGCGACGGAGCCGCTCCGGCCGGCCCGCCGCAGGCCGGTCCGGCGGCTGGTAAGGACGCTGACAGATCGTCGCCGCTCGCCTGGTAGATGTGCGCGCAGCGGGGTAGGTTCCCTCCGGACCGACCCGGACGGGTCGGCTCACCACCGGATATGGCCGAGCGACGATGAACCTCCCCCTTCTGCGGCAGCTGCGAGACGACCCGACCGGCCGCGGCTCCGCAGCCCGATCGAAGCGATCGCGAGCTCTGCAGCCGCGGACCGCCGGGATCGAACCCGTCAAGTCGATCTGCCCTTTCTGCGCCGTCGGCTGCGGCCAACGGGTCTACGTCGAGGATGGCCGGGTCACCCAGATCGAGGGCGATCCCGACAGCCCGATCTCGCGCGGCCGCCTCTGCCCGAAGGGCGCCGCCTCGCGGACGATGATCCAGAGCCCTTCCCGCGAGTACATGGTCAAGTACCGGCCGCCGCACGGCTCCGATTGGCAGGAGCTCGGGCTCGACGAGGCGATGGACATGATCGCCGACCGGGTGCTTGCGAGCCGCGCCGCCGGCTGGCAGCAGGAGGACGAGGACGGGGGAAAGCTGAACCGGACGATGGGGATCGGCAGCCTCGGAGGGGCGACCCTCGACAACGAGGAGAACTACCTGATCAAGAAGCTCTTCAGCGCCCTCGGCATCGTCCAGATCGAGAACCAAGCACGAATATGACACTCCTCGACCGTCCCCAGTCTGGGGACGTCGCTCGGTAGGGGTGGCGCCACCACCTTCCAGCAGGACCTGCAGAACTCCGACTGCATCGTCATCCAGGGGTCGAACATGGCCGAGTGCCATCCGGTCGGCTTCCAGTGGGTGATGGAGGCGAAGGAGCGGGGCGCGAAGATCATCCACGTCGATCCCCGCTTCACCCGGACGAGCGCCGTCGCCGACCTCCACGTGCCGCTCCGCGCCGGGACCGACATCGCCTTCCTCGGCGGGATCGTCAACCACATCCTCGCGAACGGGCACGAGTTCCGCGAGTACGTCAAGCACTACACGAACGCGGCGACGATCGTCTCCGACGAGTTCGCCGACACCGAGGACCTCGGCGGGTTGTTCAGCGGCTGGGACCCGGAGTCGAGCTCCTACGACATCGAGACCTGGCAGTACGAGGGGATGGACGTCTACGCCTCCGGCGGCAAGCGCGAGGAGGGCGCGATCTTCGGCGAGAGCGCCCACGGCGCCCAGGGCGGCAAGCTCGAGCACGGCAACCCGCCGGAGATGGACATGGACCTCGAGCATCCCCGCTGCGTCTTCCAGCTCCTCAAACGCCACTTCAGCCGCTACACCCCGGAGAAGGTCGAGGAGATCTGCGGGGTGCCCCAGGCGACCTTCCTCGAGGTCGCCGAGGCGCTCTGCTCGAACTCGGGCCGCGAGCGGACGTCGGCGTTCTGTTACGCGGTCGGCTGGACGCAACACACGGTCGGCGTCCAGTACATCCGCACCGCGGCGATCATCCAGCTCCTGCTCGGCAACATCGGCCGACCGGGCGGCGGAATCATGGCCCTGCGCGGGCACGCATCCATCCAGGGCTCGACCGACATCCCGACCCTCTACAACATCCTCCCCGGCTACATCCCGATGCCGCACCCGCACGCGCATCAGACGCTCGACGACTTCCTGGAGATGAACTCGGCCGAGACCGGCTTCTGGGGGCACATGGACGCCTACACGATCAGCCTGCTGAAGGCGTGGTGGGGCGAGACCGCGACCGAGGACAACGACTGGTGCTTCGACTACCTGCCGCGGATCAACGGCAGCCACTCCGCCTACCAGTCGGCGCTCGACATGCTCGACGGCGACCTCGAGGGCTATTTCCTGCTCGGCGAGAACCCCGCCGTCGGATCGTCGAACTCGCGCCTGCACCGGCTCGGCCTCGCCAACCTCGACTGGCTCGTCGTCCGCGACTTCCAGGAGATCGAGAGCGCGGCCTTCTGGTACGAGGGACCGGAGATCGAGTCCGGCGAGCTGGTCACATCCGAGATCGGGACGGAGGTGTTCTTCCTTCCCGCCGCCTCGCACGTCGAGAAGGACGGCAGCTTCACGAACACCCAGCGACTCCTGCAATGGCACCACAAGGCGGTCGAGCCGCCCGGCGACTGCCGCTCCGAGCTCTGGTTCATGTACCACCTCGGGAAGAGGATCCGCGCGAAGCTCGCCGGCTCGACCGAGCAGCGCGACCGGGCGATCCTCGATCTGACCTGGGATTACCCGACCGAGGGCGCCCACGACGACCCGAGGGCCGAGGCGGTGCTGCGTGAGATCAGCGGCGTCGAGCTCGCCGAGGACTCGGCCGTGAGCGGCTACACGGAGCTGAAGAACGACGGCTCGACCGCCTGCGGCTGCTGGATCTACAGCGGCTGCTACGCCGACGAGGTCAACCAGACCGCTCGCCGCAAGCCGGGCTCGGAGCAGTCGTGGGTCGCCCCGGAGTGGGCCTGGGCGTGGCCGGCGAACCGGCGGATCATCTACAACCGCGCGTCGGCCGATCCCGACGGAAAGCCATGGTCGGAGCGCAAGCGCTACGTCTGGTGGGATGCCGACGAGGGGCAATGGACGGGCGAAGACGTACCCGACTTCGTGGCGGACATGGCGCCCGACTACGTCCCCGACGAGGACGCCAAGGCGGAGCAGGCGCTGCGCGGCGACGAGCCGTTCGTGATGCAGGCCGACGGGCGGGGTTGGCTGTTCGTGCCGTCGGGTCTGACCGACGGCCCGTTCCCGACCCACTACGAGCCGCACGAGTCGCCGTTCCGGAACGCGTTGTACGAGCAGCAGGCGAACCCGGGGCGGGAGCAGTTCGCCCGTCCCGCGAACGCCTACAACCCGAGCGCCGACTCGCGCGACGGCGATCCCGGCGTGTTCCCGTTCGTCGTGACCAGCTACCGGCTCACCGAGCACCACACGGCCGGCGCGATGTCGCGCACGGTCCCGCACCTGAGCGAGCTACAGCCGGAGATGTTCTGCGAGGTCAGCCCGGAGCTGGCGGCGGAGCGCGGCCTCGAGCACGGCGGCTGGGCGACGATCGTCACCTCGCGGGCGGCAATCGAAGCTCGGGTGCTGGTGACCGAGCGGATCAAGCCGCTCGCTGTCCAGGGCCGGACCGTCCACCAGGTCGGCCTCCCCTACCACTGGGGGTTCCGCGGCATCTCGAAGGGCGACGCCGCCAACGACCTGTTCAGCATCGTCCTCGATCCGAACGTCCACATCCAGGAGGTCAAGGCGGCCAGCTGCGACGTCGTCTCCGGGCGGCGACCGCGCGGAGCCGACCTCCCCGCCTTCGTCGCCTCCTATCGCGAGCGGGCCGGCTCCGAGGAGTCCCCGTGACGGCCGCCGCCCGCCACCCGGCGCCGGCCTGGCCCGAGTCGTGGGGCGAGGAGGCCGAGCCGCGGGTCGGGTTCTTCACCGACACGAGCGTCTGCATCGGCTGCAAGGCCTGCGAGGTCGCCTGCAAGGAGTGGAACGGGGTCCCCGACGAGAGCGACGGGCTGAGCGGCAACTCGTACGACAACAGCCTCGACCTCGGCGCGAACCGCTGGCGCCACGTCGCCTTCGTCGAGCAGCGGGTCGAGGTGGGAGGGGTCGGCACCTCTGCCCCCGACTCGTGGGTCGAGGAGGCCTCGCGGCAGCAACTCGTCGAGCAGGGCCTGCCGATCCACGACGGTGCCGACGGGTTCCGCTGGCTGATGAGCTCCGACGTCTGCAAGCACTGCACCGAGGCGGGCTGTCTCGACGCCTGCCCGACCGGCTCGATCTTCCGCACCGAGCACGGCACCGTCGTCGTCCAGGAGGACATCTGCAACGGCTGCGGTTACTGCGTCACCGCCTGCCCCTTCGGCGTCCTCGACCGGCGCTCCGACGACGGCCGGGTCTGGAAGTGCACCCTCTGCTACGACCGGCTCCAGGACGACATGGAGCCGGCCTGTGCACAGGCCTGCCCGACCGACTCGATCCAGTTCGGCGAGCTCGAGGTCCTCCGCCGCCGGGCCGCCGACCGCGTCGAGCGCCTCCATGAGCACGGCGTCGCGAGCGCCCGCCTCTACGGTGCCGACGACGATGACGGCGTCGGCGGCTTCGGAGCCTTCTTCCTGCTCCTCGACGAGCCCGAGACCTACGGGCTGCCGCCCGATCCGGTCGTCCCGACCCGGCACCTGCCGGAGGCGTTCGCGGCGGCCGCCGCAGCCTCGGCGGCACTGCTCGCCGGCGTCGCTGCCGCGTTCATCGGCAGGAGAGCGCGATGAGTGTCTCAGGGAGCTCCGGCAGCGGCGACGTCCGCGAGGCGGGGAACATCGACGTTAGCCGGGTCCAGGGCGACGCCGGGGCGGGCCCGGCGACCGGACAGGGAACCGCGACGGGGGTCGGCCGCGACCGCGCCGGCGGCGAGCAGCGGATGGTCCCGAAGGGAAAGCCCCGCAGCTATTACGACCAACCCGTCGTCAAACGCCCGGTCTGGACCTGGGAGATCCCCTGTTACTTCTTCGTCGGCGGGATGGCCGGCGCCTCGGCACCGCTCGCGTGGGCGGCCGCCACGACAGGGAACGAGCGGCTCGCGAAGCGCGCCTGGGGCGTCGCGCTGGCCGGCGTCGCGGTCAGCCCGGCGCTGCTGATCTCCGACCTCGGCCGTCCCGAGCGCTTCCTGAACATGCTCCGTGTCTTCAAGATCACCTCGCCGATGAGCGTCGGCTCGTGGATCCTCGCCGCCAACGGAACGCTGATCGCGCCGGCGGCGCTCGCGGCGCTGACCCGGCGGGCACCCCGGATCTTCGGCGCAGCGGGACCGCTCGCGGCGCTGGCGGGGCCGGGGCTCTCCACCTACACCGCCGTCCTCGTCGCCAACTCGGCGATCCCGGTCTGGAGCGAGGCGCGGCGGACGCTGCCGTTCCTGTTCGCGGCCGGCTCGGCCGCGAGCGCCGGCGCCGCGGTGACGCTGCTCACCCCCGCGGCCGCGGCCGGGCCGGCGCGCCGCCTGGCGATCGCCGGCGGGGTCGCCGAGCTGGTCGCCGCCCAGACGATGGAGCGGAAGCTGGGCGATGCGGCCAGGCCGTACGAGAGCGGCACCCCGGGCCGGCTCGCGAAGGCGGCGAAGGCGATGAGCGCCGCCGGCGCCGCGACGATGGCGATCGGCCGCCGGCGCCGCGGCGCGGTCCGGATCGGCGCCGGGCTGCTCCTCGCCGGAGCGGCCTGCGAACGCTGGGCCGTCTACAAGGCCGGCTTCGCCTCGGCGGCCGATCCCGCCTACACGGTCGGACCACAGCGCGACCGCCTCGAGCACTGAGGCCCGAGGCGGTCGTGTGCTCCACCGTCGGAGTTCGTCGTCTCGCTACTGGCCGCGGCGGACGCCGGGCTCGCCGGACTCGTAGCCGAGCGGCACGGTGATCGCCCGTCCGGGTACGTTGGCGCGCTTCTTGAGCTTGCCGAGCGGCAGGACCACCCGGCCGAACGTGCCCTCCATCATCATCGCCGCCGCCACGTAGGTGGCGAGGATCGCCGATGCGACCAGCACCCATCCGCCTGCCATCAGCCAGCCCTGGCCGGCCTCGGGAGCCGAGTTGGTCAGGTAGCCGATCGCGAGGAATGCCGAGCCGGTGGCCAGCGTCGCGAGGACCGCGAACAGGCCGAGGCTCTCTGCGAGTGCTGCCAACGCGCCGCAGACGGTGATCGCGGCGAGCGCGAAGAACCAGTAGCCGAACGCGTCGAAGAACACCTGCGTGTCGAGCGCCAGCGCGCCGACGGCTCCGAGGATGTTGAGGATCCCGAATGCGATCCAGAACGATCCCCACATCCCGTGCATCGCCGTTGCCAGCCCGTCCCGCGCGCGGTACGCGAACATTCCGGCCGCGAACTGCGCGACGCCGCCGAACATCGCGCAGAACGGCGCGAGGTACAGGGGCGTGTCCGTCGATCCGTACCAGCCGGCGAGGTGCGCGGCGACGATGAACGTCGCGGCCGCGAACCCGAACAGGCCGAGAATCGACGGTGGCGCGATCGGAGTCAGGAAGACTCTCGTGCGGTCCTCCCAGGCTGCGGCGCCGTTCGTGGAATGAGAATGACGCTCGCGCGTTGCTGCCTCCATTACAGCCTCCTTCGTTTCGCTTACGGTCGGCTTCTCCCCGAGGCCGTCGGCCGGAAACCGCGCTGGTAAGCGTTATGACCGCCTGCAAATACGCTACTCAGGTGCCGTGGCGGCGTCCGGGAGGCCCCCCGCGGCCCGCTCGCCACGTAACTGCGGATTTGGTCCCCTGGCCGGGACCGAGATTGCGTCTCACCCGCCCTGTGAGCTCACGCCACCGCGATCCGTCCGGGCGGACCGTCCTCGATCATGCCGATCACTGCCCCGTCGATCCGATCCGCGCCGGCCGCCGGGACGGCGACGAGCAGGCCCCCCGAGGTCATCGCATCGGTCAGCAGGACCCGACGCTCCTCCGGCACCGACGCCGACCAGGTCGTGAAGGCCTCGGCCTGTTCGCGGTTCCGGCGGCTGCCCCCGGCGACCGCCTCGCCGCCGGCGGCGAGATCGAGCACGCCCTCGATCGCCGGCGCCGCCGCGGCATCGATCGCCGCGGCGACGCCGCTCGCCAGGCAGACCTCCTGGAGGTGCCCGAGCAGGCCGAAGCCGGTGACGTCGGTCGCGGCGCTCGCGCCCGCCTCGCGGGCCTGCCGGGCGGCGCCATCGTTCAGCCGGCACATCACCGCGACCGCCGCCGCGATCACGTCCGGCTCGGCGAGGTCGCGCTTCGCCGCCGTCGTCGCCAGCCCCGAGCCGAGCGGCTTGGTGAGGACGAGGACGTCGCCGGGAACGGCACCGCTGTTGGTCAGCATCGCATCCGGATCGACGATGCCGCTGACCGCGAGGCCGTACTTCGGCTCCGGATCGTCGATCGAGTGGCCGCCGCCGACGACCGCTCCAGCCGCCGTGACCGACTCGGCGCCGCCGGCGAGGATCTCGCCGAGGATCGCGGGGTCGAGGTTGTCGAGCGGGAAGGCGACGAGGTTCAGCGCCACCAGCGGCTTCCCGCCCATCGCATAGACGTCGGAGAGCGCGTTGGCGGCCGCGATCCGGCCGAAGTCGCGCGGGTCGTCGACGATCGGGGTGAAGAAGTCGGCCGTGTGGACGAGCGCCTGGCCCGGGCCGATCCGGTAGACCGCGGCGTCGTCGGCGGTCAGCGAGCCGACGAGCAGGTCGGGGTCTCCACCGGCCGGGAGCGCATCGACGATCGCGCCCAGCCGGTCACGGGGGATCTTGCAGGCGCAGCCGGCACCATGGGACAGCGAGGTCAACCGCGGCGCCGCTTCGAGATGCCCCATGCGCCCGAAGATACCCTGCGGGAATGGAGCCGAACCCCGCCGGGACTCCCGCGGCGCCGCCCGCCGGCACCGAGGCTCTGCGGCAGCTGCCGTCGGTCGAACGCCTCGCCGCCCGGCTCGGCGAACCCGCGCATCTGGCGACCGCGGCGGCTCGGATCGAGATCGAGTCGCTGCGGCTCGCGATCCTCGCCGGCACCGTCGCCGGCGTCGATCAGGCAGCGCTGGCCGCGGCAGCCACGACCCGGATCGAGATGCTCGAACGCGGATCGCTGCGGCCGCTTTTGAACGCGACCGGCGTGATCCTCCACACGAACCTCGGCCGGGCCCCGCTCGCACCCGAGGCGGCGGCGGCCGCGGCGCTCGTCGCCGGCTCGTACTCGAACCTCGAGTACGACCTCGAGAGCGGTGAGCGCGGCAGCCGCCAGGACCATCTCCGCCCGCTGCTGACCGAGCTGACCGGAGCCGAGTCGGCGATAGCGGTCAACAACAATGCCGCCGCGGTGCTGCTGGCGCTCGCCGCTCTCGCCGGCGGCCGCGAGGCGATCATCGGCCGCGACCAGCTCGTCGAGATCGGCGGCTCGTTCCGGATCCCCGAGATCGTCGTCCACTCGGGCGCCCGTCTCGTCGAGGTCGGGACGACGAACCGGACCCGGATCGAGGACTACGCGGCCGCGATCGGCCCGAAGACAGGTGCGCTCGTGCGCGTCCACCAGTCCAATTTCCGGACCGTTGGCTTCACCGAGTCCCCGCCGCTCGCCGGCCTTGCGACGCTCGCCGCCGAGCGGGGGCTGCCGCTGATCGACGATCTCGGCTCCGGCGCCGTCGAGCCGATCGCCGACGAGCCGCTCGTCGCCGAGTCGGTCGCCGCCGGCGCCGTCGCCTGCTTCTCGGCCGACAAGCTGCTCGGCGGGCCGCAAGCCGGCGTTCTCGCCGGTCCGGCCGACGCGGTCGAGCGTTGCCGGCGCCACCCGCTCGCCCGGGCCATGCGGCTCGACAAGATGCAGCTCGCGGCGCTCGAGGCGACGCTGCGCCTTCGCCGCGACAGCGGTCCCGTGTCGATCCCGGCCGCGGCGATGGCGGCTGCCGGGGAGGAGGAGCTGCGGCGACGGGCGGAACGGATGGTTGCGGCGATCGGCGCCGCCGCTACGGTCGAGCGCGGGGCCGCGGCGGTGGGCGGCGGCACCGTCCCGACCCTGGAGCTGCCCGGACCGGTCTGCACGATCGATCCCGGCCCGGACGGCGCCGACCGACTCGCCGGCCGCCTCCGCGCCGGCGAGCCCGCTGTCGTCGCGCGAATCGCAGCCGGGCGGGTGATCCTCGATCCGCGAACGCTCGGCGACGAGGATGCGGAGATCGCCGCGGCGGCGGCGAACCGGGCGCTTGGCTGAACGCGCCGAGGCGCCGGCGGGGCTGACGCTCGGCACCGCCGGGCACATCGACCACGGCAAGACCCGGCTGGTCGCGGCGCTGACCGGCACCGACACCGACCGGCTCGCCGAGGAGCGGCGGCGCGGGATCTCGATCGAGCTCGGGTTCGCCGAGCTCGAGCTGCCCGGAGGCGGCTCGGTCGGCATCGTCGACGTGCCCGGGCACGAGCGACTCGTGCGGACCATGGTCGCCGGTGCAGGCGGAATCGACATGTTCCTGCTCGTCGTCGCCGCCGACGACGGCATCATGCCGCAGACCGTCGAGCATCTCGAGGTGCTGCGGGCGCTCGGAGTCGAGTGCGGCCTCGTCGCGATCACCAAGATCGACCTCGTCGACGCCGGGACGGTGGCGCTCGCCCGCGACGAGATCCGCGAGCTGCTCCCCGGGGTGGTGCTGCTCGAGGTCAGCGCCGAGCGCGGCGACGGGATCGAGCGCCTGCGGCTGGCGGTCGCCGAGCTCGCCGCCGCGATCGCCGCCGAGCGGGCCGAGGCCCCCGGCTGGCCGGCCGCCGGCGGGCTCCTCCACGTCGACCGCTCGTTCACGATCGCCGGCGCCGGCACCGTCGTCACCGGCACCGTCGCCGGGGACGGCTTTGCCGCCGGCGAGGGAGTCGCGATCCTGCCGGCCGGACGGCCGGCGCGGCTACGGGCGATCGAGGTCCACGGCCGCGAGGTGGGCGCCGTCGGCAGCGGGCGGCGGGCGGCGCTGAACCTCGCCGGCATCGGCCGCGAGGAGGTGCCGCGGGGATCGGTGATCAGCGCCGCCGAGGCGGGCCCGGAGCCGAGCTACCGGCTCGACGTCCTCCTGCTCGGCGACGCCGCCGAGCGGCCGCCTTCCGGCCGGATCCAGGTCCATCACGGGACCCGCGACAGCGCCGCCCGGGTCGTCCCGCTCGGTGCCGGGATGGCACAGCTCCGCCTCGAGGCGCCGCTCGTCGCCCGCGCCCGCGACCGGCTGGTGCTGCGCGCGATCGCGCCGCCGGGGACGCTCGGCGGTGCCGAGATCCTCGATCCCGACCCGCGCCGCCACGGCCCCGGTCGCGACGCCGAGCGCCTCCGGCTGCTCCGCGATGGCGACCCCGGGGAGATCGTCGCCGCGACCGTCGCCGCCGGAGCGGAGGTCGCAACCGATGCGTCGGCGTGGGACGCCGACTCGCCGCTCGCCTGGGCGCTGCCGCGCTTCCCGCTCCGCCGCTGGCGGGACGCGGTCGACGAGCTCCTGGCCACCGAACGCCTGGCCGATCGGCGCGGGTCCCTCGCGATCCCGGCCGCAGTCGAGGAGCCGGCGCCGGAGCGAGCCGAGCCGGACCGGACCGACGCACGGCTGCTGGCGATGATCGCCGCCGACGGCGTCGAGCCCCGGCCCCCGCAGACGCTCGCCGGCGAGCTCGGCCTCAACCGATCCGAGGTCGCCGGCCGCCTCGAGCGGCTCGCCGGCGCCGGCCATCTCGTCCGCATCACGGCCGAGATCTACTACCCGCCGCGCCAGCTCGCCGAGCTCGAGGACGTAGCCCTCGGCCTCGCCCGCGAGCACGGGTCGGTCGGGCTCGCCGGGCTCCGCGACCGGCTACGGACGAGCCGCAAGTACTCGCAGGCCATCCTCGAGCACCTCGACCGGACCGGGCGGACCGTCCGCCGCGGCGACGAGCACCTCCCCCGCCCTTCACTCCCGAACCCGTAGCCTGCCCCCGACAACGGCGTGGGGCGGCAGGGGTCTGGTGGCCCATCCGGCCTTCAAAGCCGGCAGGGCGGTGCAGCCCACCGCTTGGAAGGTTCGATTCCTTCGCCGCCTCGCTGAACACCTCACGAACGGGCGGCCGACCGTTCGTGACATGCGATCGCGGAGCAGCGACGAGATCCACATTTGGGTCGCCATGGGACCCTTTTGTGGCAGACAGCGACTGCGGCGGCCTCGAATGTCACGTTCGGTGCGGGTCATGCATCGCCAGCGGATTACCGAGGGGTGCGGGTCATGCATCGCCAGCGGATTACCGAGGTGAACGAACCGTCCGTGATCTCGTCGTTTCGTTGCCCTCGATCCTGCCCTCGACCCGGTGCGAATCTCAGTCCGGAAGCTGCTTCGGCTTGACCACGTCGAGGACCGTTCCGGCGCCTCGCTCGAGCCGCGACCACGGCGGCGGCACGGCGATCGTTGCCAGCGCCGCCGTCGGGAACTTGCCGCTGAGCCGGTCGAGCCCCGCCCCGGCGCCGACCAGGGCGAGGGCGAGGTCCTGGATGCCGGGCTGGTGGCCGACGAGCATCACCGACCCGACGGCGCCGGGCACCTCGCGGAGCCGCTCGAGCAGGTCGGTCGCGCTCGCCCCGTAGATCCGCCGCTCGTAGACGACCTCCGGTCCGGGGTCGTCGCCGAGCCCGCCCGCGACCAGCGCCAGCGTCTGCCGGGCCCGGACCGCGGTCGAGCAGATGACCAGGTCCGGGCGGACCCTCGCCTCGCGTGCGTGGCGCTCGATCGCCGCCCCGGCGCGCTCGCCGCGCGGCGCCAGCGGCCGGTCGTGGTCGTCGAGGCCGGTGTCGTCCCAGCTCGATTTCGCATGCCGGAGCAGGTAGATGGTCTTGGCGTCGGAGCCGGTCTCGATGCCCGTATTGAACCCGCTCGGGCGAAGGCTCGGGCTACGCCTCGACGCCGGAGCTGAACTCGGCCGCCGCGGTCGGATCGACGACGCTGGTGCCGCCGTCGACCGGGATCGCCGCGCCGTTCACGTAGGAGGCATCGGGTCCGACCAGGAAGGCGACGACGGCCGCGACCTCGCTCGCTTCGGCCGGCCGCCGCAGCGGGTTGAGACGATGGGTCAGGCGATAGGCGTCCTCGCGGTCGATGCCGCGCAGCCGCGCGACGTCGTCCATGTCGGCGTCGCCCATCGCGGTCCGGACCCAGCCCGGCAGGACGCAGTTGGCGCGCACGCCTTGCGGTCCGTAGTCGTTGGCGAGCGAGCGTGTCAGCATGATCAGGCCCGCTTTCGAGGTCGAGTACGCGGCCCAGCCCGGGCCGGCGCGCTCGCCGTTGATCGACGAGACGCCGACTATCGACCCGCTCCGCGCGACCAGCGCCGGCAGCGCCGCCCGCGCGACCAGGAAGGCTCCGGTCAGGTTCGTCCTCATCACCCGCTCCCACCCCTCCGGCGTCTCCTCGCCGACCGGGGCGCCGTCGCCGATCCCGGCGTTGTTGACGAGCACGTCGATGCCACCGAACTGCTCGATCGCAGCGGCCGCGAGCGCCTCTGCCGCTTCCGGGTCGCCGACGTCGGCGGCGACGGCGACGGCCGCGGCGCCGCGGGCCTCGCAGGCCGCGGCAGTCGCCCGGCAGGCTTCCTCACGACGCCCGGCGACGACGATCCCATAGCCGTCGCCGGCGAGCCGCTCGGCGATCGCGCGGCCGATGCCGCTGCCGCCGCCGGTGACGATCGCGGAGCGCTGCGCGGCGGTCATCGCCCGATCATAGGTGGCTGCCCGCCATGGTCTAGGCGGCCCGCGGCGAGGGCTCGCCGCGGGCCAGCTCGCTCGCGAGCCGAGCGATCATCTCGTCCACCTCCGGCGACTCCTGGTCCCAGTCGGCGACGAGAGCGGCGAGCTCCTCCTGGCGAGCGTCGACCAGCCGCGCGCAGACGTCGCGGCCGGTCGCGGTGAGCCGCAGCCCGTCCGGCTCGACGAGGCCGCGCTCGCGCAGCCGGCCGGCGGCCGCGGCGAGCAGCTCGGTGCTCTCGGCGGTCCGGCCCTCGAGCGCGGCGGCTGGGATCTCGCCTTCCTCGGAGCGGCCGACGAGCCACGCCTCCGCGGGCGTCACTTCGACGCCGGCGCGCGCGGTCACCGTGGCGATGAAGCGGCGCGTCCGCTCGCGGCCGACCAGCCTGCTCAGCTCGCGGGTGATCTCGCCGATCGAGGTAGCCGCCCGCGGGGGCGCGAACGCGTCGCCGAGGTCGCTCGTTTCGACCGTCTTCCGGAGCGGCCGCTCCTCGAGGAACCAGGTTAGGACGAACGCCGTGGCGACGACGGCGGCGGCGATCAGGAACACGGTCGAGAGCGAGTCGGTGAACGCCGCGACGTAGGCGTCCCGAACCGGCGCCGGCAGCCCGAGCAGCTCGGCGGGGTTGAAGCCGCCGCCCTCGACCGCCCCGGCCCCGCCCGCGCCGGGCGGCAGCCGGTCGGCGAGCTCGACGCTGAGCCGGTTCGCGAAGATCGCGCCGAGGATCGCCGTCCCCAGCGAGCCGCCGATCGACCGAAACAGGGTCGCCGACGAGGTCGCAACCCCGAGCTGCGCGTAGGGCACAGCGTTCTGGACGGCGAGGATCAGGACCTGCATCACGCATCCGAGGCCGACGCCGAGGACGAGCATGTAGACCGCGGTCACGACGGTGCCGGTCTCGGCGTCGAGCCGGGACAGGAGCAGCATCCCGACGGTTGCCAGGGCCGTCCCGATGATCGGGAAGACCTTGTAGCGGCCGCTGCGGGTGATCAGCTGTCCGGAGAGGATCGACGCGGCCAGAAGGCCAGCCATCAGCGGCAGGAGCTGCAGGCCCGATGCGGTCGGCGAGAGGCCATGGACGATCTGCTGGAACAGTGGCAGGTAGGTGAGCGACCCGAACAGCGCGAAGCCGACGACGAGGCCGACGGCGCTCGTGATCCGGAACACCGGGTTCGCGAACAACTCGAGCGGCAGGATCGGCTCGGTGGCGCGACGCTCGGTCCGCCAGAAGAGGAGCAGCGAGCAGATCGCGATCGCCGCGAACCCGAACGTCTGCGGCGAGATCCAGTCGTAGGACGTGCCGCCGAGCGTCGTCAGGAGAACGAGCGACGAGAGCCCGGCGCCGAGCAGCACCGTGCCGAGGTAATCGACGCGATGGCGCTTGCGCTCGGCGACCGCGGGCAGCGCCACCGCGAGGACGGCGAGGGCGACGAGCCCGAGCGGCAGGTTGACGTAGAAGATCCAGCGCCAGCTCGCGTGGCTCGTGAAGAAGCCGCCGATCAACGGCCCGGCGACGCTCGCGAACCCGAACACCGCCCCGAACAGGCCCATGTAACGGCCGCGCTCGCGGGGCGAGACGACGTCGCCGATCGCCGCCTGAGCGCTGACCATCAGCCCGCCGCCGCCGAGGCCCTGGATCGCCCGGAACGCGATCAGCTCGGTCATCCCCTGAGCGAGCCCGCAGAGGGCCGAGCCGATCAGGAAGACGACGAGGGCGCCCTGGAGGACGACCTTGCGTCCGTAGAGGTCCCCGAGCTTGCCGTAGAGCGGCGTCACGATCGTGACGGCGAGCAGGTAGGAGGTGACCACCCAGGAGATGTGCTCGAGCCCGCCGAGATCGCCGACGATCGTCGGCAGCGCGGTTGAGACGATCGTCTGATCGAGAGCGGCGAGGAGCATCGCCAGCATCAGCGCGCCGATCACCACCAGCACGCGGCGCCGGTCCGTTCCCTGCTCGGTCTCGCGCCCTTCCTGCCCGTCGATCACCGGAGGACAACATAGACCCACGGTCCTTCCCCCCGGCGCCGGCCACGCCGCTTACTCCTCCGGCACGGACGGCGCCGCGGGACGGGTCAGTCCCGCGGCGCTCCCGATCCGGTCCGGCTCAGCGGTGCTGGAACTCGAGGACCTGCTGGAAGGTCGGCCGGTTCGTCGTCGGGAACCGGTCGGGCAACAGGCCCGGCACGAAGCCGGTGGTGCTCGCGTCCCCGCGCCAGCTCGCCGGGTCGTCGCTGCCGAAGTCGGCGGCGAGCTCGGCGGCGCTCGCATCGATCGCGTCCCAGAGCGAGGCCCGGCAGGCATCGAGGTCGCCGTTCCCGCAGTAGCGCAGGTTGTACTTGCCCTTGACCTTCTCGCCGAGCTGCGTCCGCAGGTCCTTGTCGACGTATGACTCGCCGGAGAGACTGCCGAGGTTGCGGACGTCGTTGAGGTTGTCGAGCAGGTCGCCGAAGCGCGGCGCCATCACCGCCTCGGCGATCGGCCGCCAGGTGTTGTCCATGATCGTCGGGCCGGCCTCGTCCCAGGTGCCGTCCAGATCGGCATCGAGGCGCGGCGCGTCGCGGCTGACCCAGTCGTCGAGCAGATCGACGACCTGCTGGGCGCGCGCGTTCGGCGCCGGGCCGCCGTGCAGGACCTCGCTGACCACCGGCCAGACCGGCGAGCGCACGTCCTCGGTCGCGGCCCGGTTCATGATCCCGACGTTGTCGGTGATCCGCGCCTTCTTCGGCCACTGGTCGAACATCTCGACGCGCTGGACCGAGCCGTAGGGCTCGTCGTCGCCGTGCATGAAGCCCGGCGCCGACTGGTTGTTCCAGTTCAGCAACAGGCCGCCGGGTCCGCCGACGCCGTGCGGATGCTCGTTGCGGCTCAGGAAGCCCTTCCACTCGTAGTCGCCGGTGCCGAGCGTCGGCAGCCGCCGGTCGAGGCCGCGGGCTCGCTCCGGCAGCCGGCCGGAGCTGAAGTAGGCGGTCTTGTTCCGCGACGTGTAGCCCCAGTTGAAGGTGAAGCCGAACTCGTTCGCGGTCTTGAAGAAGCGCTTCGGCGTCGAGGCCTTCCCCATGGTCATGTCGTGGAGCGCGGCGAGGTTGAGGCCGTCGCGCCCGAACGTCGAGCGCTCCCGCGAGAGCGCGTAGGGCTTGCCGTCGATCGTCGCGGTCGCGAAGACCGAGCCGTGGACGGAGGTGTCGTAGGTCACCGGCGTCCCGTTCAGCGTGCCGGCTGTGAACGGCTTGAACGCGCGGCACTTGCCCTTGTATAGGTAGTGGTCGGAGTCGCGCGTCGGCGTTCCGCCGCCGGGCTCGCAGAGCTCCTCGGCGAAGACGTCGCGGACGTCATGGCCGGCCGAGGTCAGGCTCCAGGCGTAGTTCTGGGTGCGCCCGATCAGGATGTACATCGCCAGGCCCGGGACCGCCGCGCCCTGGGCCTTGATGCCCGGGCCGTGCAGATCGATCTGCTGAACGATCTCGGGGTAGTAGTAGCCGAGCTGCGGCCCCATCACGGCGAGCGCGTTGTTCGACGCGGAGCGCTGCCGGGAGGCGATCAGCCAGTTCGACGCCTGCCGCCGGGCCGGAGCGGCGCCTGCAGCGCTGTCGGGGACGGTCGGATCCTCGCTCTCGATCGAGCCGGGATCGACGACGACCGAGCCCTTGACCTTGCCGCCGGTCAGCGGCCCGTAGTCGAAGCGGCGCTTCAGCGTCGTCGGCGCCTCCGGGTCGTCGGCCAGCATCACGTCGTCCCAGGCGTCGTAGCCCTGCTGTTGCCCGAGCTCCTGCTGAAGGTTGGCGAGCAGGTCGGCGTTGGCGGCCTCGCCGCCGCCGCCGGCACCGAAGATCGAGCCGATGAACGCGGTCACCGCGATCACGTCGTTGGCGTTCGCCGGGGGCTGGTCGATCCCGTTCGCCTCCATGTAGGCGTTGATGCCGTCGGCGTAGGCGGAGGCATCGCTGACGATCTGCTTGCCCTTCTTGCCGTACTTCTTGACGAGCAGATGACGCTGCTTGGTGACCAGCGCCTCCGCCTCGTCGCTGGGGACGAAGCTCTGGCCGCTCGTGACCAGCGAGAAGGCGTCGAGGTTGGGGACGTCGGCGACTGCGGCGCGGGCCGGGCCGCGGCCGAGCGTGAGCAGGAGCTGGCGGTCGCGGGCGGTCGACCAGCCGGCGCCGAACGCGACGTCGTAGCGGGTCTTGCCGTAGACGTGCGGGATCCCGTAGGCGTCATAGACGAGCCGCAACCCCGGCTCGCCGGTGTCCTCCTCGTGGGCGTCGCCGATCGGCGCGAAGTCCTCGGGCAGGAAGAGATCGTTGATGTCCGACTTCGTGACGTTGTCGCGAAGCGGGGTGAGGCCGCTGTAGAGCGGGAGCTGGTCGGTCGAGTGCTCGGTGAAAGGCAGCCCGCCGTAGTTGCCCGGCGGGAGGACGTAGCGGGCCGTGTCCTTCTTGCCCTTGCCGGCCGCCGTCGCGGCGGCAGGGATGATCGCGGCCGCCAGCGCGACGATCGCGACGATCAGAACCGAACCAACTCGTCTCACCTGAGTCTCCTCCCAATCAAAGCGTGCTGCCCACACGCACCTACTCGACCCCCGAGGCGGCCGAGTATGCCAAAGCGCGGTCGATCCGGGGACGGTTCCCGTCACCGCACCGACACGGCGACAGCGCGATGGCGATAATCGCTCGCGATGAGCAGCTCCGCGACGGTCCAGCACGAGCCGGCCAGCCGGATCGGGATCGTCGGCGGCGGCTTCATGGGGAGCGGCATCGCCGAATCCGCGGCGGTCGCCGGGATCGGCGTCGCGCTGATCGAGGTCGACGAGGCGGCGCTGGGTCGCTCGCGCGAGCGGATCGGGGCGTCCCTCGCGAAGGCGGTCGAGCGCGGCAAGCTCGACGACGCCGCCCCGGTGCTCGAGCGAATCGACTTCGCGGCCGGCCTCGATGCCCTCGAGGGGGCCGAGTTCGTCGTCGAGGCGGTCCCCGAGGTCGCCGATCTCAAGCGCGAGGTCTTCGCGGCGATCTCCGAGCGGGTCGGCGACGACGTCGTGATCGCCTCGAACACCTCGTCGATCCCGATCGCCGAGCTCGCCGGCGCCACCGACCGGGCCGACCACGTCTGCGGCCTGCACTTCTTCAGCCCGGTTCCGGTGATGAAGCTGGTCGAGGTCGTCGTCGCGCTCGACACCTCGGCCGCCACCGAGGTGCGCGCCTTCGCGCTCGCCGAGCAGATGGGCAAGCAGCCGATCCGGACGAAGGACCGCTCCGGCTTCGTCGTCAACATGCTTCTGATCCCGTATCTGATGGCGGCGATCCGGATGCTCGAGGAGGGCTTCGCGTCCCGCGAGGACATCGATGCCGGGATGCAGCTCGGCTGCGGCCACCCGATGGGCCCGCTCGCGCTCTGCGACCTGATCGGCCTCGACGTCCTCTACGCCGTCGGCACCAGCCTCTACGACGAGTTCAAGCGCGACGAGTACGCGCCGCCGCCCCTGCTGAAGCGGATGCTGGCCGCCAACCGCCTCGGCCGCAAGTCGGGACGCGGCTTCTACGAGTACGAGCCGGTCGCGGCCGGATGAGGACGCGATGGCGCTGACGATCTGGCACAACCCGAGCTGCAGCACCTGCCGCAAGACCCTCGCCCGGATCATCGACGCCGGCGTCGAGCCGGACGTCCGCCGCTACCTCGACGACCCGCCGATCCCCGCCGAGCTCGACTCGGCGCTCGAGCGCCTCGGGCTCGAGCCGTGGGAGCTGGTCCGGATGAAGGAGCCGCTCGCCGCCGAGCTCGGCCTGACCGACCTCGCTCGCGACGCCGCGACGCGCGCAGACTGGATCGCGATCCTCAGCGCCAACCCGCGCCTGATCGAGCGCCCGGTCGTCCTCGCCGACGACGGCCGCGCCGTTATCGCCCGCCCGCCCGAGAAGGTGGCCGAGCTGCTCTGAGCCCCGGACGGGGCCGAGATCGCGCCATGGCTCATCCGATCGTCAGCACGCCACGGCTGGAGGCAGCGATGGAACGGATCCGGCCGGTCGCCCTCGCCCTCCCCGGGGTCGTCGAGAAGCCCTCTCACGGCTCCCCGACGTTCTTCACCGCCGCCGGGCGGAAGGGCCGGACGTTCGCATCGGTGCACGACGAGCGCGAGTGGTTCGAGGGACGCCTCTGCCTCTGGGCGGCCGGACCGAAGGAGCTTCAGGAGGCGCTCGTCGCCGACGGTCCCGAGCGGTTCTTCGTCCCGCCCTACGTCGGCCACAGCGGCTGGGTCGGCCTCCGCCTCGACTTGCCTGAGGTCGACTGGGACGAAGTCGCCGGCGTCATCGAGGACGCCTACGCCTTCATCGCCGGGCGCTGACTACCTCCTGTCGGGGCGGGACACACGCCGGCCGCGGAAGGCCCTCGCGGGCGGGTAGCGTCCCTAGCCGAGCGGCGCGCGGAGCAGCGGCGCGGTGGTCGGGGCGTCGGAGCCGCCGCGCGGCTCGCGGGTGACCATGACCTCATCGCCACTCTCGAGCCCGGCCGGGATCGCCGCGACGCCGGCGCCGGTTCGATCGACGACGAACGTGGTCGACGGCTCGATCGCGTCCCCGTTCCGGATCCAGACCTGGTAGACGCCGCCGGCCCGGGGCTGCGGCAGGCCGGTGGTTCGAAGGGTTCCGGCGTCGCCGTCGCGGACGACCGTCGCCTCGACTCCCCGCGGCGCCGCCTCGGTCGTCAGCGCGGTGACGGTCGTCTCATCGACCCCGCCCGACTGGCCCGCGACGTAACCGATGGCGCCGCCGACGACGAGCACGGCGACGGCGGCGTACGCCAGACCGGGACGGAGCGTCCGGGCCACGGCGTCGCGCCATCCGCCGAGGACCGTGGCCGACCCGTCTGCCGCCCGCGCCTCGGCGCGGACCGCCGCAAGCAGGCGCCGCCGCAGCCGGGCGGGCGGCTGGTGGGGCTCGACCGACGCCGGCAGCACCTCGACCGCGGCGCCGATCCAGCGCAGATCGCTGCGACAGCGCTCGCAGCCGGCGACGTGCCTTTCGACCGCTTCGCGCTCAGCCGGATCGAGGGCGCCGAGCACGTATGCGGCAAGCTCCTCCTCCCTGGCCCGGTGATCGGCGGGACTCACGGCATCTCCTCCGCCAGGCCGGCGCGGATCTTCTCGAGGCCGAGACGCATCCTGCCCTTGACCGTCCCGATCGGCATCTGCAGCATCTCGGCGATCTCGGAGTGGGTGAAGCCGCCGAAGTACGCGAGCTCGATCACCTGCGACTGCTCGCCGGGGAGCTCGTCGAGGCGGCTTCTCACCTCTTTCGCGGTCTCGCGGCGGATCGCCTCGGCCTCGGTCTGATCCGCCGCCGGCTGCTTCTCGATCAGGTCGGCTCCGTCCGCAGCCAGCTTCGGCGTGCGCTTCGCCGACCCGCGCCGGAGCGCGTCGATTGCGCGGTTGCGGACGACGCCGAAGACCCAGTTGCGGACGCTGCCCCGCAGCGGGTCGTAGCGGGCGCCGGAGCGCCAGATCGACAGGAAGGCCTCCTGGGTCGCGTCCTCGGCAGCGCGCGGGTCGCCGAGGATCCGGTACGCGAGCGAGTAGGCGGCACCGCCATGGCGGTCGTAGACGACCTCGAAGGCGCGCTGCTCGCGATCGCGCACGAGTCCCATCAGCTCCTCGTCGGCGAGAGCCGCCAGATGGCGCATTCGCTTCATCTGCCCTGGTCTGCGCAGGCGCACGGTGATCGGATCATCGCGCGCGACGATCGGTCGCGGCGGCCTCCGCCGCCTGGCGGGCCGGTGATCCGGATCGGCGCCGACGCCGTAGCCGAGACCAGGCAATCAACCCAGGAGGCAGATCATGACCACACGCTTCGAACCGACGCCGCGCAGCGCCGCACGCCGCCTCGCCCGGGACCCCGTGTCGCGGCGGCGCTTTCTCGCCATGACCGGTGGCGTCGGCGCCGCGGGCGCCCTGCTGACCGCGTGCGGCGGTGACGACTCCACGACCGCGGCCGGGACCGCGGCGAGCCCGGACATGACCGCTATGGAGTCGCAGTTCGGCGCCGGCGACCTCGGGATCGTCAACTACGCGCTCACGCTCGAGTACCTCGAGGCGGCCTTCTACGGCGACGTGGCCAAGAGCGGCCTGTTCAAGGGCGAGCAGCTGGCGCTGATCGAGTCGATCGGCAAGAACGAGGAGGCGCACGTCGCAGCGCTCACCGCCACGGCGAAGAAGCTCGGCACCCCGGCGAAGGCGCCGAAGGCGACCTTCCCCCTCGACGACGCGAAGTCGGTCCTCGATCTCGCCGCCACCGTCGAGAACCTCGGCGCTGCGGCGTATCTCGGTCAGGCCGGCAACATCGAGGACCCGACGATCCTCGCCGCGGCGCTTTCGATCCACTCGGTCGAGGGCCGTCATGCCGCCCTCCTGAACATCCTCACCGGCAAGCAGCCGACCCCCGACGGCGCCTTCGCGCAGCCGGCGGACATGCAAACCGTGCTGGACGAGGTCCAGCCCTTCCTCGCCTGACGGCGCGGTCGATCACCAAGCGAAAGGAAGCAGCCATGAACGACGTTCGCAATGACGGAGGACTCGGTGCAGTCGAGGTGGAGCCCATCAACCGGAGCGCGCTGCTCGTCCGCGGCGCGCTGGCGGCGGGCGCCCTCTACGGCTCCTGGTCGGTCAGCCCGCTCGTCCGCCGGGCGTTCGCCGCCCAGGGATCGATGAACGACGTCGACATCCTCAACTTCGCTCTGACCCTCGAATACCTCGAGGCGGCCTTCTACTCGGAGGCGGCCAAGCAGGTTCCCGGGCTGAGCGGCGAGCTCGCGGGGTACGTGAAGGCATTCGGCGCCGAGGAGCAGGACCACGTCGATGCCCTCTCCGGGGCGATCAAGGACCTCGGGGGCAAGCCGGTCGAGGCCCCCGGCGTCGACTTCGGCGATGCCTTCTCGAGCACGGACTCGTTCCTCGAGCTCGCGATCACGTTCGAGGACACCGGCGTCAGCGCCTACAACGGTGCCGCACCGATGATCGATTCGAAGGATCTGCTCGCCGTCGCCGGCAGCATCGTCCAGGTCGAGGCGCGCCATGCGGCCGCGGTCCGGCACGCCGCCGGAGAGCCGGCCGCGCCGAACGCGTTCGACCCGACGCTCGGCGAGGACGAGGTGCTGAAGGCCGTCCAGCCCTTCATCGCCTGATAGCGACCGCGCCCGGCCGGGCCGGCTGACGGGAGGCCGGCGACGGGCGGAGACGACGCACCTCGACCGGCGTGCCGTGACGGGGGACCAGCGTGATGCCGCGCATCACGACGGGCTCGAGCTCCGAACGTGCCGGCACCAGGTCGGCCCGGCTGACGACGGCGCGGATCACCTCGGCCATCTCCGCCTGGGCAAGCGCGGCGCCGATGCAGCGGCGGATGCCACCGCCGAACGGCAGCCAGCTGTAGGACTCGGCCTGACCGTCGAGGAATCGCTCGGGCCGGAACGCTTCCGGCTCCGGGTAGAGGTCCTCGCGGTGGTGGACCGTCGCGATGCTCGGATAGACGCGGATCCCGGCGGGCAGCTCCCAGCCGGCGATCGTGCGCGTCCTGGTCAGGGTCCGCTCCGCCGCATCGAGGACCGGTCGGATCCGCAGCGCCTCGGTGACGGTGGCGTCCAGGTAAGCGTCGGAGTCGTCGCCGAGCTCGTCGCGGAGCCGGTCGAGCACCCGCGGGTTGTGACCGAGCAGGTCGAACGCGAACGCGAGCCCGGTCGCCGTCGTCTCGTGACCGGCGAGCAGCATCGTCATCATCTCGTCGCGCAGCTCGATGTCGCTCATCGCCCGGCCATCCTCGTCGCGGGCCCGCAGCAGCAGCGAGAGGACATCGGTGCGCTCGTCGAGGTCGCCGGCGGCGCGCCGGCGGTCGATCTCCTCGTAGATCAGCGCATCGGCGGCCCGCAGACGGAGCCGGAACCGGCCCCACGGGCTCCATGGGCCGAGGTCGCGTCGCAGCGCCTCCGGCATCAGGAACGTGCCGCTCATCTCGATCACGGCGACCAGCGCACCGCGGAGGCGATCGACCCGGTCCGGCTCGGTGACGCCGAACACGGCCCGGGCGATCACCTCGAAGGTCAGCGCCCGCATCCGCTCGCGCGCCATGAACCGGTCGCCGACCCGCCAGCGGTCGATCTCGGCGTGCGCGACCTCCCTGATCGTCTCCCGGAAGCTCGCCACCGCCGAGCCCTGGAAGGGCGGCAGCAGGAGCCGGCGCTGGCGAAGGTGCTCCGGCCCGTCGAGGATCAGCACCGACTTCTCGCCGACGACCGGCGCCAGCGGCGCGTTGGCCTCGCCCGCGTGGAGGTCGGACTGATCGCCGGTCAGCAACGAGCGGATCCCGTCGAGGTCGGAGACGTACACGCCGGTCCCGAAGACCAGCAGCGGCACCGTCACCAGGTCCCCGTAGCGCCGCCGCCAGCCGATCAGCGACTGGAGCGGTCGCCGCATCAGCAGCGCCGTGTTCAGCACCGCCGGTCCGCGCGGCCCCGGCGGGAGCGCATCCCGGCGCCGCCCACCTCCGGGCGGGCTCGAGCGGTTGTCGACCTGCACCGGCATCCTGCGAAGGCGGGGCCGCCGCGCGGGGGCGGCGGCCCCGGCCCGACTACTCCTTCTCGTACTTGAACGAGACCCCGAGGCGGACCCGGAATCCGGAGATCTTGCCGTCCTCGATCGTCACGTCCTGGCGGACGACCTCGGCGACCCGCAGGTCCCGCACCGTCCCGCCGACCGTCTCGACTGCGTTCTTCGCCGCCTGTTCCCAGGAATCCGAGCTGACGCCGACGACCTCGGTCACGCGATAGACGCTCTCTGCCATCTGATCCTCCTCCGATCGGGGCTTGCAGCCCTTACCTTCGCAGATGATCGGCCGCCTGGACCGACTTTTTACCGATCGATTACTGCGGCTTGAGAGGCAGGGGCGAGATTGAGGCATCCACCGACAGGAGGAGCTCTGAGATGGCCCAGATAATCGTCACGGCCGAGAGAGGACCCGAGGGAAGCGAAGTCACCGAGGTGCACCGCGAGCGGATCGTCCCGGCTGATTTCGAGAGCGACGCCGCAAGCTCCCTGCTGATCGAGCGGATCGGCTGGGCGCTCAGCGACGCCGACACGATCGAGCACCGCCGGCAGGACTGGGGACACCGGTCCTCCGCTTCGACGGCGGGCTGAACGACCTCGAGGGCGGAGAGAGGCCCCGCTCACCCGGGCGGGGCCTCTCGTCTGCCGGGAGCTAATCGCCGGCCGCGAGGGTCCGCTCGAGGTTGTCGAAGCAACGACCCCAACCGCCCTCGTGCGAGCGGACCATCTCCTCGTCGAGGAGGGAGCTGTGGGTGAAGCGGACCTCGGTGGAGCCGTCGCTCTCCTCGAACTCGATTTCGATCAGGGTCTCGTGGGGCACGTCGTCCCAGGTCCACGTGAACGCGAGGCGATGCGGCGGATCGACCACCGTGTAGTGGCCACCGCCGCCGTGCTCGACGCCTTCGCCGGGGTCGCGCATGACGACCCGGATGGCGCCGCCGACGCGGAGGTCGACCTCGGCCTCGCTCGTCTCCCAGTCGCGCTCGGCATGCCACCAGCGGCGCATCACCTCCGGGCTCGTCCAGGCATCGAAGACCCGCTGGGCCGGCGCTTCGTAGGTGCGTTTCATGCGCAATGTCGTCTTCACGCTCAGCTCCTCGGGCTCGTCGGCGTCGCTGGCGGCAAGGGTAGTCGCCGTCGGATCACGCCGCGAGGACGCGAACAGCATCTGCTCGAGCCGCAACTGCAGCCGGCCGCGGGCGACCGCCAGGCCGGCCGCCCCGCTCGTCACGACCGGCAGCAGCACCTCCTCGACCGGCACCGGGCCGACGTGAGCGATCACGCCGCCTCGCTCCGCGACCCAGCGCTCTCGTACTCGTCGTGGCGGCTCCACCAGCCGTAGGGCTCGGTCTGCGGGTAGCCGTCCGGCGAGTCCTCCCAGAGCTCCTGCCGTCCGAGCGCGGTGATGTCGAGGTAGTTCCAGGTGCTGCCCATCTGCTCGTCGCCGCGCCCATCGACGAAGTAGGTGCGGAAGATCCGCTCACCGTCACGGAGGAAGGCGTTCGTCCCGTGCCACTCCCCGACGTCGAAATCGGCGTCGAAGTCATCCGTGAGCGTGTACCAGGGGATCTCCTCCCAGCCCATCTTCGCCTGCAGGCGCCGGATCGCCGCCTGCGGAGCGCGCGATACGAATGCGAGCGTCGTGTCGCGGGCGTTGAGATGAGCGGGGTGGGCGACCTGGTCGGCGACCATCGAGCAGCCGGGGCATCCGGCATCGGGCCAGCCGTTGACGTCGGGATCGAAGAAGAAGCGGTAGACGACCAACTGGCGCCGGCCCGCGAACATCTCGTCGAGGCCGATCCGGCCGTCCGGGCCTTCGAACGCGTACTGCTTTTCGACGGCCATCCTTGGCATCCGCCGGCGCTCGGCGGCGAGCGCGTCGCGGGCGCGCGTCAGCCCCTTCTCCTTGACCAGCAGCTCCTCGCGGGCTGCCTTCCATTCCTCCGCCGAGGCGATCGGTGGCAGGTTCATTTCGATTCCTCCTCGTTCAGGTACTCGTCGACGACATCGAACAGGCGGCCCCAGAGGGCGCGCTGGCGATCCATCCACTCGGCCGCTTCCCGGAGCGCGTCGAGCTCCAAGGAGAGTCGGTGGGTCCGGCCCTCGACCTCGCGGGTGACGACGCCGGTCTGCTCGAGCACCTTCAGGTGCTTGGAGATGGCCGGCTTCGAGACCCCGAACCCGGCGGTGACGTCGCCGACGGTCGCCGGACCTTCGGCGAGCCGCTCGACGATGCCGCGACGGATCGGATGCGAGAGCGCCTTGAATGGATCATTAACCATTCAGTTAACTGTAGCACGTCTGGGCAAGGGCTCCGTGAACGGCTCGAAGGGCAGGCAGGCCGAAGAACACGGCTTCGATGCCGATTTCCCCGGATAGGATCGGTCGGTGGGGGATCGGAGGTCATATCCGCTGCCCGAGGACCCGGCCATCGCCGAGGCAGCGCGTGCGATCCGCGACACCGGTCACTGGGGATGGGTCGTCGACGAGCGCTGGCGGCTGCTGTGGGCGAGTGATGAAGTACGCCTGTCGTTCGGGGCTCTCGTCGAGCTTGCATCGTTCGAGCTCGGCGTCCACCTCTTCGGACCCGAATCGATCCGAACCAGCGCGGGATGGCGAATGGGGTCGAACAGCGTCGAGCTCAACCGTCTCTTCTTTCGGGGCGTCGGCGGCCTGATCCTCACCGACACTCCGGGCGGGCGCGACGAGCTCCGCGAGCTCGTGGACCCGGCGCTGCGCGACATCGTCGACGAGCTCACCCCGACCGAGGGCACGATGCTGTCATTCACCACGAAGGGGGCCGGGATCGTCGGGGCGAGCGACGTCCCCGTCATCGCCTTCCGCCTCCGCGACGTCAACGGCCGGCTTGCCGGCACCGCGCTGGTCTCCAAGCCCGCCGCCGGCATGGCGATGCTCTCCGCGATGACGTTCACCGCCGACCTCGGGCACGTCGCGCGAATGGGCCTGGTCGCGGAGGCGCACCGACGGCCGGCGGCGATCCTTTTCGCGGACCTCGAAGCTTCCTCGCCGCTTGCCCGGCGCCTGTCGACTGCGAGCTACTTCGCGCTCGGGCGCCGCCTGGTCCGGGCTTCGGACCAGTGCGTCGTCGACGCCGGCGGCCTGGTCGGGCGCCACGTCGGCGACGGTGTCGGTGCGTTCTTCCTCGCGGAAACAGCCGGCTCGGAGTCCGCTGCCGCGTACAGCTGCATCGCAGCCGCCCGTGCCCTGCGCGAATCGGTCGCCGCGGTCGCCGCGCGCACCGACCTGCAGCCCGAGGACGTCGTTCTCCGCTTCGGGCTCCACTGGGGATCGAACCTCTACGTCGGCAACATCAGCACGGCCGGGCGCTCCGAGGTGAACGCGCTCGGCGACCAGGTCAACGAGGCTGCGCGCATCGAGGCCTGCGCCAGCGGCGGGCTTGCGCTCGCCTCCAAGGACCTCGTCGAGCGCCTCGAGCCCGACGCCGCGACGGCCCTCGGCCTCGAGCCGGATCGGATCACCTACACCGCGCTCGGCGACCTCGTGACCGCGACCGATAAGGCCCGGCGGGATGCTCCGGCAATCGCCGTGTGCGAGATCTAGCCTGCCGAGCGCGGTGGTGCAGCGGGCGCCTCGGCGCCGGCTCGCTACGCCAACGTGAGGCCGTGGCGGCTCATCACGTCGACGATCGCCGCGCGGTCCGGCGGCCCCTGTCCGGCCGCGGCGAGGACCTCGCTCACCTCCCGGAAGTACGCCGGCCCGAAGGCGCCCGGGCTGGCGATCGCGAGGAACTTCGCGTCGGCGTTTCCCCCGTTTGCGAATCCATGCACGGCGCCGCGGGCGATGCAGACGGCGTCGCCCGGCCCGATCTCAACCTGCTCTCCGTCGACGGTCCAGGTCGTCGTCCCCTCGAGCCCGTAGATCGTTTCCTCGAAGCCGTCGTGGCTGTGCGGCGCCGGCATCATCGCCTCGGTCGGCACGTCGCATTCGAACACGGATACCGAACCGCCGGAGTCGGCCGGGTCGACGAGGAATCGGACGGCGAGCTGCCCCACCGGAATCGTCTCGCTCGCAGCAGGATTCATCGAAGGCGCCTCCTCGGCACGTTGGTCCGTTCAGAGATTCAGTAATACAGCTTGACGAGAGGGCGAGCAAGAACTCTGATTCGATGAGCGTCGATGACGACCACTCGTCCGAGGACCAACTATGCGCTCAGTGACGAGCTGGCGATCGCCTACCAGGTGCACGGGTCGGGCGAGCGTGACCTGGTCCTGCTCGCGGTCGGCACCGGATCGAACATCGAGGCGATGTGGGAACTCCCCGAGGCGGCCCGGCTGCTCGAGCGCCTGGGAGAGTTCGCACGCGTCATCCGCTACGACCGCCGCGGTACCGGACTGTCCGATCCGGTCAGCGGCGACCTCAGCCTCGAGGCCCACGCCGAGGACGCGCTCACGGTGATGAACGAGGTCGGCGCCGAGCGCCCGACCCTGATCGGCTCCCTCGACGGTGCACGTTCGCTCGCGCTCCTCGCGGCCACACAGCCGGAGCGGGCGGGCGGGCTGATCGCCGTCTCGCCGACGGTGCGCGGCAGCGCCGCGGCGTCGAACGAGCTGACGGACGCAAGCGTCGCGGGCCTTGCCGATGTGCCCAATTGGCCCGACCGGATGATCGAGGCGTTCGCTCCCGCCTGGGCCGCCGATCCGATCCAGGCCGACCGGATCCGACGGTACTTCCAATCGTCGGTCAGCCCGACCCAGGGACTGCGACTCTGGAGGATCTCGCGGATGAGCAACATCGGTGACGTCCTTCCGCTCGTTCAGGCGCCGACGCTCGTCCTTCATCCCCGTGACCTCCGGATGGTCTCCGTCGACGCCGTCCGGGAGTTCGCTGACCTCGTGCCGGGGGCCCGCCTGAACGAGATCCCCGGCGATGCGGCGTTTCTGTTCGCGCTCGACGTCGAGCTGATCGCCGACATCGTCGAGAGGTTCGTCACCGGCGATGCGCCGGCCCAGCCGACCAACCGCGTGCTCGCCACGGTCCTGTTCACCGACATCGTCGAGTCCAGCCGGCGAGCGGCACAGCTCGGCGATCAGTTCTGGGCCCAACTGCTGAGCCGTCACCTCGAAGCGAGTCGAGCGGCCGTCGAGACGCACGGCGGCGAGGTGGTCAAGACGACCGGCGACGGCGTCCTCGCCCTGTTCAGCGGCCCCGCCCACGCGGTCCGCTGCGCGGGCGAGATCATCGCCGGCGCCGGCGATGATGGCCTCGGCGTCCGGACCGGGATCCACGCTGGAGAGATCGAACGCACCGGCGCCGACATCGCCGGGATCGCCGTCCACCTCGCGGCACGCATCGTGGCCCTCGCCGACGCCGGCGAGATCCTCGTCTCACGCACGGTTCGCGACCTGGTCATCGGCAGCGGGCTCTCGTTCTCCGAGCGCGGCGAGCACGAGCTGAAGGGGATCCCCGACCGCTGGGCCATCTACGCGGTCGCTTGAGGCGGCCACGTCGACCGCCGCTCGCGGCTATCCGGAGGCGGTCGCGACAGCGGTTGCCATCAGCTCCGCGGCATCCTCGTCGTCGAGGCCCTCGCGGGACAGCCGGCGCCAGGTCCAGAAGTCGAGCGCGAGCCGGATCAGCGTGTCCAGGCGCTGCCGCTTCCGGCCACGGACGCCGAAGGCGACGGCCAGGTCATCGGCGAGCTCGGCCTGCATGCGATCGATGTTCTCCGCCATGAACCGGTCGAGCTCCGGCACGGTCGCGCGGTCGCTGAAGAGCTTGCCGTACATCGGCTCGTTCTCGCGGTACCAGCCGTAGAACCGGGCGAGTGCGCCGCGGACGCGTTCGCCGGGGTCCGCCTCCGCGAGGACGCTGCCGAGGTCGGGGGCAGGGTGCTGCGTTTCGTAATGGGCAGCGCAGGCGGGCAGCAGCTCGCTGAGGTCGGCGAAGTGGTTGTAGACGGTCAGTCGCGTCACCCCTGCGCGTCGAGCGATCTCGGCCACGGTGGTCTTCGCGACGCCCTTCTCCTCGTGCAGCTCGGTGGTCACCTTCGCGATCCGCTCGCGTGTCTCGCGCTGGCTCTCGGCGCGGGCTTTCAGCTCGTATTTCCGAATTTGGGTTGACATAGCGTTCATCGATGTTAGCATGCGCGACCGTTCAGTAAACACTGCGTTCAGCGAAAGGCGAAGCAATGCTCACCACCACCCCATTCACCGATCTGTCCGCCGCGATGACCGGGCGCGTCGTCACCCCCGCGGATCCCGACTGGGACGCCGTCCGCGAGGTCTTCAACCTGGCGATGGACCTGCGGCCCGCCGCCGTGGCGCTCCCCCGGGGCGTCGACGACGTCGTCGCCGCGGTCGGGTACGCCGCCGACAACGGGCTGCGGATCGCGCCGCAGGCGACCGGCCACAACGCCGATGCGCTCGGATCGCTCGACGATGTGCTCCTGATCGACGTCCGCGAGCTCCAGGAGGTCTCGATCGACCCCGGTGCGCGGCGCGTGCGGGTCGGAGCGGGCGTCAAGTGGGAGCGGGTCGTGCCGCAGCTCTCCGAGCACGGGCTGGCCGCGCTGCACGGCTCATCCCCCGACGTCGGCATCGCCGGCTACTCGCTGGGCGGCGGCATGGGCTGGCTCGCCCGCAAGTACGGCCTCCAGACGAACAGCGTCACCGCGATGGAAATCGTCACCGCCGACGCAAGTCCGCTGCGGGTCGATGCCGAGAACGACCCGGAGCTGTTCTGGGCGCTCCGCGGCGGGAACGGGAACTTCGGCGTCGTGACGGCGATCGAGTTCGAGGTCTACCCGGTCGAGGACCTCTACGCCGGCGTGATGTTCTTCCCGTTCGAGCGGGCGGGCGAGGTCCTCCACGCCTGGACCGGGCTCCTGCCGACGTTGCCCGACGAGATGATGACCTGGGCGAAGCTGATGCAGTTCCCGGATGATCCGGACGTGCCGGAGCCGGTCCGCGGCGGCTCGTTCACGGTCATCTTCGGGGCGTTCCTCGGCAGCGAGGAGGAAGGCCGCGACCTGCTGGCGCCCGTTCGGGACCTGGTCCCGGCGATGGACAGCTTCGCGATGGTGCAACCGGAGGCGCTCGGCGACATGGCGATGGATCCGCCCGATCC
>DASTTY010000083.1:0-3183 GCA_035759925.1 Solirubrobacterales bacterium
TGCGCGTCGGTGTTGCAGACGATCGGGACGCCGGCCTCGGCGGCGAGGCGGGCGTTGTGATCGTTGAGGTCGCGGCGGTTCGGGTTGCCGTTGATCTCGATCATCGTCCCCGCCTCGGCCGCCGCGGCGACGACCGCCTCGATGTCGACGTCATAGGGCTCGCGGCGCAGCAGCATCCGTCCGGTCGGGTGGCCGAGACAGTCGACGAGCGGGTTGCGGACCGCCTCGACCATCCGGTCGGTCATCTTGCGTTTCGACATCCGAAACGACGTGTGGATGCTGGCGATCACCCAGTCGAGCTGCTCGAGAACGTCGTCGGCGTAGTCGAGTGAGCCGTCGGTGTTGATGTTCACCTCGGAACCGGCGAGCAGCCGGAAGCGCCGCGTGCCGTGCTCGGCGTTGTAGGCGGCGATCTCCTCGACCCGCTCGAGCAACTCCTTCGGCTGGACGTCGTCGCCGAACCCGTGACTCGCCGAGTGGTCGGTGATCGCCAGGTAGGAGTAGCCGCGGGCGCGGGCCGCCTCCGCCATCTCCTCGAGCGTGTTCTTGCCGTCGGAGAGGGTCGTGTGGCAGTGGAGCTCGCCGCGGATGTCGGCGACAGTCACGAGCTCCGGCAGCTCGCCCGCTGCCGCCAGCTTGATCTCGCCGCGTCCCTCGCGGAGCTCCGGCTCGATGTAGGCGAGCCCGAGCCGCTCGTAGACGCCGGGCTCGTCCTCGCAGCAGGTCACCGCGCCGCTCTCGACGTCGGCGATCCCGTGCTCGGAGACCGACAGCCCCATCTTCAGCGCCCGCTCGCGGAGGGCGACGTTGTGGGCCTTCGAGCCCGTGAAGTGCTGGAGCAGGTTCCCGAACTGATCGGGCGGGACGATCCGGAGATCGACGGCGATGCCGTTGTAGGTCCGGCTCCGGAGCCCGTTCTCGGTCGGGTTGCCGGACTCGTCGATCAACGGGTGCTCGGCGAGCTCGCGGGCGAGGGTGAGCGGCTCGCTCGCGGTGGCGACGATGTCGATGTCCTTGCAGGTGTCGGTCCAGCGCCGCGCCGAGCCGGCGAGGACGACCTTCTCGGCGGCATCGCTCGCCGCCAGCGCGGCGACCAGCTCGGTCCCGGCCTCGCGGATGTCGAGGAGCAGGCGGCGATCCTCAGTCCCCTCCGCAGCGATCCGGTCGAGCCCGGCGATCACGTTCTCCTCGAACTTCGCACCGAGGCCCTTCAGCCCGCGCAGGTCGCCGGCCTCGGCGGCGGCGCGGAGCTCCTCGGTGGTCGCGATCCCGGTCTCGTCATAGATCCGCCGGACGGTCTTGGCGCCGACGCCGGGGATCCGGGTGATCTCGACGAGGGTCGCCGGGAGCTTCCGCTTCAGCTTCACCGCCGACGGAATCTCGCCGTCCTCGAGGAGAGCGACGATCTTCTCCTGGATCGTGTCGCCGATGCCCTGCAGCTCGGTCGCGCGGCCGGCCAGCGCGAGCTCGCCGACCGGGGCGGGGCTGTCGGCGATCGCCCGGGCGGCGTCCTTGTAGGCGAGGACCCGGAAGCGGTTGGCGCCGTCGAGCTCGTAGAGGGTGCCGAGCTCACGGAACGCTGCGGCGATCTCGGCGTTGCGCATCCGCCTAACTTAGTCGGCGGTCGCGGCGAGGAGCGAATGGGAGGCGCAGTCGAGCGCGGCAGAGCCGCGCGAGTCCCGCAGTTATCTAGTCTGCCCCCGCACCGATGCCTGCGCCGCTGCCGATCCGGGTCGTCCTGCCGACCTACAACGAGGCCGACAACCTCGAGTCGATCGCCACCGCCGTGCTCGACGCGGCGCCGGAGGGAACCGGGATACTCGTCGTCGACGACGCCTCTCCGGACGGGACCGGCGACATCGCCGACCGCCTCGCCGCCGCCGACCCGAGGATCGAAGTGCTCCACCGGGCCGACAAGCGCGGCCTCGGTCCCGCCTACGTGGCCGGGTTCGGCCGGGCGCTGGCCGGCGGCGCGATCCGGATCGTCCAGATGGATGCCGACTTCTCCCACGACCCCGCCGACGTTCCACGGCTGATCGCCGCGACAGAAGGCGACGCCGGGGCCGATCTCGCGCTCGGGTCGCGCTACGTCGCCGGCGGCGGCGTCGGCGACTGGGGGCGCGGCCGGCAGGCGATCTCGCGCTGGGGGAGCATCTATGCGCGGACTTGGCTCGGGCTGCCGATCCGCGACCTCACCGGCGGCTTCAAGTGCTTCCGACGCGAGGTCCTCGAGTCGATCCGGCTGGAGACGGTCAGCGCGCTCGGCTACGCGTTCCAGATCGAGACGACCTACCGTGCCGTCCAGGCCGGTTTCAGCGTCGCCGAGATCCCGATCGTGTTTCGGGACCGGCGCATCGGGGAGTCGAAGATGAGCCGCGCGATCGTCGCCGAAGCCGCATGGAGAGTGCCGCTGATGCGCTTTCGGGGCAGCCGCTGGCGCTGAGCTCCTTCCAATACTTCATTTTTTGTAGTAAGGTCGGGCAGCAGCCGCGGCCGCCGGTCCGGCTGATCAGATCGATATACAACCGACGCCCATACACCCACCGAGGAGCACCACCGATGGCGAACCTCCCCCAAGTCACAGACAGCAACTTCCAGGCCGAGGTTCTCGACGCGACCGAGCCCGTTCTCGTCGATTTCTGGGCCCCGTGGTGCGGCCCCTGCCGGGTCGTCCACCCGATCCTCGAGGAGATCTCCGGCGAGCGCGACGACGTCAAGATCGTCTCGCTCAACATCGACGAGAACCAGGAGACCGCGAGCCGCTATCAGGTCATGTCGATCCCGACGATGATCGTCTTCAAGGGCGGTCAGCCGGCGAAGACGATCGTCGGCGCGATGCCCAAGAAGCGCCTCGAGCAGGAGTTCGAGCCCGCCCTGGCGTGACCCGGCGGCGCGGGTCCTGTCGCCGGACAGCCCGCCGGACGGGCTGACGCCCGCCGGCAGGCGCCCAGTCCGGCGCCACCCGCGCCTTCGCCGCTGAGGGCGCCGGCCCTCGCCCGCGTCTCGGCTTAGAAGACCTGGCCGTCGAGGAAGCCGGCGATGAGGACGGCGACGCCGCCGATCTCGCCGATGATCAGCGCCGACATGAAGGCGTGGGTGCCACGGACCGGGTCGCGGAACTGGTTGTCGGTGTCGCGGCGGGCGCCGTGAACCGAGTAGCCGATGATCGCGGCCGCGAAGAAG
>DASTTY010000084.1:0-14099 GCA_035759925.1 Solirubrobacterales bacterium
CGGCGAGCCGGGCCGCCATCGCGTTCGCGTGCTCGGCGTTGCGGCGCCAGAGGTCACCCTCGCCGAAGAGAGCGTCGAACTGGGCGCTGAGGAAGCGCATCTTCGAGGCGAGTTGCATGCCCTGCTTGCGGATCAGCTCGAAGCTCTCGGCGAGGCCGGGGTCGAGGAAGACGACCGCGTCGCCGACGAGGCCGCCGTTCTTGGTCGCCCCGAGCGAGAGGACGTCGGCCCCGGCGTCGGCGGCGAGGGCGCCGAGCGGGACGTCGAGGGCGGCGGCGGCGTTGGCGAGGCGGGCGCCGTCGAGGTGGAGGAGCATCCCCAGCCCGTGCGCCTCCTCGGCGATCGCGCCGAGCTGATCGACCGTGTAGACGGTGCCGACCTCGGTCGACTCGGCGACCGAGACGAGCCGCGGCTGGTTGTGGTGGATGTCGCCGCGCCGCGCCTCCCACCCCCGCATCGCCGCCGTTTCGAGCTTGCCGTGAACCGGCTCGGCCTTGAGCAGCTTGACCCCCGCCCAGCGCTCCGGCGCCCCGCACTCGTCGACGTCGATGTGCGCGCCGGCGACACAGACAACGGCGTCCTGGGGGCGCGTGACCGCGTCGATCGCAAGCACGTTCGCGGCGGTCCCGTTGAAGACCGGGAAGCCGAGCGCCTGCGGCCCGAAGTGCTCGCCGATCAGCTCGTCGAAGCGCTTCGTCCATCCATCCTCGCCGTAGGAGCCGGCGTGGTCGACGTTTGCGCGGGCGATCGCCTCGAGCACCTCCGGATGGGCGCCGGAGTGGTTGTCGGAGGCGAAGCCGCGCGGGTCCGCGCTCGGGGCGGCGCTCACGGGTGCAGCTCGAGGCGCTGGCCGTTCATCCGGCCTGCGGCGTCGGAGCAGAGGTAGGCGAGCGCGTCGGCGATCGCCTCCGCCGGGGTGAACGTCGGGTACTCCTTGTCCGGGTTCCGCTCCCGCATCGCCGGCGTCAGGATCGCGTTGACGACGACGATGTTGGCGGTCGCCCCCGTCCCTTCGAACGAATCCGCGAGCGCCAGCGTCCACGACTCCGCCGCCGCCTTCGTCGCCGCGTAGGCGGCATTCGTCCCGCTCGGCGCCTGCGCCTGGGTCGAGGAGACGAGCGCGAAGCGCCCATGACCGCTCTCCGTCAGCGCGCCGTAGAAGGCACGCGACGCGTTCTGGAGCGTCCGCACGAGCAGGTCGTGGAGCCACTCGTAGTCGCCCATGTCGAAGCTCTCGATCGGATCGCCGCCGCGCCACCCGCCGACGAGATGGAGGAGGCCGTCGACCTTCCCGAACCGGCCCACCAGCGAGTCCTTCCAAGCGACCGCAGCATCCACCTCGAGCAGGTCGACCGCCTGCATGTCGATCCGGTCCTCGGCGATGCCGAGCCCGCCGACCGCCGCCTCGATCCGCTCGACGCCGATGTCCGCCAGCGCCAGCGTCGCGCCGTCGGCCGCGAGCCGCTCGACCACGGCGGGGCCGAGGCCGCCGCCGACACCCGCGACCGCGATCACGCGGCCGTCGAGATCGCCCATCAGCGCGCCGCCCCGACCGCCGCCGTCGGCTGCCGCGAGGGCCTGCCCTCGAGCGCCGGCTGGAGCTTCGGCGCGAGCTGCGTGTAGAAGAGGCTGAGCGGGAACTCGTCGTCGCGGACGAGGTCGACGAGCTGCTTCGGCTCCTCGACCTCCGGCAGCTCACGCCGGTCGGCCGCCCAGACCGACTGCTCGGTCGGCGGCACGTAGGTCGCGACGAGATCGTGGGCGGCGATCCACTGTCCGAGCTTCGAGCGGTCGATGCCGGAGTGGTAGAGCTCGCCGACCAGGTCCTTGAGCCGGCCGACGCCCTCGGCGACCCTCCCCCACTCGATCTCGAGCCGGTTGTCGGTCCAGTGCAGGTACCCCTCGTGGTGGAGGAACGCGAACAGCAGCTGGCCGCCGAGCCCGTCGTAGTTGCGGACCCGGTTGCCGGTCAGCGGGAACCGGAACAGACGGTCGAACAGGATCGTGTACTGGATGTGGCGCGCAAGCGGGAAGCCCTCCGCCTCGAGCTTGACCGCCTCGCCGAACGTCGTCAGATCGCAGCGCAGCTCCTCGAGCGAATACATCCAGTACGGGCTCCGCTGGCGGATCATGAACGGGTCGAACGGCAGATCGCCGCGCATGTGGGTGCGATCGTGGATCAGGTCCCAGGCGATGTAGGCGTCGCGCGACAGCTCCGGCGAAGCGAGCAGGCAGGCGGCGTCGGGCGGCAGGTTGAGCCGGAGGATCTCGGCGGCCGCACCGCCGACGCGGCGGAACCGCTCCGCCTCACGATCGCAGAAGATCGCCCCGAAGTGGGCCGGCGGCCGCTCGGCGACCGAGAACGTCTCCGGGAAGAGCACCGCGCACTCGGAGTCGTAGCCGGACGTGTAGTCGACGAACTCGACCGGCAGGTACTTCGCGTTGTCGTAGCGGCGCTCGAGCTCGACGACCCAGCGCGGCCACGGCACCCGGACGATCAGCGCCTCGAAGCACGTGTCCGGCGATCCGTTCTGCTTGTACATCGGGAAGACGACCAGGTGCTCGATCCCGTCGCGGCGGTCGCGCTCGGGCCGGAACGCCTCGGTCGAGGCCATGAAGTCCGGCTTTGCGTACCCCGACTCGATCCAGGCGTCGAGGTCGGAGGCGAGCGCCTCGAAGTAGGCGCTCTGGTGCGGGAAGTGCGGGGCGAGCGCCGCCACCGACGACTTGATCTCGGCGACGAGCTCGCGGAGACGCACCTCGCCGACATCGGCCTCGGCGAGGTCGATCGACCCGTCCTTGGCCTCATGGACGCGGAGCTCCTCGACGGCGTCGCGGAGCCGCCCCCAGGCCGGATCAGCCGCCGCCGCCGACTCGATCGGAGCACCGCCGGCCGCGAACGCCGGCTCGGCGGCGTAGTAGACGAGGTTGACCCAGAAGGCCTCGTGGTCGAGCGCGTCGATGCAGTCGTCGCCGAACAGGTCCGAGTCGGCGAGGACGGCGATCCGGCCGGCGCCATGGGTCGTGATCGCCGCGAGCGGCGCATCCGGCGAGGAGGCGCTGTCGAAGGTCCGGGCCAACACCCGGCCGCCGTTGTTCAGCGCCAGCGTCCCGGCCCGGTAGAAGCAGGCCTCGGCCACCCCGGCGAGCGGGTCGGCACCGCTGCCGTCGGAGCGGACGAGGTTCGAGAGGATCCAGCTCGGCGCGTCGCCCTGGTGGTGCTCGTAGTCCTGGACGGTCGCGTTCTCGATCTCGACGCCGAAGCGGGCCAGCAGCTCGTTGAGGTTGTTCCCGTACTTGTCCTGCTCGGTCTCGCCGAGGACGATCAGCCCGCCGCCCGACTCGACCCAGTCGGCGATCGCGTCGATCTCGGCGCCGCTGAGGCGCGGCTCGCCGACGCCGGTCGTCGACTCCCAGCGCGGCTCGGAGGGATGGGCGATGACGAGCACGTCCGCCTCGGCGAGCGTCGCGGCGTCGAGCGCGGCGGAGTCGTTCGCGGCGACCTCGAAGTCGCGGCGCTCGAGCGCGGCGGCGGCCGCCGCCAGCGAGGAGTCGGCGGGGTGGGCGGCCTGCATGCGCTCGGCGATCTCGTTGCGGATCGACCACGCCTCGGAATGGGCCTCATCGAAGAGGACCCGGGCGCGTCGCGTCTGCTCGGAAGCTTCCATCACGTTCACTCCTTCTGAAAACGCCCGGCGGGATGCCTGAGGCCGCGGCGCAGGCCCTAAGTTAGCGCGCCGCGGGGCCGGGAACCGCGCCACCGAAGCCGCGCGCCTCGACCGACGAGATCGCATCGGCGAGCCGCCCCCGCTCCTTCTGCATCGCGACCAGCTCGGCTGGCTCGAGCCCGGCCGGATGGCGAAGGCCGCGATCGAGGCGGTCGCGCTCGAGCAGCATCCAGCGGAACTGCAGGTCGTCCTTCGTGGCCGGCTCGTGGTCGAGCGCCTGAAGGCGCGAGATCGCATTGATCAGGGCCGAGTCGGAGTCGCCGAGGCCCTCCAGCGGGTCGGTCGGGTGCTCGCGGACACGCTCGAAGACCGCTTGCAGGATCGGCGACGTGAAGTGGTCGGAGCCGAGTCGCTCGAGGTACGGCGCCGCCGTCTCGGGCGCATCCATGCAGAGCGCCAGCATCATCGCCTCGCGACGCTCCTCCTGGGTCGGCTCGCGGCGCGGCGGCGGCGCCGCGTCCGGCTCGTCCTCGCGGCGGTCGGCGGGCGCCGGCGTCCGCTCGGCGCGAGGCTGCCCGCCGGAGCGCATCCGGGCCGCGATCAGCTCCGGCGTGGCGTCGAGTCGGTCGGCGACCTCGCGGACCATCTCCTGGCGGGTGATCGTCTCCCCCATCGCGACCAGGACCGGCGCGACCTCGTCGAGGGCGCGGTCCCGCCCCGGCGGCGTCGAGAGATCGGCGTCGGCGAGGATCGCGCGGACGTGGAAGACGGCGAGATCGACGGCGTCGGCGAGCAGCTCCCGCAGCCGCCCGGAGCCCTCCTCGCTTCGCATCATGTCGGCGGGGTCCTCGCCCTCCGGCATCGCCGCGACGAGTAGCCGCAGCCGGCCGCTGCCGGCGACGCGCTGCGCCCGCAGCATCGCCTCGCGGCCCGCCCGGTCGGCGTCGAGCGCGAGCACGACCTCCTCCGCGTAGCCACCGAGCAGCTTCAGCTGCTCGGGCGTGATCGCGGTGCCCATCACCGCGACGGCCTCCTCGACGCCGGCGCCGTGCAGAGCGATCACGTCGGTGTAGCCCTCGACGACGACCGCGCGGCCGCCGCGGGCGATCGGTCCGCGGGCGCGGTCGATCCCGTACAGCGTGCGGCTCTTCCGGTAGACCTCGCTCTCCGGCGAGTTCAGGTACTTCGGCTTCGCGTCGGCGCCCATCCCGCGGGCGCCGAATCCGACGACGCGGCCGCGGTGATCGCGGACCGGGAACATGATCCGGCCGCGAAAGCGGTCGTAGTGGCTCCCCGGCGTCTTCTGGGAGCGCTGGATCAGCCCGGCGGCGAGCAGCTCGTCGACCGAGAAGCCGACGATCTGGCCGCGCTTGAGGACCGAGTCCCAGGCGCTCGGCGAGAAGCCGACGCCGAAGCTCTTCAGGACCTCCTCGCCGAGCCCGCGCTCCTCGATCAGGTAGCGCCGTGCCTTGGCGGCCTTCGGTGACTCCCACAGATAAGACTCGTAGAAGGCGGTGACGCGCTGGAGGAGCTCGCCGAGCCGGCCGCGGCGGCGGCGCGCCTCCTCGGCCTTCGGGTCCTCGGTCTCGCGCTCGATCTCGACCCCGTAGCGCTCGGCCAGCGACTCGACGGCGTCCGGGAACGCCAGCCCCTCCTTCTCCTGAACGAAGCGGATCGCGTCGCCGCCGGCCTCGCAGCCGAAGCAGTAGTAGAAGCCGTCGCGCGGCTTGACCGAGAACGACGGCGTCCGCTCGTCGTGGAAGGGGCAGAGCCCGACGAACCGCTCGCCCTGGCGGCGCAGGTCCGTGTGCGCGGAGACGATCTCGACGATGTCGGCGGCGTCGCGGACGCGCTCGATCGTCTCCGGCGTGAATCGGCTCATACCCTCAAGAATGCCGTGCCGGGCAACCGTGCGCCCTCGTGGCGGGTCGCGGGCCGGCGGGAGAGGCACCGCGGGAGCAACTCGCTGCGCTCGTGCGGACTACCCGCTGCACCTCTCCCACCGGCCCGCTCGTCGGCTAAAGCCGCGACTCCTCGGGCAGGGCGATCCGCCGGAAGGTGGCGATGCAGTAGCGGTCGGTCATCCCGGCGACGTAGTCGGCGACCCGTTGCAGAGGGTCCTCGCCGGGCGGGCCCGGCGCCATCCGCTCGGGGTCCTCGAGGTAGTGGTCGATCAGAGTCGTCAGCGTCCGCAGGACGCGTTCGTGCTCGGAGCGGGCCTCGGGACCGAGGTAGACGCGGTCGAACATGAACTTGCGGAGCCGCAGCATCGCGCCGCCCATCGCTTCGCTCTGGACGATTTCGCCGGCCTGCCGCGACCGCTCGACGATGTCGATGACGAGCGCATCGATCCGCGCCGCGCCGGTCGGCCCGAGCTGCTCGATCTGCTCGGTCGGCAGGTCCGACTCGGAGATGATCCCGGCGCGGACGGCGTCGTCGATGTCGTGGTTGATGTAGGCGACGCGGTCGACCAGCCGCACGATCCGCCCCTCGAGCGTCGCCGGCTTCAGCGAGCCGGTGTGGTTGAGGATGCCGTCGCGGACCTGCTCGGTCAGGTTGAGCCCGCGCCCGTCCCGCTCGAGCTGCTCGACGAGCCGCAGCGAGTGCTCGTTGTGGCGGAAGCCGGCGCCGCCTCGCTCCTTGATCGCCTCGTCGAGGACCTCCTCGCCGATGTGCCCGAACGGTGGGTGGCCGAGGTCGTGGCCGAGGCCGATCGCCTCGGTCAGGTCCTCGTTGAGGCCGAGCGCCCGCGCCACCGTGCGGGCGATGAAGCAGGTCTCGAGGGTGTGCGTGAGCCGGGTCCGGTAGTGGTCGCCCTCGGGGGCGATGAAGACCTGGGTCTTGTGCTTGAGCCGCCGGAACGCCTTCGAGTGGGCGATCCGGTCACGGTCGCGCTGAAACGGCGTCCGCACCGGGCTGTCGGGTTCGGGCTCGCGGCGGCGCGCCGGGTAAGAGCGCGTCGCCCGCTCCCAGAGGAACTCGTCCTCCTGGGCGCGGATCCGGGCCTCGAGGTCGGCGCCGGGGGCGGTCATCGGCTCAGGCGACGGCACGGAGGTTGACGTGGGCATGATGGGCAAGGGTGTCGCCGATCGCCCGGTCGACCTGACGGAGCGCAACCGGCGGCGTCTCCGGCAGCTCCGCGATCGGGCGGCCGATCGCGACGACCATGAATCGGTGGGCCTCCGGCGAGATCGGGAAGCCGCCGCCCTCGCAGGAGCCGCAGACGACGCCGCCGGCGGCGCCCGAGAACGAGACGATCCCCTCGCGCTCGCCGCAGCGGGCGCAGGAGCCGAGCTCGGGCGAGAAGCCGGCCGCGAGCGCCAGCTTCAGCCGGAAGGCGAGCCCGACGGCGTGCCCGTCCGGGCCGACCCCGGCGCCCGCGGCGGTCTCGGCAGCACGACGGTCGAGGAGGTCGAGGTAGCGACAGAGCAGACCGTAGGCGGGCGGGTTCGGCTCGGCGACGTCGAGTAGCCGCAGCACCGCGTCACAGCCCCGCGCCGCGGCCTCGATCGCGACCCCGTCGGAGCGCAGCGCCGGGTAGCCCGCGACGGTTGCGGCGCCGGTGACCGTGCAGAGGTCGCTGCGGCCCTCGTGGAGCATCAGGTCGAGCCGGAAGAACGGCTCGAGGCGGCCGCCGAAGCGCGACTTCGGACGCCGCGAGCCCTTCGCGATCGCGTTCACCCGACCGCGCGCGGCGGTGTAGAGGTGGAGGATCCGGTCCGCTTCGCCGTAGCGGATGCTGCGCAGCACGATCCCTTCTGTCTTGAAGCTTCCGGGCATGACTTCCCACCTCGAAGGATGACGGCCCGGTCGGCGGGTCAGGGGTTGGACCCGGCCTGCTCGACGCCGTCGCGGATCGCCGCGGTGACGAGCGAGGCGGCGACCGATCCGACCCTGATCAGCTGCCAGGGATCGTCGCGCGGGACGCCGTCGGAGAGGGCGAAGACGACATCGCCGTCGAACGGCGTGAAGACCGGATCGACGGCGCGGGCGACGCCGGCCGTCGCCATCCGCGCGACCTTCGCGCAGCCGAGCTTGTCGAGCCCGGCGTCGGTCATCACGCATGCGAGCGTCGTGCTCTGACGCTCCGGCGGCGGCTCCGGCGGCTCGATGCCCGACGCGAACATCTCGGCGCTCCGGGTCATCTCGCCGCCGGCGCCGCGCGGCCCGGCGAGGAGCTCGCCACCGGCGCCGGTGATGTCGCCCGTGGCGTTGACGACGGCGAGCACGGCGACGGTCTCCCCCGCCCCGGTCACCGTCGCCCCGTAGCCGACCCCGCCCGGCGTCGCGGCGTCGCGGCCGAGCGCCTTGGCGACGGCTGCGCCGCGGCCGGCGCCGACGCTGCCACGCTCGGGGACGCCGGGCCGGGCGGCCTCGCAGGCCGCGTAGCCGGCATCGCCATCGGGCCGGACCGGCGGCCGGCGGCCGGGCTCGGCGTTGAGGTCGTAGATCACCGCGGCGGGGACGAGCGGGACAAGGCCGGCCGGGGTCGGATAGCCGCGCTCGTGCTCCTCGCACCAGCGGACGACGCCGTCGGCGGCGGCGAGGCCGTGGGCGCTCCCGCCCGTGAACAGGATCGCGGTCGCCTCCTGCGGGTTGGCGAGCGGGTCGATCACGTCGGTCTCGCGGGTCCCCGGCCCGCCGCCGCGGACGTCGGCGCCGGCCCGGGTGCCGGCGGGCGGCAGGATCACCGTGCAGCCGGTCCGCGCCTCGGCGGCGGTCCAGTGGCCGATCGCGAAGCCCGCCGGCGGGTCGGGCACGCTCATCGCAGGGCTCGCCGCCGTGGTCGCCGCCGCCGGCGCAATCGGACCTGGCAACCCGGGCAGAAGTAGGTCGAGCGACTGCCGACGACGATCCGGTTGATCCGCTCGCCGCAGCGCGGGCACTCCTCGCCGGCCCGGGTGTGAACGAGGAACTCGTCCTGCATCGAGCCCTCCTCCCCGCGCGAGTCGCGGTAGTCGTCGATCGAGGCCCCGCCGTTCCGCAGGCCCTCCTCGAGCGCGTCGACGATCCCCTCGCGCAGCGCCTCCCAGTGCTCGGGCCGCATCGAGCCCGCCGGGGAGAGCGGATGTAGCTCGGCCCGGTGGAGCGCCTCGTCGGCGTAGATGTTGCCGATCCCAGCGATCCCCTTCTGGTCGAGCAGGAACGACTTCAGCGGCACGGTCCGCCCCTCCGCGACCCGGCCGATCAGCTCCGGCGTCAGATCTTCGCTGAGCGGCTCGACGCCGATCCGCGAGTCGAGGTAAGGATCGAGCTCCCCGGGGCCGAGCAGCGAGGCGTGACCGAACCGGCGCGGATCGGTGAACTGGAGCAGCCGGCCGTCGTCGAGCTCGAACTCGGCCTTCAGGTAGGCGGGTTCGGTCGGCGCCGGGTAGAGCCGGTCCATCCCGAACCGCCGGCTCGTCTCGCCGTGCTCGCCGAGCAGCAGGTTGCCGGTCATCCGCAGGTGCATGAGCAGCGTCGAGCCGTCGTCGAGGCCGACGAGCAGGTACTTGCCGCGGCGCCCGACCGAGACGATCTCCCGGTCGACGAGCGCTGCCGCGACCGGTTCCGGATCGAGCGGCCGCGTCCAGCGCGCGTCGAGGATCCGCGCCCCGACGATCCTCCTCCCGACCACCTCGGGCTCGATCTGGCGGCGGATCGTCTCGACCTCGGGAAGCTCGGGCACAGGCCCAAGCCTACGGCTCGACAGGTCGCAGCCGAGCGGCTATGGTCGTTGCATTCATCACTTGCGATTCCGCAGGTGTAAGGGAGGAAAGCAATGAAGCACGCCCGACGCCGTCGGCCATCGCCGAGCCTCGTGATCTCGATCGCCGCGCTGGTCATCGCCTTGGCCGGCACCGCCTTCGCCGCCAACCTGATCACCAGCGGCGACATCAAGAACGGCACGATCAAGCCGAAGGACCTCAGCGCCAAGACGAAGCAGAAGCTGCGCGGCCAGAAGGGCGACCCCGGCGAGAAGGGCGACCCGGGTGAGAAGGGCGACCCGGGTGAGCAGGGCCCGCCCGGTCCGTCAGCGCTCAGCGGAGGGACGATCCCCTCGGGGACCACGATCACCGGCGCCTGGGGCGGCCGTTACATCACCGCAGTGGCCGGCAACCAGCAGAACAGCTACCTACTGACCTACAGCTTCCCGCTTCCGGCGCCGGTTCGCCTCAGGGACTCCGATGTCCAGTTCGGCGCCAACACGCTCGGACCCGTCGGCGATGCCGATCCGGCATGCAGCGGCAGCGTGGCCAGCCCGACCGCGCCGGCGGGCAAGGTCTGCATCTACTCGAACGAGGGAACCGGAGGCACCCGCAGCAACTCGACGCTGACCGGCTTCAAGCTCAGCGCGGCCGGCGTCAAGACCGATGCCGATGCATACGGGTTCACGGTTCGGATCGTCGATGCGGGAGGCGTGCCGGGAACGCTGCGAGCGGAAGGAACGTGGGCCTACACGGCGCCGTAGGTCAGGCCTTCGCACGCGGGTGCGCCTCGAAGTAGACCTCCTTGATCCGGTCCGGTGAGAGGTGCGTGTAGATCTGCGTGGTCGCGACGTCGGCATGACCGAGCATCTCCTGGACGGAGCGGAGGTCGCAGCCGCCGGCGAGCAGGTGGGTGGCGAAGCTGTGCCGGAGGGTGTGAGGGCTCATCCGGTCGTCGAGGCCGACGTCGCGGGCGCGGCCCTGGATGACCTTGTAGAGGCCCTGCCGGGAGAGAGCGCCACCGCGCTGGTTGAGGAACAGCGCCCGGGCGTCGCCGCCGCGGGCGAGCTCAGGGCGGCCTGAGCGCAGCCAGCGGCGGACGGCGGCGCTCGCCTCGCGACCGACCGGGACGATCCGCTCCTTCGAGCCCTTGCCGTGGGCGCGCAGGAAGCCGTGCTCGAGGTCGATCGAGCCGACCTCGAGGCCGACCGTCTCCGACGCCCGCAGCCCGCAGCCGTACATCACCTCGAGGATCGCCCGGTCCCGCAGGTCGGCCGGATCGCTGCCGCCGACCGATTCGAGCAGGCGCTTGACCTCGGCGTAGCCGAGGACCTTCGGCAGGGGCCGGCCCTTCTTCGGCGGGCGGACGTCGGCGGTCGGATCGACGTCGATCAGCTCGCCGCGACGGAGGTGCCGGTAGAAGGAGCGGAGGCAGGCGGTCTTCCGGTTCAGGGTCGCGGCGCTCGACGGAGGGCGCTCGCCATCCCCGGCCGCGAGGCCGGCGAGGAACTCGGCGACGTCGACGCCCTCGGCATCGGTCGCGGTCCGGCCCTGCTCGGCGAGGAACGCGCCGTACTGGAGCAGGTCGGTTCGGTAGGCGGTCAGGGTGTTCCGGGAGAGCCCGCGCTCGAACTCGAGGTAGGCGAGGAAGTCGAGGAGCAGGGCCTCGAACCGGGCATCGACCGGCCGCTCGGCAGGGGGAGTCGCCGTCGACGCGGGCACGTCTTCATCTTTCGGCCCGCAGCCCGGTCCCCTGCCGGTGCAACCACGCACCCGCCGGCGGCGGGCGCTCTACGCGGTCGCCGCCGCGAGCGCTGTCCCGGCCGCGAGCGGCGCGGCGAAGAAGAGCCGGTCCTCGTCGAAGCTGCGGCCCATCGTCCGCTGCGGCAGGCCCGACTCTGCGTAGCCGGGCAGGTCGGCGGCCGCCTCGAGGAGCCGGTGCTCGCCGCCGGCGGCCGCGCCGAGCTCGTCGTCGGGATCGCCGGCCGCGAGCGGCCAGAGGTCGTCGAGATCGGCGGGGACCGGGACGTCGACGGCGCCGAGCAGCAGGTCGAGGACGGAGCGGGTGTGGTGGCTGAGGCCGAGGTGACGCGGCCGCGGATCGCCGGAGGACATCCGCGGCGAGACGATCGTCGGAAGGCCGAGCGCGAGCGCCGCGTGTGCGGCATCGAGCGCCGCCATCCCGCCGTGGCCGTAGCGGGTCGAGGAGCCGAGGATCCCGGGGCCGGGCCCGACGATGGTCGCGTCCCAGTCGAGCTCGGCGGCGGCGTGGAGGGCACCGACGAGGCTGATCGCCTCGCGCTCGCCGCCGTAGGAGGGCGAGGCGGTGATCTCGCCGGCGAGCAGGCCACGGTCGTGGAGCGCGCGGACGTCGGAGGAGAGGCTGCCGGGAAGCCCGCCGCCACCGGCCTGGACGAAGCCGACCCGGCCCGCGGCCCCCTCCCCCGCCGCCCACGCCGCCGGCGCGAGGTGGCCGTGTAGCGGCAGGACAAGGACCGGGAGCGCCCGCGAAGGGCGCGGCGGCGAATCGGCGGGCAGCTCGACCGGGTCGACCGCGTGCTGCAGCGAGCTGTAGTTCAGCTTCATCACGTGGACGCCGGACGGCGTCTCGCCGCCGGCGAGGCCGCGCGTGAGGTTGACGTGAACGATGTCGTAGCCGCCGGAGCCGAGGCCGAGGTCGAGCGCGGCGGTGTTGACGACGACGTCGTCGCCGGCCTCGGCCGGACCGACCATCGTCTCGTCGGCCCAGGCACGGCGCCGCTCCCCGTCCACCTCGACGACGACGCGGCCCTCGCCTTCGACCTCGACCACGGTGCCGCGGCGCAGCTTCAGCACGTCAGCCCCGCCCGGCCTCGGCGACGATCGCGGTGCAGACGTCGAGCATCCGTACCAGCGCCTCGGCCGAGACGGACTCGTCGGGAGTGTGATTCGCCTCGGTGCCGTTGGCGAGCAGCAGGGCGTCGAAGCCGGCCGCGCGGAGCGCGTTCGCGTCGCTGCCGCCGCCGGTGCTGACCTCGACCGGCTCGGTGCCGGAGCTCTCGAGCGCCGCCCGGGCGATCGCGAGCGGGCGCGACGCCGGCTTGATCCGGTAGCCGCGGAAGTAGGTCTCGACGAGCAGGTCGACATCGACGCCGGCCTCCCCCGCCGCCCACGAGCAGGCGTCGACCATCGTCTGCGCGACCGCCTCCGCCCGCCCCGAGTCGAGCGCCCGCGCCTCGCCCTCGACGTGGCAGCGCCCGGCGACCACGTTCGGAGCCGTGCCGCCGTCGATGACGCCGATGTTCGCGGTCGTCTCCGCATCGAGCCGGCCGAGGTCCATCGTCGCGATCGCCGCCGTCGCCGCCGCAATCGCGCTGCGACCGTCCTCGGGGCGGATCCCGGCGTGGGACTCGACGCCGCGGAACTCGGCGATCAGCTTCTTGTAGGTCGGGGCGGCGACGATCACCTCGCCGATCGGGGTCGCGTGGTCGAGGACGTAGCCGTAGGGCGAGCGCAGCGAGTCGACGTCCAGCGCCGCCGCCCCGCGCAGGCCCTGCTCCTCGGCAACGGTGAAGACGAGCTCGAGCCCGACCGCCCCGGGCTCGGCGACGAGGCGGGTCGCGAGCTCCATCACGACCGCGACCGCGGCCTTGTTGTCGGCGCCGAGGATCGTGTTGCCGGCGGTCCGAAAGACGCCGTCGTCGTCGACGACCACGATGGGCTCGTCGTGAGGCACCGTGTCGACGTGGGCGAAGAACGCGACCGACTCCGCCTCGCCGTCCGCGTCCGCCGCCGGCACGTGGGCGATCAGGTTGCCGGCACCCGCCCGGGCGGGCCCCGCCGAGTCGTCCTCACGGGCCTCGATCCCGAGCTCCGCCAGCTCGGCCGCGAGCAGGTCGATCATCGCCCGCTCGTTCCCGGTCACGCTCGGCACCTCGCAGTAGCGGACGAACCTCTCTTTCACCCTCTCCTCGCTCATCACCGAGAGGCTAGGGGCTCTCCCTACCTGAGGGCCCGGCGGGTTGCGGTCCCGGCGGGACTCAGCACGAGCGAAGCGAGTTGCCCCGACGGGGCCGCTGCCCGCCGGGCCCGTTCCGCCAGGGTCTCCTAGGCCGTGTTCCGGATCGTGATCTCGTCGTCGGAGGACCCCGGCTCGTCAGCGACCGAGCCGGCCTGCGCCTTGGCGGCTCCGACGAAGTCGCGGAACAGCGGCTCCGGGCGGGTCGGGCGCGAGTTGAACTCGGGGTGGAACTGCGAGGCGACGAAGAACGGGTGGTCGGGAAGCTCGACGATCTCGACGAGGCGCTCGTCCGGCGAGGTCCCGCTCATCACCAGGCCCTCGTCCTCGAGGCGCCGGCGAAGCATGTTGTTGACCTCGAAGCGATGGCGGTGGCGCTTGTAGATGACGCCCTCGCCGCCGAATATCTCTCGGGCCCGGGTCCCGTCGTGGAGCTTGACCGGGTCGGCGCCGAGCCGCATCGTCCCACCGAGGTCGGTGACCTCCTTCTGCTCGGGGAGCAGGTCGACGACCGGGTACGGCGTCTCGGGGTCGAACTCGGCCGAGTTGGCGCCCTCCATGCCGCAGACGTGGCGGGCGTAGTCGACGACAGCCATCTGCATCCCGAGGCAGATGCCGAGGAACGGGATGCCGTTCTCGCGCGCGAAGCGCGAGGCGGCGACCTTGCCCTCGATCCCGCGCTCACCGAATCCCCCCGGGATCAGGATCCCGTCGGCGCCGGCGAGGGCGTCGACGTCGAGCTCCTCG
>DASTTY010000085.1:0-3791 GCA_035759925.1 Solirubrobacterales bacterium
AGAAGCGCCAAGCAGCGCGCCTTGAACTGACTTGCGGTGATCTCAATCATATGACTATGGTCATATTACCACGGTCAACTGCGCCGAGTCAGGCCGGCGGCGCGGCCTGGTGGCGGAGGCGGTCGCGGAGCTCGGCGAACCGCCAGGACTCGTAGGCGATCATCGCGACCATCAGCGTCGTCGCGATCGCCAGCGTCGCGATCGAGGCGATCCCGGTCGCGATCGGGATCAGCGCGAGCATGAGCGCCGCGACCAGCGCCCGCTGCGAGCTGAAGCGGTGGACGTTGCGCCAGCGGAAGGCGACGTGGGCGAGCAGGTAGAGGGCGAGGCCGCCGAGCATCGCGGTCGCGACCTCGACGTCGAGCGGCTCGTCGACGTGGCCGAGCGTCTTCTTGATGCCGAGGGCGAGGAGGACGATCCCGGCGACCATCGGGAAGTGCAGGTACGAGAAGGAGTCGCGGGCGATCTCGTTCTGCTCGCGACCGGGGGTCGCGTTGGCGAGCCGGCGGGCGGCGACGAGCGCGACGACGTCGAAGTAGGCCCACCAGAGCGTCGCGGCGAGGGCGATGCCGATCACCGCCGCGGCCGTGATGCCGAAGGTCAGCGTCTGATCGGCACCGACTCCGATCGCGACGATCGACTCGCCGAGGGCGATGATGATGATCAACCCGTGTCGCTCGGCGAAGTGGTCGGGGACGAGCTTCCATCCCTCGGAGCCGAAGAAGTACGGCTCGGCCATGTCGAGGCCGAGCGCGATCGCCCACAGCGCTCCCTGCTCGATCCCGTCGAGCTGGGAGGCGACGACGAGCAGGCCGGTGCCGATCGCGGTGCCGATCGCGAGTCCGCTGACCGAGCGACGCAGGTTGGGGTCGTCGCGGCTGGCGAGCCGAAAGAGCATGATCTGGGCGGCGCGGACGACCATGTAGCCGCCGGCGAAGACGAGCCCGAGGTCGTCGAAGGCCTCGGGGACGCAGAGCGCGATCACGAGCAGCGCCGCCATCGCCGCGAACATCGCCAGCCGAACCGTCCCCTCCTCGGGATCGACGACGCTGGTCAGCCAGGCGTAGGCGGTCCAGGCCCACCAGAGGACGCCGAGGACGAGCAGCCCCTTCGCGATCCCCTCCCAGGTCGGCTCGTGCGCCATCAACGCCGTGCACTGGGTCAGCGCCAGCACGAAGACGAGGTCGAAGAAGAGCTCGAGCGGGGTCACGTCGGCGCGGTCGCGAAGCGTCGCGGCGGCGTGTGGCCTGGGGATGCTCGGCATCGGCCCCCTTCCTACCGGATCGGGGTGTCGGCGGAGACGTCGTCGGCGTCGCGGGCGACCATCGCCAGCAGCATCGCCCCGAGGAACCAGGGGATGTAGAGATAGAACCAGTGCTCGAGGACGAGCTCGACGGCGATGATCAGGGCGGCGCTGAGCGCGGCGATCTGGATCAGCGTCCGCCGCCACGGGAAGAACGCGACGATGACGCCGAGCGCGACGAGGCCGGCCTTGGCGATCGTCTGCAGCGGGCCGAGGTCGTAGATCCCCCAGATGCTGAACGGGCTGTCGCGGTCGAGCTGGCTCTGGACCGTCCGCTCCCAGAACTGCGAGAGGCCGGGATCGACCGCCGGGTAGGCGAGCAGCAGCCCGGCGAAGAACAGGAACGAGAGCGCGAAGAGGACGAGCGGCCGCAGCGAGACGCGGCGGTCGTCGCGGCTGCGAAGCCGGATCCCGCGGCCGCCGGCCGCATAGAGCGGGACGAGCGGCAGCGGCGCGAACTTCGCCATCGACGCGGCGGCGAGCAGCCCGCCGCGGGCGATCGGGCTCGCGAAAGCGACGAGGCTCCAGACGAGCAGGGCGCTGATCAGCTCGTCGTTGGAGTTGCTCTGGGTGACGTAGGCGGTGAACGGGTAGGCGACCCAGGCGAAGACGAGGACGAGACCGACGGCGTTGCCCTCGCGGTCCGGGAACCAGGAGGCGAGCCGGCGGCGGACCCGGCCGCCGCGGACCGACTCGGCATTCGCGTCTTCATCCCAGTCCTCATCGTCCTCCCCGCCGCTCCGCCGCCGGCGAACGAGGACGAGGCCGAGCGCGAACAGGCCGGCGATCGTCGCCAGGTCGAAGAAGATCGTCGCCGCGTGGGCGGCGGGCAGGTCGTCCCAGGCGCCGCTCCACGGCAGCACCGCCTCGAACGGGACGTAGGCGAAGTAGTTGGCGGGTCCGTAGGTGTCGCCGGTCGGGTTGTCGTCGGGGAACGAGTCGTCGTAGATCGGCTCGGCGTGGGTGATCTTGTCGGCGCCGATCACGCCCGCGTAGCCGACGTCGATCACCCCCGAGTCGGCGAGGTTGCCGACGATCCGGAGCACGATCAAAGCCACCACCGCGACCGTCATCGCCCAGACGGGCAGGCTCGGGCGCAGCCCCTCCCCCGCCGTCCGGTCGAGGCCGTGGCCGCGGAAGCCGATCCAGAGCATCCGGATCAGCAGGTAGACGAGCAGCGGATAGACGATCGGTACGGAGACGTCGATCTCGGCGGCGTTGAAGAACGCCTCGCTGATCCCGAACGCGAGCAGGACGAGCAAGTCGAGGTGGACCCACTTGCGCCAGCGCCGGAAGTCCCAGAGGCCGAGCACGAAGATCGCCGCCAGCCCTCCCCAGACCCACGGCGAGTTGAGGATGTGGCCGAACTGGCCGGGCTTGCCGCGCGCCATCGGCCAGTCGACGGCCGGCCCGGTCCACGACTGCGTCGCCTCGCCGGTCTCGCCGTCGACGATTACGAGGTTGACCTTCTCGTCGTTGAGGTAGTAGCCGACCTCCCAGACGTGGACGGGCTCGGCCTTGACCGCGGCCGTGAACGTGTCCGCGGAGGTCAGCTCCTCCTTGCGGGCGACGATCTTCGGATCGGTGTCGGCGATCTTCACCGCCTGCTCGGCCGAGACCGCGTAGTCGGCCGGCGTCGCCGGCAGGCCGGTCGGGACCGGCGTCTTGCCCGCGCCCGCGGCCGGCGCGGCGAGGGCGAGCGCCGCCGCGACGATGGCGGCGAGGATCGTCCCGGCGCGGATCACGCCGGGCGCTCGATGCTCGCCGCTATCGCTCCTGGTCCTCCGGCTTCGGCTTCTCGCGCGCAACCTGCGCGGCGGCCTTCGCCTTCTCGGAGACCGATCCGCTTCCCTTCGCGATCCCCTTCATCCGCTCCGCCTTGTCCTTGAGGGCGTCGCTGCCGCCCTGCTGGTCGATGGCGTCCTTCGCCTTCTGGGCACGGGCGGAGAGCTTCTTGAAATTGACCATGGCGGAACTATGCCAGCCCGCCGGAGCCGGGCCGGCGGCGTCGTTCGGCGGTGTCGAAGGTCCAGAGCTTGTTGCCGATGAAGTTGACCGGAGTCGCGAGCGCGACGGCGATCGCCTGGCTCGGCAGCTCGGCGAGGCCGGCGGCGGAGACGAGCAGCTCGAGGATCGCGAGGTTGACCCCGAGGCCGACCAGCGAGACCGCCAAGAACCGCGCCGCCTGAAAGCCCGCGTGCGAGTCCTTCGAGCCCTGCCGGCGGAAGGTCCAGTGGCGGTTGAGCAGGAAGTTGTTGCTGACGGCGACGACGAACGCGCCGACCGCCGCGAGCAGGTGGTTGGTGTCGGCGCCCTTCGTGAGCAGGGTGAAGACGACGAGGTTGACGACGTAGCCGCTACCGCCGACGACGGCGAAGTGGAAGAGCTGGACCCAGTTGCCCGGCTGCCTCGTGCCGAGGTGGACGCGGCGGATCATCCGCCACGTCCATGCGGCGGCCGCCTCCCAGCGTCCGGCGGGCGGGCGCAC
>DASTTY010000086.1:0-6452 GCA_035759925.1 Solirubrobacterales bacterium
CATTGAACAGCTCGTAGATGCGGTGATCGCCGTCGGTCACCAGTCGCGGGCTCTCCGGGCCCGGGACTCCGTCGACCTGCGTGACGACGCGCAAGGTGCCGCCGGTCCCGAAGCCCTCGTCGGGCTGTCCGTCGGGCAGCAGGCGCGTCACCTCGGAGACCGACTCGGGATGACCTTCGAACAGCCCCCTGCCGATCCCGTCCGAGATCAGGATCCGGTCCTTCGAATCGACGACGAGGTCGTTAACCGCCCGCGAGGACTCAGATGGGGTGTTGATCACGCCGTCCGTGCCGAAAGACTGGTCGAGCGTCCCGTCAGGGTCGAACTTGACCAGCAGGAGCTTCTCGTCCCACGTGGTTCCCGAGTAGTCGAGTCCGGCGAGGATGATCGATCCGTCGCTGAGGACGGCGACGTGCGGATCGCCAAGAATCCGATTCTGGCCCGTCGGCGAGAACGATGCCATGCCGTCGCCGGAGAAGCTCGGATCCGGCGCGCCGTCGGCCTTCAGGCGAGCGACCGAGAGCGATCTGTAGTCGGAACTCCGGCCGACGACGACGATGCTGCCGTCCCGGGCGAGCGCCGCCGAGGGCTCGGAGCGGTAAGGGTCGATTTCCTCAGCCAATCCCAGGCCGCCGAGGATCATGCCGCCCGATCCAAAGTCCTGGTCCAGAGTGCCGTCGTCGTTGAGCCTCGTTGCCGCGAATGTCACGTTTGTTTCCATGAACGAGTGCGCGACGTACTGGTAGCGAACCACCCCCGCCAGGACCGGCGATCCGGACGGCTGTGCTCCGATCAGCGAGCCGACCGTCGAGTAGTACGGCGCATCCTTCAAGCTGATTCGCTGAACCCCATTCTCGCCGAAGGACGGATCCAGGTCACCGGGAGCGGCGAGCGCCTTGCCATTCAGGGCGAAGACCGAGACAACAGCGGCAACGCTGATGAGCAGCCTTCCTCGTCTCGAGCCTCCCCCTCTCACGCGGACCATGGTCGCAGTTCGCGAATAGGATCGCGGCGATGAAGATCCAGCTCTCGGCGCTGTACTGGCCCTGGTATCCGCTCGAGGAGCAGATCGCGCTGGCGACCTGTGCCGACGAGGCCGGGATCGACTGCGTCTGGGTGTCGGAGGCGTGGGGACAGGACGTCGTCTCGGTCCTCGCCGTGATCGCCGACCGGACCGAGCGGATCGGCGTCGGCTCGGGGCTGATGCAGATCCCCGCGCGGCAGCCGACCGCCGCGGCGATGGCGGCCGCTTCGATCGACACGATCTCCGGCGGCCGGATGCGGCTCGGGCTCGGCGTCTCCGGGCCGCAGGTCTCGGAGGGCTGGTACGGCGTCCCCTTCGAGCGTTCGCTCGGGCGGATCCGCGAGTACGTCGAGATCATCCGGATGGCGTGGTCGCGGGAGCCGGTCGTCCACGAGGGGCGGAACTTCCAGATCCCGACTACGGAGGGGATGGGTCTCGGCAAGCCGCTGAAGCTGATGGCGAAGCCGCCGCAGGAGCGGCTGCCGATCTATCTCGGCGCGATCGGCCCGAAGTCGGTCGAGCTGGCCGGCGAGATCGCCGACGGCTGGATCCCCGCCTTCTACGACCCCGAGGACGGTGCCGGATTGATGGGCTCCCTGCGGGCCGGCCTCGAGCGCGCCGGCCGCGACCGCGGCGAGATCGACGTAGCGCCGACGGTGCCGGTCGCCGTCGAGGACGACCTCGACGAGGCCCGCAACGCCCTGCGGCCGCTGATCGCCTTCTACCTCGGCGGGATGGGCGCCAAGGAGAAGAACTTCTACGTCGATCTGCTCGCCGCCAACGGCCTCGCCGACGAGGCGCACGAGGTCCAGGATCGCTTCCTCGACGGCGACAGGATCGGCGCCGCGATGGCGCTCTCGACCGAGGTGATCGACATGTGCGGCATCGCCTGCACCCCCGGCGAGCTCGAGTCGCGGGTCGCTCGGTTCGCCGACGGCGGCGCCGACTCGATGATCGCGATCGTCTTCGGCTCCGACCGCGAGGCGACGATCAAACGCCTCGCGGCCTTGGGCTGATCAGCCCTTCGTCGGGATCAGCGCCTGCTGCTCGAGGTAGCCGAGGATCTGCTCGGCGCTCTCCTCGGGCGTCTTGTCGTGCGTCTCGACGCGGATCTCCGGGTTCTCGGGCTCCTCGTAGGGGTCGGAGATGCCCGTGAACTCCTTGATCTCGCCGGAGCGGGCCTTCGCGTAGAGACCCTTCGTGTCGCGCTCCTCGCAGTCCTCGAGCGAGGTCGCGACGAAGACCTCGACGAAGCCGGCACCGGTCTCCTCGTGCATCTTCCGGGCCTCGTCGCGGATCGCGCGGTAGGGCGAGATCGCGGCGGTGATCACCGGGACGCCGTTCCGCGAGAGCAGGTCGGCGACGAAGGCGATCCGGCGGATGTTGATGTCGCGGTCCTCCTTCGAAAACCCGAGGCCCTTCGAGAGGTTCTCCCGGACGACGTCGCCGTCGAGAACCTCGAGCGGGATCCCGCGGTCCTCGAACTCGTCGATCAGCACCTCGGTGATCGTCGACTTGCCCGAGCCCGAGAGGCCGGTCATCCAGAGGGTGAATCCCTTGTGGTCGTTTGCCATCGCTTGAAGCGTCTCCTTGGTTTCGTAGCTGCTTGCTGCTTGTTGCTCGCTGGGCGGCGAGCGAGGGTTCGGCCCGAGGCCGCCTCACATCTCCTTGTAGGCCTCGATGAGAATCTCGGCGACCTCGGGGCGGGAGAACTCGTGCGGCGGTGCCTCGCCGTTCTCGAGCATCCCGCGCACCTTGGTGCCGCTCAGGAACAGCCGGTCGTCGGCGGTATGCGGGCAGGTCTTGTTGGAGCCGAGGCCTTCGCACTCGTAGCACCAGAAGGTGTGCTCGAACTTGAGCGGCTCGATTCCGAGCTTGTCGATGTCGATCTCATCGAAGATCTGCTGGGCGTCGTAGGTGCCGTAGTAGTCGCCGACTCCGGCGTGGTCGCGGCCGACGATGAAGTGGGTGGCGCCGTAGTTGCGGCGGACGACCGCGTGGAAGATCGCCTCGCGGGGACCGGCGTAACGCATCGCCGCCGGGTTGACCCCGAGCACGACCCGGTCGTTCGGGTAGTACTTCTCCATCAGGACCTCGTAGCAGCGCATCCGCACGTCGGCGGGGATGTCGCCCTTCTTGGTCTCGCCGATCAGCGGGTGCAGGAAGAGGCCGTCGGAGACCTCGAGCGCCGCCTTCGTCAGGTACTCGTGAGCGCGGTGGATCGGGTTCCGGGTCTGGAACGCGACGATCCGTTTCCAGCCGCGGTCGGCGAACTCCTTGCGGGACTGCTCCGGGGTGAAGTAGCGGCGCATGAACGCCTCGTCGTGGTCGGGCATGTCGTCGGCCTCGATCTCACCGGCGATGCAGCGGCTGCCCTCCTGCTTGGTGGCGGCGACGCCGGGGTGGGCGTCGTCGGTCGTCCGGTAGACGTGCTCCGCCTCCTTCTCGACGTCGCGCTCGAAGATCTCGGAGACGCGGATCCGGCCGAGCTGCTTGCCGTTGTCGGCGCTGAGCGTGACGACGTCGCCCTCGCTGACGTCGAGGTCGGTGGCGAGCGTGACCGGGATCGGCCAGACCTCCTCGCCGTCGGCGAGCGTCATGTTCTCGACGCTCGCCTTCCAGTCCTCGGAGCCCATGAAGCCCTTCAGCGGCGCGAAGCCGCCGTTCGCGAGCAGCTCGAAGTCGGCGGTCTGGCGGGCGGAGAGCTTCAGGGACTTGTCACTCATGGGCGGAGGGCTCCTCTTCGGAAGGGGTGCAGGGTTCGGTCTCTTGGTTCGATGCGGACGGGAAAGCTACAGATCGGACGAGTGGGCCGGGTCAGCCGTGCAGGCCGCATTCGGTCTTGTGGGCGTCGGCCCAGCGTCCTGAGCGGGAGTCGCCGTTGGCGCCCGGCGGCCGGGTGCAGTGCGTGCAGCCTATCGACGGGTAGCCGGCGTCGTGAAGCGGGTTGTAGGGGATCTCGTGCTCGTTGATGTAGTCCCAGACCTCGGCCTCGGTCCAGTCGGCGAGCGGGTTCAGCTTCCAGATCCCGAACCGCTTGTCCCACCCGAACTTGGCGGCGCCGGCTCGCGTCTGCGAGTCCTCGCGGCGGATCCCCGAGACCCAGCAGTCGATCCCGGTCAGCGCCTCGCGCATCGGCTCGACCTTGCGGATCCCGCAGCAAGCGTCGGGCTGGCGGGCCCAGAGCTCGTCGCCGTAGAGCTGCGCCTGCTCGTCGAGGCCGATCCCGGCGAAGCGCTGGAAGTCGATTCCGTAGCGGGCCGCGAGCGCGTCGCGGGTCGTGTAGGTCTCTTCGAACAGCACGTCGGTGTCAAGGTAGAAGAAGTCGGGGGCCTCGCGGCCGTCGTCCGATGTCAGCTTGCTGACCATGTCGATCGTCACCGAGCTCGTCTTCTGGAACGAGCAGGCGAAGCGGATCCGCGGGTGGAACGTGTCGAGCGCCCAGGCGATCGTCTCGGCCGGGTCGAGTCCCTCGAGGTGAGCGGTGACCTCGCGCGGGTCGATCGGCTCGCCGCCCGCGGTCGTCAGCGCCGAGGCCTGCGAGCGCGGCTCCGCCCGATGGGGGACCCGCTCGACCTCGATCGCCGGCAGGGAAAGGCTGCCTAGATCGCGCACTCGCCCTCGCCGCGAATCACCTGGTAGGGATCGCGCCGGCTCCAATCGATGAACTGGAGCATGTTCTCGAGGTTGAACTCGGCCGGGATCGACAGGTCCCGGATCTCGTCCTCGAAGCGCCCGGTCCCGACCCGTTCGGCGAAGTCGTTGAAGATCTCGCCGTCGTTGCGCTCGGCCTCGTACATCCGCAGCCAGCGCTCGACCGCGTCCGGGACCCGCTTCGCCGGGAGGCGAACTTTGAGCCGGCTGCCGTAGACGACCTCGCCGCCCTCGCCGGTGCCGCCGACGTGGGGGATGTAGGCGGGCATCGTGTGCTCGCCGACCTTGATCGAGGCGCCATAGAAGCCGATCGTCCCGATGTGATGCTGGCCGCAGCCGTTCGGGCAGCCGCTCATCTTCAGATGGATACGCCGGGTCAGCGGATCGGTGATGTTCATCGCCTCGACCCGCTCCTGAAGCGCCCGGTTGAGCCCCATCGAGGCCGTGATCCCGAGCTTGCAGGAGTCGGTTCCGGGGCAGGAGATGACGTCGGTGATCGTCCCGACGCCGTGCTCGGCGAGGCCGATCCCGCGCAGCGCCGCGAAGACGTCGTAGAGCGACTCGTCGCGGACCCAGCGGAGGACGAGGTTCTGGTCGATCGTCGTCCGCGCGTTGCCGCCGCAGAAGTCGCGCATGATCTGCGCGAGACCGCGGAACTGCTCGGGGCTGAGATCGCCCCGGGTGACCTTGACGTGGACCGTCGAGAAGCCATCCTGGCGCTGCCGTTCGACGCTGTCGGCGAGGAACGCGTCGAACTCGGTCCGGTCGCCGTTCGGCGAGCCGGCGGCGGCCGGCGGGGCCGGAGCCGTCGCGGCCTCGTCGAGCCCGGGGAGCAGCCGTTCGATCGAGAAGTCGCGCTCGCCGACCCAGTCGCCTTCGAGCTCGCGGTCGACCATCTTCCGGAAGTTGTCCATGCCGATCTTGTCGACGAGGACCTTGATCCGGGCGCGGGCGCGGTTCGGGCGCAGCCACTCCTGACGGTCGAAGATCCGCAGCACCGCCTCGGTGACCCGGAGGTATTCGCCGTCGCCGGCGGCGACGAACTCGTACAGCGTCGGCGCAATCCGCGGCATGATCGAGGTGCCGCCCCCGACCCGGATCTCGAAGCCCTCGACACCGTCCTTGATCCTGGGGATGAAGCCGATGTCGTGGATGCCGACGATCGCGCGGTCGGCGTCCGAGGACGAGAACGCGGTCTTGATCTTCCGCGGCATCAGCTGCGTCGTCGGGTGGCGGACGAAGTAGCGGACGTAGGCGACCGCGTACTCGGTCGGATCGAAGGTCTCGTCGGCCGCGACTCCCGCCCAGGGATCGCCGGTGACGTTGCGGATCGTGTTCCCGCACCCCTCGCGGCTCGACAGCCCGGCCGCGGAGATCTCACGGATCAACTCGGCGGCGTCGGGCAGCGGGACGTGATGCATCTGCACGTTCTGGCGGGTCGTGATGTGCCCCTTGTTGAGAGGCACGTACTTCTCGATCACGGACGCGAAGGTGTCCATCTGATCCGGCGTGACCCCGCCGAGCGGCAGCTTCACGCGGATCATCTGCACGCCCGCCTGGCGCTGCCCGTAGACGCCCTGCTTGAGGCGGAAGCCGATGAACTCGTCCTCGGGGGTCTGCCCGTCGAGGAACTTGCCCGACTCGTCGTCGAAGTCGTCGAACTCGTCCTGGAGGATCGGGATGACGTGGCCGGGGACGTTCTCGTAGACCTCCGGGTTCTCGCGGGACCCGACCGGCCCCTTCCCCTTCTGGGCCTTGCCCAGGTCCTGTTCGA
>DASTTY010000087.1:0-20183 GCA_035759925.1 Solirubrobacterales bacterium
ACCGCGGCGCCGGACCGGTGACGGGCGATCGCGTCGCGGACGTCGATCCCGGCCGCCGCCGCGCGCCCCAGGGTCGCGCCGTCGCTGATCGCGCCGGCGAGGTCGGTGCCGCCGTCGGAGCCGTCGGTATCGATGAAGACCGCGGCGACGTCGCTCCCATCGAGCACCGTCGCCGCCGCTAGGGCGGCCTCCTGGTTCGGCCCACCACGCCCGAACTCGTCGTCGGCGCCGAGCCTGACGGTGCTCTCGCCACCGCAGCCGATCAGGACCGCCGGGGCTGCGAAGGGTCTGCCGAGCTCGGCGCTCTCGAACGCCAGCCGGGCGAGGATCCGGCCGACCGGGACCGCCTCCTCCTCCAGCCCGGTCGAGAGGATCACCGGCGTCGCCCCGGCGGCGCGGGCCTCCGCGGCCATCGCTTCGCATGCCGTTTCGCCGGTGACCAGGAGCGTGGAGTGGATCTCGAGACCGGTGAGGTCGGGGACCGCGAGCCGCGGGTCCTCGAGGTGGGCGCGGACGGAGGCGGCGACGTCTCCCCAGAGGTCGTAGCTGCGGAGGATCGCGGTCGCGTCGGCGGGCGTGGAGTCGTTGGCGACGCTCGGATCGGTGATCGCGTCGAGCGCGTCGCCGGCGACGTCGGAGACCGTCAGGTTGATCAGCCGCGCCGGCGCGACGGCGAGGGCGAGCCGCCCCCCCTTGAACCCCGAGACCTGCTTGCGGACGGTGTTGACCTCCGAGATCGGCAGCCCGGCGCCGAGCAGCAGCCGGTGCAGCTCGCGCTTGTCCTCGAGGCTGACGCCGACCGGCGGCAGGCTGGTCAGCGCCGAGCTTCCGCCGGTGAAGCAGGCGATCACGATATCGCGCTCGCCGACCGCACCGGCGTGCTCGAGAAGGACGAGCGCGGCGGTGACGCTGCGCTCGTCGGGGATCGGGTGGGCGGCCTCGATGACCTCGATCCGGACCGGCCGCGCGGCGGCGCTGCCGTGCCGGACCACCACCGTGCCGCCGTGCAGCCGCTCGCCGAGGATCCGCTCGAGGGCGAGCGCGATCTTCAGGCTCGCCTTGCCGGAGCCGAGGACGATCACCTTCCCGTCCGGGTCGAGCCGGTGGCGGCGCCCGTCGACGACCAGCTCGTCTCCCTCGACCGCGACCATGCGCTCGACCGCGAGGCCGGGATCGCAGGCGGCGAGGCCGGCCTCGGCGACCCGGACCGCGAGCTCGCGCGGGCCGGCGAGCCCCTGGCCGAGCAGGGCGGAGCGGTTGCGGATCGCCGGCGGCTCGAGGACCGCCTCAGGCCCGCCCGCGGGAGCTTCGCCCGTCACCGTCGGGTCCATCTCAAACGGCAACCGGGGCGGCGAAGACGTCGCCCGGATAGGCGGCGGTCGCGCCGAGCTGCTCCTCGATCTCGATCAGGCGGTTGTACTTGGCGGTCCGCTCGCCGCGAACCGGAGCCCCGGTCTTGATCTGTCCGGCGTTCAGTGCGACGGCGAGGTCGGCGATGATCGGATCCTCGGTCTCCCCGGAGCGCTCGGAGACGACGACGCTGTAGGAGCTGCGATGGGCGAGCTCGGCGGCGTCGAGCGCCTCGGTCAGGGTGCCGATCTGGTTCACCTTCCAGAGCAGCGAGTTGGCGGCGCCCGCCTCGATCCCCTCGGCGAGCCGGGCAGGGTTGGTCACGAACAGGTCGTCGCCGACGATCTGGATGCCGGCGGACCGGGTCAGCTCCGCGAAGCCCTCGAAGTCGTCCTCGTCGAGGGGGTCCTCGATCGTGACGACGTCGTAGTCGCGGATCAGCTCCTCGTAGAGCTCGATCATCGCGGCGGTGTCGCGGGTCTCGCCGGCGAGCAGGTAGCTGCCGTCGGAGTGGTAATGCGTGGCGGCGCAGTCGAGCCCGTAGCGGAAGCGGCCGCTGTGGCCGGCGTCGGCGACCGCCTCGTGGAGCAGCCCGAGAGCCTCCTGCGGGCTCGAGATCGCCGGTGCGTAGCCGCCCTCGTCGCCGGTGTTGAGGGCGCTCTTGCCGTAACGGCCGAGGAGGATCTCGGCGAGCGCGAGGTTGACCTCGGTCGAGATCTGCAGCGCCTCGAGGATCGATCCGGCGCCGACCGGGATGACGATGAACTCCTGGAAGTCGAGGTCGTTGGAGGCGTGCTTGCCGCCGTTGATCAGGTTGACGAGCGGCACCGGCAGGACATGTCCGTTGCCGTTCAGGTGCCTATAGAGCGGCTCGCCGGCGGCTGCGGCGGCGGCCCGGGCGACGGCGAGCGAGACGCCGAGGATCGCGTTGGCGCCGAGCCGGCCCTTGTCGGCGGTGCCATCGAGCTCGATCAGCGCCGCATCGAGCGCCCGCTGCGAGGCGACGTCGAAGCCGGCGAGCGCGTCGGCGATCTCGCCGTTGACGGCATCGACGGCGCCGCGGACGCCGAAGCCGCCGAAGCGCTCGCCGCCGTCGCGGCGCTCGTGGGCCTCGTTGGAGCCGGTCGAGCGCCCGGAGGGGACGTCGGCGCGACCGCGGGTGCCGTCGGCGAGGTTGACGTCCACCTGCACGGTCGGCAGGCCGCGGCAGTCGAGGACCTCGCGGGCCCGCAACGACTTGATCTCGAGACCGCTCACGCGGTCACCTCCTCTCGCGCCTGGAGCGCATTGGTCAGGTTCTCGCTTGCCTCGCCGAGGTGCCGGCGGAACAGCGCCTCGACCTTGTCGGGGTTGCCCGCCTGCAGCGCCTCGAGCAACTCGCGATGCTCGGCCGCAACCTCGTCGGGACGGTCGTAGTGAGGGCGAAGCTGGGCCATGCAGAGGAGGATCTCCGACTGCACTCCGGCGTAGGCGCGGCTGATCCGCTCGCTCCCGGTGGCGTCGATGATCGCCCGGTGGAAGTCCATGTCGAGGTCGACCACAGTCCGCCACGACGCGTCGTCCTCGAGGGCATTGAAGCCCTCGACCGCCAGCTCGGCGTCGGGGATCTCGGTGCCGGCGCCGACGACGAGGCGGATCGCCTCGATCTCGAGCGCCTCGCGAAGCCTGAAGATGTCGACGATGTCGGCGGCACCGAGGACGGTCAGCTGCACGCCGCGGTTCGGCGAGCGCCGCAGCAGGCCCTCGTTGATGAGGATCTGCGCCGCGGCCCGGAAGGTGTGCCGGGCGATGCCCAGGCGCTTCGAGAAGTCGGTCTCGCGGAGCCGCGAGCCGGGCTCGAGGGACCCGTCGAGGATCATCTCGCGGAGCGCGTCGGCCGCGGCGTCGACTACCGATACGGTGCGGAGGCGAATCTCGCGATCAGGCTCCTCGGCCTGCTCGGATGCGGGTCCAGCGCCCGCGTCGGGCTCATCAGGCGTGGTAGATTGTTCCACAATTCGACGATAGCACAGAAACGGAGAGGTGAGGCAGATGGCCGTCAGCACCGTCAGCGAACGGGTCGGGAAGCTCCTCGAGCGCGAGCAGGAGCGGTTCGAGGACTTGCACCCGCGCTCTGGCCAGATCCATGACGCCGCCGCCGCGGACCTCCTCTCCGGGGTGCCGATGAACTGGATGACGCGCTGGCCGGGGCGCTTCCCGGTCTACGTCCACGCGGCGCGCGGCTCCGAGGTGACCGACGTCGACGGCAACACCTACGTCGATCTCTGCCTCGGCGACACCGGCGCGATGTGCGGGCATGCCCCGGCGCCGGCCGTCGCCGCGATCGCCGCGCAGGCCGAGCGCGGGATCACGACGATGCTGCCGAGCGAGGATGCCGGCGCCGTCGGCGAGCTGATGGCCGAGCGCTTCGGCCTCCGCAACTGGCAGTTCACCGTTTCGGCGACCGACGCCAACCGCTTCCTCGTCCGGCTCTGCCGCCAGGTCAGCGGCCGCCCGAAGATCCTCGTCCACAACCACTGCTACCACGGCTCCGTCGACGAGACCGTGGTGACGATCGGGCCCGACGGCCGCCCGGCTCCCCGCTACGGCAGCGTCGGCCCGCCCGTCGACCCGGCCGTGACGACCAGGGTCGTCGAGATCAACGACGTCGAGGCACTCGAGCGCGAGCTCGACCACGAGGACGTCGCCTGCGTCCTCGTCGAGCCGGCACTGACCACCATCGGCATCGTCCTACCCGACCCCGGCTATCACGACGAGCTGCGGCGGATCACCCGCGAGACGGGAACGATCCTGATCATCGACGAGACGCACACGCTGAGCTGCGGGCCCGGCGGCTACACGGCCGCCTACGGCCTCGAGCCGGATGCGATCACGATGGGAAAGCCGATCGCCGGCGGCATCCCGACCGGCGCCTACGGACTCAGCGACGAGCTCGCCGGGCGGGTCCTCGGCTCGACGTTCTGGGACGCCGCCGACGTCGGCGGGGTCGGCGGGACCCTGGCCGGCAACGCGTTGCAGCTCGCCGCCGTCCGCGCGACGCTCGGCGAGGTCCTGACGGCGGAGGCCTACGAGCGCATGATCGATCTCGGTGAGCGCTACGAAGCCGGCGTCAACGATGCGATCGAGCGCCACGGGCTCGACTGGAGCGCCGTCCGGCTCGGCTGCCGGGTCGAGTACATGTTCTCGCCCGAGCCGCCCCGGAACGGCGCCGAGGCGGATGCCGTGATCGGGGGACCGCTCGACGAGCTCATGCACCTCTACATGCTCAACGAGGGGATCCTGTTCACCCCGTTCCACATGATGGCGCTGATCTCGCCGGCGACGACGGCCGAGCAGGTCGATGCCCACAGCGCGGCCTTCGACCGGATCGCCGCCGAGCTGGCCGCGTAACCGCGCCGCGGGACGCGGGGGACCCGGCGCATTCCGGTCTCCCGCCGCCTACTCTGTCGGAGCGAGGCCCATATTCGATGAACTGTTGAACAATTCCTCGATAGTGGTTAGGATCGCACCCGAGCAGGAGAGCCCAGGTTAGGAGAGGAAATGGCCAACGTCAGGCGTCCCACCGAGGGACCGATGAGCCCCGGGGGCGAGTACCCCGAGACCGTCGGCAGCACCCGTCGCGAAGCGCTGCAGAACGGCGCCAAGCTCGTTCTCGCCGCCGGGATCGGCGCCCAGATCATGGCCGCCACCGGCGCCGAGACCGCGATCGCCAAGCAGGTCCGCTCGGTGGCGAGCCGGGCCGGGAACAAGCCGGGATACGGACCGCTCGTCAGGACCGGGCAGTTGCGGCTACCCGCCGGCTTCCAGGCCTTCGAGTTCGGCAAGGCCGGGACGCCGATGAGCGACGGCAACAGGACCCCGAAGCATCACGACGGATCGACGCTCTTCGACGCCGGCAACGGTCGGCTGACGATGATCCGCAACCAGGAGCGGGCCGGATTCGGGAAGGCGATCAGCAAGCACAACGCCTACGACCGCCACGCCAAGGGAGGCGTCACCACATCCCTGTTCGACACCGGGACGGGAGAGCTGATCGGCAGCTCGCTGGTCCTCAACGGCACCGACAACAACTGCAATGGCGGCAAGACGCCGTGGGGCACGTGGCTCACCTGCGAGGAGTCGACCGTCGGGGCGCACAAGGGATACGAGAGGGAGCACGGCTACGTCTTCGAGATCCCGATGGACGCGACCAGCCCGATCGATCCGAAGCCGATCAAGGCGATGGGGCGGTTCCTCCACGAGGCCTGCGCGATCGACCCGAAGACGGGCATCGTCTACATGACCGAGGACGAGGGGCCGGACGGCTTCTATCGCTACATCCCCGACCACGCGGGACAGCTCCACCGTGGCGGCAAGCTGCAGATGCTCTGCATCAAGGGCCGCTCGCGCTACAACACGGTCACCGGCCAGAAGGTCGGCGAGCGGCTGCCGTGCGAGTGGGTCACGATCAAGGACCCCGACCCCGAGGACGCCGAGCGTAACGCCTCGCACGTCTACAAGCAGGGGCGCGACCAGGGGGCGGCCCGCTTCATGGGCCTCGAGGGCGCCAACTGGGCGCAGGGCAGCGTCTGGTTCACTGCCAGCGAGGCCGGCGATCTCTATGCCGGTCAGGTCTGGCGTTACACCCCCTCGAGGAACATCAAGAAGGGGACGCTCGAGCTCGTTTACGAGTCGAACAAGCGCTCGGTTCTCGACGAGCCCGACGCGATCGTCGTCAGCCCGCGTGGCGGCGTCGTCCTCTGCGAGGACGGCGACGGCGAGGACGGCGGGTTCAACTACCTCCGGGTCCTGGCGCCGAACGGCAAGATGGAGACGTTCGGCAAGATCACGACGCCGCTGCTGGTCACCGACGAGGAGGACCTGATCGGCAAGGACAAGTGGGGCCGCACCGAGTGGTCGGGCGCCTGCTACAGCCCGGACGGCAAGTGGTTGTTCGTGAACCTGTACCAGCCCGGCGTCAGTTACGCGATCACCGGCCCGTGGGAGAAGGGCTGGATGTGAGCCGCGCGATCGTCGTCGCCTCGCCGGACGCGGTTGCGCTCGGCGAGGAGGCGCTCGATCCATCGACGATCCTGGCCGGTTCGCCGACGACCTACGAGGGCGAGATCGCGACGGTGCCGCTGACCGGCGGCGGCGAGCTGGCGACCGGCGTCTGGCGCTGCACCGAGGGGACGGTCACCGACGTCGAGGTCGACGAGACGTTCGTCGTCCTCTCCGGCCGGGCGACGATCGACCACGATGGCACCAGCCACGAGGTTGGTCCGGGCGACGTCTGCGTCCTCCCAGCGGGAGCGGAGACCCGCTGGACGATCCACGAGACGATCACGAAGGTGTTCGTGATCCACGAGCCGGAGTAGCGCCGGCGACCGCTGAGGATGGTGCTAGAGGAGACCGCGCTCGGAAGCCACCTCGGCGAAGGCCGCCACCGCGCGGTCGATCTGCCCGTCGCTGAGCGCCGCCGAGAGCTGGACGCGGACCCGGGCGGTGCCCTCGGGGACGACCGGGTAGCCGAAGCCGATCGCGAAGACGCCGCGCTCGAGGAGCGCTTCGCTGATCGCGATCGCGTCGCGGGTCTCGCCGACCACGATCGGCACGATCGCACTCGCGCCGTCGAGCGGCCGCAGTCCGGCGGTCTCGACGCCGGCCCGGAAGCGGGCGACGTTGGCGTGGAGGCGGCGGAGCCGGGCGGGGTCGTCGCGGAGGGCCGCGAGCGCCGCGCGGGCGCCGCAGGCGACCGAAGGCGGCAGGCCGTTCGAGAAGAGCTGCGGTCGGGAGCGCTGCTCGAGGATCTCGCAGACCTCGGCCGGGCCGGCGACGAAGCCGCCGGCGGCGCCGCCGAGCGCCTTGCCGAGCGTCCCGGTGACGATGTCGACCCGGTCGGCGACACCGAAGTGCTCGGCGGTGCCCTGCCCGGTCGGGCCGAGGACGCCGAGACCGTGCGAGTCGTCGACGATCAACGTCGCGCCACGCGCCGCGCAGAGGTCGGCGATCCCCGGCAGCGGCGCCAGGTCGCCCTCCATGCTGAAGACGCCGTCGGTGACGACGAGGCAGCGGGCGCCGGCGGGAACCCGGTCGAGCTCACGCTCGAGCGCGGTGAGGTCGGCGTGCGCGTAGACGGCCTTGCCGGCGGGCCGCGCCAGCCTGATCCCGTCGATGATCGACGCGTGGTTGAGCCCGTCGGAGAGGACCCAGGTCCGCTCGTCGCAGAGCGTGTCGAGCAGGGCCTGGTTCGCGTTCCAGCAGGAGACGTAGGAGACCGCCCGCTCGGTGCCGAGGAAGGCGGCGAGGTCACGCTCGAGCTCGAGATGCGGGGTGAAGAGGCCGCAGATGAAGCGGACCGAGGCGGTTCCGGCGCCGTACCTGCGCAGCCCCGCCGCCGCGGCCTCGACGACGAGCGGGTCGGAGGCGAGCCCGAGGTAGTCGTTGGAGCAGAGGCAGATCACCTCCCCGCCGCCCGCGAAGCGGATCTCCGGCCCCTGCGGCGAGGCGATCTCGCGCATCTCCTTCAACGCACCGTCGGCACGCAGCGCATCGAGCTCGTCGCGAAGCTCGGCGGCGAGGGGCGAGCTCACCGCGGGCCCTCGCCGGCGATCGTCTCGTCGACCGCGTCGGCGACGATCCCGAGCGCGACGTCGAGCGCCTCCGGCGGCATCAGAAGCGACGGCTGCAGGTTCAGCGACGTCGTGCTCGAGTCGGCGAGGATGCCGCGCTCGAGCGCCGCCCGGGCCACGGCCTCCTGAAGCTCGGGGTCGCGCTCCTTGCTCGCGGGGTCGCGGACGAACTCGATCGCCAGGAAGCAGCCGACCGCGCGAACGTCGCCGACCCGCTCGTGGCGGTCGGCGATGGCACCGAGCCGTTGCGCCGCCAGCGCCTCGAGGGCAGCGACGTTGCCGAGGACGTCCTCGCGCTCGTAGGCGTCGAGCGTCGCCAACGCGGCCGCCACCGACCCTGGCAACCACGACCAGGTGCTGCCGGTGCTGAGGTCGTCGACGTCGCCGAGCACCCGCTCGCTGCCGAGCACTGCGCCGATCGGCATCACGCCGCCGCCGAGCGCCTTGCCCATACAGATCAGGTCGGGCTCGACCGACCAGCGGTCGACCGCGAGCATCGTCCCGCCCCGCCCCATCCCCGTCTTCACCTCGTCCGCGCAGAGCAGCCAGCCGTGCTCCGCGCAGAGTGCGGTCAGCGCCGGCCAGAACGCGTCGGGTGGGACGATGCAGCCGCCGGAGCCGAGGATCGGCTCGATGACGACGCCGGCAACGAGCGCGGGATCGACGACATGGAAGAGGAGCTCGTCCCGGATGTAGTCGACGGTGGCGTCGCCGCTGCCGCCCGGGCGCGCCGGCGCGAACGGAGTCCGGTAGGGATTCGGAAACGGGACGTGCACGAAGCCGGTCCCGAGCGCCCGGTCGCCGGCGCTGATCGAGGCCGCCTCGGCGCCGAGCGTCGCCGTCGCCGTCGACTCGCCGTGATAGCTGCCGTGGAAGCCGAGGACGAGCGGGCGACCGGTCGCGCGGCGCATCAGCCGGACCGCGGTCTCGACCGCCTCGGTCCCGTTCAGGGAGATGTCGGCCCGGTCGATCGATGGCGGCGCCAGCTCGACGAGGCGACGGGCGAGCTCGAACATTCCAGGCGATGCGAGCGCGTGGCTGTCCTCGTTGCCGATCCTGCGGATCGCCGCGACCGCCGGCTCGATCAGGTCCTCGCGGCCGGCGCCGAGCGGCACCGACGCCGAGGCCGAGGCGAGGTCGAAGAAGACGTTGCCGTCGACGTCGGTCGCCGTGTAACCGCTCTTGCGGTCCAGGACGAGCGGGGCGAGGTCGTCGCCGAGTCCCTTGTAGAGGAGCGGCCGGCCCGCGTCGAGCAGGGCTCGCGACCGCGGCCCCGGAAGCTCGGTGCGGACGGCCGGAGCCGGCGCCTGATCGCTGCTTTCCACGTGCTGATTATCGCTTCGCGTCACTAACGGCGACTGGGATCGAGAGATTCGGTACGATCGCTGAATTGTTCCACAATTCGACCGTTTAAGGGTGGTTCGACGACATGGCAACGAAACTCGTCCAGGGGCCTCACAGCCTGAGGAACCGACTGCTGATCGCCGCCGGCGCGCTTGCCGCGCTGATCGCGGGCGTGCTCGCGGCGGAGCGGCCGGGGTCGGCCGATGCGGCGGCATCGACCGGCTACAGCGTGGTGATCATCAGCGGTGACGGCATGGGCCCGGCCCAGCGGACCGCAACGCAGCTCGCCAAGTACGGCTACAAGACCCAGCCGATGGATGCGCTGCCGGAGGGTGGTCTGCTGAAGACCAACTCGATCCTGCCGGTGACCGACTCGGCGGCCGGCGCGACCGCGATGGGCACCGGTCACAAGGTCAACAACAACCAGGCAGGCCTCGCCCCGAACGGGAAGAAGCTCTACAACCTCGTCGAGGAAGCTCGCGACCTCGGCAAGTCCACGGGCCTGGTCGAGGACCATGACGTCACCAACGCGACGATGATGGGCTTCGCCGCGCACGTCAAGAACCGCGACAACAAAGCCCAGGCGGCGCGCCAGTACCTGAACGAGACCCATCCCGACGTGATCTTCGGCGGTGGCGAGGAGGTCTGGTACCCGGAGGGGCACCCGGGCAAGCTCCCCGACGTGATCTCCGACGACGAGTCGACCGGTCGCGAGAACCTCGTCGAGAAGGCGATCGACCAGGGCTACCAGTACGCGTGGAACCGGAAGACGTTCGATCAGCTCACCGGCCCGCAGGCGCTGGCGCTGGTCCAGGACGACGCCTACATCCGCGGCCACGAGATCAAGGGCTACGACAAGGACGAGGATCCGCACTTCGTGCCGGAGCCGGTCCTGATGGAGAAGGCGCTGGAGATCCTCGGGCAGAACCCGGAGGGCTTCTTCATCGCCGCTGACGTCGACGAGCTCGACGATGCCGGCCACGAGCACGACGGCAAGTCGGTGATCCAGTCCGGCCAGATCGTCAACAAGATGGTCCAGGTCGTCCAGGAGTACCGCGAGACGACGGACCCGAACGTCCTGCTGATCGTCACCGCCGACCACGAGACCGGCGGCATGACGGTCGAGATGCCGGCGTCGAAGTCGACGAACAGCGGCCCCGACGGCGAGGTCCCCGCCTACGGGACGCCGCAGAACGTGCCGCTCCCGGGCGGCAAGACGCCGAAGCGGTCCGGCCCGTTCAAGGTCAAGGGCAAGGACGCGAAGTTCAAGGTCGACTGGACGACCCCGGGCCACACGGGCCTGATGGTCCCGGTGACGGCGGCCGGGCCCGCGGCCGAGCGGTTCTCGGGTGTCCATCCGAACACGTTCGTCCACGAGGTTGCCAGCGACGTGCTCAACGGCAACCCGTAGATCGAGCGACAGCGCGGTACTCACTCCTCCTGCCGCGCCACGACCCCCGCCGGCACCTCCGGGTGCGGGACCGGATCCCCCCATCCGGCTCCCGCACCCGGGATGCCGGCCGTCGTTCGTCAGGATGCGGCTGCCGAACCCGCCCGGAGCCCCTCCCGCTTGATCCCGATCATCGCCGCAATCGTCGCCGCCACGGCCGCCGGCATCGCCGCCGAGCGGCGCTGGCCCGAGCGCGCCGGCCACGACTCGCGGCGGGCGCTGATCTGGATCCTCTACGTGGTCCTGCCGCCGGTCACGTTCTTCAATCTCGTCCACGTCTCCTTCGATGCCGACCTCGGCGGCGGGATCGCGCTGGCCTGGGTGGCGACGATCGTCGCCGCCGGCCTCGCCTGGTTCCTCGGCGCCCGGGTCCTGGACCTGACCCGGCCCCAGGTCGGCGCCGTGATCGCCTGCACGTTCGTCGCCAACACCGCCTACCTCGGCTATCCGCTGACGATCGCCCTGCTCGGCAGCGACCAGCTCGGGGAGGCCGTCGCCTACGACGTCGCCGTCGGAGCGCCGGCGCTGCTGCTCGGGGCGTTCTCGGCCGGGGCGGCGTTCGGGACGCGGGCCGGCGAGGGCGCCCGGGCGCGGACCAGCGCCTTCTTCGCCCGCAACATGCCGCTCTATGCGGCGCTGCTCGCGATGGTCGCTCCGGCATCGCTCGCCCCCGACGTCCTCGTCGAGATCTCGCGGGTCGTCGTCGTCGCGATCCTCCCGGTCGGCTTCTTCGCGGTCGGCGCGGCGCTGATGGAGGACGCGGGGCCCGAGGGACTGCGGCTGCCGCCTCCGCTGAGTCGCCCGACCGGGCTGGTGATCGTCACCAAGCTGATCGTCCTCCCGGCGCTCCTCTACGCGATCTCGCTGCCGCTGATCGACCTCCCCGACACCTATCTGCTGATGGCGGTGATGCCGAGCGGGCTGAACTCGATGATCGTCGCCCACGCCTACGGCCTCGACCTCGCCACGACCGCGGAGGCGGTCACCTGGACGACGACGATCGTCGTCATCGTCGCGCTGATCGCCAGCCTGATCTGAGGGTCAGCCGGATGGACCGGCGGGACGCGGCGGCGGTCGCAGCATCGCGACGAGCAGGGCGAGCGGAGCGAGGACGGTCAGGACCAACAGCACCGCCTCGGTGATCGCATCGCCGGTCGAGATCCCCTCGAGGTTGAACAGGTGGTAGATCGTGTGCGGAACGGAGAAGACCAGGAAGGAGACGAGCGCGACGAGGACGAGCCTGCGCTCGAGCCAGATCGCCGCGGCGGCGAGGATGACCGCGGTGGCGAGGAACAACGCGCCGACGTCGCGGACGAGGTGCTCGCTGTAGGCGGGGAGCGCCTCGACCCAGCCGCGTCCGGCCGGGAAGTCGTCGTAGAACGATCGCGGCGCGAACAGTGCGTAGAGACCGTCGGTCGCCTGTACGGCGGCGAGGATCCCGAGGACGAGCCTCGTCGCCGCTCGCGGTGCGCCGAGCGGAGCCACGGCTCCTCAGCCGCGCTGCTTCCGCTTCCGCTTCCGAGGGGTGCCGGAGCCGGAAGCATCATCGGCCGGAGCGGACGCGGGCTCGACTTCCGTCGCCGAGCCCTCGAAGTCCTCGGGGGCGGCGAGCTCCGGCTCCTTCGCCTCGGCGTCGCCGGGACGGCCCGGCGCGGGCCACGGGATCGCCTTGCCGGCTTCCCAGGCGGGCGGCCGGGTGCCGGGCCAGACGGCGGCGACGAGCAGCCCGATAACGATCATGTAGGCGAGCAGCATCAGGCTCCCGAACAGCAGCGTGCCGATGCCTAGGGCCATCGCCAGGGTGCCCCAGAAGCGGGTCATCAGCCCGGTCCGCATCGCGTGCAGCGAGAGGTAGACGGTCACGAACGCGAGACCGAGCGAGCCGGCGAGCCCGAAGCCGGTCCGAAGCTGGGTCGGGAACTGGTCGTAGAAGACGTTGTCGGCGTCGTCGTTCGAGTTCGTGTCGACGTCGGCGGAAGGGTCCAGGAAGGCGTCCGCTGCGGTCTTGAAGGCGAAGTAGGTGACGACGAGGGATGCCGCCAGCAGGACCGGGGCGGCGATGACGATCCCGATCAGGCCCGGCCGCATCGCCTCGCTGCGCTCACGGATCGAGCGGAAAAGCGACACCAGCGCCGGGATGAAGAGCAGGACCGCGAGCGCCTGGAGCAGGACCTGGATCAGCAGGTCGCTCTTGATCGAGTCGAAGGTGCGGAGCTGCTCGGCCTGGTCGGCGGCGTTGAAGTCGGTCGCGAGCGTCGCCATCGAGATGATGAAGATGACGACGCCGCCGAGGGCGGCGATGCCCGCGATCCGGCCGCGGCGGCGCTCGTCCTCGATCTCCTGGTTGGTCAGCTCCACTGGGCTCGGCTCCTCGGACTCGTTGCCTCCCGCCGGCACGAAGTCACCGGGCTGCGGGTCGCTCGGCGCCTCATCTTAGGCGCCGCGGGGCGGGCGCGGGCCTGTGCCATCGTCCGACACAGGCTCCGGATCCGGGAGGGCGGCGTCCTCCGCATAACCCGGCTCGCCGGGCAGCGGCACGGGTCCGCCCGGGCGGATCGGGTAGTACTCGCTGTCGCCCGGCTCGACGATCCGGCTGATCCGGTCGCCGACGCCGAGAACGACGTCGAGGAACGGGGCCGCGAGCCCGATCACGGCTTCGATCCGGTCGCGGTTGGCGATCTGGGCGGGAGTCAGGCGGGCCATCGGGCCGTTCAGGTTAGTCGGGCGCAGGCGCTCGGCGTCGACTGCGCCGCCACATGCGGAGCGGCGGTCGCTGACTAGCATTGGCGACCCATGGCCGCGGTCGACGAGCAGAAGGACGCCCATTACCCATGCCCGGCGTGTGGGCAGACCCTCTACGGCTGGACGGCCGCTCACGATCCGCTCCAGCGCGGCAGGAAGATCGTCCTCGACCGCTGCGAGAACTGCGGGCTCGCGGTGACGAGGCGCCCCGAGCCGCCCGACGCCGATGCCGAGATCCATCAGCTGATCAGCGCCGCCGACGACGGCACCGTCGAGATCGTCGCGCCGAACCGGAAGAGCTTTCAGGGCGGCCTCGGCGGAGCACAGTGGGCCGGTCTCGAGCCCGAGCTCCGGCGCCTTCACCTGACGCCGGATTCGCTCGGCCTGCTCCTCCGCAGGCAGGGGCTGGAGATGACCGACGTCGGGACCCCGTTCCGGAACAGGGCGTTCCGGCTGATGTGGCAGACCGTCGTCAACGCCTTCACCTACCGGGACAACTTCATCCGCAACCGCCGCGCCGGCCTGATCCCGGACCCGGAGACCGGGCGGGACCGCTTCCTCTACGGCCTCGACTGGGTCGTCAGCATCCTCGTCGCGATCCCGGCGGCGATGTTCGCGCTGCCGCTCGAGCTGCTCGCGACCGCCTTCGCGCGCGGCGGCGTGATGACGGCGACCGCGAAGCCTTCGAACTGAGCCACCCGGCCGAAACCGACGACCGCCTATGCTGTCCACGATGGAAGGCGGATTCGGAATGTTCGGCGATCCCGAGGACCTTCAGGCCCGCCTCGGCGAGCTGGCCGAGTCGATGCAGGGCGCCCAGAAGGTCGCCTTCGCCGATCAGGCGATCCAGCTCGCGGTGACGATGACGGTCGCCGCGATCCGCCAGGTCGAGCTCACCGGCAGCTCCGACGAGCAGGCGACTCAGGTCCGCGACGTGATCCGGATGATCTTCCCCGAGGCGGTCACGCTCGTCAGCGAAGCCCGCCAGGGACTGTCGTAACCCTCGTCAGGCGGCGAAGACCGGTCAGGCCGCGGCGAAACGCTGCTCGGAGCGAGCCTTCCGCTTCGCGGCCTCGACTGCGCGGTCCTTCGGCGGCGCCTTCGTGACGAGTCCGTCGAGCAGCCGCTGCGTCGCCTCGGCGACCTCGGCGACGGCGCGGTCGAATACCTCCGCGTTGGCCTTCGACGGCTTGCTGGAGCCGCTGATCTTGCGCACGTACTGAAGCGCCGCGTCCTCGACCTCCTCGCTCGTGGCGGGAGGCTCGAAGTTGTGTAGCTGTCTGATGTTCCTGCACATGCCGCGATCGTAGCGGCCGCGGTTGCCCGAGCCGGACCGCGGGTAGTCGGCGGATATGAGCAGCGGCCGGGAAGGCGGTGCGACCGCGGTGATCGTCACCGACGTGCTCAATCCGTACGAGCACGACGATGCCGACCTGCTCGCCGCGAGCGCCGCGACCGCGACTCCGCTGATCGCCCAGCTGATCGAAAACGCCCGCGCCCGCGACGTCGACGTGATCTACGTCAACGACAACCACGGCGAGTGGAACACGTCGGCGAACGAGATCGGCGAGCTCGCGATGAACGGGCGCCGTCCCGACCTCGTCGAGCCGCTCCTCCCCGCCTCCGACCTCGCCTTCATGACGAAGCTCCGCCACAGCGTCTTCTACGCGACGCCGCTCGAGTACCTGCTGCGCGACCGCGGAATCGGGCGGGTCGTGCTGAGCGGCCAGGTGACCGAGCAGTGCATCCTCTACAGCGCCCTCGACGCCTACGTCCGCCATTACGAGGTCACGGTTCCGCGCGACGCGGTCGCTCACATCCATCCCAGCCTCGCCGACGCGGCATTGGAGATGATCGAACGGAACATGCGCGGCGTGATCGCCGAGGCGGCCGACTGCCTCGACTGAGGCACCGGGAGCCGATCCGAATCGCCGGCCGCGCGTCCCGCGTACGCGGATCGCTTCGAAAAGGCACGAACGACGTCCCACCCGTGAGCGCTCGCCGCCTACCGTCGACGGCATGGACGGTGAGCGGGGATCGGCGAGCGTCGAGCATGCGGCTCTCGTCCTGCTCGCCGCGCTCGTCGCCTGCGCCGTCGTCGCGCTGGTCGCGATCGGACCGGAACGCAAGGACGGCGCGCTCGCCGCGGCGATCGCGTTCAAGCAGCGCTGCGCGGTCCGCTACCCCGACCCGTGCTGGCAGGACCCGCTGACCGAGGCCTACGGCCGCGCAGTCGCCGGCGCCGTCCGCGCCCTGGCGCCGGCACCGATCCCGCGTGCGGGGCGGGACGGTGTCGGCCTGGTCGGAGTCGATTACCGGCGCTGCCGGCAGGCGAGCTGCGCGGTCCCGGCCTCGGAGCGGCTGACTACGGCGAACCGGCGGACGACCGCGTTCACGTCGATCCGCGACCAGCGCCGCAGCGGCGGCCCGGTCACGATCGACTACTGGATCTACCGGCCGACGATCGGCTGGGAGCGAGTCACGAAGACCGCCGACGCGGCTGCGATCGCCGCCCATGCGGCGACGCCGCTGCTCGAGTCTGCGAGTCCGGCGCTGGTCCCGCTCGAGACCCTGCTCGGGCGCGACGACGCCCGTTTCCGGACCGGCGAGGAGCCGCCGTGGCGCAACAGGGTCGAGAGCCGCTGGGGCCGGTGACCGCAGCCGACGGTCCGCGGCCTGCGAATAGGATGCGGCGCCGTGGCCGCGTACTCACCGGAGCAGTGGAGCGACCTGTTCGTCGCCACCGCCGGCGCCTCGGCCGCCCTGACCGGGCTCCTCTTCGTCGCCGTCTCGATCAACCTCGAGCGGATCCTCGACTTCCGCGGCCTTCCCGAGCGCGCCCTGGCGACGCTGCTCCTGCTCCTCGCGGTGACGGTGGTATCGATCCTCGGCCTGGCGCCGCAGTCGCTGACGGCGCTCGGGATCGAGCTGCTCGGCGTCGGCCTCGGCTGTTTGCTCGCGGTTCCGGCGCTGTTTCGGAAGAGCTTCGACCCCGCCCACCAGAGCCGCAGCCAGATGATCGGCCAGATGGCCCTTGCGGTCCTCGCGACGCTGCCGATCCTGATCGCCGGGGTGAGCCTGATCGCCGAGAGCGGCGGCGGCCTCTACTGGGTCCTCGCCGGGATCATCGGTGCGATCGTCGGCAGCGGCGCCAACGCCTGGGTGCTGCTCGTCGAGATCCTCCGCTGACGGCGCCGGCCACCCGACGGCGGCGGCTACCAGACGGCGTCCTGGTGCTCCATCACGCCGATTCCCTCGGCGAGCTGGATGCCGTCGAGCGATCCCGAGAAGCGCCCGAACGGCTGCCGGTAGCTGTACTTGACGACGAGCCGGCTCTCGTCGGCCCGCCGCTCGGCGTCGGCCGCGAACTCGAGTCGCGAGCCGTTCGCGAAACGGACCGCTTCGAGGCCATCGAACTCGACCCGGCCCGGCTCGCGCGGCTCGTCCTCGCCCTCGATCCAGACTGCCCGCTCGCTGCCGGCCTCGGGGTCGTTGACCCCCGCGACCAGGTTCCAGGCGATCTTGCGGCCGTCGGACGCGGTCCCGACTCCGGCCGACCAGTTCCAGACGGTGTGCCTGGGGTGGTAGCCGGCCGACTCGTCCTCGATCGCGCGCAGCGTCTCGTGGATCTCGCCGCGCTCGCCGAGGTCGAGGTGGAGATCGACCCACGAAGGCCGCTTGCGGGTCCAGACGTAGCCGCCGTTCCCGTTCGGGCAGATCGACTCGGCCCAGGTGCCGCGCTCGCCGAACGAGAGCTTCGCGGTGACCCCGCGGGCGTCGATCTTCGTCCGCAGGCTGTCCCCGGTCGACCCGAGCTCCCAGGGACCCTGGCCGCCGCCGCGCTCGCTCCAGACCTCGCCCCGCTGTGCCGGCAAGAGCTGCTTGGTGTGCTCGAGGATCTCGCCGCTCTCGCGGTCGAGGATCGCCCAGAACGTCTGCCCGAGCGGGCCGATCCGGACGCTGGCGGCGCAGAGCATCACCCGCTCGCCGAAGGCGCCGACGTAGCGCCACCGCTTTCGCCAGGTTCCCCCTAGGCGGACCGGCATCTTCCCGGGCGGCAGCGGCAGGTCAGGGCGATCCTCCGCCGGCCCTCGCCAGGGAAGGGACTGCACAGCAGCGGTCGAGGTCTTGGCCACGGACGAACACTAGATGGTCGATCGCCGGAGTTCGACCGTCCGGCCGGTCGCGGGCGGGTTCGGACGGCTACTCGATCGTCGCGATCGGGTCGCCGGCGTTGATCGAGCCGCCGACCTCGACGGCGAGCGTGGTGACCTTGCCCGCCTTGTGCGCGGTGATCTCGTTCTCCATCTTCATCGCCTCGATGACGACGAGGAGCGCTCCCTCCTCGACCTCGTCCCCCTCGGCCACCTCGACCTTGAAGATGCTGCCCTGCAACGGCGCGACGACGTCGTTGCCGGAGGCCGCGGCGCCGCCGGCCTTGCGCTCGCGCTTCGGCGGGCGCTTCGCCGCCGGGGCGGCGCCGTTCGCCGCGAGCGCCGCTCCGATCACCCTGACGGGGTAGAGCCGGCCGGCGACCTCGACCTTGTACTCGCGCTCGGTCGCCTCCCCCTCATCGGACTCGGGGGCCGGCGACGCGGCATCGCCGGTGGGCAGCGACTTGATCCATTCCGGGTCCTCGAGTAGGTCGCGACAGGTCTCGCCGCGCGCCCATTGCTCGGTCGCGAGGATCGTCTCGTGGAACGGGATCAGCGTCGTCAGGCCCTCGATCTCGTACTCGCCGAGGGCGCGGATCATCCGCCGTGTCGCGTGCTCGCGGTCGACGTCCCAGGTGATCAGCTTCGCGACCATGGGGTCGTAGAGCGGTGTCACCTCGCCGCCGCTCTCGAGGCCGGAATCGACGCGCACACCCGGGCCCGAGGGCTCGAGGTAGTGGCCGACCTTGCCGGGGGCCGGGGCGAACTTCTTGTGGGCGGCCTCGGCGTTGATCCGGCACTCGATCGCGTGGCCGCGCATCTCCATCTCGTCCTGGGCGATCGAGAGCGGCTCGCCGGCGGCGATCCGGACCTGCTCGCGGACGATGTCGATGCCGGTGACCATCTCGGTCACGCAGTGCTCGACCTGGACGCGGGTGTTCATCTCGAGGAAGAAGTAGTCCTCGCCGACCTGCATCCCCTCGACCGTGCCGGCGCCCCGGTAGTCAACGGCCTCGGCGGCGTCGGTCGCGATCTTGCCGATCCGCTCGCGCATCTCGGCGTCGACGTGCGGCGCCGGCGCCTCCTCGATCAGCTTCTGGTGACGGCGTTGGATCGAGCAGTCGCGCTCGCCGAGGTGGATTACATTGCCGTGGCCGTCAGCGAGAACCTGGACCTCGACGTGACGGGGGTCTTCGAGATAGCGCTCGAGATACACGGTCGGATCGCCGAAGAACTTCTCGCCCTCGCGGGCGGCACCCTCGAACGCATCGGCGAGGTCGTCCGGCGTCGCCGCGACGCGGAAGCCCTTGCCGCCGCCGCCGCCCGCGGCCTTGCAGGCGATCGGGAAGCCGATCTCCTCGGCGGTCTTCGCAGCGTCCTCGACGGTTGCCGACGCTTCGGTGGCGCCGGGGACGATCGGCACGCCGGCCTTCTGCATGATCTCCCGGGCCCGCGTCTTCGAGCCCATCGCGTCGATCGCGTCGGCCGGTGGGCCGATCCAGGTGATGTCGGTCTCGCCGATCGCCCGCGCGAACGGCGCGTTCTCGGCGAGGAAGCCGTAGCCGGGGTGGATGGCGGCGGCGCCCGACTCGGCGGCGACGGCGAGGATCTTCTCGATGTTCAGGTAGCTCTCGGCCGGGACCGCCGGGCCGAGCAGGTACGCCTCATCGGCCTCGCGGACGTGACGCGCGTCGCGGTCGGCCTCCGAATAGACGGCGATGGCACCGATCCCCATCTCCTTCAGCGTGCGGATGACGCGGATCGCGATCTCCCCGCGGTTGGCGATCAGGACCTTCTCGAACATGCGGCGGCGGAGGATAGTTGACGGCCGCGGTTATCCGCGGGGCTCGTCGCCGGGCCAGTAGCCCGTGGCGCGCTCGAAGCCGACCGCGCCGCCGCGACGGATCAGGGCCTGAACGACCTTGATGATCACTCCACTCACCGCGGCGGAGATCAGGACCTCCGTCCAGGTGGCGTCGCGGTCGTCGGGGTCGGATGGATCCTCGTCGGCGATCTTCTCCCAGACCTTCTCGAAGACCTTCTTGCTGAGGATGCCGGCGAGCAGGCCGACGACGATGGCGAATGGCTTGTAGACGAACTTCATCGGTCCTCCGTCGTGTTGGCGGCGGCGAGCGCCGCCTCCTCGCCCTCGCCTACCCAGATGACCTGGTCCCTACCCGGACCGACCCCGATGATCGTGATCGGCACGCCGACGAACTCGGTGATGAAGTCGAGGTAGGCGCGAGCAGCCTCGGGCAGCTCGTCGAGGCTGCGGGCCCCGGTGATGTCCTCGTCCCAGCCGGGCAGCTCCTCGTACTCGGCACTCGCCCGGTGCAGGACGGACTGGTGGTAGGGGAACGTGTCGAACGTGGCGCCCTCGGGGTGCCGGTAGCGGACCGCGACCTGCAGGGGGCCGATCCCCGTGAGGACGTCGAGCTTGGTGATCACGAGCCCGGTCATCCCGTTGAGCCGGACGGCATAGCGGAGCGCGACGAGGTCGAGCCAGCCGCAGCGTCGCGGGCGCCCGGTCGT
>DASTTY010000088.1:0-43305 GCA_035759925.1 Solirubrobacterales bacterium
CCTGGGTGCAGGGTGGTGCGCTGTGGGGCGACGTCGATCGCGAGACGCAGGCGCACGGTCTGGCGACCACCGGCGGAATCGTGAGCCACACCGGAGTGGCCGGGCTCACCCTCGGCGGCGGCGTCGGCTGGCTGATGCGCAAGCACGGTCTCACGGTCGACAACCTCCTTGCCGCCGAGGTGGTCACCGCCGAGGGCAGCATCGTGCGGGCGTCCGCCAACGACCACCCGGATCTGTTCTGGGCGCTGCGCGGCGGCGGCGGCAACTTCGGCGTCGTCACCTCGTTCCGGTTCGCTCTACATCCCGTCGGCCCGGCGGTGATGGCGGGGCCCGTCTTCTGGGCTGCCGAGGAGACCACCGACGTTCTGCGCTTCTACCGGGACTTCGCCGCCGAGGCGCCGGACGAGCTCGGCACGGTCGTCAGGCTCGGCACGATCCCCCCGTTGCCGGGCATCCCCGAGGACCGGCACTGGCGACCGGCCATCGCGGTGGCCTGCTGCTACGCCGGCGCCGTCGAAGCGGGCGAGCGTGCCGTCCGAGCCCTGCGCCGGTTCGGGACGCCTCTGGTGGACCTGCTCACACCCTCGCCGTACGCCGCCTTCCAGGGCGGCTTCGACGACACCGTCCTGCACGGGTGGCACTACTACTGGAAGGCGACGAACCTCGCCGGCCTCTCCGACGACGCCATTGCCGTCGTCGCCGAGCACGCCTACGCCGCCGGATCGCCCCGGTCCTACGCAGCGATGTTCCACATGGGTGGCGCCGTTTCCCGAATCCCCGACGATGCCACCGCCTACGCGGCTCGCGACGTGGCCCACAACATCGTCATCGACGCCGTCTGGCTTCCCGACGAGTCCGGCCAGCACGCTGCGGCCGAGACCGCCTGGGCGCGGCGATTCCTCCAAACCCTGCAACCGCACCGCGCCGGCGGCGTTTACGTCAACTTCCTCGATTCCGACGACGACGCCGGCCGAGTCCGAGAGGCCTACCCGAATCACATCCTCCGGCGACTCGCCGAGGTCAAGGCCAAGTACGACCCCGACAACGCCTTCCATCACAACAGGAACATCGAGCCCATTCGCGGGGCGCTCGGAACTCGCAGCCCGCCAAGTGGTCCGCGTCAGCCCGGCAAGGCTCGCCAGCCGACCTCGGCGTAGTCGGTCTCGGTCGTGTTCGTGTGGATGGCGTCGAACCAGAGGCTGGCTTCGGCGGGGATCCGGGCGCGGGCGTCGCTTCCGCAAGTGGCCTGCCCAACCGTGACGGTGCATCTCAGGTCGGTGATGATGTGCTTGTTCAGGTCGTAGTCGTAGTAGCGGAGGACGAACTCGCGACTGCCGGCCGCGAGCGGCCCGTCGAGCCTGATCCGAAGGCCGGTGGCCACGAACGCCTGCGGGGTGAGCATCTCGCGGATCGTGCCGACGGACGAGACGCCGACGGGCGCCATGTTCTGATCGCCGGAGGCCCCGGCCTCGAGGTTGTTGAAGTTCGCGAGCAGCATCTGCCCGCCGACCCCGTCGGCGAGCTTCGGAGCGGTGATCGCCCCGTCCTTGACCTTCCTCGTGGTGACGGCGTTGTCGGCCAGCTCCTGCTTCTTGACTGCCTTCGCCTTGATCTGCTTCGACCCGACCGTGTCCTTGCCGAGCTTGGTGGCGGCATAGGCGCCGCCGCCGAGCAGAACGAACAGGCACAGGGTCGAGACGACGTTCGCGTAGGTCAGATGCGGCCTCAGACGAGAGATCATCGATCGAGCCTCCTCCCGGTCGGGATCGATCGAACGAACCTAATCGCATCAACCCGGTTTCGCAAACGGCATCCGACCGCGACCGACTAACGTCACCCGCATGACCCGCCCACGGACGCTCGACGGGCCGATCGGCCTCGTCGGTGCCGGCTACATCGGCCACCTGTTCGCGCAGCAGTTCACGCTCGCCGGCTACGAGGTGCGGGCCTGGTCCCCTGGCGGATCGGCGGGCACGCTCCAGGACCGCCTCCGCGGGAGCCTCGCGACCCTCGTCGAGGTCGGGGCGGTCGAGGCATCCGAGGTCGACGAGGTGGTCGACCGCGTCTCCGCCCACGACGATCTCCCCACCGCGCTCGGCTCCTGCGCCGCCGTGATGGAGTCGATCGTCGAGGACGCTGAGGCGAAGACAGCCGCATACGCGGAGATCGAAGCGGCAATCGGCGCCGAGGTGCCGCTGTGGAGCTCGACCTCGAACTTCCCGATGACGCGGCTCGCGGCCGGGATGGCCCATCCCGAGCGGGCGATCGTGCTCCATCCGGTCCAGACCCAGCTGATCATCTTCGTCGAGGTCGTACCCGGCGAGCGGACGAGCGAGGCGACGGTCGCGACGACGCTGGACTTCTGCGCGGACGTCGGCCTGCGGGCCGTGCAGGTGCGAAAGGAGATCCCGGGGTTCCTCTGGAACCGGGTCTGGTTCGCGATGCTGCGCGAGATGCTGCACCTCGTCGACATCGGGGCCGTCGAGCCGCGGGAGCTCGACTCGCTCGTGCAGACGACCCTGCGCGCCTTCGTCCCCGTCTTCGGGCCGCTGCAGATGACCGACCTGATCGGCCACGACACGCTGCGCGACATCTCGAACGCGCTCTACCCCGAGCTCGCTGCCGACCGGTCGGCTTCGACGACGATCGAAGAGCACGTCGCCGCCGGCCGCCTCGGCGTCAAGAGCGGAGCGGGCTTCTACGAGGACGGCGACGAGCGCGTTGCCGAGCTCGCGGCCCGGCTCAGCCGGATCGCACTCGAGCTCGGCGCCGAAGGCAGCCGGCCGGCGGCGGGGTGAGCCGGTCCACACCGCCGGTGGGTGGTCGTGGCGCCCGATCGCCGGAAGGCTGGGGACATGCACGCACCAGCCCGCACATATCCACGTCCCCGTCCACCCCGGATCCGCCTCCTCGCCGCGCTCTGCGCGGCGCTCGGTCTCGTCGGCGTCCTCGCGGCGCCGGCCACGGCCGCGCCCAAGGTCACCGGCAAGTTCGAGGTCTCCGGCGTCGGCACCAACAACGAGATCACGAAGGGCCCCGACGGCAAGATCTGGGTGACGCTCGATCAGACCAACGACCTCGCCCGGATCAACCCGAAGAACGGCAAGGTCGAGGAATACGACCCCGCCAACGTCAGCAACCCGGTCGGGATCGCAAGCGGCCCCGGCGGCACCCTCTGGGTCACCCAGGCCAACGGCGTTGCCGTGTTCGACCCCGCCGATCCGGACGCGGCCGAGAAGTTCACGATCAACGACATCAGCGACCCGCGGCCGATCGTCCGCGGTCCCGACGGCAACATGTGGACCGTCAGCGGCGCCAACGTGATCCGGATCCCGGTCGCCGACCCCGAGAGCGCCGACTCGTTCCCGGTCCTCGTCGCCGGCCGTGACATCGACCGCGGCAAGGACGGCAGGCTCTGGGCCGCCGATTTCGGAGGCCAGGTCGTCCGCGTCGACACCGACGGAACCGCCAAGGCCTTCGACACCGGCAACGGCTCGGGGCTGCAGGCGATCGCCGCCGGGCCGAAGGGCGAGGTCGGCTATGCCGATCCGACGTCGAACCCGCAGGTCGCGGGCCGGATCGTCGGCGGCAAGGTCAAGAAGAAGACGACCGCCGGCGATCCGTTCGGCGTCGCCTACGCGGCGAAGAGCTACTGGATGCCGCGCTTCGCGACCGGCGACTTGCTCGCCCTCGGAGCATCCGACGGCAAGCTGTCGACGCCGGTCGGCTTCGGCAAGAACAGCGGGCCGCGCCGGATCACGACCGGTCCCGACAAGACGCTCTGGGTGACCCTCGAGAACGCCGAGAAGATCGCCCGCGTCACTCGCTGAGCGCCCGTCGCGCCGTCGCCCCGGTTCAGGTCCGGGTGGCGGCGCGACGCCGCCCACCGATCCGGACTAACCGCCGCCCTCGACCGTGAACGGAGCGCTCCCCGCCGATTGGTACTGGTCGGCGAGCAGGTAGTGGACGACGTAGTCGCCCGGCGGCAGCGGCCAGGAGTGGCCCTGGCTGTCGGGGCCGAGCGTCGCCTCGCCGACCGTCCGCGGCGGCACGGTGCCGGCCGAGTGTCCCTCCGAGTAGTCCCAGGTCAGGTAGTCGTCGACCTTCGGGTCGGATGCCGAGGCCTCGTAGACGCCGAGCCAGTCCCAGCGATTCGCGGGCCCTCGCGTCCACGAGACCTCGATCGGCTCGCCGCGCCCGTAGCTCCGTTTGTCGGTCGTGAGCTCGAGCTTCGCTCCGGGGTCGCGCAGGTAGAAGGAGACGCGGGCGACCTCGGAGCCATCGCCGTCGAGCAGGACCGCCTCGTAGGAGCCGGGATCCCAGCCGGCGGTGTCGAGCTTCACGTCGCCCCGCTCGCCCGGGGCATCGAGCGTCTCGAGCGCGTCGCCGGGATCGCCGCCCTCAGGCACGATCGCGATCTCGTCGCCGTCCTGACCGGGATCGTTCCAGCTGACCGTGATCTCGTCGCCGACGTCGGCGAGGCGAGCGTCGACCGCGACCAGCGTCGGCATCGCCACCGGGCTGACGTCGAAGGTCGAGAGCACCGCGCGGTGGTCGGAGGTCCAGGGCGATTCCTCGATGTCGACGTCCTCGCCGCCGGGCTCGCCGACGAGCTTGCTGTCGAGCGTCTCCGACGACCCCGCGGCGTAGACGTAGTCGATCCGCTCGCCGGTGCGCTCCTGGGTGATCCCGGGCACCGCGACGGGGTCGTCGTTGACCTCGCGGTAGCTGTCGCGGAAGCCGTGGTCGAAGAGCGTCTCGCTGACTGGCCACGCGACCGGCTCGGTGATCCCCTTGCGGGTGCCGACCGCTTCGGCCGTGTAGTCGAGGCTGGACGGCTCGTTGAAGTCACCGGTTAGGAAGACCGGGTAGCCATCGCCGAGCAGCTCGTCCATCGCCGCCAGCGGCCGTTCCAGCGCCGATGTGCGGACCTCGTTCTCGTTCGCGATCACTTCGTCGACGGGCTCGCCCTTGGAGAGCTTGCGCGGGCCCCAATCGACGTAGTCGAGGTGGACGTTGAAGAACGGGATCACGTAGCCGGGCTCGGTCTCGATCAGCGCGTAGAGCCCGTCGCCACCCGACGGCTCGAGGATCGGGTACTTCGAGAGCAGCTGCAGCGACGTGTTGTAGTAGCGGTAGCCGGTGCGCCTGGCGATCTCCGGCAGCCGCTCGTAGGACTCGAGCACGCCGACGACGTCGGCATCGAGCTTGCGGATCACCTCGTCGGTCGACGCGTCCCCCGAGTACTCGATGTTGTAGACGAGCAGGTCGAGGCGCATCGGATCGCCCTTCGCGGGAGCGGCGTCGTCGTCACCGCCGCCGAAGCAGCCGGCGAACGCGAGCGACCCGAGCGCCAGGGCGATGACGGCGAGCGTCGGCAGCCGTCGCGCGGCCGTCCTCCCGTTGGCCCTCTCCGAAGCCACCTGACTTTGTAGTCAATCACACGGCCGGGCCGATCTGTGCCGTGCAGCTCGGGCAGCGCTTGGCAGCGACCGGGATGTCGGTCGTGCACTCCGGGCAGGGCCGCGTGTCCGGGCTGATCCCACGGGCCTGCTTGTACTTCTCGTACGGCAGCACGATCAGGAAGTAGACCGCTGCGGCCACCGACACGAACGTGATCAGCGCGTTGATGAAGTCCCCGTAGAGGAATTCGCTCCCGTTGATCGTGAAGCTGAGATCGCCGAAGTCCGGCTCGCCCACGATCGCCGCGATGATCGGCGTGATCAGGTCCGCGATCAGCGCCTGGACCAGCGCGAACACGGCGAGCGCCATGACCAGGCCGACCGCGACCTCGATCAGGTTCCCGCGCATCACGAAGTCCTTGAACCCCTTGATCATCGTCCCCTCCTCCGTCGAATGACGTGACGAGGGGAACCTACATCGACATCTCGCGTTTCGCCCTACTGCGGAGGGGAATAGCAACCGGTGTTGGAGAGAGCGGCCGGGACCAGCTCCCCGGCCCGAAAGCAGGAGAGTCATGATGAGGATCCTCGGAAGGCTCCGGCCGTCGCCGGCGATGGTCGTCGCCCTGATCGCGCTGTTCGTAGCGATGGGCGGCATCGGCTACGCCGCGGCGAAGATCGGTAGCAAGGACATCAAGGTCAACGCGGTCAAGAGCCGCCACATCGCCAACGGCGCGGTCACCAAGAAGGCGATCCACAGGGGCGCCGTCGTCGGCGTCAAGATCGCCAACGGGACCGTGACCGGCCGCAAGCTCGCGAGCAACTCGATCCGGGCGTCGAAGCTCGCCGGCACCGTCGACGGGCTGAACAGCGTCAACGTGCCCGCCAACGCCACGGCGAGCACGACCGTGACCTGCCCGGCCGGCGGCCAGGCGCTCAGCGGCGGGTTCTCGACGCCGCAGAACGGTCAGATTCGGGTGACGCGGATGCGACGCAGCGGCGACAACACGTGGTCGTTCGCGTTCCGCAACACGTCCGGGACGCCGCGAGCGGTCGACGCCAGGGTGACCTGCCTGATCGGGTGACGATCTCGCGACGGGCGGGGCGCTCGGATACGGTCCGCATTAGCCACCGAGCGTCCCGCCAATGACCGCCGAACAGATCACCGTCGCCGACCGCTTCAACGGCCCGCTCGAGAGCGGCAACGGCGGCTACTCGGCGGGTCTGCTGGCCGCGCTGGTCGATGGACCAACGACGGTGAGCCTACGCAGCCCGGTGCCGCTCGGCCGGCCGCTCGACGTAGTTCGCGACGGCGACGGACCGATTCGGGCGCTCGACGGTGAGACGCTGGTCATGGAGGCAAGGCCGACGGCCGAGCTCGACCTCGCGCCGCCGCGGTCGGTCTCGGTTGCCGAGGCCCGCGAGGCCGCCGGAAGCTACGCCGGGCTCGAGGACGGTCCGTTCAGCCGCTGCTTCGTCTGCGGTCGCGTCCGCGACGACTCCCTCGGTGTCTTCGCGGGCCGGATCGGCGACGGCGACATCGTCGCCACGCCGTGGACGCCGCCGCCGTGGGCGGCCGGGCCGGACGGATCGGTCGCACCGGAACTGGTGGCGGCGGTACTCGACTGCCCGACCTACTTCGCGCTCTACGACGACCCGGGGACGCTCAGCTTCCTGGCCGCGATGCAGGTCCGCCACGACGCGCCAGTCGATCCCGGCGTCGAGCACGTCGTCATCGCCTGGCCGATCGAGAAGGACGGCCGCAAGCATCACGCCGGCGCCGCCGTCCTGACCGCGAACGGCCGGACCGCGGCCATCGCTCGGGTGCTGTTGATCGCCGCCGCCGGCTGACCGCAGCGTGGTCAGCCGCCCTCGGTCAGCCCGGCGAGCTCGTCGATTCGGCGATGGACCAACGCCGCCGCCATCGCACCCTCCCCGACCGCGCCGGCCACCCGCTTGATCGAGCCGCTGCGAACGTCGCCGGCGGCGAACAGACCCGGCACCGTGGTCTCGAGCGGGTAGGGATCGCGTTCCAGGGGCCAGTCAGCCGGCCGCCGTCCCTCGACGAGCAGGTCGGGACCGGTGACGAGGAAGCCGGCGTCGTTGGTCCGGATCCCGCCGCCTTCGGCCCAGCGGGTCCGCGGCACGCCGCCGATGCAGAGGAACAGGGCGGCGGCATCGCGCCGCTCGGTCCTGCCGCCGCCGTCGGTGAGCTCGACCCAGGCGAGCTGGTCGCCGGCCGCTCCGACCGCGCTGACCACGGTCTCGAGCCGGACGTCGATCAGCGGGTTCTCCTCGATCCGGCGGACGAGATAGTCGGACATGGTCCGGCCGAGCCCGGCGCCGCGGACGGCCATCGTCACCCGCGCGCCCGCGCCGGCGAGATTCATCACCGCCTGGCCGGCCGAGTTGCCGGCGCCGACGACGATCACGTCGTCGCCCCCGCAACGGACCGCCTCGGAGCGCCCGGCGCCGTAATAGACGCCGCGATCGAGCAGCTCTTCGACGCCGGCGACGTCGAGCCGCCGCCACTCCATCCCGGCTGCGACGATCGCGACGTCGGCGGTCACGGGGTGGCCGCCCTCGAGCGTCACCGTCGGTCCCCCCGAATCGAACGAGCCGTCGACGACGGGCCGCATCAGGACGAGCTCGGCGCCGAAGCCCTCCGCTTGGCGACCGGCGAGACGGGCCAGCTCGGCGCCGCCGATCCCGTCCACGAAGCCGAAGAAGTTCTCGATCAGGGAGGTGTGCGACGCCTGCCCGCCGGGCACGTCGTCCTCGACGATCAGGACGTCGAGCCCGTCCGACGCCGTGTAGACGGCGGCGGCCAGGCCGGCCGGCCCGGCGCCGACGATGACGAGGTCGTAGTGCGACTTCTCCGGCGGGCCCGAGAGATTCCAGCGGGCGGCGAGCCCTGGAACCGTCGCCCCTTCGACCACGCCGATGTCGTCGACGACGACCGGCAGGGTCGGATCGGTGAGTCCGCGTTCGACGAGGACGCGATCGGCGTCGGGAGTCCCGACCTCGTGAAAGTCGAACGGCTGCGCCGCCCGGGTCATGAAGTCGCGGATCCGGTGATGGTCGGGGTCGAGCGCCCGGCCGATCACCTCGACGTCCTCGCGCGGTGGGCTCATCGGTGATCCTCCCATTCGTCGGGGCCGCCACTGCCGGCCGCGTACGCGTCGAGCGGAACATCGTTTCGCCCCCATGCCTCGAGCACCGGCGCGACGATCCGCCAGCACTCCTCGGCCATGTCGCCGCGGACCGACAGCGCCGGATCGCCGGCGAGGACTCCCTTGAGGACCTCGCCGTACTCGGGTAGATCGCCGGCCCCGAACGTCGCGATCAGGTCGGCCGGGTCGAGGTCGAGCGGGTCGCCGGGCCCGTTGACGTTGATCTCGAGGCAGAGGTGCCCGGCGCCGGGCGCGATCCCGATCCGCAGCCGGTCGGGCCGCTCGTAGCCGGTGAATCCGGCCGGCAGCCGCGGTGCGTCCTTGAACGTGATCGTCACCTCCTGCGCAGGATCGCCGATCGCCTTGCCCGATCGCAGCCGGAACGGGACGCCCGCCCAGCGCCAGGTGTCGACGGCGAGCACGACCTCGGCGAGGCTCTCGGTCCGGCGAGAGGGATCGACCCCCTCCTCATCGACGTAGGAAGGGAGCTCGCGGCCGTCGATGGATCCGGCCGTGTAGCGGGCGCGGCGGCTGGAGGCGACCGGATCGTCGTCCCAGACGCTGGTCGCCCGGAGGGCCTCGGCACGGCGGTCGCGGAGGTCCCGCTCCGAGAGCGTCGGCGGCGCTTCCATCGCGATCAAGGTCAGGACCTGGAGCAGATGGCTCTGGATCATGTCGATCAGGGCACCGGCTCCGTCGTAGTAGCCGGCGCGGCCCTCGAGCCCGAGCGTCTCGTCGAAGACGATGTCGACCGCCGCGACGTGCTCGGCACCGAGGACGGGCTCGAGGATGCGGTTCGCGAAACGCAGCCCGACGATGTCGAGGACGGTCGACATTCCGAGGAAGTGGTCGACCCGGTGGACATGGTCCTCGGGCACGATCGTCGTCACGAGCCGGTTCAACTCGCGGGCGCCGGCGAGGTCGGTGCCGAACGGCTTCTCGAAGACCAGGCGGGTGCTCGCGGGCACGCCGATCCTGGCGAGGGCCTCGCAGACCCGCCTCGTCACCGCCGGAGGCAGCGCGAAGTAGATGACGAACGGCTCCACGCAGATCGAGAGCAGTGCCCGCAAGTCGTCCTCCGAGGTCGCGTCGGCGCGCTCATAGCGCGCTTCGGCGATCACCCGCTCGGTGGCGGTACCGCTCGCGCCGGCGGCGGCGAACGACTCGGCGACCCGCTCCCGCCAGCGGTCGTCGTCCCAGTCGTCGGACCCGGAGCCGAGCAGGAGCAGACCGTCGGCGCCGCCGGCCGCGACCAGCCCCCCGAGGCCGGGAAGAAGCAGCCGCGCGGCCAGATCGCCGCTGGCGCCGAGGATCAGCAGCGTCTTCGCCGCAGCGGCGCGGTTCGCCTCGGGGTCCGGTTCGGCGCTCACTCGCCGCTCGCCTCGGCAGCCGAGAGCGGCGTGGCGAGTTGGCCCTCGTAGGGACCGCGTCCGGTCACGCACGCCGCGCCGCAGCGGGCCCCGAGCTCGACCGCGTCCGGGAGCGCCAGGTCCCGTGCCAGCCCGTAGGTCAGCCCGCCGGCGAAGGAGTCGCCGGCGCCGTAGGTGTCGACGACGGGCCCGGGCAGCGGCGGCGCCGACCAGCGCGAGACGCTCCCGTCGGCATCCTCGACGATCCCGCCCTCGGCGCCGCTGGTGAGGACGACCGCGCGGGGCGGCGGCTCGAGCATGCCGCTCGAATACCGCTCGCCGCGATCGCCGGCGCTGGCGACGAGGACGTCGAGCTCGACGCCGGATTCCGCGAGGGCTTCGCGGGCGCGAATGGTCGCGACCAGCCGCGCCGCCTTGCGGGCTGCCGCGGCCGCGCCGGCGTCACCGGCGGTCAGATAGACCGCATCGCAGTCGGCCAGCTCGGCCCACGGAAGTGGATCGTCGATCCGCGGCGCCAGCCGATCGCCGGTGACGGTGATCGTCCGCTCGCCGTCGCGGTCGAGGTGCACGAATGCCCGCCGCTGCGAGGCCCGCCGCCAAGCCGCCTCGACCCGTAATCCGCGGTTCTCGAGGTCGCGCTTGGCGGCGCGCCCGAAACGATCGTCGGCCAGCGCGGTCAGCAGGACGCACTCCCCGGCCAGGCGAGCGAGCTGGACGGCCGCGACGGCGCCGCCACCGGCGGCCTCCTCCCAACCCTCCTCGGCCTCGACGATCTCGCCGGCGGCGGGGACGTGGTCGACCCTGGCGAACGCGCACGCCTCGACGTGGCCGACCACGGCGACCTTCATCGCGACGCCGCGGCTCCGTCCCCAGCGGCCTCGGACGCGACGGCTAGGACCAGCCGGTTGCCGGACGGATCGGCGACCACTGGCCCGGCCGAACCCTCCTCGACGTCGTTGCCGGCGCCGCGGACCCGGGCGAGGACGCGGTCGCGCTCGGCGGCGTCGGGGAGCACCACCGTCGCGTGCCGGAGCGCTGCGCTGCCCTCCGGTGGCGGCGGGGCGCCGCGGCTCTCCCAGACGTTCGCGCCGATGTGATGGTGGTAGCCGCCGGCGGCGAGGAAGGTGGCCTGGGCGCCGAGGCTGGCCATCAGCCCGAAGCCGAGCACGTCGCGGTAGAACGCCTCGGTGTCGTCGATCGAGGCGACCTTGAGGTGGACGTGACCGACGATCGTCCCGGCCGGCAAACCATCGAAGCGATCGTCAGCGGGATCCGCGATCTCGCCGAGGAGGTCGTTGACGTCGAGCGGCAGCGTCGTCATCCGCGCCCCGACCTGACCCTCCCAGTGCTCGCGGGGGCGGTCCCAGTAGATCTCGATGCCGTGTCCGTCGGGATCGGTGAGGTAGATCGCCTCGCTGACGAAGTGGTCGGAGAGCCCGGTCAGCGGCACCCGGTCGCGGCCGGCGTGCGCGAGCCACCCAGCGAGATCGGCGCGCTCGGGCAACAGCAGAGCGACGTGGTAGAGGCCGGTGTAGCCGACGGCCGGCCGGGCCCCGGGCTCCTCGACTCCCACCACCAGCTCGCGGCCACCGGCGCCGACCGCGGCGGTCCCGTCGTCGCGCCCGATCAGCTCGAGGCCGACTGCGTCGCGATAGAAGCCGATCCAGCGGTCGAGGTCGGCGACCGTGAGGTGGACCGGGCCGAGCGTGGTCGATGCCGCGATCTCACCGCTCGCCGGCGCACCGGTCGCCTCGAGCTCCTCAGGGTCGTTGACCCCGGTCTCCTCGGATCCGGTCATCCCGTGCTCCTCCCTCCGGTCGGTTTGCGCGGTTCGCCGCGGAGCTCCTTCGCGATCGCCGCCAGCGGTCCGGCCCGGGTCCCGTCGAGCAGGTACCAGGGCGTGCCCGCGACCCCGTCGCCACGGCCGAGCTCGACGTCGCTGAGCAATGGGCGCGGCGCGTTCACCGTCGTGCAAGCGTATGCGATGCCGTCCGCGTGCCAACCGGCCCGACCGGGGCAGCGGCTCAGCGACGCGCTCGCGGGCCGCCCGGCGGCATCAGCAGGAGCAGCCGCAAGCGGGCCCTGAGCCCACGACCGGTGAGCTCCCGTCGCGCCGCCCGACGCTCGCCCGGACCGGGGCGCTCGCCCGGCTCGGCTTCGTAGAGCCGGCGGCGATAACCGCGCACGTACTTCGCCGCCCGGCCGCGTCGCGCGCTGCGGAGGCGGCCCTCGACGATCAGGAGCGTCGTCGGCCCGCCCCACGACCAGCCGGTGGCGTCGAGGACGTCGCGAAGCTCGGCGACCTCGCGGCGCTCTGCCTCGGCATGTGGAAGCCGCCGGTGGCGGAGCGAGCGGACCGGTCCGACGAGCGCCATCGCCGCCGCCAGGCCGAGCAGGCCGAGGGGCGGGGCCGGGGACCCCCCGTCGCCGCCGGCCGCGCCGGTCGCGGGGATCGCCACGGTGCGTCCCTTCGAATCGTGGGCGGACCTGAACCCGGCGCCGCCGAACGCGCTCAAGCCGATCCCGAACGAGGCGCCGCCGCGGATGTCGGCAGTCGCCGGTGCCGTCGGCGGGGTCGGGTCGAACGGGACCCAACCGATCCCGTTGAAGTAGACCTCGACCCAGGAGTGGGCATCGAGATCGGTGACCTCGTAGCCGTGCCCGTCGGCCGCCGGAGTTCCCGGCGCGAACCCCGCCGCGACCCGGGCGGGGATGCCGACCATCCTCAGCATCAGGGCCATCGCGCCGGAGAACTGCTGGCAGTAGCCGACTTTGTCGCGGAACAGGAACGCGCGCAGCGGCAGACGGCGGTTCGGCGGGCGCTCGTCGTAGGAGTAGGACGTGCGCAGGTGGTTGCTGATCGCGATCGCGGCGTCGTAGGCATTGCGATCCCGGGCCGTGAGGCGCTCGGCGAGCCGGGCGACCTGCGAGTAGGCCGATTCGTCGAGGCGGCGGCGGGCGAGATCGACGCCGCGCTCGTGTCCCCAGAGCGGGACGGTGAAATGGAGCGGCGCGACGATCGACTCGAGGCTGGCGCCGTCGGGCAGCGCCAGCGAGGTGTAGGAGTCGAGGGGCGGCTCGTAGCGATGCGACGCGGCCCGGAGTTGGGCGGGACGCGGGTTCGGCACGTAGGAGGTCAGCGAGTAGCTCGACCCGGCCGAGAGCGGCTCGCCGACCACCCTGGTGGTCCCGTCGGGAGCGCGGTCGATCTCATCGATCCCGTCGACCCGGAGCGGGTACCCCGGGGTGATCACGAGTGGGCTGTCGAGCGAGATGATCTCGAAGCGGGCGTGCACCAGCGAGTCCTGGTCGATCGGCAGCCCGGGAAGCGTGTTGGTCGGCTCCCCCGGCACCACGACGCCGCCGCCACCCGAGCGCCGCCAGACGTCGCCGTAGAACTCGTCGAGGGTCTCGGCGCGCCAGTACGCGGGGCGGTCGGAGTGGACCCGGAAGAGCAGCTTGCCGTTGCGCGGCCAGTCGATCGGGCCGTAGGTGTGGCGCCAGTCGAACGCGACGCCCTTCTCGGCGCCCGGCAGCGTCCAGTTGCGGTAGTCGATCGGCGGATCGTCGGCGGCGACGCTCGACGCGAGCGGGATCGCGGCCACACCGATCGCAGCGACGAGCGCGGCCGCCGGGAGGGTCCGCGCGCGATCGCCCCACAGCCACGCGGCGACGAGGAGCAGCAGAACCGTCCCCCAGAGAAGCGGCGCCCCGGTGGGCCGGGCGGCCGCGGGGATCGCGAAGGCGGCGACGAGGAGCAGCAGCGCGGCGGTCGGGACCCGATCGCGGCCCCGGCCGGGGCGGAAAGCGAGCACCGCAGCGCCGATCATGAGCGGCACGAACGCCGCGACCAGGAGCAGTCGCGACCAGGCGCCGGCGTCCGCGAGCGGATAGTCGAACTGCCCGCCGAGACCGCTCAGGCCCTCGTCGATCCCGCTCGTCAGCTGATCCCATCCCCATGGCGGGACGAAACGGAGCGGCAGGCCGAGGACGACGAGCGCCGCGACGGCGGCGAGCACCGCCGCTGCCCAGGCGACGAGCCGCCGGCCGCGACCCTCGGGTTCCATCCGGCTCAACAGCCAGCCGCAGACGACGGCCACGGCGACGACGCCGAGCAGCCGGCCGGTCGGTGGATCGGCGAGCAGCGATCCCCACTGGAAGGACGCGAGCGCGCCGATCGCGGCGAGGACGACGAGCCGGACGCGAGCCGGGTCGGGCGCCGCCCTCACGCCGCCGCCCCGAACACGCGGGCGCGCAGCGACGCGCCGATCTCGTGGCCCGTGCAACCGGAGACGGTGAAAGCCGCCGGGGCCCCCGCCGGCGGGCGCGGGCAGACGACGAATCCGCGCACGACCCCGCGGGGAAGCCGCGGCGCCTCGGCCGCGACCCAGATCAGCGCCGCGCGGAGGTCCCCCGCCGCGATCCGCGGGACCCCGTCGCCGGATTCGACGACCGCGAGCGCGGCGAGCGCGGCCGTCCATTCTCGCGGATCGCGGCCGACGCGAAGCCGCTGGCGCGAGCCGCCGATCAGAAGCTCGCAGCCGCCGAGCCGGGCGAGATGGGCCATCAGCGATGCCGTTGCACGAACGGCCCGGTCGAGGTCGTCGACATCGCTCCCCGAGGGGTCGAGCGCGATCAGGGGCGCCGCATCGCCGGCGGCGACGAGGTGGCGCTCGGCGAGCTCGGCGCCGCGGGCGACCGACGGCCAGTAGATCCTGGTCGCCTTCGTGCCCGGCCGGTATGGACGGACGCCGTCGAGCTCGGGGTCGGCCGCCGACTCGCGCTCGCCGCCGCCGGCGAGCTCACCGGCACCGAGCACGCGACGGCCGACCGCTGGGCCGTCGGCGCCGTCGGGACCGCGGAGCGGCTCGATCCGCGGCAGGACGAGGAGCGATGCCGGCTCGCCGAGCGTGACGCGCGCGGTGGCGATCCCGAGCGGGTCGCCGATCGTGATCGCCGGCGCCGGCAACAGACGTCGGCCGCGCCGCTCGACGGAGCCGACCAGGCGCAACGAGAAGCGGCTGCGGCCGCGCAGGATCGAGACCGGCAGCCGCTCCGCCGTGACCGGGTCCTCGATCCGGCCGATCAGCGGCAGCGGCCCGCTCACTCCGCTGACGACCACATCGAAGCGCTCGCCCTCGGTCGCCTGGGCCGGGACCCCGACCCGTCCGGCGCGGACTCCGGCAGCGCTCAGCCGCACCCACGACCAGCAGACCGCGACGAGGAGGATCAGCGCCAGACCCGGGAGCAGCACGATGGGCGCCGCGAAGATCAGGCCGGCGAACGCGAGGCCGAGTCCGAGACGCAGCGCTGTCGCCGCGTCCGCCATCTCAGATGGTCGGTTCCGAATCGATCATCTAGAGCGCCGGGACGGTCTCGACCGCGTCGGCGACGATCGCCTCGCGATCCGACTCGGGGACGCCGGGAGCGAGCAGGAGCCGGTGTGAGAGAACCGAGCCGGCGAGGGCCTGAACGTCGTCGGGCAGCACGTGACCGCGGCCCTCGAGCGCCGCGAGCGCCTTCGCCGCCCGGAACAGCATCAGCGCCGCCCGCGGGCTGGCGCCGAGCTCGAGGCGCGGGTCCCGGCGTGTCGCCTCGGCGAGCGCGACGACGTAGCGGCGCAGCTCGGCGCTGCCGTGGACGGCGGCGACGGCCGCCTGGGCATCGCGGACGTCGTCGAGGTCGGCGACCGGCTCGAGCTCGGCGACGAGATCGCCGGCCGCATGGCCCTCGAGCATGTCCGCCTCCTCCCACGGCTCCGGGTAGCCGAGCTCGATCCGGACCATGAACCGGTCGAGCTGCGCCTCCGGCAGCGGGTAGGTGCCCGCGTATTCGGCCGGATTCTGGGTCGCGATGATCAGGAACGGGCGGGCGAGCTCGTGGGTCTGCTGATCGACGGTGACGCGCCGCTCCTGCATCGACTCGAGCAACCCCGACTGCGTCTTCGGCGACGCCCGGTTGATCTCGTCGACGAGCACGACGTTCGCGAAGATCGGGCCGGGATGGAACTCGAAGCCGGCCTCGCGCTGGTTGAAGATCATCGTCCCGGTGACGTCGGCGGGCAGCATGTCGGCGGTGCACTGGATCCGCGAGAACTCGGCCTGCACCGATCGCGCGAGCGATCGTGCCAGCGCCGTCTTGCCGACGCCGGGATGGTCCTCGATGAGGACGTGGCCGTCGGCGAGCAGCGCGACGAGCAGCACCCGGACCGCCTCGTCACGGACCTTGAGCGCGCGTTGCACGTTCGACCGCAGCGCCTCCCCGACCGCGCGTGCGGGACCAAAGCCCGATTCCGCCTCAGCCTCCACCGCATGAATCGTACGCCGCGGTCAAGGCCGGGACGCCGTTCGCCGCGGTCGGTCGGTCGGCTCAGTCGCGGACCATCCGGGTGACGCCGCTGAACGGCGCCGTGCCGGCGGGATCGTGGCCCGAATGCAGCGGGACAGCGGCGACGAGCGGCTCGAGCGCCCCGACGCTCGCGAGCCGACGCTCCGCGGCCGCCCGCGGCTCGGCGGCGAGGCCGTCGTAGGCGGCGCGGAGGCGGGCCAGGGCCCAGACCCGGTATGCGCTCGTCGGCACCCCCCGGTAGCTGACCCCCTGGACCTCGAACTCGTGCTCGCGGCGTCCGGCGGCATGGGCGGCCGCGTTGGCGGCGAGCATCGGCAGGTGGGTCTCCCCTGCCTCGCGGATCAGCGGATCGAGATCGGCGGGGACCCCGTCGAGCAGCGGCTCGGTGCCGATCCGGTCGGCGCGCGCGGCCCAGACGCGCGCGACCCACTCGTAGACGGACGGGGCCCGCGTCCGCATGATCCGCGCCGGGGTCGGATCGAGCCCGAAGTGACGGAACATCGAGCCGAACAGGCCGATGTCGGCGACGGTCGGGCGGCCGCCGAGCAGGAACGGGCGCGCGGCGACGACCGGCTCGAGGATGTCGAGCACGCGCGCATAGCTCGCCTCGACGTGTGGGCGGGTCCGCTCGTCGACGCCGTCACCGGCGACGAAGAGCCGGGCCTGGCGACGCGCGAACCAGCGGCGGCGGAGGGCGAGCGGGATCGGCAGGCGGATCAGCTCGCTCGCGAGCTGACGCGCGCGCAGCTCGCGATCGGCGGCGTAGCTCCAGCGGTAGTGCATGGCCGGGCGCCACAGCCACTCGTCGCCGAAGTCCTCGATCAGGAGCGCGAAGAACCTCTGGAGGGGATCGGCCGGGATCACCGCGGGCTCCGGGTCGCGATCCTCGAGCCAGGCGATCATCGGTGTCGTGTCGGTCATCCAGCGCCCGTCGTCGAGCTCGACCGTCGGCAGCTGGGCGCCGCCGAGCAGGCGCGGCAGCTTCCACGAGTACATCCAGACGCCGAGCGGCCGGCGAACGTAAGAGATCCCCTTGAAGCGCAGGTACGCCTCGAGCTTGCCGGTGAAGTACGAGTACTCGGAGCCGTAGACGATCACGGGCTTCCGAGCCTATTCGGCGATACTGCGACGGCATGGCAAAGGTCGTCCCGATCGAGTCGATCCGCCGCAGCGAGCGTGCGGCGCTGTTCGAGGGCCGCGATGACGCCGACGTGTCGATCTTCGTCACGCAGTACGACTGCGGCGAGGGCCCGGACCTCCATTTCCATCCCTATCCCGAGGTGTTCGTCGTCGAGGTGGGCACCGCCGTCTTCACCGCCGGCGACGAGGAGATCGCGGTCGAGGGCGGCAACATCGTCGTCGTCCCCGCCGAGACGAAGCACGGATTCAAGTCGGCCGGCGACGAGAAGCTGCGGGTGGTCAGCGTCCACCCGAGCCCCGAGGTCATCCAGACGGATCTGTAAGCGCGCGTCGACAGGGGGACGGCACACGGCTACCCTCGATCGGTGGCGGCAAGGCCCGAGACTCACTACGCCCAGAGTCAGGACATCGGGATCGCCTATCAGGTGGTCGGCTCCGGGGAGACGGACCTGGTTCTCGCCTTTCCCTTCATGTCCCATCTCGATCTGTTCTGGGAGATCCCGCCGATCGCCCACTTCATCCGCAGGCTCGGCTCGTTCTCCCGGGTGCTCATGTTCGACCGCCGTGGCGTCGGGCTGTCCGATCACGTCGAGGGAGCGCCGAACCTCGAGGAGCGCATGGACGACATCCGCGCCGTCATGGATGCCGCCGGCTCGGAGTCGGCGACGCTGCTCGGGATGTCGGAGGGCTCGACGGTCTCGATGCTGTTCGCCGCGACATACCCGGAGCGCACCTCGGCGCTGCTGCTCTGGGGCGCAGTCGCGAGGTCGACTGCCGCACCCGACTACCCGTGGGCTGCGCCGCGGGAGGCGATCGAGGAGGCCAGCGAAGAGCTGATCGCCCCCCTCTGGGGGCAGGGCGCCACCGTCGACATCTTCTCGCCGAGCGTCGCCGACGATCCGCGCTCCCGCGAGCTTCAGGCCCGCATCGAGCGCTCGGCCGCGAGTCCCCGTCGCGTCCTGCAGCTCGTCGAGATGTTCCTCGACACGGATGTCCGCGATGCGCTGCCGCTGATCCACGTCCCCACGCTCGTCCTCCAGCGGCGCGGCGACCGGGTCGTCAACCATCGGGCGGGCAAGTGGCTCGCCGAGCAGATCGAAGGCAGCCGCTACGTGGAGTTCGAAGGCGAGGATCACCTCGCATGGGTCGGAAACAGCGAGGAGGTGCTCGACACGATCGAGGAGTTCGTGACCGGCGTTCGCCCCGGCCCGGCCCCCGAACGCGTCCTCGCGACGGTGCTGTTCACGGACATCGTCGATTCGACCCGCCACGCCGCCGAGCTCGGCGATCGGCGCTGGAAGCGACTGCTCGGCGAGCACCAGGAGGTCGTTCGCGAGCTGCTCGGGCGTTACGGCGGTCGCGAGATCAAGACCACCGGGGACGGCTTTCTGGCCACGTTCGACGGACCGACCCGTGCGGTCGAGTGCGCCCGGGCGATCGTCGCCGACGCCGAGGCCCTGGGGATCGCGGTCCGGGCCGGCCTCCATGCCGGCGAGGTCGAGCTGATCGGTGAGGACATCGGCGGCATCGGCGTCCACGTCGCCGCGCGGATCTGCGACTGCGCGGCCGGCGGGCAGGTGTTGACGTCGGCCACGGTCCACGATCTCGCGGCGGGCTCGGGGATCCACTTCGAGCCGGCCGGATCACGGGCCTTGAAGGGGGTCGACGACCCGGTCCAGACCTACGCCGTGGCAGCCGGCTGAGACTCAGTCGAGCCGGTCGGGGAGGCCGAAGCGGAGGAAGAAGTCCTCGGTCCGGCGCTCGTCGAGCGGCTGCTCGGGGTAGCGGACGTAGTCCTCGGGGTCGTCGCTCTCGATCGAGCGGTTGATGAAGCAGGTGACGTCGCTGATCTTGTCGCCCTCGAAGCTGAGCACGTTGAGCGCGAACGGCCGGTAGGTGCCATCGGGCTCGTACCAGCAGTAGAACCCGAGCGCGTACTGGCCGTTCGACCGGGTCACGGCGTGCTTCCAGCGCCAGTCGCCGGTCAGCGGACCGTCGCGCAGGAACCCGGCGAGCTCGGGATGGCCGCCGGGGCCGCCGAACCAGGAATCCAGCGGCGGCATCGAGAACGTCGCCTCCTCGGTGAGCATGTCGACGACGCCGTCGATGTCCTCGCGGTACCAGGCGTCGAGGTAGGCATCGACGATCTCGCGAACGCCCTCGTCGCCGAGGATTCGCAGCGTCGCCTGCTGGCTGCGCTCGGGCAGCCGCTGCTCGACGCTCGCCCGGGCACGCTGCAAGGCGCTGTTGACCGACGCGACCGACGTCTCGAGGGTCGCCGCCGTTTCGCGCGCGGAGTAGCCGAGGACCTCGCGGAGGATCAGGACCGCGCGCTGGTTCGGCGGCAGGATCTGCAGCGCGGCGATGAACGCCAGCTCGACCGCCTCACGGGCCTCGTAGCGGGCGTCCGGCGCCAGTGGGCCGTCCTCGACGACCAGCTGCTCGTCCGGGAACGGCTCGATCCAGACGGTCTCGGCGACCGGCATGCCGGGGACGCCGTCGTCGGGATTCGCCCGCGGGCCGTAGTCGATCGGATGGACCCGCGCCTTGCGGCGCTCGATCGCGTTCAGGCAGGTGTTCGTCGCGATCGTGTAGAGCCAGGAGCGGAGCGAGCTGCGACCTTCGAAGCGGCCGATCCCGCGCCAGGCGCGAAGCATCGCCTCCTGAAGGGCGTCCTCGGCATCGTGGAGGGAGCCGAGCATCCGGTAGCAGTGAGCGATCAGCTCGCCGCGGTAGCGCTCGACGAGCGTCGTGAATGCAGCCTCGTCACCGGCCCGTGCGGCGTCGAGCTGCCGTTCCGACTCTTCCTCTCGAGCCTGTGAGGCACCCGCCATCGACGGAGATGTTAGTCCGTGGTTTCCAGCCGCCGCTCCGCCCGCCGCTGCTGCCAGATAGCGAGCAGGACCGCCCCGACCGTGAGCACGAACAGCATCGTGGCGAGGACGTTGACGTCGGGGCGGATCCCCCGCTGGGAAGCTCCGAAGATGTAGAGGGGGAAGGTCACGGTCGTCCCCGAGTTGAAGTTCGAGATGACGAAGTCGTCGATCGAAAGCGCGAATGCGAGCGCCGCTCCCGCGACGATCCCGGGCCATAGCAGCGGCAGCGTGATGGTCCGGAACCGGCTCACGGGAGCCGCACCCAGGTCGGCCGCAGCCTCCTCGAGACCCGGATCGAGCGCGATCAGTCGCGCCCGGACCACCACCACCACGAAGCTGATCGAGAACATCACATGGGCGACGAGCAACGTGCCGAATCCACGCGACAGATCGATGTAGACGAACATCGAGAGCAGCGCCGCGCCGATCACCACCTCGGGCGTCGCCATCGGCACGAGGATCAGCATGTTGGCCGCCCGCCGGCCGCGGAAGCGGCGCCGGACCAACGCCAGCGCCAGCAGCGTCCCGAGCGCGGTGGCGATCAACGTGGCGAGGACCGCCAGCTCGAGGCTCGTACCGAGAGCGGAGGTCAGTTCGGCATCGTCGAACGGGTCCCCCCAATGCTCGAGCGTGAAGCCCTGCCAATCGGTGTTGAAGTTGCCCGCTGGGTCGTTGAACGAGAACAGCGCGATGACCGCGATCGGGATCAGCATGTAGGCGGTGGCCAGGAAGGCATAGATGGTCAGTGCGCGCCGGCGCAGCCGTCCGACGAACGTCGACGCCGGCGGCGGGTCTGGCGGCGGGTGGGCGGTTTGACCCTCGCCGGCGTCATCGTCGCCGACGACCGCCGCCGTGCCGAATCCCCAGAAGTAGGCGACGACCGCGATCATGATCAGCGCCATCAGGGTGAACGAGAGCGCCGCCGCGGTCGGATAGTCGGCCAGGTTCAGGAACTGCCCCTGGATGACGTTGCCGATCATGGCCTGGTTCGGGCCGCCGAGGAAGTAGGCATTGACGTAGTCGCCGACAGCCGGGATGAACGTCAGCAGCACGCCGGCGAGGATCCCCGGGAGCGAGCGCGGCAGCGTGACCCGGCGGAACGCCTCGCGCGGGGACGAGTAGAGGTCTTGCGCCGCCTCGACGAGCCGGCCGTCGAGCCGTTCGAGATTGGCGTAGATCGGCAGCAGCATGAACGGCAGGAAGTTGTAAGTCAGCCCCGCGACGACCGAAGCTGACGTGTCCAGGGCCCGGCCGTCCTCACCGATCAGACCGATCGAGCGAAGGGCGTCGACCGGCGGGCTTTGATCGGAGAGGATCGTCTGCCAGGCGAGGGTCCGGATGAGGTAGGTCGTGAAGAACGGTGCGACCACCGCGAACAGGAACAGGGATTTCCAGCGCCCGACGCGGAAGGCGATCGCGTAGGCGAGCGGGTAAGCGATCAGCAGCGCCAGAGCGGTTGCCGCCGCTCCATAGCCGAACGAGCGCAGGAACTGCGTCTGATAGGTGGAGATCGCGTCGGCGTAGTTGCCGAACGACCAGTTGAACACGAAGCCTTCGTCGATCGAGCCGCTCTCGAGCGACACGACGCCCATGAACACCATAGGGACGACGAAGAAGAGAGCCAGCCAAAGCGTGCCCGGCCCGATCAGGCCCAGAACACCGAGCCGACTGCGGAACACGATCAGCCGGTTGTCACCTGCTGCCACGCCTCCTCGATCTCAGTGGCGTCGTCACCTTCGAGGACCGGCTGCGTCGAGCACCCTTCGGTGAACTTGTCGTCGGGGAAGATCAGCTCGTTGTCCGCCAGGTCCGAGCCCTGTTTCTCGAATACCTCCTTGACGCCCGAGACCGGTGTCGTGTAGTTGACGTAAGCCGAGATCTGCGCCGCGTTCTTCGGGTCGTAGATGAAGTTGAGGAACTTGTAGGCCGCACCGGGATTGGGGGCTCCGACCGGGATCACCATGTCGTCGGACCAGATGATGCATCCCTCATCGGGGACGCGGAACTCGATTGCCGGATTGTCGAGCTGCATCTGGACCGCGTCGCCTGACCAACCGATCGCGGCGACGAGGTCACCGCGCGGGATGTCGTCCACGTAGTCGTTTCCGGTGATGTCCCGGATCTGACCCGAGTCGACGGCTGACTTGATCTTGTCGATGGCGGCCAGCCAATCCTCCTTGGTCGCGTCCTCGGGGTCGATCCCGTCGGCTTTCATGACCAGCGGAACGGTGTCGCGGAGCTCGGAGAGCATCGCGACCTTGCCCTTGTACTTCGGGTCGAACAGGTCGTTGATCGAAGTGATGTCCGGAGCCAGATCAGTGCGAACGATCAACCCGGTCATCCCGCTCTGGTACGGGACGGAGAACTTGCGACCGGGATCGAATGCGGGATCGCGCAACGCCGGAATCAGGTTCTCATCGACGTTCGGCAGAGCGCTGTGGTCGAGCTCCTGGAGATACCCGAGGTCGTAGTACTTGCGGGCCATCCAGTCGGTCGCGACGATCAGATCGCGACCGCCCGAGGAGCCGTTCTCGAGCTCCGGCCGGAGCTTTGCGAACTCGGACTCGTTCGAGTTGATCTCCTCCAGGTACTTGACCTCGATCCCGGTCTCCTTGGTGAAGTTGTCGAGGGTCGAGCCCGGTCCGTCGACGGCGCCCTGCGACTTGTCGATGTAGAGGACGGCCGTCGCGATCGTCAGGGGCTCACCGGCGACCGGCTCCGTATCGGCGACGGTCGCGTCGGTGGAGCCGGTGTCACCGCCGCCGAGGTCGCTGCCACAGGCAGCGAGCACCACGCAGGCCGCAAGGCCCGCGATCGCGATCAGCAAGCGACGTGGCAACCGGATCGCGGGATCACGCATCTCGTCCCGGACTCGGTCCACCCTCAGCACCTCCCACGCGCCGCGTTCGCCCTCGTGGTGACCACCCTATCCGAGCGATTGACGAATCGCCAGTCGCGTTGCGCGACGGCTCAGGCCGTCGCGATATCGGTTGTCCGCAGCTTGTCGACCGTGATCGCGACGCGGTAGCGCGGGACGTCCTCCGGCGTCGAGTAGGCGTAGGGCCGCCCCTCGTAGACCTCCGAGAGGCTGTTGATGTGCGCGTAGTCGCGGTCGGGCGTCACGTCGGCGACCCTGCCTCTGATCGACACGTACCGGAGGATGTTCGCGGTGTCGACGATGAGCACCGAGGCCCGAGGGTCGCGGTGGAGGTTCTTCAGCCAGACGCTCTCGGTCGCGTTGACGGCAACCATGTCGCCGAACGATCCGCACCAGACGACGACGCTATAGGGGTTCCCAGCACCGTCGAGCGTCGTCAGACAGCACGGATACGGCCCTGCGAGCAGCTCGTCGAAAATAGCGGGCCGCGGTTCGCTCATACGGCCTCGAAGTACCTCGACAGCTCGAACTCGGTGACCGAATCCGGGTCACCGCCGGACCGGTGGAACGCCAGCCACTCCCAGCGCCTCGTCCCGAGCCAGTAATCGACGGCATCGGACCCGAGGACCGACCGGAGGCGATCGTCGGCGGCGAGAGCATCGGCCGCCCCGGTGATCGAATCCGGCAGCCGCGGAGCCGCATCGGGTGGGAGACCCCAGGCCATCTCGGCGAACTGTGGCGGCGGCTCGAGCTCGTCCTCCATCCCGATCAGGCCGCCGGCGACGATCGCTGCCAGCACCAGGTACGGGTTGGAGTCCATCGCCGGGACGCGATGCTCGATCCGGGCCGATCTCCGGGAATGGGTCACGGTCCGGAGCGCGGTCGACTTGTTCGCCTCTCCCCAGGACACCGTGGTCGGGGGGCCGGCGATTTCGATCAGCCGGCGGTAGGAGTTGACGGTCGGGCTGAAGAAGGACATCGCGGCCGGCATCGTCGTCAGCAGGCCCGCGATCCACTGGCGCAGGACCGGCGCCGCCGCCGGCCCGGCGTCGGAGTGGAACGGGTTCCCCGACCCGGGGCCGACCGGCGAGAGGTTGACGTGCATCGACGCTCCGAGGTGCTCGTCGATGAGCGCCATGAAGGTGACCGTCCGGCCGAGCTCGGCGGCGACCTCGCGCAGCGCTAGCTTGGTGCGGATCACGTGATCGGCCGCCGTCAGGGGATCGGTGGGACCGATGTTGATCTCGGCCTGGCCGGCCGCCGTCTCGGCGCTCCACGACTCCCAGCCGATGTCGAGCCCGTCGAGGCGCTCGGCCGCCCGTGACATGAACTCGGTGAAGTCTGGCGATCGGGTGAGCAGGTAGGTGATCGTGCTCGGGCCGCCGAGCGGCGTCAGGCCCTGGTAGCGGCGCTCGCGGACCACGTCGAGCGGCTCCTCGAAGATCGAGAACTCCAGCTCCAACGCCACTCGAAGCTCCAGGCCGTAGCCGTCGCGGAGCTGCTCGATCAGGCGCTTCAGCATGCTGCGGCCGCAGATCGGCAACGGCTCCCCGCCGGCGGTGCTGAAATCGGCGATGACCGACGCCAGGCCCGGCCTGCAGCGATCCGCCTGCAGCGTGCTCAGGTCGGGGACCACGGTGACGTCGGCGACGTTCCCCCGCCACTCGCCCCAATCCCACCCGAATGAGACTTCGCCGGAGAAGTCGAGGCCGAACGCGGTGTCGGCCATCTGCGTGCCCGTGGTCGCCACCGACAGGAACTTGGCCGGTGCGAGGTGCTTGCCGAGCAGCATGCCGTCGTGATTGGTCGCCTCGAGGCGCACCGAGGAGATCTCGTTCTCCCCCAGCCACGTCTCGAGCTGATCCCGATCAGGCATCCACCGGTCCCCGGTCGATGCGAACCCGCCAGCAGGCCCCGGTGATCACCGAGATCTCCGGGAACGTGCCCTTGACCTGGATCGACCCCGAGGACGCCTCCTCCATCAGCGCCGACCGTCCCTCGAGCAGGTCCACCAACGCCTCCGACCGGCCACGGATCTCGTAGGCGCGGTCACCGTCGCCGAAATGCTCCGTCTCGCCGCTGTCGAGCTCGACGACCGCCAGCGCCGGCGGCGCCCCCGGGCTCGATTCGAGCTCGGCCCAGAGGCGCCGGGCCGCCTCGCGCCAGTCGCCAGGCGGCGGCGAAGCGAGCGCGGAGACCCAACTGGCGAGCTCCGGATGATCGTGGCCACCACGGATCTCGCCTTCGTCCCAGCGATGGCATGGACTCAGGGTCGCGACGACCTGCGGGTCAACGAGGCCGTGGTGCATCGCCGGACCCCCGTCGAGATCGATCGTCACCGCCTCCGGTCCCGATCCGACCCGAACCGCCGCCGTCCCCCGGGTGGCGGCGGTGAGGTCGTCGAACGCCGGGTCGCGGCGGCGGCGCGTCAGGTCCGCCGCGATCGCCAGAACGAGCGGAGTCGGGTCGTCTTCGATCACGATCTGCGGGCCGGGCATGGCGATAACGTTCCGACGGGGTCCCGATATTACGAGCGATCGCCTCGAATTCTCGTCCGACTTCAGCCATGACGCAGGCGGTTGGTGGCTGTCACAGGTGGAGCAGGTCGAGCCGACCGAACCGCTCAATGGGGATGTTGTGGCCGATGTCGCGATCGTCGGCGGGGGCTATGCGGGCCTCTGGACCGCGTTGGCCCTGCGGCGCCGGAACCCGGAGGCCCGAGTTGTGGTCCTCGAGGCGAACGGGTGCGGCGAGGGGCCAAGCGGCCGTAACGCCGGGCTGGTCAACTCGCTCTGGCAACACTTCGAGAGCCTTTGCGAAGCTCATGGAGCGAGCGCGGCCATCGACCTCTGCGACCTCTCCGAGCACTCCGTCACCGCGGTTGGGCAGTTCGGTCACGACCGGGGTTTCGACTTTCACTTCCGAACCAGTGGCCATCTCAAGGTGTCGACCAGCGCCGCACAGGATCGGGCCTGGGCCGCCACCAGGCGGGCGTGCGAAGAGCACGGTCGTGGGACGAGGCTGGTCGATCTCAACCGATCGGATGTGCTCGCCCGGTGTGCGTCGCCGCTGTTTCGCCGCGGCGCGTTCTTTCCGCAGGCGTCCACGGTGCAGCCGGCGCTCCTGGCGCGGGCGCTGCGACGGGCCGCGCTCGACGACGGGGTCCGGATCGCCGAGCACTCGCGGGCCCGCCGGATCGCGACCACGCGCAGCGGCGAGGTCAGCATCGAGACGGACGGCGGCAGTCTGACCGCGGGAGCCGCAGTCCTGGCGATCAACGCCGCTACCGCCGGATTCGCTCCCCTGCAGTCCCGGCTGGCCGTGTCGTCGACCCACATGATCGTCACCGAGCCGGTTCCCGACGTGCTCGAGGAGATCGGCTGGACCGGCGGCGAGTGCATCTCGAGTGCCCGCCGGTACCTCCACTACTTCCGGACCACTCGGGATGGTCGAATCGCGTTCGGCTGGGGTGGCGGGCGGATCGCCTACGGCGCCCGGCTCGGTCGCCGGGTCGAGGTCGATCCGAGCATGCCGCTGCGGCTGAGCCGAGACATCCTCCGCTTCTTCCCCGGGCTCCGCGGTAGGCAGATCGATGCCGCCTGGGGTGGCCCGATCGACGTCTCCCCGAACCACGTCCCGTGCATAGGGACCCTGCCGGACACGCGGATCCACTACGCATGCGGCTTCACCGGCAACGGGGTCGGCCCCGCCCACCTCGCCGGCGAAACGCTCGCGTCGCTCGCCCTCGAGGCGAAAGACGAGTACAGCCGCTCGGCGCTGGTCGAGCCCGAGCAGGCGCCGGTACCGCCGGAGCCTTTCCGCTACCTCGGCGGCAGCCTCGTGAGGGCGGCGCTCCTTCGCAGGGACGCGCTCGAGGATGAGGACCGCCCGGTCGGCCCAGCGACCCGCTTCATGTGCGAGCTGCCCGGCCGGTTCGGAATGCACTTCGGCCGCTGAGCCCGGCCGGCGCCGGTCCTACGACCAATGTCCGCTTGCAAGCCGGACCGGCGCGGGCCGATCGTCTCCGCACCCCGAGAACGAAGGAGACGGAGATGGACAAGAAGCTTCCGATCGGCATCGCGGCCGTCGTCGTCACGGCCCTGGCGGTGGCGCTGGCGGCGTGCGGCGGCGACTCGAGCCCGACCGCTGCCGCGGACACCGCCGCGACCGGCAGTGCGATGAGCCCGGCGGCCGCGAGCGGCGGGACTGTCAAGATCGCCGCCGACCCGAGCCAGCTCGCCTTTACGAAGACCGAGATCACGGCGCCGGCCGGCGATGACACGATCTCCTTCGACAACCCGTCGTCGACGGATCACAACGTCCAGATCGAGGACGCGGACGGCAACGTCATCGCCGGCACCGACACGATCAGCGCCGGCAAGACGTCGACGACCGCCGACCTCAAGCCCGGGACCTACACGTTCTACTGCAGCATCCCCGGCCACCGCGAGGCCGGCATGGAGGGAACGATCACGGTCAAGTGACGTCGGAGGCGATGTTGTGGCGGCGCGCCCAGAGCGCTGCCTGGGTCCGGTCGGTGACGCCGATCTGGGCGTAGACACGGGTCAGGTGCGCCTTGACCGTCTTCTCGCTGATCTCGAGCCGGCGCGCGATCAACTTGTTCGGAAGGCCCTCGCCGACCAGCGCCAGGACCTCGCGCTCGCGGTCGGTGAGCTGGGGGGCCCGCGTCTCGCGACGGTCGGCGAGCAGCTCACGGGCAACCTTCGGGTCGAGTGGCGACTCGCCGCGGGCGGCGGCGCGAACGCCCTCGATCAGCTCCTCCGGGGAGGCGTCCTTGAGCAGGTAGCCGAGGGCGCCTGCGTCGACCGCCCGGAGCATCTGCTCACGATCGGCGGACGCGGTGAGGATCACGACCCGGGTCTCGGGGCGGGCCGCGACCACCTGCCGGGTGGCCTCGATCCCGTCCATCTCGGGCATCGTCACGTCGAGCAGCGCGATGTCGGGCTCGACATCGGTGACGGCGGCGACAGCGGCGGCGCCGTCGCCGACCGACGCGACGACGTCGACGTCGGGCTCGGCGCCGAGCAACTCGACGAGGCCGGTGCGGACGACCGGATGATCCTCCGCGAGCAGCAGCCTGATCATCGCTCCGGCAACGATAGAGCGACGATCGTGCCGCGGCCGGGCTCGGAGTCGATCCGGAAGGTCCCATCCGCCTCGGCGGCCAGGTCCCGGAGCAGGTCGGTGCCGATGTGGCCCTCGCCGCCGGCCGCCGCCGGGTCGAACCCCCTGCCGTCGTCGGTGACGGTCAGCACGGAGGCCCCGCCGGAGCGTTCGAGGGCGACGGAGACGTGCTCGGCGCCCGAGTGCTTCTGGGCGTTGCGGACCGCTTCGCCGGCAACCCGGAAGCAGAGCGCCTCGCGTTCGACGTCGAGGCGGACATCGGGGTCGACCCGCAGGGTGGTCTCGATGCCGCGTGCGGCGAGCGGCGCGAGCATGTCCTCGAGCGCCGCCTCGAGGCCCGCCCGCTGCAGGCTCGGCGGATAGATCTCGACGAGCAGGCTGCGCAGCGAGCGGACGCTCGCCCGGGTCCGCTCCGCTCCGCTGCGCAGCTCCGCCGCCGATTGCGGGTCCGCCCCCTCGATCCTGCGGGCGCCGACTTCGAGGCCGAGGGCGACGCCGGTCAGGTCCTGGACGGCGCCGTCGTGGAGGTCGCCGGCGATCCGGCGGCGCTCGCGATCGGAGGCGTCGACCGCCCGCTCGAGCAGGCCGAGCCGCTCGCGGTGGGCGCTGCGGACGCGGCGGGCGAGCGACGTCGCGAGCGGCAGCTGGACGAGCTCGAGGACGAGCAGCGCGACGATCAGCGCCGGCAGGAACGCGAGCCAGAGGTCGCGACCGCTCGAGGTGACGTCGCTGTACTCCTGGTAGGTCTCGAACAGGAAGGGCTGATCGCCGGGGCCGCGGATCCGCGCGTAGGCCTCGAGGAGCTGGCCGCGATCGCGCTCGTACTGGTTCTCGGGCTCGGTGAGGTCGCTGAGCTCGGCGTCCGGAGAACCGTTGGCGAGCGCCCGCTGCTCGTCTTCGCCGAGCTCGAAGCGCTGGCCGATCAGCCGCGGCTCGTCCGAGTAGACGATCTTCCCCTCCGCGTCCCAGACCTTGACGCGGATGATCCCGTGGCCGAGCACCGACCGCCGGATCAGCCGGTCGAAGCGGTCGAGCGCCGCCGGCTCGCCGCGGACGACCGCCTCGGTCAGGTTCGGCTCGGCGACCCCCTCGCCGATCACCCTGGTCAGCTCGCTGGCGTTCTCGATCGCCTGCGAGGTGCCAATCCGCCGCATCAGGAAGAAGCTGCCGAACCCGACGAGGGCGACGGCGACGAGGCCGGCGAGCGCGAAGCGGAGGACCGCGGCGGAGACCGAGGGCTCTCCGTCGCGTCCTGCCGGCGTGAAGCGCGGAAGCGCCACGCGTCCCGGTCAGCGTCCGAGCAGCGTGCAGACAGCGGCGCCGTAGGCCTTGCGGAGCGCCCGGAACGCCTGCGGCGCGAACGGCGTGGTCAGATCCGGCGAGAGCTGACGGTTGACCGAGAACGTCAACGCCCGCCGGCCGTTGCGGGTCGCGACCGTGAACTGGGTGTAGCCGAAGAAGTTGCCGCTGTGGCCGAATACCGTCCCGCAGCGGGTCCGGTAGCGGAACAGAGCCAGGCCGCCCGACCCCTCGCCGGGACCTGGTGGATCGGAGCTGGCGCCGGCCCGGAATCTGAACTGGGCACGGCGCTCGGCGCGGCCGAACAGCTCGCCGCCGACGTAGGCGCGGATGAAGCGCGTCAGCTCCTCGGGCGTCGAGTAGATGCCGCCGGAGGCGCTCAGATACGACATCGCGCAGCAGGTGGTCATGTCATCGACCTGCGGCAGCGTCTCGTAGCCGTTGATCCGCGGCGCCGGCAGCCTGGTGCCGCGGGGAAGCTCAGTATCGGACAGCCCGAGCGGCCGGGTGACGAAACGGTCGAGCAGTTGCTCGTAGCTCCGGCCGGTGGCGGCCTCGGCCATCATCGCGACGACGATGTTGTCGGTGTTCGAGTACTCGTAGCGGCTGCCGGCGGGGAAGTCGAGCGGCTCGCCGGCGAGGAAGGTGATGATCCCCTCCTTCGTGATCGGCTTGCGGAGATTGGCGACGAAGTGGTCGAGGAACGCCTCGTTCTTCGTGTAGCTGGGCAGGCCGCCGGTGTGGCTGAGCATCTGCCGCAGCGTCACCTGCGACCAGGCCGGCGGCAGGTCCGGCAGCCAGTCACCGATCGTGTCGTCGAGGGAGAGCCGCCCGCGATCGACCAGCGCCAGCGCAACAGCGCCGCTGAACGCCTTCGAGACGCTCGCGATCCGCATCCGCTTGCGGCGCTTGAACGGCGCGCCGGTGTCGAGGTCCGCGACGCCGGCGCGGAGGAACTTCTGATGGCGGCCGCGCACGAGCAGCACCGACGCCCCCGGCGGCCCGCCGTCGGCCGCGACGAGCCGCTCGAGCCGGTTCTGGAGCAGCCGCTCCTGCTTGGTCAGCGCCGCCGGCGCCGCCGGGGCGGCCACGAGCAGTGCGACGACCGCGGCAAGCGCGACGAGCAGGCTTCTGTGACCGCTGATCATCGTCGGCGATGCTATTCCCGGCCGCGGCGTGCCACCAGAGCCAACCGACCGGCGACCGCTGCCAACAGTCTTTTGCACATGTCGTGTATGTAAACTGGCCGCCGATGTCGGTCCCGGTGGCAGCGAGCGAGCCTCCCGCTTCGAGCGCGGGAACGGCCGGCCCGGGCCGGCGCCGCTGCAAGGCACGCCCGCAGACGCCGGGAGCGCTCCGGCCCAGCGACGTGATCGGTGCCTTCTTCCTGGCCGCGATCGCGATGCTCGTCGCCGGCGTCGCGGCCGCAGTGGTCGATGCGATCGATCCGTGGCCCTGGGGACGCTGGCTGGCGCTCCACCTGATCTTCGTCGGCGGCATCTCGCAGCTCGTCCTCGGCGCGAGCCAGTTCTTCGCCGGCGCATTCCTGGCGACCGACCCGCCGGGCCGCGGCTGGATCCGCGCCCAGCTCGCCGCCTGGAACATCGGGGCCGTCCTGCTTGCGATCGCGGTCCCCGTCCGCTCCGACACGCTCGTCGACCTCGCCGTCGCCGCGCTCGTCATCGGACTCGCCTGCTACGGATGGTCGCTGCTGTCGATGCAGCGGGGATCGCTGCAGCGAGCCCCCTGGGCGGTCCGCTGGTACCTCGCCGCCGCGCTCTGCCTGGCGCTCGGGATCGCAGCCGGGACGATGCTCGCGACCGGCGCCACGTGGCCGCACGGGAACCTGCTGTCGGCGCACATGGCGCTGAACGTCGGCGGCTGGTTCGGGGCCGCGATCGTCGGCACCCTTCACACCTTCTTCCCATCGCTGACGCGGAGCACGCTCGCGCGACCGCGCCTGCAGGCGCCGACCTTCGCGGCCTGGATCGCCGGCATCGCCGCCCTCGTCGTCGGCTACGGATGGCTGATCGATCCGCTGGCGGTCGCCGGCTGGATCGCCCTGGCGATCGCGGCGGCGGCGCTGTCGGTGAACGTCGTCCTGTCCCTGCGGTCGGCGCCGCGGCCGGTGACGATGCCGGCGCGGATGCTTGCGCTGGCGCAGGTCTTCCTCGTCGCCGGCCTGCTCGTCGCCTGCGTGGGAGCGATCTCGAACGGCCCCGCCGACGCCCTCTCGGGCTCATTCCGGCCGGCGGTCGGCACCCTTCTGGTCGCCGGCTGGATCGGCGTCACCGTGCTCGGCTCGCTCTTCCACCTCCTCTCCGTGCTGGTCCGGGTCCGCGACCTGAGGACGCCGCTGCCGGCTCCGCGGCCCCGCCTCGATACGGCGACCGCCGTCGTCGTCGCACTCGGGGTGATCGGCGTGGCGGCGACGCAGCTCGCCGAGGGCTCCGGCCTCGATGGGCTCGCGTCGGCGGTGCTTCTCGTCGCCTACGCGATGCTCGCGATGCGGCTCATCCGGCTCATCGCCCGGATCTTGACCGTCGCCCGCCCGAGCGTCTGAGGCGCGTCCGCAGCCTCGTCAGCCTGCCGCCGCGTCCCGGGCGGCGGCGACGAACGCGGCCGCGAGCGGCGACGGGTCGCCGCGGCGGCGGGCGATGAACAGCGGCGAGCGATGGCGAGATCGAACCGCGACGAACTCGACCCCGGTCCGGCTCAGGAACCGGACCGACGCGGGCAGGACAGCGATTCCGAGACCGGCGGCGACCAGGCCGAGGACCGCCTGGATGCTGCTCGCCTCCTGGGCGATGTTGCCGGCTCCTCCCGCCTCCTGATTGATCGCGATGACCTGGTCGTAGAGGCTCGGGACGACCTCCCGCGAGAGCATCACGAGCGGCTCGCCGACGATCGTCCGCGCGGCCACCGATTCGCGGCCGGCGAGCGGGCTCCCGCTCGGGATCGCCACGACCAGCTCCTCGTCGACGAGCTTCTCGAGGACGAGCTCGGACGCATCGACCGGCGGGCGCAGGAAGCCGACGTCGAGGCGCCCGGAGCGGAGGCCCTCGATCTGCGGGTCGACCCCGAGCTCGCGCAGCGTCAGGTCGACGTCGGGGCGGTCGGCGTGAAAGCGGCGGACGGCTTGCGGGACGATCATGCTCGCCGCGGTCTCGAGGAAGCCGACGGTCAGGTGACCGATCTCGCCGGCCGCGGCGCGCTGCGCCGCCCGGATCCCGAGCTCGACGTCGCCGAGGGCCCGCTCGGCGAAGCCGCGCAGCGCCTCGCCGGCCGGCGTCAGCCGGACCTCGCGACGGTTGCGGTCGAACAGCCGCGCCCCGATCGCATCCTCGAGACGTTGGATCTGCTGGCTGATCGCCGGCTGCGCGATCCGGACCCGTTCGGCCGCGCGGCCGAAGTGGAGCTCGTCGGCGACGGCGAGGAAATAGCGCAGGTGGCGAAGCTCGACATCCATAAGGTCAGCTTTTCACAGCGACCTTAAGCATATATTGGACTTCTGAAACGGGGCACTCTACGGTCGCCGCCATGTCCGAGGTCCTCGAAACCACGCCGGCCGCCCCCGCCGACCACCCCTCCCGGGTCGCTCTCGCCGCCCAGGAGGCCGAGCGCAAGCGCGTCGCCCGCGAGCTCCACGACGAGGTGGGTCAGGGCCTCGTCGCGGTCGCGCTGATGGCCGAGCAGGCGGCCGCGAGTCCGCCCGACGATCCTTCCGGGAGCTTCGCGGAGATCGCTCGCCGCGTCCACTTCTACCTCGACGAGCTGCGCCGGATCGCCCACGAGCTCCGGCCGGAGATGCTCGACGACCTCGGCCTCGAGGACGCCCTCGTCGCCCTCGCCGCCGGCACCGCCCGCGACCGCGGGATCGTCGTCGATCGGCGCCTGCCCCGCGATCTCGGCCCGCTGACCGGCGAGCAGGAGCTCGTCGTCTACCGGGTCGCCCAGGAAGCGCTCGGCAACGTCGCCCGGCACTCCGGCGCGGCGCGCGCAGCGATCGGCATCGACCGGCACGGCGACCTGCTCACGCTCGAGGTCAGCGACGACGGCCGCGGGATCGACCCCGGGCAGGCGCCCGGCGACGGGATCAAGGGCATGCGCGAGCGGGCCGCGCTCGTCGGCGGGCAGATCGAGATCGGCCCCGGCGCGGATGCGGGAACCCGCGTCCGCCTGCTGCTTCCTGCCGAGGCGAGCTGACGTGTCGGTCCCCCTGAAAGCGAGGATCCTCCTCGCCGACGATCACGAGATGGTCCGCGACGGGCTCGCTCTCGTCATCGACTCGGCGCCCGACCTCGAGGTCGCCGGGGTCGCGAGCGACGGCGTCGAAGCGCTGCGCGCAGTGTTGACCGGTGATTTCGACCTCGCGGTGCTCGACGTATCGATGCCGCGGATGACCGGCATCAACGTCGCCCGTGAGGTGGTCCGCCAGCGCCCCGACGTTCGCGTCGTGATGCTCTCGATGCACGACAACGAGCAGTACTTCCTCGCCGCGCTCGAGGCGGGCGCGAATGGCTACGTCCTCAAGTCGGCGGCCAACCGCGACCTGATCGAGGCCTGCCGCTGGGCGCTGCGGGGCGGCCCGTTCGTCCATCCGCGGATGGCGGGGGCGGCGATCTCCGAGCTCGCCGCCGCGGCCGAGGAGGGCGACGGCGGTCCGCTGACTCCGCGCGAGGCCGACGTCGTCAAGCTGATCGCCGAGGGCTACACGAGCGAGGAGATCGGCGAGATGCTGATCATCAGCAGCCGCACCGTCGACCGGCATCGCGCCAACGTCCTCGAGAAGCTCGGCATGCGAAACCGCGTCGAGCTGACCCGCTACGCGATCCGCAGCGGCCTCGTCGAAGCTTGATGCCCGCCGCCGCCGTCTAAGCGGCGGCGGCGGGCTCGGCCCCGGAGATCGCCACGGCGACGATCTCGAGCGTCTGCTCGGCGCCGTTCGGCAGCTCGACGACGACCTCGTCGCCGGCGCTGCGGCCGAGGATCGCCTGGCCGATCGGCGAGGAGGCCGACACGCTGTCCCCGTCGATCGCCTCGTAGGCGCCGACGAGCCGCCGCTGCATCTCCTTGCCGCCGGCGCGGATCGTCACGGTCGTGCCGAGGCTGACGACGTCGGTGGCGGCGTCGTCAGCGTCGACGATCCGCGCCGCGGCGAGGACCTCGGTCAGCGATCGCACCCGGGCGTTCGTGACCGCTTCCTCCTCGAGGAGTTGCAGGTAGTCGTCGTTCTCGGTCGCCTCTCCGAACTCGCGGATCCGCCGCATCCGCCGCGGCAGCTCGACGCGGATCTCCTCCTGAAGCGCCTCGAGCTTCGCGCGGAGCTCGCGCTCGCCCTCGCGGGTGAGGAGAATCATGTTCGGGTCAGGTGGCGGTGCCGACTGCTCGGCAATCGTGTCTGGTCTCGCGGACATTGGCCAAGCATGGCCGCTCGGCGCACGCCGTGACATGGGTACCGATGCCCATTCCCGGCGCCGCCGATACATGTTTCCGCCCATTGCCGGGTGCGCCGCCGAGGCCGAGACTGCCTGCATGGGCATCGAGCAGATCAGACAGCGAGTCGAACGCCGGCAGGTCCTTGCATCGGCCGGCCCTCCCCCAACCACGAAGCGGTCGCAGGCGATCGTCTACGAACGCTGCATGGACGTGGCCGAGGCCGCACAGGAGCTCGAACGGGTCGCTGCGACCGGCGGGACCGAGGACGCCGTGCCGGCGGCGCTCGGCTGTGTGACCTCGACGTTCGAATCGCTGGCGAACTCGATGTTGATGATGCGCGGAGTCGTCCTTCGCGCTCACGAGGACGAGCCGACGACCCCGCCGGAGGCGGAGCGGCTCGCCCGGCTCCTCTACGCGATCGACCAGAACCTCCGGTTCGCGGCCCATGCCGCCGACCTCGGCTGCCGCGGCAGCGCGGAAGCGCCCGTCGAGGCGGGCGAGAGCGTTCGCGCCGGCTGAGCCGCCCGGCCGGACCACGGGATGTAGGGTCCCGGCAATGGAGACCTGGTCGCTGAACGACCTCGAGGTGCGTCCCGGCAGCCCGGAGATCGTCGCCTCCACCGATGATGCCCGCGCGATCGTCATCGACCTCCCCGCCGGCGAGAGCCTCGACGACCACGAGGTCCACGAGTCGGCCTGGCTCGTCGTCCTCGCCGGCGAGATCGAGGTGACGGCGCTCGCATCGTCGAAGGCCTTCAGCGGCGGCGTCGGCACCTTCGTCCGCTTCGATCCCGCCGAGCGCCACCGGGTCGACGCAACGAGCGATGCCCGGTTCCTGCTCCTCCTCACCCCCTGGCCCGGCCCCGGTCACCCGGGCACGCTCAGCCTCGAGGAGAAGGCGCGGGTCAGGGAACGGGCAGCCGAACGGGCCGATCGGTCCGGCCCGCCGAGCTGACGAGCGCCGCGATCTCGGCCGGCGACCGGCGCCTGCCGGTGAGGAACGGCAACTCGTGGCGGGTGAAGCGTCGCGCTCCGGCCGCCCGCAGGTTCCGCATCAGGTCGGTGATCGTGCCGAGCCGGTCGGACTCGAACGCGAGCAGCCACTCGTAATCGCCGAGCCCGAAGGCGCTGACGGTGTTCGCCTGGACCGCGGGGAACTCGCGTCCCATCTTCCCGTGCTCGGAGAGCAGCTCGGCGCGCTCAGCGGCCGGCAGCAGGTACCAGTCGTGGGTCCGCACGTACGGATAGACGCAGACGAAGCCGAGCGGCTCGCGACCCTCGACGAACGCGGGCAGGTGCCCGGCGTTGAACTCAGCCGGCCGGTGGACCCCGATCGCGGTCCACCAGAGGTCGAGCATCGCGCCGAGCCGTGAGCGCTCGAAGCCGGCGAGCGCCTCCTGAAGCTCGACCGGGTCCGAGGCGATCAGCCAAAGCAGCAGATCGGCCTCGGCCCGGAACCCGGTCAAGTCGTAGACGCCGCGAAGGGTCACCTGCCCGAGGCGGCTCTCCACCTCGGCAGCGAGCTCGTCAGGCGCCGGGGCCGGCTCGCCGGGCTCGGGCCCGCGCGCGTGGAAGGCGCTGTAGGCGACCCAGCTCTCGGCGCCGCCGTCAGCCGCCGGATCTCCTCCGCCTACAGCCACGGCGTATCCCAGGCGAGGCCGATGCCGACGAGCGTACTGGCGGCCATGAACGCGATCACGGCCCCGTGTGCGGCGAGCGCCGGGGCCGCGGCGCCGACGGCGAGCGCTCGCCGGGCGATCGAAACCAGCGCTGCGAGGAGTGCGATACCGCCGACGACCACGAGCACCCGCGCGTCGGCCAGGACCCCGACCGGGACCGCGATCAAGCCGGCCAGCCAGGCGGCGGCCTCGGGCATGGTTCGGCGGTCCGCCGCGGCCCCGAGACGCTCCTCGCCGAGCGCGAGCAACCATGGTGCCAGCGCTCCGACGAGGACCAGATAGGCGATCAGCCAGCTGCCGTGATCGAACGGAGCGGCGATCCGGAGGACGACGGCGACCACGGCCGCGGCCGCACCGATCAGCGCCACGACGCGGATCGGGCGGCCGCTGCCGATCGTCCCCCGGCCTTCGAGGCTGAACCCGTCCGTCGCGACGTCCGGCTCAGCCAAGGGTGCCCTTGAAGTAGGCGGCGTTGAGGGCGGTGAAGCGCTCCCACTCCGGCGGGACCTGCTCCTGCGCGTAGATCGCGTCGACCGGGCAGGCCTCCACACACGCGTCGCAGTCGATGCACTCGTCGGGATCGATGTAGAGCTGCTCGTGCGCCTCGTAGTCGGGCTCCTCGGGGGTCGGATGGATGCAATCCACCGGGCAGACCTCGACACACGAGTTGTCCTTCTCGCCGATGCACGGCTCCGTGATCACGTAGGTCATTCACACCTCCGACTGGGATCGATGGATTTACACAGGCTACGTTTGCAAAACCGTAGCAGCGAATCGGTTGCTTTGCACAGCCGCGATGTGCAAAACTGGGCGGCATGGAAGCGCCGGAGGGGCAGAGGCTGCTCGGACAGCCGACGCGGGCGCGTCTGTTCTCGACGCTCCGCGAGCTGCGCCGCGCCGCCACCACCGAGGAGCTGGCGACGGCGCTCGGCATGCACGCCAACGGCGTCCGCCGCCACCTCGAGCGGATGCATCGCGGCGGCCTGCTCGAGCGAAGCCGCCACAGGTACGGCCGCGGCCGCCCCCGCGACGAGTGGTCGATCGCGCCCGGCGCAAGCCCCGACGGCGGGCCACCCCGGGGCTACGCCGACGTCGCCCGCTGGCTTGCCCGCGCAGCTCCGACCGGGCCCGCCGGCCTGCGCCGGATCGAGCGGACCGGTCGCGAGATCGGTCGCGACCTCGTCGATGGCCCCGTCGACGAGGTCCCCGAGGCATTCCGGCGGGCGTTCGCCGCGCTCGGCTTTCAGCCCGAGGTCGAGGTCGGTCCCGACGGCGCGATGACCGCGAAGCTCTGCAACTGCCCGTACCGCGACTCGGTTCGCGAGAACCCGGACGTGATCTGCATCCTCCATCGCGGCGTCACCGCCGGCGTCCTCGACACGCTCGACCCCGATGCGGAGATGGTCGGCTTCGAGCCCCACGATCCCGACCGGGCCGGCTGCATGGTCGAGGTCGCGCTCGCCCGCGCCGGGGACTGACTCCCCCTTCGATAAGCCGGGCCTATCAACGAGCGCCTGACAGATATTGGACACACGATGTGTAGATAACTAGCCTCGGGCCGGCGCGCTTTCGCCGCGCCCGCCAATGCCGGTTCTCGACCCCGCACATCCCACCGCCGCCCCGAGCGCCCGTCCGGCGCCGAGGCGGCGGCCGCTTCGCGATCCGGGCTGGCCGCGCGCGCTCGTCGGAACGCTGATCGGCGGGTTGTTCGGGTTCGGGCTCGTCGTCGCCCTGCGGGCGATCAGCGGCCTCGAGATCTTCCAGACCGAGCAGACCGGCTACCCGCACATCATCGTTCCCGCGATCACCGCGCCGCTCGGCTTCCTGATCGGGATCGGGTGCTTCGACTACTGGTTCCGCTGGGCGACCGGGGCTCCGACCCGGCCCGAGGATCACAGCGATCACGGGGCCGACTCGTGGCGGGACTACCTGCGCTTCAACACCGATCACAAGGTGATCGGCATCCAGTACGTCGTCACGACGTTCGTATTCTTCTTCATCGGCGGGCTGCTGGCGATGCTGATCCGCGCCGAGCTCGCCCAGCCGGGAACCCAGATCGTCGATGCCGGGGCGTTCAACAGCCTCTTCTCGACACACGCGGCGATCATGATCTTCCTGTTCGTGATCCCGGTCTTCGCCGGGCTCGCGAACTACGTCCTGCCGCTGATGCTGGGCGCCCCGGACATGGCGTTCCCGCGGCTGAACGCGATCTCGTACTGGATGCTGCCGATCGCGGGCGTCCTCTTCCTGACCAGCTTCCTGATGCCGGGCGGCGCCTTCGACGCCGGCTGGACCGGCTACGCACCGTTATCGACCGGCGCGCCACTCGGGCAGTCGTTCTTCAACCTCGGCGTCCAGTTCGCGGGAACGTCGTCGATCCTCGCCGCGCTCAACTTCGTGGTGACGATCCTGACGATGCGGGCGCCGGGGATGAACTTCTGGCGGATGCCGCTGCTCGCCTGGGCGAACCTGGCCACGTCGATCCTGATCATCGGCGCGACGCCGTTCATCGCCGGCGTCCAGATGATGGTCCTCTTCGACCGCGCGATCGGCACCAACTTCTTCCAGGCGGCTGCCGGTGGCGACGTGATCAGCTACCAGCACATCTTCTGGTTTTACTCCCACCCCGCCGTCTACATCATGATGCTGCCGGGCTTCGGGATCGTCTCCGAGGTGATCTCGACCCACGCCCGGAAGACGATCTTCGGCTACCGGTTGATGGCGATCTCCCTGCTCGGGATCGTCGTCCTCTCGTTCAGCGTCTGGGCGCACCACATGTTCGTCTCCGGGATGTTCGCGTGGCTCCGCGTCCCGATGATGATCACGTCGGCGCTGATCGCGGTGCCGACCGGGATCAAGATCTTCTCCTGGGTCGCCACCCTCTTCGACGGCAAGGTCCATCTCGAGAACACGGGCATGCTGTTCGCGCTCGGCTTCGTCGGCAGCTTCATCCTCGGCGGGATCAGCGGCGTGATGACGGCGATGATCCCGCTCGACATCCACGTCACCGATACCTACTTCATCGTCGCCCACATTCACTTCGTGCTGTTCGCGGGATCGGTGTTCACGATCTTCGCCGGCGTCTATCACTGGTTCCCGAAGATGACCGGCCGGATGTACGACGAGCGGCTCGGCCGCTGGCACTTCTACGGCACCCTGATCGGCACCTGGGGGACGTTCGTGCCGATGCACTGGGTCGGGATGGAGGGGATGCCGCGCCGCGTCGCCGACTACGCCGCCCAGTTCGGCAACTGGAACCTCGTCATCTCCTGCTTCGCTTTCATCCTCGGCGCCGTCCAGCTGATCTTCCTCTACAACATGATCGTGAGCTGGCGCTGGGGCCCGCGCGCCGAGGCGAACCCTTGGCGGGCGAAGACGATCGAGTGGCTCGTCTCATCGCCGCCGCCGCGCTTCAACTTCGACGAGGTCCCGCGGGTCGTCGGCGGCCCCTACGAGTTCGGCGTGCCCGGCGCCCGCCACGCGATCATGCACCCGGAACGGAAGGCGGCCGAGCCCGCCGAGCCCGAGCGGGCGGCCACGGCCTCGGGCTGACCTGCGGGCGGTGGGAACCGCTCAGGAGCGCCCGTCGGCTACGAGCGCCCGCAGGCTCTCGTAGTCCTCGTGACAGGCCGGGCAGCCCTCGAGGTGGTTGCGGAAGCCGGGGATCCGCTCGTCGGCGTCGGCGCCTTCGAGCTCGAGCTCGACGTACTCGTCGATCCGCGCGAAGCACTCCTCGCAGCTGACCTCGTAGCCGTCCGGCCCGAGCAGGCGGCTGACGGCCGTCACGCTTCCATCCGCTGGTCTCTCGTTCATCTGATCCCCTCCTTTCTGTCCCCCGCCGGCACGGCGGCGAGGTGTCCCTCGGCGACGAGCCGATCGCGAAGCTTCCGGCGCGCGTCGTGAAGTGTCTTGTAGAGCGCCCCCCGCGTCGTCGCGAGTTGCTCGGAGAGCACGTCAACCGGAGTCTCGTTGAGGGCGAGTGCGACGAACACCTGGCGCTGGTGTGCCGTCAGCGCCTCGTCGATCGCGTCGCGGAGCGCCGTGAGGAGCTCCGACTGCTCAGCCGCGGCGGTGGGTGAGCCGCGCCGGGCCGCGAATCGCTTCCAGCCCTCACCGTCGAGGACCACCTCGCGCTCCTGGAAGGCCCGGCGGCGGAGCCGGACGCCGGCCTCGAGGAGGGCGAACTTGTAGGCCCAGGTCGTGAAGCGGCTGGCGCCACGGAACTCGCCGAGCTTGCCGAGCACGGCGACGGTCGCGTCGTCGGCGGCCTGAAGTGCGATGTCGTCGAGCTCCTCGCCGCGCACGTGGGAGAGAGCGGCGCGGCGGCGGCCGACCTCGAAGCGGGCGGCACCGAGGAGCAGGGCGTGCAGGTCACGCACGGCCCGCTCCCGTTCCGGGCCGGTTGCCCGCAGGGACCGCAGCCAAGCCTGCGACTCGGCGGCACGGGCGGTCCTGGGATCGTCGCTCACGCCTTCCATCCGCGCCCGAGCATAGCCCCGCGCGACGGCGAGACCGGGATGGAGCGGCAGGATCGCGGCGGCGGGCGGCGGGTCCGTCCGCTCGAGCTCGATGGCCGGCGCGGGCTCAGCCATCGGCGAGCCGATCGATCGGTACGTCGGGATCGCGCAGGCGCTCGCGATCGACGGACTGCCGCGAGCGGATCAGCGCCTCGATCTCGTCGCCGTAGTCCCAGACGTTGACGTTCATCGCCGCCGCCACGCGATCGTCCTGAAGCCAGAAGGCGATGAACTCCCGGCGCTTCGTGTCGCCGCGGAAGACGACCTCGTCGTCGCCGCTCGCGTAGCCGCGGTACTCCATCCCGACGTCGTACTGGTCGGAGAAGAAGTAGGGGATCTGGGGCTCGCCGGCGGGCAGGCCGACCATCGTCCGGCCCGCCTCCTCCCCGGTCCGGATCGCGTTCGCCCAGTGCTCGACCCGGAGGCGGCGCTCGTAGAACGGGTTGTGGGCGTTGACCACGTCGCCGGCAGCGAAGATGCCGGGGACGCTGGTCTCGAGTCGCTCGTCGGCGACGATCCCGTTGTCGATCTCGATCCCGGCGGCCTCGGCGAGCCCCGTCCGTGGCACGACTCCGATGCCGACGACGACGAGGTCGCATGCGACCGGGTCCCCATCGGCGATCCGCACCGCCTCGACCCGGCGGTCGCCCTCGAAGCCCTCGGTGGCGGCACCGGCGAGCAGCTCGACGTCGTGCTCGCGGTGGACATCGGCATAGATCGCTCCGACCTCGCGGCCGAGGACGGCTTCGAGCGGGACCTCGGCGCGCTCGATGAGAGTGACATCGACATCGAGCTGGCGAGCCGAAGCGGCGACCTCGGCGCCGATCCAGCCGGCCCCGACCACGGCGACCCGTGACGCCTCGCCCAGCGCCGCCGACAGCCGGTCGGCATCGGCGAAGTCGCGCAGGTAGAGGATCCCGTCGAGGTCGCTGCCGGGCAAATCGAGTCGGCGCGGCTCGGCACCGGTCGCGACCAGCAGCCGCTCCCAGCCGATCCGCTCGCCGCCGGCGAGCACGACCTCGTGCTCGGCGGTCGCGATCTCCTCGACCCGGGTTCCCGTCCGCAGCTCGATCTCGTTCTCGGCGTAGAACTCGGCGGGATGGGGGCGGGCCGCCTCGCGGTCGCTCTCGCCGCGCAGGTAGTCCTTCGAGAGCGGCGGCCGCTCGTAGGGGAGCTCCGGCTCCTCGCCGATCAGGACGATCCGGCCTTCGAGCCCGTTCTCGCGCAGCGACTCGACCGCCTTCGCGGCCGCGAGGCCGCCGCCGACGATCACCGCTTCATTCCGCTCAGACATTGATCGGCCCTCCGGCCAGCGCCAGGAACTCGCCGCGCGTGCGGGGATCGTCGCGGACGGCGCCGATCAGCCGCGACGTGACCGTCTTCGCGCCGGGCTTGCAGACCCCGCGAAGCGACATGCACATGTGCTCGGCCTCGAGGACGACACCGACGCCGCGCGGTGCGAGCTCACGGTCGATCCAGTCCGCGATCTGCGTCGTCAGCCGCTCCTGGACCTGCAGCGAGCGGGCGAAGAGATCGACGACGCGGGCGAGCTTCGAGAGGCCGACGATCCGCTCGCCGGGCAGGTAGCCGACGTAGGCGACGCCGGTGAACGGGAGGACGTGGTGCTCGCAGAGCGAGTGGAAGGGGATCCCGCGGGCGACGACGAGCTCGTCGTAGCCGCCGTCGTTGGGGAAGGTGGTCGGGTTGAAGCTCTCGGCCCTGAGCATCTCCTCGAGGACGTCGATCATCCGTCGTGGCGTCTCGCGGATGCTCTCGCTCTCGACGTCGACGCCGAGGGCCTGCAGCATCTCGCGGGCGGCGTGCTCGGCCCGGCGCCGGTCGAGGCTCACGGGCTGCGGCGAGCCCGGCTGCGGCGAGCCGCGTCGCGGCCACGCAGCCGGATCGAGGCGATCGGCGTGACCGTTCTTGACGGCTATGCCGGCGGACATGGGTGGTTCCTCGAGGTATGACATACCCGGTTGGCGACGTCCGATCCCCGATTCTTACCGATCATCAGCCCAATGGCCGATTTCCCCCCT
>DASTTY010000089.1:0-38396 GCA_035759925.1 Solirubrobacterales bacterium
TCAACCCAGGGTTGAGGAATGGGCCTGCACGATGGTTACCGCGGGTTTGACAGAAGGCCCCAAATGCCCTACGTTCAAGCGCAATTTCCGTGCTTATGCCGATAGCTCGAACCCTTGAGCATCGCTGAAGGCTCGGACGGAACCAAGGCTCAACTCAACTGAAAGCTTGCACCGCCAGGGAAACCGGGCGGGCTGGAGAAAATCGGGAGATGGAATCCACTTACTTGGCAGTGATCAAGGTCGTCGGCGCGGGCGGCGGCGGCACCAATGCCGTCAGCCGGATGATCGACGCCGGCATTCGCGGCGTCGAGTTCGTCGCCGTCAACACGGACGCCCAGGCCCTGCAGGCCTGCGACGCCGACATCAAGCTTTCGATCGGCCAGGAGCTGACCCGCGGCCTCGGCGCCGGCGGCAACCCGGAGGTCGGCGCGGGCGCAGCGGCGGAGAGTCGCGACGAGATCAAGGAGGCGCTGAAGGGCGCCGACATGGTCTTCGTCACCGCCGGCGAGGGCGGCGGCACCGGCACCGGCGCCGCACCGGTCATCGCCGAGATCGCCAAGCAGGAGATCGGCGCCCTGACCGTCGGCGTCGTCACCAAGCCCTTCGAGTTCGAGGGCGCCAAGCGGATGCAGCAGGCACTCGACGGGATCGAGAAGCTCCGCAACGAGGTCGACACGCTGATCATCGTCCCGAACGAGAAGCTGCTCAACATCGTCGAGCGCCGCGAGCCGATCAGCGAGGCGTTCCGCAAGGCCGACGACATCCTCCGCCAGGGAGTCCAGGGGATCACCGACCTGATCACCGTCCCCGGCCTCATCAACCTCGACTTCGCCGACGTCCGGGCGATCATGTCCGATGCCGGCTCGGCGCTGATGGGGATCGGCACCTCCGCCGGGGAGAGCCGTGCCGCCGAGGCGGCCAAGGAGGCGATCTCCTCGCCGCTCCTCGAGTCGGCGATCGACGGTGCCACCGGGATGCTCCTCAACATCACCGGCGGCGAGGACATGGGCCTCTTCGAGGTCAACGAGGCGGCCGAGGTCGTCGCCAGCACCGCCGACAAGGGCGCGAACATCATCTTCGGCGCCGTCGTCGACAACACGATGGGCGACGAGCTCCGCGTCACGGTCATCGCGACCGGCTTCGAGGGCTTCGAGATGCTCGCCCGCCGTCCGGCCGAGGTCCGTCGCCGCAGCCGCCGCCGCGGGGTCCAGCCGCCGAGCGACCGCGAGATCCGCTCGCTGGAAGTATCGGACGACGAGATAGACATCCCGCCGTTCCTCAGGGACTGAGAGAACAGGGCGCTCGCGGCTTCGCCGCTCGCTGACAGAGGACAGGCCGTCCTCTGTCCTCTACTCCAGCGCCAACGCCAGCTCGCGGATCGCACCGGGGTAGCGGTATGTGATGCCGCCGTGCTTGCCTTCGAAGAGCTCGAGCGTGTGGTCGATGCCGAGCTTGTCGAGCTCGGCTGCGAAGGCCCGGGCGCCGAGGTCGAGGTAGTACTCGTCGCTCTTGCCGGCGTCGATGTAGATCCGCCGCATCGAGCGGAGCGCGTCGGCGTGCTGCGGGGCCATGACCACCGGATCGTGCTCGAGCCAGAGCTGCCAGACGTCTTCGATCATCCGGCCGCTCGCCGGGTCGAACGGCAGCAGCGCCTTGCCGGGCCGGCCGGGATCCGGCGAGTAGCAGGCGGCGTAGCCGTAGATCTCGAGCGGTCCCCCGTGGTGCCCGAAGTCGAACGGGTCGGCCTCGGGGAGGCGCTCGAAGAAGACGTCGTAGGAGGACTCGTAGCGATCCCGGAGGGTGCGGATCGTCCGCGCGATGCTCGGCAGCATCGACAGCTCGAAGAGGGCGTCGCCGGCATGGGTCGCGAGCGCCGAGAAGACGTCGGGCCGCATCATCGGGACGACCATCGCGCCGTAGCCGCCGGACGACTTGCCGGTGATGCCGCGATGCTCGCGATCGGCGGCGGTCGGGTAGCGCTCGTCGATGAACGGGACGATCTCGTCGCAGAGGTAGGACTGGTAGCGCCCGGTTCCGGTCGAGTCGAGGAACTGAGAGCCGCCGTAGCTGGTCCAGCAGTCGACCATGACGACGATCGCGTCGGGGCAGTCCGGCGAGGAGAGCATCGCGTCCATCCGCTCGACGAAGGTCGGCTCGAAGGCGCTGCGGCCGGTCCACATGTCGAGCTGGCCGGTGTAGCCCTGGATCACGTAGACGCACGGCAGCGGCCGCGGATGATCGAGCTCGACCCCGGGCGGCCGGAGCACGTAGAGCGGCCGCCGGGCCGGATCGCCGAGCGGGTTGTCGGCGAGGAGGTCGGATTCGACCACGAGCCGGTCGAACGTGCCGGAGAGCGGCCGGCTCCATGGTCGTCCGAGCTCGTCCTCCTCCTCCGGACTCTCGTGGACCAGGCGCATCGCCCTCAGCCTAGAGCCCGCTCGCCCCGCTAGCGTAGGGCGGGTGACGGAGGAGCTGCGCCGGACCCCGCTCTACGAGGAGCACGTCGCTGCCGGCGGTCGCCTCGTTCCCTTCGCCGGCTGGGAGATGCCGGTCCAGTACGAGGGGGTGGCGGCGGAGCACACCGCCGTTCGCGAGCACGCCGGCGTCTTCGACGTCTCTCACATGGGCCAGATCAAGACGGCCGGGCCCGATGCGGCGTCCTTCCTCCAGCACGTCGTCAGCAACGACATCGCGAAGCTCGAGGCCGGCGGCGCCCAGTACTCGTGCCTGTGCGCGGACGACGGCGGGATCCTCGACGACCTGTTCAGCTACCTGCTCGGCGACGGGTCCTATCTGACCGTCAGCAACGCCGCCAACCACGAGATCGACCTGGCCCGCTTTCACGAGCTTGCCGTCGGCTTCGACGTCGTCGTCGAGGACCTCGCGCCGGCGCACGCGATGCTGGCCGTTCAGGGGCCGGAGGCGCGGGCCGTCGTGGCGCGACTCACTGATGGCGAGCTGCCGCCGCGGATGCACACTGCGACGCTCGACGTCGCCGGTCATCAGGCGCTGGTCTGCGGCACCGGCTACACGGGCGAGGACGGGGTGGAGGTGATCCTCGGCAAGGACGGCGCCGTGCCGCTTTGGCGTGAGCTGATCGCCGCCGGGGTGACGCCGTGCGGGCTCGGAGCCCGCGACACGCTCCGGCTCGAGGTCTGCTTCCACCTCCACGGCAACGACATGGGCCCCGACCGCAACCCGATCGAGGCCGGGCTCGGCTGGTGCTGCAAGGAGGAGACCGGGTTCGCGGGCTCCGAGGCCGTCGCGGCGGCACGGGCGAGCGGCACCGCCCAGCGCCTGGTGGCGTTCGCGATCACCGACCGCGGCATTCCCCGTCAGGGCAACGCGATCCTCGTCGGCGACGACGAGATCGGGACCGTGACGAGCGGCACCTTCTCGCCGTCGCTGGGGTTCGGCATCGGGATGGGATACGTTCGCGCCGACCTCGCCGAGCCCGGCACGGCGATCGCGATCGACGTCCGCGGCACGCGCCGCGAGGCGGAGATCCGCAAGAAGCCGCTTTACGCGAAGAGCAACTGACCCAGCGACGAAAGGACCACATGGCGACGGAGGAGAGCTACCCCGAGGACCTGCGCTACCACGCCGAGCACGACTGGGCCCGCATCGAGGGCGACGAGGCGACGTTCGGCGTCACCTGGTTCGCACAGGACTCGCTCGGCGACGTCGTCTTCTTCGACCCGCCCGAGGTCGGTGCCACGGTGAGCAAGGACGAGCCCTACACCGAGGTCGAGTCGGTCAAGGCCGTCTCCGACGTGATCGCTCCGCTCAGCGGCGAGATCCTCGCCGTCAACGAGGAGGCGGGGACGAACCCGGAGCTGATCAACACCGATCCATACGGGAAGGGCTGGATGGTCAAGGTCCGCCTCAGCGACCCCGCCGAGGTCGACCAGCTCCTCGACGCCGCCGCCTACAAGGACCTGATCGCGGATTAGAGGACAGGCCGCTCGCGGCTTCGCCGCTCGCTGACAGAGGACAGGCTGTCCTCTGTCCTCTGTCCTCTGTCCCTGACAGGTCGGCCTCGTTCTCTAATCTGCCGCGCGTGAGCGGCTACACCTCCGTCACCGACGCCGAGCGCGCCGAGATGCTCGCCACGATCGGGGCCTCCTCGATCGACGAGCTCTTCGACGTGCCCGCCGGGGTCCGCCTCGACCGCGACCTCGAGCTGCCCGACGGCCTCAGCGAGGCGGAGGTCTACGCGCGGATGCGGACGCTCGCCGCGCGCAACGCCGATGCCGAGTCCGAGGTCTGCTTCCTCGGCGCCGGCATGTACGACCACTATGCGCCGGCGATCGTCGACGCGATCGTCTCCCGCTCCGAGTTCCTGACCCCCTACACGCCTTATCAGCCGGAGATCTCCCAGGGTGGCCTGCAGGCGATGTTCGAGTTCCAGACCGCGATGAGCGAGCTGACCGGGCTGCCGCTCTCGAGCGCCGGCCTCTACGAGGGCCCCTCGAGCGTCGCCAGCGCGGGGTACCTCGCGATCGGGGCGACGAAGCGCCGCAGGTTCGTCGTCTCGACCGGCGTCAACCCGCAGTCGCGGGAGACGCTCGCCACCTACTCGGCCGGCTATCCCGCCGAGGTCGCCGCCGTCGGGCTCGACGGCGGGCGGACCGACCTCGACGCACTGGCCGCCGCCGTCGATGACGAGACCGCCGCGGTCTTCGTGCAATACCCGAACTTCCTCGGCGCGGTCGAGGATCTCGAGGCGATCGCGGCGATCGCCCATGACGCCGGCGCGCTGCTGGTCGCCGCGTGCGACCCGATCGCCCTCGGGATCCTCCGGACCCCCGGCGACTGCGGCGCCGACATCGCCGTCGGCGAGGGCCAGCCGCTCGGCAACCGCCTCGACTACGGCGGCCCGTCGTTCGGCTTCTTCTGCGCGACCGAGGCGCAGATCCGGCGGATGCCGGGCCGGATCGCCGGCGAGACGACCGACGTCGACGGCCGCCGCGGCTTCGTCCTCGCGCTGCAGACCCGCGAGCAGCACATCCGCCGCGAGAAGGCCACCCACAACATCTGCACGGCGCAGGCGCTGAATGCGCTCGGCGGGATGATCTACCTGAGCTGGCTCGGCCGCCGCGGACTGGTCGAGCTCGGCGAGCTGCTCGTCCGCCGCACCCACTATGCCCGCGAGCGCCTTACCGCGATCGCCGGCGTCGAGGCGCTCCACGACGCGCCGGTCGTCCGCGAGTTCGCGATCCGCTTCGACGCGCCGGTCGAGCGCGTCCTCGACCACTGCGCCGCTCAGGGGATCGCCGCCGGGGTGCCGCTCGGCGGCGAGTACGGCAACGGCCTCCTCGTCGCGATCACCGAGCAGCGGACGGTGGCGCAGATCGATCGGCTCGCGGAGGTGCTGGAGGAGGCGCTGGCACAGACGCCAGAGGGCAGAGGACAGAGGACAGGGGTGGCGGTGTGAGCGAGCCGGTAGCCAACCCGCCGGCCACTGCCGAGGTGCCGACGCCGATGCAGCGGGATCGTGCGACGACGATCTTCGAGCGGTCGGTGGCGGGCCGCCGGGCCGCCGCGATTCCCGCCTCCGGCGTCCCGGGCGGCGACGTCCCGATCGACGAGCTGATCCCGGCCGGGCTGCTCCGCGACGAGCCGGCGCGCCTCCCCGAGGTGCCGGAGCCGGAGATCGTCCGCCACTACACCCGCCTCTCGCGTCGCAACTTCGACCTCGACTCGGGCATATACCCGCTCGGCTCCTGCACGATGAAGCACAACCCGCGCCTCAACGAGCGCGTCGCCGCGCTGCCGGGCCACGCACGCCTCCATCCCGCCCAGGCGCCGGCGCGGGCGCAGGGAGCACTGGAGCTGATGTGGCTGCTGGAGCGGTCGCTGAGCGAGATCTGCGGCCTCCCGCACGTCAGCCTCCAGCCGTCGGCCGGATCGCACGGCGAGCTCGCCGGCCTGCTGCTGACCCGCGCCTTCCACGCGGCTCACGGCGAGGACGAGCAGCGGACGCGGGTCCTGACGCCCGACACCGCCCACGGCACCAACCCGGCCTCGGTGACGATGGCGGGATACGAGGTCGTCAAGGTCGCGACGAACGAGGAGGGCGGCGTCGACCTCGACGACCTCCGCGCCAAGACCGACGAGCGGGTCGCCTGCCTGATGCTGACCAACCCGAACACGCTCGGGCTGTTCGACCGCAACATCGCCGAGATCACCGACACCGTCCGCGCCGCCGGCGGCACCCTCTACTACGACGGCGCGAACCTGAACGCGATCATGGGCCACTCGCGGCCCGGCGACATGGGCTTCGACATCGTCCACGTCAACCTCCACAAGTCGTTCAGCCAGCCGCACGGCGGCGGCGGTCCGGGCGCCGGACCGATCGCCGTCTCCGACCGGATCGAGCCCTACCTGCCGGTGCCGCGGATCGAGCGGATCGAGGGGGGCGCCGGCAACGGCGACGCGCCGGAGGCCCGCTTCGAGTTGCGCGGCGCCGACGAGCACCCCGACTCGATCGGCCGGCTGCGCGGCTTCCAGGGCAACTTCGGGGTCTTCGTACGCTCCTACGCCTACATCCTCAGCCTCGGCGGCGATGGCCTCGCCGAGGCCTCCGAGACGGCGGTCCTGAACGCCAACTACCTGCTCGCACGGATGCGCGAGGGGCGCGCCGGCAAGTACCTGCCGGTCGCCTTCGACCGGCCGCCGATGCACGAGTTCGTCCTCTCCGGCAGCGGCGCCAAGCGCGAGCTCGGCGTCAAGACGCTCGACGTCGCCAAACGATTGCTCGACCACAACATGCATCCGCCGACCGTCTACTTCCCGCTGCTCGTCGACGAGGCGCTGATGATCGAGCCGACCGAGACCGAGACCCGAGAGTCGCTCGACGGCTTCGCCGACGCCGTCGAGTCGATCCTCGCCGAGGCGGAGTCGGATCCCGAGATCGCCCGCCGGGCGCCTTACACGACCCCCGTCCGCCGCCTCGACGAGGCCGGCGCCGCCCGCAGCCCGGTCGTCCGCCAGCAGCTCGGCTAGATCGAGCTCGTCCAGAGGCGATCTAGAGGCTCGGCAGCTCCTGATGGAGCTCGAGGACGGGGGCGAAGAGGTCGCCGCGGTCCTCGTAGCGGGCGAGCGCCTGATCGGCGGTGAAGCGGAGCCGGTCCGGATCGCCGGAGGATGCGGTCGCCTCGACCTCGTTCCAGGCGAGCGGCGTCGAGGCGGTTGGCTGATCGCGCGCTCGCAGTGAATAGACGGCGACGGTCGTCTTCGTCGTCGTGTTCTGGCTCCAGTCGACGAAGACCTTGCCGGCGCGCAACGACTTCGTCATCTGCGAGGTGACGAGGTCGGGGTCGGCGCTCTCGAGGGCGCGGGCGACCGCGCGCGAGTAGGGCTTCGTCGTCTCGTAGGTGAGCTCGCCGTTGAGCGGCACGTAGACCTGCATGCCCTTCGATCCCGACGTCTTCGCGAACGCCTCGAGCCCGAGCTCGGCGAACAGATCGCGGATCCGGACCGCGACCGTGCAGCACTCGACGATCGTCGCCGGCGCGCCCGGATCGAGGTCGAAGGCGAGCACGCTCGGGCGGTCGTAGTCCGCCGCCGTCGCGAGCGACGGATGAAGCTCGATCGCGGCGAGCTGCGCCAGCCAGACGAGGGTCGGCAGGTCGTCGCAGACGGTGAACCCGATCCGGCCGCCGCGGCTGCCGACGTCGATCGGGACGGTCCGCACCCAGTCGGGCCGGTGAGCGGGGCTGTTCTTCTCGAAGAAGTGCTTGCCCTCGACGCCGTCCGGGAAGCGGACCACGGTCAGCGGCCGGTCGCGGAGGTGGGGGATCAGCGCCGGCCCGATCCGTACGTAGTAGTCGATGACCTCACCCTTGGTGAAGCCGGCCTTCGGATAGAGGACCTTGTCGAGGTTCGTGATCGACAGCCGCCGGCCGTCGATCTCTACTTCGCGGCCTTGGCCTTCGACTTGCTCTTCGCCTTGCTCGCCGGCTTCTTGGCAGACGACTTGCGCGTCTTCGGCTTCGTCTCACCCTTGCCGTCGCCGCTCAGCTCCTCGCCCTTGATCGCGGCCAGCGACTCCTCGAGGGCGGCCATCAGGTCGGGAGCCTTGGTCGCCTTCGGCGCCTCGGGCTTGGCGGCGAGGACGTCCTCGCCGGCCGCTTTGCGCTCGATCAGCGACAGCAGCTCGGTCCGGTACTCGTCCTCGTAGGCGCTCGGATCGAAGTCCGTGGACAGCGACTCGATGAGCTGCTCGGCCATCTCGACTTCCTGCTTGCGCGGTGGCGAGTCCGGCTTCTCGCCGAGCAGGCCCTCGAGCTGCGAGGCCGGCACGACCTCGTCGGCGAAGCGCATCGTCGCCAGCGTCAGGATGCCGTCGCCGGCGCGGACCGCCGCCAGGCTCTCGCGGTTGCGGAGCACGAAGCGCGCGATCGCGACCTTGCGCTGCTCGCCCATCGCCTCGGCCAGCAGTGCGTAGGCGCGCTCCGCGCCCGGCGCCGGACCGAGGTAGTAGGGCTGGTTGAAGTAGATCGGGTCGATCTGGTCGAGGTCGACGAAATCCTCGATCTCGATCGTCTTCGAGCGCTTCGGGTCGAGCTGCTCGAGCTCCTCGCGGGAGAGGACCACGTACTGGTCGGGAGTGATCTCGTAGCCCTTGACGAGGTCCTCGTAGGCGACTTCCTCGTCGTCGGCCTCTGCCACCCGCTTGTGGCGGACCCGCGATCCGTCCTTCCCGCGCAGCTCGCGGAAGCGGATCGCCTTGCTCGAGACGGCTGAGTAGAGCTTCACGGGCACGTTCAGGAGCCCGAAGCTGATCGTTCCTGTCCAGATCGCTCGCGGCATGAGTTCAGTCTTTCGACGATACCGCGCCGCCTCCGCTTCAAACGCCGCGATCGGGCGTGATCTTGCGCTGGCCGGCTCAGATCGCCGCCCTGGCGGCCGTGCGCCGGTGGCGGCGAACGAGGAAGAGGCCGAACCCGAAGCCGGCGAGCGCCAGCCCCGCGAGGATCAGTGGCGCGGTCAGGCCGGAGCCCGACTCGTCGCCCTCGGGAACCGGTGCGGTCACAGCGAACGTGGTCGTGTCCACGCGGGCGAGCTCCGGGCTCCCCTGGTCTTCGCGACCGATCACCGAGATCGTCCCCGGCTCCGGCCCGGTCGCGATCGAGGCCTTGGCGATCTCGCGCCCGTCGAGGTCCTCGAGCTGCGGGAGGAACACGCACACGGCCTTGTCGCCGACGGTGTCGAGCGCGTGGATGAACGGAACGTCGCCGCCGCCGTCGTAGAGCGTGTAGGCCCAGCGGCCGTCCTCCGACCCGACCCGGGAGAGGGCTGTGCCGCGCATCTCGCCCGCGACGCCACCCGCACCCTCTTCCTCCTCCTCGATCCCGACGTCCTCGTCCGCGATCGGCTTCTGCGCGAGCCGGCCCGACTTCAGGTCGAGCTTCAGCACCCGGTAGCGGTCGTAGCGGAACGGCCGCGGGTACTCGACCACGTAGGCGGTCCGGCCGTCCGGCGAGATCGCGTCGAAGCTGTACTGGCCCTTCAGGGTGATGCGGTTGAGGATCCGCAGCCTCCTTCCGGTGCCGAGCACCAGCAGCCGCGCCTCGTTGACTGGGCCGATCCTGATCAGCACCAGCCGGCGCCCGTCCGCCGACAGGCCCGCTGCGGAGCCGTCGCCGGCAACCTGGGGGATGCCGAAGTAGCCGCCGGCGGGATCGCGGACCGGCCGGACGGACACGACCTCGCCAGACCCCTTGTCGATCTTCGCGACGATGCTCCCGTCGCCGTCGAGCGTCACGTACCGAGACTGCCCGTCCGGAGACTCGATTCCGATCGTCCCGTCGGCGGCAACCGGGATGATCGGCCCGCCGGCCGCGCCCGCGAATGCGGGGGAGAGGACAGTGGTGGCGGCGACGGCGATCAGTGCGGTGAGCAATCGGGAGCTGTGCATGCAACCGATACGGACGCGGCGGCCCCTGAGGTCCCGCCGGCCACCTGTCGACGAATGGCGGGAATCGTGGGGTATGCGACTTGACAGACGTCTGTGGCGCGCCGAGGATGGCGCCATGGCAGCACCGGAACCGCAGCGCATCGTCTTCGTCGGCTTCGAAGGGGTGCAGACGATCGACGTCACCGGCCCCTGGGAGGTCTTCAACACGGCCGGGCTGATCGCCGGGATGCCGCCCGATCTGCGGCTCTTGACGATCGACGGCGGCGACGTCCGCTCGAGCAGCGGCCTCAGCCTCCGCGCCGACGGCGCGATCGGCGAGCACGGCGATCCGATCGACACGCTGGTGGTGCCGGGCGGTCTCGGCGTCCGCGAGGCGCTCCGCAACCCCGACCTGGTTGCTGCGATCGCCCGGCTCACGGATCGGGCACGCCGCGTCGCCGCGGTCTGCACCGGAGCATTCCTGCTCGCCGAGGCCGGCCTGCTCGAGGGCCGTCGGGCGACGACCCACGGGGCGAGCTGCGAGCGGCTCGCCGAGCGATACTCCGGGGTCGAGGTCGAATCCGATCCGATCTTCGTCCGCGACGGCAACGTGATGACCTCGGCGGGCGTCACGGCGGGGATGGACCTCGCGCTCGCGCTCGCCGAGGAGGACCACGGCCGCGAGGCGGCGCTGCAGACGGCGCGGGTGCTCGTGATCTACGCGCGCCGGCCGGGCGGTCAGGCGCAGTTCTCGGTCCAGCTCTCCCAGCAGATGGCCGAGAGCCGGCCGATCCGCGAGCTCCAGGCCTGGATCGGCGAGCACCTCGACGAGGGCCTGTCGGTCGCCGCGCTCGCCGCCAGGGTCCACCTCTCCGAGCGCCAGTTCTCCCGGGTCTTCCGCCGCGAGGTCGGGACCACTCCCGCCGAATACGTCGAGCGTCTCCGGGTCGAGCGTGCCCGCAGCGTCCTCGAGACCGACCCGGCCCCGCTCGAGGCGGTCGCACGTCGCTGCGGCTTCGCCGGCGCCGAGCTGATGCGACGGGCCTTCCAGCGCCGGCTCGGGACCAGCCCGCGCGAGTACCGAAGCCGCTTCCGACCGACCCTGGCCGCCTGAGCCGCGACCGTCCACCGACCAGCAGAGGAGACCCCGATGCAGATCGCGATCCCGATCTACCCCGCCTTCACCGCGCTCGACGCGGTCGGGCCCTACGAGGTGCTTCAGCGTCTGCCCGGCGCCGAGGTCGTCTTCTGTGCCGAGACCCCGGGCCCGGTCCGGACCGAGCAGGGAATGGCGGCGATCGTCGCCGACGCCGCGCTAGCCGACGTCACCGACCCCGACGTCATCGTCGTCCCGGGCGGGATCGGCAACCGCAGCATCCTCGATCCCGACAGTCCCTACTGCCGCTGGGCGGCCGACGTCCACGAGCGGACCGAGTGGACGACCTCGGTCTGCACGGGGTCGCTGATCCTCGCCGCCGCAGGCATCCTCGACGGCGTCGAGGCGACGAGCCACTGGGCCGCAACGGGACTCCTCGCCGAGCTCGGCGCCGTCCCGGTCAGCGAGCGCGTCGTCGAGCGCGGCCGGATCGTCACCGCAGCCGGCGTCTCCGCAGGAATCGACATGGCGCTCCACCTCGCTGGGCGGATCGCCGGCGACGAGGCCGCCCAGGCGATCCAGCTCGGCATCGAGTACGACCCCGAGCCGCCGCACAGCACCGGCTCGCTGGAGCGAGCGCCGCAGCCGGTCGTCGAGCGCGCCGGGATCGAGCTCGCCGCCGAGGACGGCCGGGCGGCGCGCCTGCACGGGTTCGCGACCGGCTAGATGGGATCGATCATCTAGATTCCCGGCCCGTGAGCGCGGCGCCGCAGAGACGGATCTTCAGCGGCATCCAGCCGACCGGGCGCAAGCACCTCGGCAACTACATCGGCGCGATCCGCCAGTACGTCGCCGGTCAGGACAGCGTCGCGAACGGCGAGGAGGCGATCTACTGCATCGTCGACCTGCACGCGACGACCGTCGCCTATGACCCTGCCGAGCTCCGTGAGCGGCTCTACGACACGACCGCGATCCTGCTCGCCGCCGGCCTCGACCCGGACCGCTGCGTGCTGTTCCGCCAGGGCGACGTCCGCGAGCACACCGAGCTGACCTGGCTGCTCGGCGCCGTGACCGCCTGGGGCGACCTGAACCGGATGCATCAATGGAAGACGAAGCGCGAGCAGGCCGAGAGCCAGTCCGGCGCGTTCGTCTCCGCGAGCCTCTTCAACTATCCGATCCTGATGGCAGCCGACGTGCTCGCCTATCGCGCCACCGAGGTGCCGGTCGGCGACGACCAGCGCCAGCACGTCGAGCTGATGCGCGAGATCGCCCGCCGCTTCAACGAGCGATTCGGGCCGACCCTTGTCGAGCCCGAGCATCGGATCCCCGCGGTCGGTGCCCGGGTCATGGACCTCCAGGACCCGACGAGCAAGATGTCGACGACCGCCGGCACCGACGCCGGAAGGGTCTACGTGCTCGACGAGCCCGACCAGGTCCGCAAGAAGTTCAAGAGCGCCGTGACCGACTCCGGCCGCGAGGTGCGCCGGGCGGGGCCGGAGGGCGGCAAGGCGGGGATCGAGAACCTGATCGAGATCCTCTGCGTTGTCCGCGACATCGGGCCCGAGCAGGTCGAGGCGGAGTTCGAGGGCTCCGGCTACGGCGACTTCAAAGCCGCCGTCGGTGACGCGGTGGTCGATTTCCTGGCCCCCGTCCAGGAGCGCTACGCGGAGCTGCGCGACGATCCCGGCGAGCTCGAGCGGGTCCTCGCCGCCGGCGCCGGGAAGGCACGAGCGCTCGCCGCCCCGGTCCTCGCCGACGCCCGCGAGGCGATGGGCGTTGCCGAGCCCCGGGCCGACCGCCCGCCCGCCTAGTCTTCAACCCGTGCGCACCGCCGACCTCGAGCTCGACCTCGACGTCTTCGCCGGGCCCTTCGACCTGCTCCTGGCGGTCGTCCTCCGCGAGGAGATCAGCCTGCTCGAGGTCGAGCTCGGCGCGATCGTCCTCGCCTACCTCGAGCACCTCGACGAGGAGGGCGAGCTCGACCTCGAGGCGGCGACCGAGTTCCTCGTCCTGATCGCGGCGCTGCTCGAGCTGAAGTCGCGGCTGATGCTCCCGACCGAGGAGGAGCCGGAGCTCGACCTCGGCCCGGAGGAGGCCGCCGACGAGCTGCTCGCGCGGATGCTCGAATACCGCCGCTACAAGGACGCCGGCGAGGAGCTGAGCCGCCGCTTCGCCCGCGAATCGCCCTACCTGTACCGCTCGGCGCCGCTCCCGATCGAGCTGCGGCGGATCTCGCTCGAGGCCTCTCGCCAGGCCTACGACCCCGACCGGCTCGGCGTCGCGCTCGGCGACCTCCTGACCCCGCCGCCGGCCGTCGATACCAGCCACATCCGGCCGACGGTCTCGCTCGAGCGCCGGCTCGACGTCCTTCGCGACCTCCTCGGGCGGAGCGCCCGGATCGACTTCGACGACGCCTTCGGCGGTGAGGACAGGCTGACCCAGGCGGTGACCATCTTCGCCCTGCTCGAGCTCCACAAGAAGGGCGAGGCGACCTGGTCGCAGGAGCGGAACTTCGGGGCGATCGAGATCAGAGGACAGAGGACAGAGGACAGAGGACAGATCGGCGCGGGGAGGGCGCGGTCGTGAACGGCAGTGCGGCGGAGCTGGCGCGGACGGTCGAGGCGCTGCTGTTCCTCGCGCCTGATCCGGTTCCGGTCGGCGAGTTGATCGATGCCTGCGAGGTCAGCGAGGTGCAGATCCGAAACGCGCTCGACCTGCTCGCCGAGGAGCTTGCGCCGGGGCGGCGCGGGATCGTCCTTCGCGAGGTTGCGGGCGGCTGGGCGCTGGCGACCGATCCGGGCGCCGAACCGGCGGCCCGGCGCCTGCTCGCGCGCCCGAAGACGCCGCCGCTGACGGCCGCGCAGGCCGAGACGCTGGCGATCGTCGCCTACCTGCAGCCGGTCTCTCGCCCGGAGATCGCCAGGATCCGCGGCGTCAGCTCCGAGTCGGGCGTGCAGACGCTCAGCGAGCGCGGGCTGATCGAGGAAGCAGGGCGGTCGCGGTTCGGTGCCGTCATCTACCGGACGACGGAGCTCTTCGAGCGTCTCTTCGGGCTCAACGGCCTCGAGGACCTGCCGGACGTCACGAAGTTCGACCCGACGCCCGAGGACGCGGCCGAGCTGCGCGAGCGCCTGCTCGAGGCCGGCGAGCAGCGCGCCGCTCCCTAGATGATCTAGGTGCGCCTCGCCCGCTACCTCGCCCATTGCGGCGTCGCATCGCGGCGGGCCGCCGAGAAGCTGATCGCGGCCGGCCGGGTCACCGTCGGCGGTGAGGTCGTCACCGACCCCGCCCGCGATGTCGGCATCGACAGCGACGTGACCTTCGACGGCCGCGCAGTCCTCCCCGAGCCGCACGAGACCTGGGCCGTCAACAAGCCGCGGGACGTGACGTCGACCGCGGACGAGCCGGGGCGGCGGCGGGCGGTCGTCGATCTCGTCACCAGCGAACGCCGCCTCTACCCGGTCGGGCGCCTCGACGCCGACTCGACCGGGCTGATCCTCGTCAGCAACGACGGCGAGCTCGCGAACCGGCTCACCCACCCGCGCTTCGGCGTCGCCAAGACCTACCGGGCGCGGCTCCGGGGTCCGATCGGCGACCGCGAGATCGAGCGGCTCCGAGCCGGCGTCACCCTCGATGACGGGCCGACCGCGCCGGCGGAGGTGCGACGGGTCGGCGAGCGCGAGGTCGAGCTGACGATCCGCGAGGGGCGCAACCGCCAGGTGCGGCGGATGCTCGAGCGGGTCGGCAACGAGGTCGCCGCGCTCGAACGGATCCGCTTCGGCCCGCTGGAGCTCGGTGACCTGCGGCCCGGGCAGGCGCGGCGCCTTTCGCGCTCGGAGCTGAAGCGGCTCTGGAAGGATGCCGGGGGATGAGCGGCAGCGGCGACGAGCGGGCGCGATGAGCGACGAGCGGATGTTCGCGGTGCGTGGCGCGATCCAGGCCGAGGCGAACGAGCGCGGGGCGATCCTCGCCGCCACCGATGAGCTCCTCCGCGAGCTGATCCGTCGCAACGACCTCGAGCCGGAGCGGATGGTGAGCTGCATCTTCACCTGCACGAGCGACCTCGACGCCGAGTTCCCGGCCGTCGCCGCGCGCAACCTCGGTCTCGACGGGGTGCCGCTGCTCTGCGCCCAGGAGATCGCGGTGCCGGGGGGTATGGAGCGGGTGATCCGGACGATGGTCCACTACTACGCGCCGACCGGCCACGAGCCCGCGCACGTTTATCTCGGCGCCGCCGCGGCGTTGCGCTCCGACCTCGGCTCCGCCCAGTGAGCCCGGTCCGCTTCGCCGGCAAGCTCGATGCGCTGCCTCATTATGAGGGCGGGATGGACATCGAGCGAGCCCGCCGCACGTATGAGGCATCCGACGTCATCAAGCTCGCCTCGAACGAGTCGCCGTGGGGGCCGCACCCGGCCGTCCTCGAGGCGATCCAGCGCGCCGCGGTCGGAGCGAACCGCTACCCGGACCAGTACGCGTCGCTGCTCCGCCGCCGGCTCGCCGACCGCTTCGAGGTCGAGCCGGGATCGATCGCGGTGGCCAACGGCTCCTGCGAGATCCTCCTCGCCGCCGCCCTCGCGCTCTGCGAGCCCGGGGCCGAGATCGTCTACGCGTGGCCGTCCTTCTCGATGTACCCGCAGCTCGCGCCGCTGTCGGGCGCCCGCGAGATCCGCGTGCCGCTCAACGACCGCTACGAGCACGACCTCGAAGCGATGGCCGCCGAGGTGACCGCGGCCACGCAGCTCGTCCTCGTCTGCAATCCCAACAACCCGACCGGCACGGCGCTGCCGGTGGCGTCGATCGCGGCCTTCCTCGATCGCGTGCCCGACCACGTCATGGTCGTCCTCGACGAGGCCTACGTGGAGATGCAGGTGCTCGACGACCCCGACGCGACCGTTGATCTGCTCCCTGCGCACCCGAACCTCGTGCTGCTGCGGACGTTCAGCAAGGTCTACGGACTCGCCGGCCTGCGCTGCGGCTACGCGCTCGGCCCGGCCCGGTTCCGGGCGGCCGTCGACGCGGTCCGCCAGCCCTTCGACGTCAACGCGCTCGCCCAGGCGGCCGGAGCGGAGGCGCTCCTGCACGGCGACGACATGATCAGCAGGGTCGAGCGGACGATCGCCGAGCGGGTCGGTGTCGAGGAGGAGCTGCACGAGCTCGGCCTGACCACCGCCGACAGCCAGACCAACTTCTCCTGGATCGACCTCGGCGGCCGCGATGAGGAGGAGATCGTCACCGGCCTCGGCAAGCAGGGCGTGATCGTCCGCGCCGGGACGCCGCTCGGCGGCCCCGAGCACATCCGGGTCAGCTACGGCACCGAGGCGGAGAACCGCCGGTTCCTCGCCGCCCTCGCCGGGTTGCTCTGAGCGCGCGGCGCTTGCGGCCGCCCGGGGGCCGTGCTACAAACCGCGGCGATGAGCCGCATGACGACTGCCACGAACGCGCCCACCGGCGCCTCCCGTCATGCCCGGCGCACGACGCGCCGCTCGTATCGCTACTGGCGATTTACCTAGGCATCCGGCCGGGCCCGTCGCGAGCGGCCTGCCGGAACGTAGCCACAGACCCACGCCAGTACCCGCCGGCCGCAGACGTGCCGGATCCGAAAGGCCCATCAGATGACCAGCACAGCCAACCTTCCCGAGCCGACCGCCGACGACGGTGAGCGGGCCGGCTTCGACATCGCCGGCCACGCCGTCGGCGAAGGCTTCACCCTGATCGCCGGACCCTGCACGGTCGAGAGCCGCGAGCAGACGCTGACCGTCGCCGACGTCGTCGCCGCCGAGGGCGCGGCGATGCTCCGCGGCGGCGCCTATAAGCCGCGCAGCTCGCCGTACTCGTTCCAGGGCCTCGGCCGTGAGGGCCTCGCGATCCTCGCCGAGGCGAAGCGGCGGACCGGCCTGCCGATCGTCACCGAACTGGTCGACGTCCGTGACCTCGGCGACGTCATCGGCGTCGCCGACGTGATCCAGGTCGGGGCCCGGAACATGCAGAACTACCCGCTGCTGACCGAGCTCGGCCGCACCGATCGCGCCGTGCTCCTCAAGCGCGGGCTGTCGGCGACCCTCGACGAGCTGGTGTTGGCGGCCGAGTACGTGCTCAAGGAGGGCAACGAGCGGGTGATGCTGTGCGAGCGCGGGATCCGGACCCACGAGACCGCCTACCGGTTCACCCTCGATCTGCTCGCCGTACCGGCGCTCAAGGAGCGCACACGGTTGCCCGTCCTCGTCGATCCCAGCCACGCGCCGGGTCGCCGCGACTGGGTCGAGCCGATGTCGCTCGCCGCCGCCGCGGCCGGCGCCGACGGGATCATCGTCGAGGTCCACAGCGATCCGGAGAACGCGATCTGCGACGGCCCGCAGGCGCTGCACGCGGACGACTTCGGCGCCTACGCCGAGCGGGTTCGCACCATCGCGGCGGCGGCGGGTAGCGGCGTCGGACTCGCCGTTTAGGCAATGATCGCCGCGTGGCCGGCACTTCCGATCAACAGCCGCGAATCGCGGTTCTCGGCGTCGGGCTGATCGGCGGCTCGATCGGCCTGGCGGCGCGGCACCGTCTCGGTGCCGAGGTCGTCGGCTTCGAGCCGGACGATCGGAACGCCGCGCGCGCCGTCGAGCTCGGCGCCCTCGATCGCGTTTGCGGATCGATCGACGAAGCGACCGCCGCGGCCGCGGTCATCTTCTGCGCGGCGCCGGTCGCTGCGATGCCGGACCTCGTCGCCGCGGCCCTCGCCGCCTCGCCCGCCGACGCGGTCGTAACCGACGTCGGCTCGACCAAGCAGGCGCTGGTCATGGCGCTCGCCGGCGGGCCCGACGCCGACCGTTTCATCGGCGGCCATCCGCTCGCCGGGGCCGAGACCGCCGGCGTCGAGGGCGCCCGTCAGGACCTCTTCGAGGGAGCCCGGTGGTACCTGACGCCGACCGAGCGCTCGCAGGGCGTCCTCTTCGACCGCCTCCACGGCATCCTCTCCGGCATCGGCGCCCGGCCGATGGCGATCGACGCCGGCGATCACGACCGCGAGATGGCGGCGATCAGCCACCTTCCGCACGTCCTCGCCAACGCGCTCGCTTCGGTGGCGGCCGGCTCGATCGGCAGCGAGGGCGAGCGCCGGCCCGAAGTCGGCCGCAGCTTCCGCGACGCGACACGGGTCGCCGGGGCCAACCCGGCGATCTGGGCCGACATCTTCAGCTCCAACTCGGAGGCCGTCGCCGAGGAGATCGACGACGTCGTCGCCCGCCTCGAGGCCGCGGCGGATCTGATCCGCGGCGGCGACCGGGAGCGGATCGCCGCCTGGCAGGAGGAGGCCCGCGAGGATCGCCGGGCGATGCTCGAGTCGGGATTGATCGCGGCGCCGCTCGTCGAGCTCCGGGTCGCGGTCGAGAACCGCCCCGGGACGGTGGCGGAGATCGCGCTCGCGCTCGGCCGCGCGGGGGTCAACATCGAGGACATGTCCCTGTTCCCGGCCGCCGACCGCAGGACCGGGGCGATCTCGCTGTGGATCGGCGGCCTCGACGAAGCCCGCCAGGCCGCCGCCGTGGTCGCCGGGCTCGGTCACGAGGTCGCGCCGATCGCCGAGGCCGGCTGAGTGGCGGAGCGGATCGACGCCCACTTCGCCCCGGCGGCGGCGCTGTCGGGGGTGATCGCCGCGCCTCCCGACAAGTCGATCTCGCACCGAGCGGCGCTGATCGGCGCGTTCGGCGAGGGCACGGCACGGATCTCGGGCTATCTGGACTCGGCCGACACGCGCAACTCGCTCGCCGCGGTCGAGGCGCTCGGCGCGACGGTCCGGTCCGAGTCAGCCGGGCCCGGCGCGCTCGACGTCGAGATCGCCGGCTTCGGGCTCCGCGGCGCCGCCGAGCCGGCCGCCGGCGCGATCGACGTCGGTAACGCCGGCACGCTGATCCGCCTGCTCGCCGGCCCGCTGGCGGGCCAGGAGGGGCGCTCGTTCGTGCTCGACGGCGATCAGTCGATCCGGGGCCGGCCGATGGGAAGGATCGCCGAGCCGTTGCGGGCGATGGGCGCGTCGGTGGAGACGACTGACGACGGCCGCCCGCCGGTCACGGTCGCGGGACGGGCGCTGCGGGCGATCCACTACGAGCTGCCCGTCGCCTCCGCGCAGGTGAAGTCGTGCGTCCTTTTGGCCGGGCTGCTCGCCTCGGGCCGGACGACGATCCGTGAGCCCGCTGCGACCCGCGACCACACCGAGCGGATGCTCGCCGCTGCCGGCGCCGGCGTCAGGGTCGAGCGCGAGCGGCCGAGCCTGCCCCACGACCCGGTCGCGTCGACGATCGGCGTCGAGCCGGCGACGGCGATCGCGCTGCCGCCGATGACGGTTCCCGGCGACCTCTCCTCCTCCGCCTTCCACCTCGCCGCGGCGCTGATCGTGCCCGGCGGTGACGTCCGCATCGAGCGCGTCGGGATCAACCCGACGCGGATCGGCCTGCTCGGGATCCTCAACCGAATGGGCGCCGACATCGAGGTGGTCGAGACGGGCAGCGAGGGCGGCGAGCCGGTCGGCACGCTGCGCTGCCGCCAGGGCGATCTCACGGCGACTTCGATCGTTGCCGCAGAGGTCCCGGCGGCGATCGACGAGCTGACGCTGATCGGGCTGCTCGGCTGCTTCGCCGAGGGGACCACACGGGTCGGCGGAGCCGCCGAGCTCCGCCACAAGGAGTCGGACCGGATCGCCGCCGTGGTCGATGCCCTGAACGCGCTCGGCGGCGAGGCGGAAGCACGCCCGGATGGCTTCACGGTGGCCGGAACCGCTGGTCTGCGGGGCGGCGAGATCGACTCTCGCGGTGATCACCGGCTGGCGATGCTCGGCGCCGTCGCGGGCCTCGCCTCTCGCGAAGGCGTGACGGTGCGCGACTTCGGCGCCGCCCGGATCAGCTACCCGGGGTTCGAGCGCGACCTCCGGTCGCTGCTGGCGCCCTGACAGGGTCTTGGGAGGGCCGCCGGGGCGTGACCCGGTGGCCCGGCGCAGTCGAGCAGCCCAGAGGGCTGCGAGTCGCGCAGTTATTTGGTCAGCGCGTTGAACGCGATCAGCATGCCGCCGATCGCGGTCAGGCCGATCGCGCCGACGATCGCCCGCATCCGGGTGGCGCCGCTCGCCCGGGACGCGACGTACGAGTAGACGGCGAGGATCCCGAACCCGATCCACTGGGAGAGGATGTAGGCGCGGTGGAGCGAGATCACGTCGAGCACCGCGAGCAGGAACATCGAGATCGGCCCCGCGGAGACGACGAGCCCGGTCACCGCCTCGCGGGCCTCCTCGCGCCGCTCCTCGGCGGTCGCCGAGCGGCGGCTGCGGATCGAGATCCCGACCCGATCGGCGAAGAGCTCGGCGAGCGTCAGCGCGATCGCCGCCCCGAGGACGTAGCCGAGCGCCTTGCCGGGCCGCGACTCGACGCCCTCGAGGGCGACGCTGACCGCCATCACCGCGATCAGGACGTAGATCGCGCGATCCGCGTGGCGGCCGAAGTCGAGCACGGCCGCAGCCTGACGACGGGCTCGGACGACGATCGCGGCCGCCGGGGCCGCTGCGGCTACTCTGCTCCCGCTCATGGTCATCGCCATCGACGGGCCCGCCGGGGCCGGCAAGTCAACGGTCGCCCGGGCGCTCGCCGAGCGCCTCGGCTTCACCTACCTGGACTCCGGGGCGATGTACCGGAGCGTCGCGCTGGCCGCGATCCGGGCCGAGATCGACCCTGACGACGGGAACGCGATGACGGCGCTGGCCCGGCGGCTCGACCTGCGGATCGCGCCCGGCGAGGTGGCGATCGGCGACGAGGACGTCTCGGCGGCGATTCGGACGCCTGAGGTGACCGCCGCCGCCTCGCGGGTCTCCGTCCATCCCGGCGTTCGCGAGGCGATGGTCGCCCGGCAGCGGGCGCTGGTCGCCGACGGCACCTGGGTCGCCGAGGGCCGCGACATCGGCACGGTCGTCTGCCCGGAGTCGCCACTCAAGGTCCACCTGACCGCTTCCGAGGAGGAGCGGGCCCGGCGCCGCGCCGCCGACACCGGTGAGGACCATGGCGCCGTCATGGCGGCGCAGCGCGACCGCGACGCTCGCGACCGCGGTCGCGAGCACGGCGCGCTCGAGCTCGCCGACGATGCGGTCGAGCTCGACACGACCGGCCTCGACGTGGCCGGCGTGGTCGACCGGATCGCGACCGTCGCCCGCGAGCGGGGCCTGGCGTGAGGCGGTCGCGGCGATGAAGGTCGCGGTCGTCGGCTACCCGAACGCCGGCAAGAGCACCCTGATCAACCGCCTCGCCGGCGGCCGCGAGGCCGTCACCCACGCCGAGGCGGGCGTGACCCGGGATCGCAAGGAGATCGAGACGAGCTGGAACGGCGTGCCGCTGACGCTGATCGACACCGGCGGCGTCGATCTCGCCGCCGAGGACTCGCTTTCGCGTGCGGTTCAGCACCAGGCCCGCGAGGCGATCGCGGATGCCGACGCGATCCTCCACGTCGTCGACGCGCGGGCCGGGCTCGGTCCCGGCGATGCCGAGGTCGCGGCGCTGCTCCGCGCCGCCGAGCGGCCGGTGATCGTCGTCGCCAACAAGGTCGACAACCCGGCCGACGTACATCTCGGCGCCGAGCTGAACGCGCTCGGCCTCGGCGAGCCGCTCGCGGTCTCGGCGACGCACGGGCTCGGCACCGGCGACCTGCTCGACCGGATCACCGCCCTCGCCGGGGAGGCCGGCGGGGAGGAGGAGGCCGCCGGCCTGCCGCGGATCGCGATCCTCGGGCGTCCGAACGTCGGCAAGTCCTCGCTCCTCAACGCCCTGCTCGGGACCGAGCGGACGATCGTCAGCGACGTCGCCGGGACGACCCGCGACTCGATCGACACGAGGATCGAGGTCGACGGGCGCGATGCGTTGCTGATCGACACCGCGGGGATCCGCAGGCGGACCAAGGTCGCCGGCACGATCGACTACTACGCGCAGCTCCGCGCCGAGCGGGCGGCGGAGCGTGCCGACGTCGCGATCCTCGTCTGCGACGCCTCCGAGGGCGTCACGGCCGAGGACCTGCGAATCGGCGAGCTGGCGATGAAGGCGGGCTGCGCGACGCTCGTCGTCCTCAACAAGTGGGACGTGGTCGCGATCGACCTCGACGACGCGAAGGCGCGGATCGAGCAGCGGCTGCGGCTGCGGCCGCCGGTGATCACGATCTCGGCGCTCCGCGGCCGCAACCTCCAGAAGGTCCTGCCGAACGCGCTCGAGCTGGCCGATCGCCGCGCCGCCCGGGCCCGGACCCCGGAGCTGAACCGGATCCTCGCCGAGGCCGTCGACCGCAACCCGCCGCCGTCGAAGCGCGGCAAGCGGCTGCGCCTCTACTACGCCGCCCAGGTCGGCGACGCGCCGCCGCGAATCGCGATTCAGGTCAACGATCGGATGCTGATCAACCGCGATTGGTCCTACTACCTCGAGAACCGGATCCGCTCGGCGCTCGGCCTCGACGGGGTGCCGCTGATCATCGACTTCGTGCCGCGCCGGCGCCGTCAGGCATAGCGACCGACCCCGTTGGGCCGACCGCCCCGGTATAAACGCGCGGTGCCGGAGGAGTCGCCCAGGGACGAGCCGAACGGCGGGCGGAAGCCCTCGTCGGTGTCGACGCCGAAGTCGCAGCTCGGCGCCGGCGCGCGCGGCGGGCTCGCCCGCCGGGTCCGGGCGCTTCGCGACTCCGGGCCGGGGAGCGGAAGCGGCGGCGCCTGGCTGCGCAGGCTTCGCGACCGCGCGTCGGAGCGCTGGAGGGGGGTCGAGGCGACGAATCGGCACCGGATCCTGGCCGGTCTGATCCTCGCCGCGGTCGTTCTCGTCGTCTGGCTCGTCCTGATCCCGATCGCGCCTTGTGGCTTCCCCGGCGGCGACCGCTGCGCGCCCGATGACGACGCGATCGCGCTCGTGCCCGGGGACGCCCTCGCCTACGTGCACCTCGACGTCGATCCGGAGTCCGACCAGTTCGCAGCGGCGACCGAGATCGGCAGGCGGCTGCCGCTGTTCAGCCGCCTCGCGGTCAGCGGGCTCGCCAACGTCGCCGGGACGAGCGTCGACTACGCCCAGCAGGTCGAGCCGTGGTCGGGGGGCGAGGTGGCGCTCGTCGCGCTTCCCGCCGGGACCACCGGGCAGCGCGTCCTGATGGTCGAAGCCGACGACGAAGGGGCCGCCGACGAGTTCGCCGCGGAGCTGCTCGGGCCGAAGCAGTCGACCGAGTCGGCGGGAGGGACCGATATCTCGATCGGCCCCCGTGACACGGCCTGGGCGATCGAGGACGGGTTCCTGCTGCTCGGCTCGCGCGAGGGCCTCACGGCGATGCTCGGCGACGACGGCTCCTCGCTCGCGGACGCCGCGCCGCCGGTCCTCGACGAGCTCCCCGACGAGCGGCTCGCCTACGGGTACGTCTCCCCGGACGGCGCCCGGGCGCTGTTCGGGTCGGGCGGCGCCGGACCGATCGACACCTTCATCGACGCCGCCGCGACCACCGGCGCCGCGGCGTCGCTGAGCGCCGACGACGTCGGCCTCTCGCTCGCGATCCGCAGCGACCTCGACCCCGACCGGAGCGACGCCTCCCCGGGGTTCTTCGCAGCGCTGCCGACCTTCACGCCGAGCCTTGACGGGAGGATCGGCCCGGCGACCCTCGCCTACCTCGGCCTCGGCGATCCAGGCGAGGGCCTCGGCGGACTGCTCGCCCAGGCGCGGACGAGCTCGCCGGGACTGGTCACCGCTTTCCGACGTGAGTCACGGCGGCTCGGCGAGCAGGCCGGGATCGACATCGACCGCGATCTGTTGCCCCTGCTCGGCAGCGAGGCGGCGCTGTCGCTTCAGCCGGTCGCCGTCAACGGCGACACGCAGGTTCCGGGGGTCACCCCGGATGCGGGCACCCCGTACGTGAGCCTGCTCGCGGCCGGAGTCGACCCCACCGAGGCGCGCCGTTCGCTCGAGCGGCTCGAACGCCCGGTTGCGAAGGCACTCGGGGAGAAGCAGGACGGGAAGGCCGCGACGTTCACGACGATTCAGGTCGCGGGCCTGCAGGCGCATTCGCTTGCGGTCAGCGACGCCGTCGACCTCACCTGGGCGACCTGGGACGACCTGCTCGCGATCACCACCGATTCGCTCGGGATCGCCCAGCCGCGCTCGCAGGGGAGCGGCCTCGACGAGGCCGAGAAGTATCAGGCGGTCACCGAGGACTTCCCCGACTCGGTCTCGCTGATCGCCTACCTCGACCTGACCGGACTGCTCAACCTCGGCGAGCAGGCGGGCCTCGCCACGGACCCGACCTATGCCACCTACGCGCCCGATCTGCGCACGTTGACCGCGGCCGCACTCGCCGTCGAAGGGGGCGACGAGCGGATCGCCACCGACCTGCGGATCGCCGTCGGGCCACGCGAGGCTGTCCAGATCGACGCCTCGCCGCTCGGTGGGGAATAGCATGCGCGGCCGGGAATCCTCTGCGATTGCCCGCAACCGGCTGCGAAAGCGAGAAGAGAGGCCACCAGACCGATGACCAGCGAGATCAGCGAGCACATCCACGTCGGCGAGGGCGAGCACCTGTTCACGTCCGAGTCGGTCACCGAGGGCCACCCCGACAAGATCTGCGACCAGATCTCCGACGGTGTCCTCGACGCCGTCCTCGCCGAGGACCCGAAGGGACGGGTCGCCTGTGAGACGCTCGTCAACACGGGCCTCGTCGTCGTCTCCGGTGAGATCTCGACCACGACCTTCGTCGACGTCCCGAAGATCGTCAGGAAGACGATCACCGAGATCGGCTACGACAGCGGCAAGCTCGGCTTCGACGGTCACAGCTGCGCGGTCATGACCGCGATCGACGAGCAATCCCCGGACATCGCCCAGGGCGTCGATCAGGCCTACGAGGTCCGATCAGATGCCGGCGACGACGACGTCTTCGACCGCGACGGGGCCGGGGACCAGGGGATGATGTTCGGCTACGCGACCAACGAGACCCGCGCTCTGATGCCGATGCCGATCCAGATCGCCCACACGCTGGCGCGACGGCTCTCCGAGGTCCGCAAGGACGGCACGCTCGACTACCTGCGCCCGGACGGCAAGACCCAGGTCACGGTCCGCTACCGCGACGGGGTCCCGGTCGAGGTCGTGCGGATCCTGATCTCGACCCAGCACGCCGACGGCTACGACTGCGAGGAGCGGATCAAGCCCGACCTCTGGGAGCACGTGATCGTCCCGGTCCTCGACGAGGAGTACGCCGACCTCTACGACGCCGAGACGCTGCGGCGGACGCTGCTGGTCAACCCGACCGGGAAGTTCGTGATCGGCGGGCCGGTCGGCGACGCCGGGCTGACGGGCCGGAAGATCATCGTCGACACCTACGGCGGTGCCGCCCGCCACGGCGGCGGCGCCTTCAGCGGCAAGGATCCCTCGAAGGTGGATCGCTCCGCCGCCTACGCAGCCCGCTACGTCGCCAAGAACGTCGTCGCGGCGGGTCTCGCGGATCGCTGCGAGGTCCAGCTCGCCTACGCGATCGGCGTCGCCCACCCGGTCTCGCTGATGGTCCAGACGTTCGGGACCGGCAAGATCGACGACGCGAAGCTGACCGACGCGATCGAGGAGGTCTTCGACCTGCGGCCCGGCGCCTTCCGCGCCTACCTCGATCTGCACCGGCCGATCTACCAGGCGACCGCCGCCTACGGCCACTTCGGCCGCGACGGCGACGACTTCACCTGGGAGCGGACCGACCGCGTCGACGAGCTCAAAGCCGTCGCCGGGTCGCTCGGCGGCGTCAGCGCGTCGGCCTGATCCGGCCGCTGGGCGCGGCCGGCGGCGGATCGCTCAGAGGCCGGAGTCCCAGCGCCGCTCGGCTTCCTCGCGCGTGCGCGGCGGCGGCCCCGCCGGCTCGGTCGCGTGGTGCACGCGATCGACGACCTCCTCGGGGTCGGCGACGCCGGCGAAGATGAAGTCGGAGGCCGAGTTCTCGGCGGCGGTGTCGAAGTCGACGTCGCCGATCTGAAGCATCCGCTGGAAGACGGTCTGGCGGTAGTTGACGTCCTGGACCCGCTCGATCTTCGTCTCCTGGACGTCGCGCGAGACGATCCCGTGCTTGATGTTGAGACGTCGCGTGGTGATCGTGTAGCGGGTCGCGATCCGGCGGATCAGCCCGGCGAGGACGACCAGGGCGGCGCCGCCGATGACGATCACGGTGACGAGCAGCGTGCTCGCACCGACCAGCGACGCGATCACGGCGACGACGGCGACGACGATGATCCCCTTGATGTAGAAGCCGAGGATGGCCCGCCAGGACGGGTGACCCTCGAAGACGATCTGCTCGCCCGGTCCAAGGTTCAGCGCCACGGGGTCAACATATACCGCGAGCCGAACGTCCGTGAAAGGACGTAGCTTCAGGGTTTCCGATGGAGATCGCGAAGGTCGAGCCGATGACAACGACGAGGGCCCTCCGCGGGCCCTTCGACTACCGGCTTCCGGAGCCGATGATCGCCGCCGGCGTCGGCGTCGGATCGCTGCTGACGATCCCGTTCGGCGGTCGCCGGATGCTCGGTGTCGTCGTCGACGTCGCCGCCGAGAGCGACCTTCCCCCGGAGCGCCTCGCCGAGCCGATCGAGGCGATCGAGGCGGGCGCGACGCCGGAGCTCGTCAGGCTCGGCCTCTGGGTGGCCGAGCGCTACTGCTCGACGCCGTCGCGGGGGCTGGCGCTGGTCCTCCCGCCCGGCGCCGGCACGGGCCGCAGCCCGCGGCCCGCGAAGCCGCGAACCGAGCGGATCGCGACGATCACGGCGGCCGGCGTCGCGGCGCTGCGCGACGGCGCCGGCCCGCGGCTCGGATCGCGCCAGCGCGCGGCGCTCGCGGCCCTCGACGGCGCTGGCGCCGTCGCGGCCGGCGAGCTCCGCGAGCAGGCCGGGGCGGACTCGGTCGTGCTCCGCCGGCTCGCCGAGCGCGGGCTCGTCGAGCGCGGCACCCGCGAGGTCCGGCGGGTCCCGCGGATCGAGGCCGTCGGCGCCGGCGCCATGGCCCCGCGGCTCTCCGCACGCCAGGCGGCGGTCGCCGCGGAGCTCGTGGCCGCGCTCGACGGCGACGGCCGCCGCGAGCGGCTTCTCCACGGCGTCACCGGCTCCGGCAAGACCGAGGTCTATCTCGCCGCGATCGAGGCGGCTCTCGAGCGCGGCCGGACGGCGATCCTGCTCGTCCCCGAGATCGGCCTCACCCCGCAGACCGTCGGGCGGGTCGCGGCCCGGCTCGGCGATCGCGTGGCGGTGCTCCACTCCGGGCTCTCGGAGGGAGAGCGCTTCGACGAATGGCGGCGGCTCCGCTCCGGAGACGCCCGCGTCTGCGTCGGACCGCGCTCGGCCGTCTTCGCGCCGCTCCCCGACCTCGGCCTGATCGTCGTCGACGAGGAGCACGACCCCTCCTACAAGCAGGAGGGCGATCCCCGCTATGACGCCCGCGCCGTCGCCCGCCGCCGCGCCGCCGATGCGGGCGCCGTGCTCGTCGCCGGCAGCGCCACGCCGCGGCCGGAGAGCTGGTCGGAGCTCGAGCGGCTCGAGCTTCCCGAGCGGATCGACGGCCGGCCGCTGCCGCCGGTCGAGGTCCTCGACATGCGCACCGTCCCGGGCCGGACCGGACCGCTGCACCCGGTCACCCGCGAGGCGCTCGCGGGCCTCGGGGAGGGTGCGAAGGCGATCGTGATGCTGAACCGCCGCGGCTACTCGCCACACCTCAGCTGCGGCGCCTGCGGCACCGCCCTCACGTGCCCCGACTGCGACGTCTCGCTGGTTCTCCATCGGCGCCGGTCGGTGCTCGGCTGCCACCACTGCGGCCATACCGAACCGGTGCCGAGGTCCTGTCCGGAGTGTGGCTCGGTGTCGATCTCCCGCCACGGCGCCGGGACCGAGCGGATCGAGCAGCTCGTCGCGGCGCTGATCGCCCCGGCGCCGGTATTTCGCCTCGATGCCGACACCGCATCCGGGCGGGGTGCTCACGGCCGCGTCCTCGGCGAGTTCGAGCGCGCCGACGCCGGCGTCCTCGTCGGGACCCAGATGGTCGCCAAGGGCCACGACTTCCCCGACGTCGCGCTCAGCGTCCTGATCGATGCCGATTCGACGCTCCGCTATCCGGACTTCCGGGCGGAGGAGCGGACGTTCGCCCTCGTCGCCCAGCTCGCCGGGCGCAGCGGACGAGGCGATCGTGGCGGCCGGGTTCTCGTCCAGACGCTGGCTCCGACGGCCGCGCCGATCGTCGCCGCCGCCCGCCATGACGCCGCCGGCTTCCTCGCTGCCGAGCTCGAGCGGCGCCGCGAGTTCGGCTACCCGCCGGCCTCGTCGCTGATCGCGATCGAGCTGACCGGCCCGGCCGAGCCACCGCTGATCGCCGCCGGCGAGACGATCGCCACGGCCCTCCGTCCGGCGCTCGGAGCGGATGCGGAGCTACTCGGCCCGGCGCCGCGATTCCGCCGCCGGGGGCGCTTCCGGCGGCGGCTGCTGGTCAAGACGACCGCGCCCGAGCACGATGCGGCTGCGGTGCGACGGACGCTCGCCGACCCGACGGTCGAGGCGGCGATCGCCGGCGTCACCCTGGCGGTCGACGTCGATCCCCAGTGACAGCCGGCACCTAAACTCAACCCGTGGCCGAAGCCGAGACAGACGAGCGGGAGATCGATCCCGACGAGGAGGACGAGCTCTCGGAGCTCGACGACGAGACGCTCGAGCGGCGCCGCCTCGCGCTTGGCGAGGTCCGCCAGTTCGGCGACCCGGTCCTGAAATCGAAGGCCACCGAGGTGACCGAGTTCGATGCCGCGCTCGAGGAGGAGGCGGCGCGGATGATCGGCCTGATGCAGGAGGCGCTCGGAATCGGACTTGCAGCGACCCAGCTCGGCGTGATGCGACGGCTGCTCGTCTTCCAGTCCGGGCCCGACGTCGAGCCCCGGGCCGTCGTCAATCCCGAGGTCGAATGGGTCTCCGACGAGCAGACGGTCGCCGAGGAGGGCTGCCTGAGCCTCGCGAACGTGGTCGTCGACGTCAAGCGGCCGCTCCATGCGCGGATCAGCGCCGTCGACCTCGCCGGGTCGGCGATCTCGCTCGAGGCCTCCGGGCTCGAGGCACGGGTGCTCCAGCACGAGATCGACCACCTCGACGGCGTCCTGATCCTCGATCGCACCGAGCGGGAGCAGCGGCGAGCGGCGCTGCGGGCGCTGCGCAGCGGCGAGCACTTCGATCCGTCGATGCTCGAGGACGACGAACCCTCGGGCATCGAAGATTGAGGACGGTCTACCTCGGCACCTCGGAGTTCGCCGCGACGGTGCTGAGGACGCTGGCCGCCGGCCCGCACCGGCCCGGGCTCGTGGTCACGCCCCCCGATCGCCCGCGCGGTCGCGGCCGCCGGCCCGGCGCGCCTCCGGCCGCGATCGCAGCCGCGGAGCTCGGCATCGAGGTCGAGCGGACCGCCGACGTCAACGAAGCGGTGACGCGCGACCGGATCGACGCCGCCCGCCCCGACGTGATCGCCGTCTGCGCGTTCGGTCAGATCGTCCGCGAGCCGCTGCTCTCCGCCGCCGAGATCCTCAACGTCCATCCGTCGTTGCTGCCGCGCTGGCGGGGGGCGGCCCCGATCGAGCGCGCGATCATGGCCGGCGACGAGACGACCGGCGTCTGCATCATCCGGCTCACGGCAGGTCTCGACTCGGGGCCGGTCGCGCTGCGCCGCGAGGTCCCGATCGGTCCCGGCGATGACTACGGAAGCCTTGCCGCGACCCTCGCAGCGGTCGGCGGGGAGCTGCTCGCCGCAGCGCTCGACCGTCGCGCCGCCGGGCCGCTCGACTACGAGGAGCAGGCCGGCGACGGGGTCGCCTACGCCGAGAAGATCGAGCGCGACGAGCGCCGCATCGACCCGACGGCGAGCGCCGAGTCGGCCGGGCGGACGATCCGGGCGCTGACGCCGCACATCGGCGCCTTCGCCGAGCTCGGCGACGGAGCGAGGCTCGGCCTCCGCGACCCGATCGTCCTCGCCGCCGGCCCGTCGCCGGGGCGGTTCGAGTCCGCGGCGGGGGAGCTGCTGCTCGGTTGCGGCTCGGGAGCGCTGCGGATCGGTTCCGTCCAGCCCGCCGGCGGCCGCTGGATGGACGCCGCCGACTACCTGCGCGGCCACGGTCCGCCGGCAGCGGTCGCGCCCCCGCCCCGGTGAGCGCGCCGACGCCCGCCCGCCGAGTAGCGTTCGAGATCGTCCGCCGCGTCTTCGAGGAGGACGCCTGGGCGGATCGCGCGCTCCGCGCCGCGGCCGACAGGCTCGGTCTCGAGGGCCGCGAGCGCGCGCAGGCGCAGGCGCTCGCCTACGGGGCCGTGCAGCGTCGGGGGACCACCGATCACTTCATCGCCCGGCTGGCCGATCGTCCCGTCGAGCGGATCGACCCGCCGCTGCGGGCGGCGCTCCGCCTCGGCCTCTACGAGCTGCTCTATGGCAGCGGCGAAGCAGATCACGCGACCGTCGATCAGGCGGTCGCGCTCGCGAAGGGTCGCGGCGGTCGCCGCCGTGGCGCCGGCCTCGTCAACGCGGTCCTGCGTCGCGCCGCCCGCGAGCGCGACGAGCTGCTCGGCGGTCTAGACGACCACGACCCGGTCGGCGCCGCGCTCGCCCACTCGGTCCCGCTCTGGCTCGCCGAGCTCTGGTGGGACGAGCTCGGCCCGGCCGATGCCCGCTCGCTGCTGGCGGCGATCAACGAACCCCCCGAGCGGGCGCTGCGCGTCAACGAGGCGCGCGGCGACCGCGACGACGCCCTGCGGCACCTCGCCGCGGCCGGCGTCGCCGCCGAACCTCCCGATCCGCATCGCCCGCCGGCGCCGTCCGGCTCGATCGTCGTCACCGGCGGCGATCGCGGGCGGATCGACGAGCTCATCGCCGCCGGCGAGTTGGTCGCCCAGTCCCGGGCCTCGGCGCTGGTCGTCGAGCTGCTGGCGCCGCAACCCGGCGAGCGCATCCTCGATCTCTGCGCCGGGCCCGGCGTCAAGGCCGGTCAGATCGCGGCGGCGCTCGGCGGCGGCGGCGCGGGCCTCGTCGCGGTCGAGCGCGACCCCGGCCGCGCCCGCGAGCTCCGGGGGATGCTCGACCGCCTCGGCGCCACCGCGGCGAGCGTCGAGAACGCGGACGCGACCGAGCCGCGCGCCACCGGCGGCTTCGATGCGGTCCTGGTCGACCCACCCTGCTCGGGCCTCGGCACGCTCGCCTCGCGCCCGGACGCCCGCTGGCGTCGCCGGCCCGAGCAGATCGAGGCGATGGCGGCAACCGCGGAGCGGATCCTCGACCGGGCGCTGACCGCGGCGGGTGCGGCCGGACGGGTCATCTACTCGACCTGCACGATCTCGCGCCGCGAGAACGAGGCGGTGATCGCCGCGGCCGGAGCGCGCGTCGCCGACCTCGCGGCCGATCCGGCGCTCGCGCCGCTGACCGCGCCCGGCGACCGGCGCTGCCTGCAGACCCGGAACGACCGGGACCGCACCGACGGCTTCTTCGTCGCAGCGATGCGTCGGTGAGGGCGCCGCCACCGCGCCCTCTACGATCGCCCCCGTGAGCTCCTCCGCCGAACCGGGATCCCAGACCTACTCGCGGCCGTCCTGCCCCGGCTGCGGCGAGCCGTGGCTGCGGCCGACGCAGCTCCCCGGCCGCTTCCGCTGCGTCAACTGCCTGCAGCGCTACGAGCTCGTCTCCCAGTGCCCGGGCTGCGGCACCCATCAGACGATCGTGCGGATGAGCGTCGACCAGGATCTGCGCTGCCAGGAATGCGGGACCTCGATGCTGCGCGTCATCTGATGGCCGGTCCGGTCGCGGTCCCGGATGGCCGCCAGGTCGCTCCCTCGATCCTCTCGGCCGACTTCGCGAGGCTCGGCGAGCAGGTCGACGAGGTGCTCGCCGCCGGGGCGCAGGTGATCCACGTCGACGTCATGGACGGCGACTTCGTCCCGCCGATCACGATCGGGCCCCTGATCGTCGACGCGATCGCCGAACGGATCCACGACGCCGGCGCCGTCGTCGACTGCCACCTGATGATCGAGCGCCCCGAGGCGCAGGTCGCCGAGTTCGCTGACGCCGGCGCCGACTCGATCACGATCCACGCCGAGGCCACCGCTCACCTCAACCGCGTCGTCCACGCGATCCACGAGAGCGGCTGCAACGCGGGTGTCGCGATCAATCCCGGGACCCCGGTCGGCGCGCTCGATGCGATCGCCGCCGACTGCGACCTGCTCCTCTGCATGAGCGTCAACCCGGGCTGGGGCGGGCAGTCGTTCGTCGCCGGCTCGCTCGGGAAGCTGCGGGCGATGGCGTCGATGGCCGACGGGGCGGTCGTCGAAGTCGACGGCGGCATCGATGCTGCGACCGGCCCCGACGCCGCTGCGGCCGGGACGGACTGGTTCGTTGCCGGCTCCGCGATCTTCGGCAACGCCGATCCGGCCGCCGCCTACCGAGAGATCGCCGACGCCGTCGGCGCCGGCTAGGCATTCCCCCCGGCGCTCACCTCAGGTCGGGCGCGTCGATCGTCCCGATCGCCTCCTGCAGCCAGGCACGCTCCTGCGGCGAGACGCTGTCGGTGCGCGCTCGCCGCGCGCACCATCGCGCAAGTGTCTGCCGGCCGCCGACGGCGATCAGGTCGGGGCCGGTGACGGCGAAGCGGCCGTCAGCAAGGACGACGACCGCCGCCGGGACGTCGTGGCGCACCCGCAGGGTGAGCGCGACCTCGACGCCGTCGACGAGGTTGGGGGCACCCGTGTCGGCGTCCTCGGGACGGGTCGGGCGCACCGAGAAGATCGCGGGCGAGCCGCGCAGGCCGAGCGGCACCCTCGGCGGCTCCGGAATCGGTCCCTCGCGCCAGATGTCGAGCAGTTGGACGATCTCGCCGTGGCGCTCGCGGCGGACCAGCACGTGGAGCTCGTCGCCGCCGGCGACCACCGTCGAGCCGCGCGGCAGCACGGCCTGGCCGTCGCGGACGATGATGCTGACGAGCGCCTGCCGCGGCAGTCCGAGCTCCTTGACCATCCGGCCGTCAGCGGCGTCGCCGGGCGCGATCCGGATCGCGAGGACGTCGCCGCCGAGCTCCTGGATCATCCCCGTCTCGACGACCGGCTCGGGGAGCGCCGCCTCGCCGGTCGTCAGGCCGAGCCGCTTGGCGAGCGGCTCGAACGTGAATCCCTGCAGAAGCGTCGAGATGACGACGACGAAGAAGATGTCGTTGAGGAGCAGGCCGCTGCCCTCCACGCCGGCGATCACGGGCAGCGTCGCGAGCCAGATCGGCACTGCACCCCGCAGCCCCGCCCAGCTCAGCATCACCCGCTCGCGGAAGCGGTAGCGCTCGACCAGGGTCGCGACGAAGGTGGCTGCCGGGCGGGCGACGAAGATCAGCGCCAGCGCCAGCGCGGTCCCCTGCAGCGCGACGTCGGCGAGCTGGCTCGGGAAGACCAGCAGCCCGAGGAGGAAGAACAGCGAGATCTGCGCGACCCAGCTCAGGCCCTGGTGGAAGGCGGTGATCGTGCGCTGCGCGGGGACGATCCCGGTGCCGAGCGTGAGCCCGGTCAGGTAGACCGCGAGAAAGCCGGACCCGTGGCTGACGTCGGCGAGACCGAACGCGAGCGCGGCGGCCGCGATCGAGGCGACCGGGTAGAGGCCCGGGGTCGGGTAGTCGAGTCGCACGAACGCCCAGCGGGCGCCGATCCCGATCAGGGCCCCGACGGCGGCGCCGATGACGAGCTCCCCGGCGAAGCCGAGCACCATGTCCTCGATCCCGTAGCCGGGGTCCTCGAGCAGCGAGATGAACCCGGTGACGAGCAGCACCGCGATCGGGTCGTTGAGGCCGGACTCGCCCTCGAGCGTTCGCGCGATCCGCCGGCGCAGCGTCGAGCCGCGCAGCACCGCGAAGATCGCCGCCGAGTCGGTCGCGGCGATCGCCGCGCCGACGATCAGGGCCTCGAGGGTGCCGAGGTCGAACAGCAGGCCGGCCGCGACCGCGGCGATCGCGGCGGTCAGGATCGTTCCGACGATCGCCAGCGAGATCGCCGGCTTCAGGACCGGGCGGATCTCGTCCCAGCCGGCCGACAGCCCGCCCTCGAAGAGGATCAGCACGATGCCGATCGTCCCCAGCGTCCGGGTCAGCTCGACGTCGTCGAAGTGGACGCCGCCGGGACCGTCGCTGCCGACGAGCATCCCGAGACCGAGGAAGAGGACCAGCCCGGGCACCCTGACCCGGTCGGCGACCATCGCCGCGGCGATCCCGGCACCGAGCAGCAGGCCTCCGACGAGGATCAGCTCGGCGTCGCTCAAGGGAGTGTCGCTCCAGGGTCGGGGGCGGCGGAGGGGGAGGATAATCGGCGCGGTCGCAGTCGCGGCGAGCGGCTCTGGGAGCCAGGGTCCCGGGACGCTACGATGATCGTTGACTGACTGGTCAATCAACGTCTCGCAGGAGCGCTTCAGCCATGAGCCGGAACGTCGCCACCGGACAGCCAACGCCGATGAGCAGGGCGCTCGAGCTCGCCGCCGCCGGCCGCGGTGCTGTCAGCCCGAATCCGCTCGTCGGCGCGGTGATCGTCGCGCCCGGCGGTGAGACGGTCGGCGAGGGCCATCACGCCGAGCTCGGCGGCCTCCACGCCGAGACGGCGGCGCTCGCCGACGCGCGCCGGCGTGGCGCCGATCCGGCCGGCGCGACGATGTTCGTGACCCTCGAGCCGTGCGCGCACGAGGGCCGCCAACCGCCGTGCACCGACGCGATCCTCGCCGCCGGGATCGCTCGCGTCGTCGTCGGCTCCGACGATCCGAGCGCGAAGGCGAGCGGCCGCGGGCCCGGCATCCTTCGCGATGGCGGCGTCGAGGTCGCCTGGGCCGAGGGCGGCGAGGCGGCGGCGGCTCGGCTCCTCAACCAGCCCTTCCGAAAGCACGCGCGGACGGGTCGACCGCTGGTCGCCTTCAAGGCGGCGCTGAGCCTCGACGGGCGCACCGCGACGTCGACCGGCGACTCGAAGTGGATCTCCGGGGAGGGTTCCCGCGAGCTGGTCCACCGCTGGCGGGCGGAATCCGACGCCGTGGCCGTCGGCATCGACACCGCGCTCGCCGACGACGCGCTGCTGACCGCGCGCGGGGTGGGCGCTCGCCGGCAGCCGCGTCGGGTGGTCTTCGATTCGGCGGCGCGACTGCCGCTCGACTCGCAGCTGGTTCGCACCGCCGCCGAGGCGGAGGTCGTCGTGATCGCCGGCTCGGAGGCGCCACGGGAGCGGGTCGCGGCGCTCGCCGCCGCAGAAGTGAGCGTCCACGTCTGCCCCGGCGCGGGCCCCGAGCGGGTCGGGGCGGCGCTCGACCTGCTCGGCGAGCAGGGGGTGACGAGCGTGCTGCTCGAGGGCGGCGCGACCCTCGCGGGCGCCTTTCGCGACGCCGGCGAGCTCGACGAGATGCGGCTCTTCTACGCTCCGCTCGTGCTCGGCGGTGACGATGCGAGACCACTGATCGGCGGGACCGGATCGGAGCGGGTCGACGGCGCGGAGCGGGCGCTGTCGATCAACTGGGAGCCGAGCGGCGAGGACATGCTCGCGCGCGTGCGGATGCGGGAGTGGTGAGATGTTCACCGGCCTGATCAGCGAGATCGGCACCATCGCGTCGATCGAGCGCGGCGAGTCCGGGGCGCGGCTTCGGATCGCGGCCGGGCTCGGCGCCGCCCTCGAGCCCGGCGATTCGGTCAGCGTCGCCGGAGCCTGTCTGACCGCGGTCGATCCCGATCCCGGCGGGTTCGCCGCCGACGTCATGAATCAGACCCTGGAGCTGACCGCGCTCGGCCGGCTCGAGCCCGGCTCGTCCGTCAACCTCGAGCCCGCGGTCCGGGCCTCCGACCGCCTCGGCGGGCACATCGTCCAGGGCCATGTCGATGCCACCGGCACCGTCGCCGGCGTCGCCGAGGACGGCTTCGCCCGCCGGGTCAGGATCGAGCTTCCTGCCGGGCTCGAGCGCTACGTCGTCGAACGCGGCTCGATCGCGCTGAACGGGGTCAGCCTCACGGTCGCCGGCGTCGAGGGGCGTATCGTCGAGGTCTCGCTGATCCCCGAGACGCTCGAGCGGACGACGTTCGGCACGGTCGCCGCCGGCGATCCGGTCAACGTCGAGGTCGATGTCATCGCTCGGCACGCCGAGCGTCTCCTGCAAGGCTTCGAGGTGAGCGATGGAAAGTGAAGAGACGACAATGTCCCGAAGCGCATCGAAAGCCCCGTTCACGACGATCGACGAGGCGATCGAGGAGATCCGCCGCGGCCGGATGGTCGTCGTCTGCGACGACGAGGATCGCGAGAACGAGGGCGACCTGGTCATGGCCGCCCAGTTCGCGACGCCGGAGGCGGTCAACTTCATGGCGACTCACGGCCGCGGCCTGATCTGCCTGGCGCTGACCGCGCAGCGCTGCGACCAGCTCGACCTCAACCTGATGGCGGCGAAGAACGAAGCGCCCCTGCAGACGGCGTTCACGGTCTCGATCGAGGCCGCCGAGGGGGTGACGACGGGGATCTCGGCCCATGATCGGGCGCGGACCGTCCAGGTCGCGATCGACCCCGGCTCGGGTCCCGGCGACCTCCGCATCCCCGGTCACATCTTCCCGCTCAAGGCGAAGCAGGGGGGAGTCCTCGAGCGCACCGGCCACACCGAGGCGAGCGTCGATCTCGCTCGCCTCGCGGGCCTCAACCCCTCCGGCGTGATCTGCGAGATCATGAACGACGACGGGACGATGGCCAGGGTGCCGGACCTCGCCTCCTACTGCGAGCTCCACGGCCTGAAGATGATCACGATCGCCGATCTGATCGCCTACCGGCGGCAGCGCGAGAAGCTGGTCGAGCGGATCGTCTCCACGTCGCTGCCGACCGAGTTCGGGGAGTTCACCGCGGTCGGATACCGGTCGCTCGTCGACGACAAGCATCACGTCGCGATGGTCAAGGGCGACGTCGCCGGCCAGGACGACGTCCTCGTCCGCGTCCACAGCGAGTGCCTGACCGGAGACGTCTTCCACTCGCTGCGCTGCGACTGCGGCGATCAGCTCGCCGCGGCGCTGGCGATGATCGAGAACGAGGGCAGCGGCGTACTTCTCTACCTCTCGCAGGAGGGCCGGGGGATCGGCCTGCTCAACAAGCTCCGGGCCTACAAGCTCCAGGAGGAGGGCCTCGACACCGTCGACGCCAACCTCAAGCTCGGCCTGCCCGCCGACCTACGCGACTACGGCATCGGCGCCCAGATCCTCCAGGACCTCGGGCTCGGCAGCATCCGGATCCTCACCAACAACCCGAAGAAGATCATCGGCCTCGAGGGTTACGGCCTGTCGGTCACCGAGCAGGTCCCGATCGTCGCCGTCGCAAATCCCCACAACGAGGACTACCTGGCGACCAAGCGCGACCGGATGGGCCACACGCTCCATCACCAGGGCCTCGCCTTCGACGACGAGATGATCCACGACGAGCAGGAGCGCGACGGCCGGATCGAACGCGGGCGGGACGAGGAGCGGGATGGCTGACGGCGATCTCGGGCCGCTCGAGCCGCAGGAGCGCGAGCGGGTCGCCGCCGCCGAGTGGGCGATCTGCGTCGCGACCTTCTACGGCGATCTCGCCGAGCGGCTCACCAACGGCGCGTTCGAGGGCTTCCTCGAGATGGGGGCCGGCGCCGGGTCGGTCCAGACCTTCGAGGTCCCCGGCGCCTTCGAGCTCCCTCTCGCCGCCCAGTATTGCGCCCGCTCCGGCCGCTTCGCCGGCGTCGCCTGCCTCGGCGTCGTGATCCGCGGCGAGACCGACCACTACGACTTCGTCTGCGCCGAATCGGCAAGCGGGCTCCGCCAGGTGACCCTCGAGACCGGCGTCCCCTGCGCGTTCGGGGTGATCACCTGCGACACCCGCGAGCAGGCCGAGGCCCGCGCCGGCGGCGGCAAGCGCGACCAGGGCCGTAACGCCGCGATCGCCGCCGTCCGCATGCACCTGCTCTCCGGCGACGACCGTCTGACCTGAGCTTCCGGACACCCCGCCGTCGCCACCGCCGCGTCGCGGTCGCTACCATGCCGCCCCCGATGGCCAAGGTATGCCACAGCTGCGGCAAGAAGCCTGCGTTCGGAAACTCGCGCAGCCACTCGATGGTCGCGACCCGGCGCCGCTTCAACCCGAACCTCCAGAAGGTCCGGATCCTCGTGAACGGCGCCCCGAGCCGCGAGTACGTCTGCACGCGCTGCCTGGAGGCCGGCAAGGTCCAGAAGTACGTCTGAGCCCGGCTAAGCGGCCTTCGTGACCTTGTTGGCCTTCAGGCAGCGCGTGCAGACGTAGACGCGGCGGGGGCCGGAGCCCTCGTCGATCCGGACCTTCTGGAGGTTCGGGTTGAAGCGGCGCCGGGTCGCGACCATCGAGTGGCTGCGCGAGTTTCCGAACGCAGGCTT
>DASTTY010000090.1:0-5594 GCA_035759925.1 Solirubrobacterales bacterium
CTGCTCCGGCGAGGTCGAGGACGACGAGATCCTCGAGTTCGTCGCCGCCAAGGTCTCGCCGCAGAAGAAGATCCGCCTGCTCGAGCGGATCGAGGCGATCCCGAAGTCGGCCTCGGGGAAGATCCTCCGCCGCCAGCTCAAATAGCTAGCCGAGCGAGCCTGCCAATTCCGCCAGGTGCTCGACGTAAGGCTCGATCTGCTCGGCCGGCGCCGGCGGTAGGTAGAAGACGGCGCGGTCGACCCCGGCGGCGGCGAATCGCCGCAACGCCTCGGCCTCGGGCTTGACCGCGTAGAAGGTGACCGGGATCCGGTCGCGGCCGGCGGCGGCGGCGCGCCCCTGGAGGTCGGCGATCCGGTCGGGCAGCTCGCGGAGCCGGGTCTCGGGGTTCGGGATCCACTCGTCGGCGAGCGCGACGACGCGGTCGAGCGCACCGCCCGAGTTACCGCCGACGAGGATCGGCGGATGCGGGCGCTGGAGGGGCTTCGGCCAGGACCAGATCGGCTCGAAGTCGACATGGCGGCCGTGGTAGGAGGCCTCGTCGCCGGTCCAGATCTCCTTCATCGCCTCGATCCGCTCGCGCATCAGCGAGAACCGAGACTGCGGGTCGGTCCCGTGGTTCGCCATCTCCTCGAGGTTCCAGCCGGCCCCCACCCCGAACAGGAAGCGCCCGCCGGAGACGCGGTCGATCGTCGCGACTTCCTTCGCCGTCGTGATCGGGTCGCGCTCGACGATCAGGCAGATCCCGGTGCCGACCAGCAACCGCTCGGTCGCCGCCGCGGCGGCGGTCAGAGCTACGAACGGGTCGTAGATCCGCGCGTACTCGTCCGGCAGCTCGCCGCCGCCCGGATACGGCGTCTCACGGCTGACCGGGATGTGGGTGTGCTCGGGGAACCACAGCGACTCGAAGCCGTGCGACTCGGCGAGCCGCCCCAGCGCGGCCGGCTGGATCGTCTCCGCGGTCGGGAAGATCGTCAGGCCGAACTTCACCGGCGCAGCTACCCGTGGGCGGCGATCAGCTCCGCCGCCCGCTCGGTTCCGCGGACCCCCGCGAGGTGATCGGAGACGCCCGCGAGCCGGTCGGCGAGCCCGGCGTCGGCGAGCAGCGCGTCGATCGCGCCGGTCAGCTCACCGCCGTCGTGCGCATAGGTGTCGAGGCGCTTGCCGAAGCCGGTCTCGTCGATCCGCTGCGCGTTGTCGTACTGGTCCCAGAAGAGCGGCAGGACGACCATCGGCTTGCCGAAGTGGAGGGCTTCGGTGACCGTGTTGTTGCCGCCGTGGGTGACGACGAGATCGACCTCGGGGAGCAGCGAGACCTGTGGCAGGAACTCGGCGCCGGCCATGTTCGGCGCGAGCTCGAGCTCGGTGTGCTGAGGCCCCATCGAGACGATCACGCGATAGGGCGCGTCGGCGAGCTCCTCGATCAACTTCCGCATCAGGCCGACGTCGCCGGAGCCGAGCGAGCCGAGGCTGAGGTATACGAGCGGTCGCTCGGCGAGCTCTTCCATCGCGAGCCGATCCGGCAGCCGCCACGGCTCGTCGGTGTCGCGGACGCAGGACTCGAGGTTGCGCCAGATCCCCGACAGCGGGTCGGCGCGGCTGTAGTCGACGGCGTCCGGATAGAGCCAGAGGTTGAGGTCCGGCGAGTCGTGGATCAGCTCGAAGGGCGGCAGCTCGGGCGCTCCGCGCTCGCGGCAGAACTCGTTGAACGGTTCGTACAGGGGCCGGATCACCCGCCGGTACTCCTCCCGGAAAGCGTCCCAGCCGCCGCGGTCGGCGACCGGATAGCCCGAGAAGGCCGGCGGCACGTCCCGGTCCTTGATCTCGGCCGGGTTGCAGGAGACGATTCGCACCCACGGCACCCCGCTCGCGGGCAGGGCCGGGAAGGCGACGACGTTGTCCTCGACGATCACGTCCGGCCGGACCTCGTCGATGATCTCGACGAGCCGCTCGTCGACGTAGCGGGCGCCGTCGATCAGCGCCTCGAAGGTCGGCGCGATGAACCCCTCGAGCTGCTCGATCGTCGGCTTCCGGAAGACCGGCGCGGTCTCGCGGATGTAGTCCTTCCAGAACTGGCCGGCGTCCTCCTCCTGCTCGGGCGGCGGCCCGAGCCGCATCAGCCGCTCCTCGAAGCCCTTCTCGACGAAGGTCCCGGCGAACGACTCCTCGGCGATGAAGACGACACGCCATCCGCGGTGGCGCATCACGTCGGCGATGCCGATGCAGTTGTTGGTCGGGCCGAAGGCGCCTTCGGGGAAGAAGATCACCGTGCCGGCGCTGCCCGGTTCGACCCCTGCGGCCATTGCGGCACCCTAATCCATCTTCGCGTGACCCCCCTACGATTCAGCGCGATGCGAATCCCCGATCTCCTCGCCGCCGCCGACGAGCCCTGCTTCTCGTTCGAGTTCTTCCCGCCGAAGACGAGCGAGGGCGTCGAGGAGCTGTTCGCGAACGTCGAGGACCTGAACCGGCTCGAGCCGTCGTTCGTCTCCGTCACCTACGGGGCGGCCGGTTCGACACGCGAGGGAACGGTCGAGGTCACGACCCGGCTCAAGCGCGACTACGGGATCGAGACGATGGCGCACCTCAGCGTCGTCGGCGAGACGATCGAGGGCCTCGACGCGATCCTCGACCGTCTCGAAGCCGCCGGGATCGACAACGTCCTCGCCCTGCGCGGGGATCCGCCGCGCGGGGAGCCCGATTTCTCGCCGCCACCGGGCGGCCTGCGCAGCTCGGCCGAGCTGGCCGCGTTCATCCGCGGCCGCGAGGCGTCGGCGCGGTTCGGCGTCGGCGCCTCGTGCTTTCCCGAGATCCACCCCGAGGCCGCATCGGCGGAGGCCGACATCGCCTTCCTTCGCGAGAAGGTCGACGCCGGCGCCGAGTTCCTGATCAGCCAGCTCTTCTTCGACAACGCCGTCTACTTCGATTGGCTCCAGCAGGTTCGCGACGCCGGTATCGAGGTGCCGATCATCCCCGGGATCCTGCCGATCATCTCCCGCTCCGGCCTGCATCGCTTCTGCGACGTCTGTCAGGCCCGGATCCCCGAGCGCCTCGACGAGCAGCTCGCCGCCCTCGACGGCGACCCCGACGCCGAGCGCGCCTTCGGGATCGCCTACGCGTCGCGGCAGTGCGAGCAGCTGCTCGCCGCCGGCGCCCCCGGGGTCCACTTCTTCGTGCTCAACCGGGCGACGTCGGTCAAGGCGATCCTCGGCGCGATCAAAGCCGGCCGCCCCTGGGAGCGGACCGGCGGCGAGATCGCCGCCGCGACTCGCGGTTCGAGCTAGCGGCGGCGGCGCGCCATCCGCAGCGGCAGCAGCGACAGGAGCGGGCGCTTGCCGAGGGCATCGGAGTCCTCGCGGTCGAACGCCTGCGCGTACCGGCGCGCTGCCTCGGCCGAGGGGTACTCCTTGCTGCCGCCGGCGCCACAATCGCGCTCGCACGCCCAGATCAGCGTCGTGCCCTCGGAGTGAAAGCGCGGCCGGTGCCCGAGCAGCCGACAGGCGAGCACGGCGCTATCCGACAGTCGTGTCGCTGGCGGTCGCGTCGCCGGCGTCGTCGGCACGGCCCGCAGGCGCCACACGGTTGCGGCCCGTACGAACGATCGCGCCCTCCGCGATCGCCTCGCGGAGGGCCGCGCGGTAACGGCCGGGACCCCAGCGCGACGCGCTGAGCCGCGCCGCCAGGGTCCGCGTGTCGACCTCGCCCTCCTTGCCGACCTCGCGGGCGATCCGGTCGACCTCGAGGTCGATCCACTCCGGCCGCTGCTGTGTCGGAAAGCCCGCGAACGGCGAGTAGGAGGCGCTGCCCGGGCCGAGGCGGTAGCGGCGGCGGCCCTGTCGCTGCCGCTGCTCGCGGGCGCGGTGACGCTCATCGGTCCGCTCACGCGCGGCTCGCTGCTCGTCCCCTTCTTCTTCGCCGCCCTCTTCAGCCTCGGCGACCGTGATCGGCTTGGCGATGTCCTCGAGCTGTTGCTGCTCGGCCTTGACCCCGAGGAAGATCTCGACGATGCCGCCGATCGCCATCACGATCGCGCCGACCGCGTAGCCGATCGCGACCTGGCCGGGATCGTTCGAGGAGGCGAGCCGCTCGAACACCTGCGGACCGACGATGCCGCCGATCGCGGTGCCGATCGCGTAGTAGAACGCGATCGCGAGCGCCCGCACCTCCATCGGGAAGATCTCGCTCACGGTCAGGTAGGCGGAGCTGGCGCCGGCGGAGGCGAAGAAGAAGGTGACGCCGAGGGCAGCGATGAAGCCCCAGTCGCTGAACGCCTCGTTGTTGAAGAGGATCGCGACGATGACGAGCAGGACCGCCGAGATCAGATACGTCCCGGCGATCATCGGCCGCCGGCCGACGGTGTCGAAGAGCCGGCCGAGGAGGAGCGGGCCGAGGAAGTTGCCGGCCGCGAAGACGGCGTAGAAGATCCCGACCTTGTTCGAGGCGACGCCGAGATAGGTCGTCAGCGTCAGCCCGAGCGTGAACGTGACGGCGTTGTAGAGGAAGGCCTGCCCGACGAACAGCGAGAGGCCGAGCACGCTCCGCTTCGGATAGACGCGGAAGGCGGTCCGGGCGATCTCGCGGAACGGGATCCGCCGCCGCTGGCGGACTTCGATCGGGTCGCCCTCGGGCTTGTCGAGGTCCTCCCCGGTCTCCTCCTCGACCTCCTTCTCGATGCTGTCGACGATCTCCTCGGCCTCCTCCTCGCGGCCGTGGATGAACAGCCAGCGCGGGCTCTCCGGCACGTGCCGTCGTACGAACAGGATCCCGAGCCCGAGGATCGCGCCCATCCCGAAGGCAACGCGCCAGCCGACGTCGGCGGCGAAGATCGCCTTGTCGAGGAAGATCAGCGACAGCAGCGCGCCGCCGGCCGCGCCGAGCCAGTAGGAGCCGTTGATGATCAGGTCGATGCGGCCTCGGGCACGGGCCGGGATCAGCTCGTCGATCGCCGAGTTGATCGCTGCGTACTCACCGCCGATCCCGGCGCCGGTGAAGAACCGGGCGAGGAGGAAGAACCAGGGGGCGAACGAGAACGCCGTCGCGACCGTCGCGGTCAGGTATACGACCAGAGTCAGCAGGAACAGTTTCTTACGCCCGAAGCGGTCGGTGAGCTGACCGAAGAACAGGGCTCCGAGACAGGCGCCGGCGATGTAGATCGACGCCGCGAACGCGATGTCGGAGTTCGTCAGATCGACGCCGCTGCCCTTGGCGACGAGGGTCGGCGCAAGGAAACCGATGATCGTCACCTCGAGCCCGTCGAGGATCCAGACGGTCCCGAGCCCGATGACGACACGCCAGTGGAACCGCGACCACGGCAGGCGGTCGAGCCGGGCCGGGATCCTGGTGCGGATCGTCCCGAGCGTCTCGTCGGCCGCGCTCATCGCCCCTGCTCTCCAAAGCCACGAATCACGACACTCGACTTACCCCGACCGTTTCACGTCGAAACAGCGCGGGGCGACGGTCGTCAGCAGCCGGACAACGCGGGCGGGCATGCGGGGTCCGCTACATTTCCGCGCTCGTGGCCAGCCGCAAGGAAGAGAAGGAGCGCCTCCGCCAGGAGCGTCTCGAGGCCGAGCGTCAGGCGCAGTCGGCCGGCCGG
>DASTTY010000091.1:0-20794 GCA_035759925.1 Solirubrobacterales bacterium
GGGGCCGCCACGCGGGGCGCCGCGGCCGACGGCGGAGCGCCCGGCGGCGGGACGCTCGAGGGCGGCGCCGGAGCGCCGGCGGGCGGGGCGGGTGCGGGCTGATCGGGAGCAGGTGGCGCTGGGGCGCCCTGCGGCGGTGGCGGTGGGGCGGCTTGCGGCGGCGGCGGTGGTGCGGCGCCCGGCTCCGGAGCTCCCGGCCCCTGCTGCTGATCCTGCTCGCTCAATCCAATCCTCTCTGTTCCGCCCGACATCGACATTCAAGCAAGGGCAGCGGGCGTTCGCGAGGCCCGCGGCGTGAACTTGAACGGCGCCGTTCAGCGGTTCCGATGCTTGACTTCGCGCTCGATGTCGCGGGCCACATCGCGGTCGCGGATCTGGCGCCGCTTGTCGCGCTGCTGCTTGCCGCGGGCGAGCGCCAGCTCGACCTTGGCGCGCTTGCCCTGGAAGTAGATCCGGGTCGGGATCAGCGTCAACCCCTTGCGCTGCATCCGGCCGATCAGCCGCTCGATCTCCCAGCGATGCATGAGCAGCTTCCGCGGTCGCTCCGGGTCGTGGTTGTCGCGGGCGGGCGGGTAAGGCGGGATGTAGGAGCCGCGGAGGACGACCTCCCCCTCCTCGATCGCGGCGTACGAATCCTGCAGGCGCGCCTTGCCGTCGCGCAGCGATTTGACCTCGGTGCCGGTCAGCACGATCCCCGCCTCGAAGGTCTCGACGATCTCGTAGGAGAACCGCGCCGCCCGGTTGGTCGCGACGTCGGGGCCGCGCTTCGCCTCGCTCATCGCCGGCCCCGCCCGCGCCCGGTCCGGCGCCGTGGCCGATCGTCGCGGTCGTCGCCGGCGGCGACCAGGTCGACGCGCCCGCGGGCCGGCTCGACCGACTCGACCCGGACCTCGATCGCGTCCCCGATCCCGACCCGCTTACCGCTCCGCATCCCGATCAACGCCGATTCGACCTCGTTGATCTCGAAGCGCTCACCCGGCATCCGCCGGGCCGGGAAGAAGCCCTCGTAGATGTCCGCGTGCTCGCCACCGAAGCGGATGAAAGCACCCGCCCCGATCACGCCGGACACCTCGCCGGCGAAGCTGGTCTCGGCGCCGCGCTCGAACAGCTCCCGGCGGAGCAGGAAGGCGGCGCAGATGTCGTCGCCGTCCCGCTCGATCCGCATCGAGTCGCGCTCGCGGTCGGAGCAGTGGACGGCGGCCCCGGCGACCGCGTGGACGTCGGGACGCTCTTCGCTGCCGTCGATGACAGACAGCAGTCCGCGGTGGGCGATCAGGTCGGGGTAGCGACGGATCGGGGAGGTGAAATGCGAGTAGGCGCTGCTGCCGAGCCCGGCGTGCCCGAGGTTGACCTCGCTGTAGCGGGCCGGCTTCAGCGCCCGGAGCACCAGCGCCGAGAGACTGGCGGCGCCGTGACCGCGCCGCTCCGCCTCGGCCGCGACGAGGCGGCTCGCCTCGATCGCCGCCTCCCCGGCCTCGCTCGGCCCGGCGGCCTCGGCCAGCGCCGGGGTGGGGACGCCGAGCGAGGCGAGCTGGTCGATCAGCACCCGGACCCTGGCCGGGTCGGGCTCCTCGTGGACGCGGTAGAGCGTCGGTACGTCCTTGCGCTCGAGCAGCCGCGCGACCTGCTCGTTGGTGAGGATCATCAGCTTCTCGATCAGGCGATGGGCCTCGGTCTGGACGAGCGCGTGGGCGCCCTCGACGTCGCCTTCGGGAGTGAACGTGAACTCCGGCTCGGCGCTCGTCACCTCGAGGCCGGAGCGACCGGAGCGGGCGATCGCCGCGCTCGCCTGACGGGCCGTAGCGATCGCCGCCGAAACCGGCTCCGGAGCCCGCTCGGTCCCGGCGAAGATCCGGTCGAGGTGGTCGTAGTCGAGGCGTGCGTCGGAGCGGATCCGCGAGCGGTAGAAGCTCGCCGAGCGGGCCTCCCCCGACTCGCTGAGCTCGATCTCGGCGGTAACCGCGAGCCGCTCGACGCCGGGGTTGAGACTGCACGCGTCGCTGCTCAGCGAAGCGGGCAGCATCGGGCTGACGGAGCCGGGCGCATAAGTGGAGTTCGCCCGCTGGAACGCCTCGCGGTCGAGGCCGCTCTCCGGCTTCACGTGGGCGGCGACGTCGGCGATGTGGACCCAGACCCGGAAGCCGCCGCCCTCGGCCCGGGCCGAGACGGCGTCATCGAAGTCGCGGGCGCTGGCCGGATCGACCGTGAAGGTCGGCTCGGCGGTCAGGTCGCGACGCCGGCCGCCGTCGCGCTCGAGCCGCGCCACGGCGCTCCGTGCCTCCTCCTCGTGGCGATCCCGGAACGTCGGACGCAGCCCGCGGTCGGCGATCAGCGCGGCGACGACGTCACGGGCATTGTCGGCGCGGCCGAGGTCGACGATCGGCTGGCCGCCGCGATGATCGATCCGGCAGAGCGCGATCCCGCCGGGCGCGACCTTGACGCGACCGCGTGCGAGGCTCACCTGCGGGCCGCGCTCGAACAGCGGCTCGCCGACCCAGAAGCGCCCGCGGCGGGCGACGACGAGCGCGCGCGGGCGCGCGGGATCGGCGGGTTCGGGCATCAGCTGCCCGGCAGCTCGGAGGCGACCTGATCGAGCCCGGCGTCGAGCACCGCATCGCCGTTGCCCGGGTCCTTGTCGACGACGCGCTGATCGGGCACTACCCCCTTGCCGAGGATCGACGTGCCGTTGGCGGTCAGGTACTCGCCGACCGTGAGGTCGAGGGCGCCGCCGGCGTCGAGCGGGATCACCTCCTGGAAGACGCCCTTGCCATAGGTGCGGGTCCCGATCACGGTCGCGAGGTCGTTCTCCTTCAGCGCCGCTGTGACGATCTCCGATGCCGACGCGGTGTTGCCGTCGACGAGCACCGCCATCGGACCGATCCCCTCGAGCGGATCGCCGGTGACGTCGAAGGTCTTCTTGTCACGGGTCCGGCCCTCGATGGTCAGCACCGGGCCCTCTTTCTGGAAGATCGACTGGACGAGCACGGCCTCGTCGACGAGGCCGCCGCCGTTGCCGCGGAGGTCGAAGACGAGGCCTTCGGCGCCGCGCTGATCGAGCTTCGCGATCTCGTCGCGAAGCTCGCCGTGGGCGCCGCGGGTGAAGCCGGCGAGCGCGACGTAGCCGATCTCGTGGCCGCCGGACTTCTCGAGCCTGCCGGCCACGACCGGGACCTTGACGTTCGCGCGCTCGACCTCCACCTGCCGCTTCTTGCCACTCCCGGCGTCGACGACGGTGAGGCGGACGCTCGTTCCGGCCGGACCCTTGATCCGAGCCGCGGCGGCGTCGGCCGAGACGCCGGCGATCGACTTGCCGTTGACTCCGACGATCAGATCGCCGGTCCCGATCCCGGCGTCCTTGGCCGGCGCCCCGGCGAAGACCTGCGCTACCCGCAGGCCCTTCTTCGTTTCGGTGACGGTGACGCCGATCCCCGAGAACTCGCCGGAGGTGGAGGCCTGGAACCGCTTGTAGGCGGCGGGATCGAAGTAATGCGAGAACTTGTCGTCGTTCTCCTGGCTGATCCGCTTGACCATCCCGTTGATCGAGGCGTTCTCGAGCTCCTCCGAGTTGGTCGGCCGGAAATAGGAATCCTCGATGACCTGCTGTGCCTCCGCCGTCCGGTTCGGGGTCCGGTTGTCGGGAAGCAGGTCCTGGAGGGGACCGACGAACGCGAGCAGCACAATGGCGACCGCCGCGCCCGCGACGACGCCGAGGACGAACGTCGGGAGACGGCGGCGACCGTCGCTCAAATGCGGAGGAAGCGGCGCAGCGTCACTCCGCTGCCAAGCGCCGCGACCACCATCGCGCCCGTCACCAATGCGGCGATCAGGGGTCCGAAGGAGATCGTGTTGAGGTTCTCGACCAAAGCGAAGTTGTCAGACAGCGGGTCGACGATGGTCACCTTGCCGAGAAACAGTATGCCGACCGCGATCAGCGCGCCGAACAGGCCGACGACCAGCCCCTCGATCACGAACGGCCAGCGGATGAACCAGTTGGTGGCGCCGACGAGCTGCATCACCTCGACCTCGCGGCGGCGTGCGTAGATCGACAGGCGGATCGTGTTGCCGACGAGGAACACGGAGGCGATCGCGAGCAGGACGGCGATCACGGCGAGCAGGATCTTCACCGCTCCGGTGACCTCGCGGATCTGCTGCGTCTGATCGCCGGTGACGATCTCGTCGATGGCGGCGCTGATCGGCTGCGGCTTGCCCGTCGAATCCGGTGGCGAGAGCGCCGTCTGGACCGATTCGAGGTTGTCGGGGTTGTCGACCTTGACGTTGAAGGCCGGCGGCAGCGGGTTGCTGTTGAGCTGATCGAGCAGGCTCTTGTCCTGGAGCCGGTCCTCGAGGATCTTCAGGGCCGCCGCCGGGGAGACGTACTCGACGTTCTCGACGTGCGGGATCGCGCCGATCTTGTCCTGGAGGTTGCTGATCTCGTTGTTGGTCGCGTCGTCGAAGAGGAAGACCTTGAGCTCGAGCTGGCTGCGGACGTCATCGGTCTTCGAGCCGCTCGCGTCGAGGACCGGGACGAGGACCCCGATCAGCAGGACCGTCACCGCGATCGTCACGATCGCGGCCAGCGACGGCGCGGCGTTGCGGCGAAGCGCGCGATACGCCTCGCCGAGGAAGAACATGAGACGGCTCACAGCACCGCCCCGCCGTCGTCGAGGTCATCCGGCTCGGCGACGCCGAGCTCGCTGCGGACCCGGACGCCGAACTCGGAGGTGTCCTCGTCGGTCGCGTACATCCCGGCGGCCTGATCGCGGATGACGCGGCCGTCGTAGAGCTGGATCACGCGCCGCCGCATCTTGTCGACCATCTCGCGGTCGTGGGTGACCACGACGACGGTCGTGCCGGTCCGGTTGATCCGGTAGAGGAGCTGCATGATCCCGATCGAGGTCTCGGGGTCGAGGTTGCCGGTCGGCTCGTCGGCGAGCAGGAGCGGCGGGTGGCTCACGAACGCCCGAGCAATCGAGACGCGCTGCTGCTCGCCGCCGGAGAGCTCGTCGGGGTAATTGTGGATCTTCGCGCCGAGGCCGACCATCCGGAGGATCTCGGGCACCTGGCGCTTGATCTCCGAGCGCGGGGTGCCGATCACCTGCAGCGCGTAGGCGACGTTGTCGTAGACGGTCCGGTTCGGGAGCAGCTTGAAGTCCTGGAAGACGGTGCCGATCCGGCGGCGCAGCTGCGGCACCTTCGAGCGCGACATGTCGTTGATGTCCTTGCCGGCGACCCGGACCGTCCCGCTCGCGGGCTGGAGGTCGCGGAGGAGCAGCTTGATGAAAGTGGACTTGCCGCAGCCGGTCGGGCCGACGAGGAAGACGAACTCACCGCGGTCGATCGAGATCGAGACGCGCTCGAGGCCGACGTGTCCCCCGGGATAGACCATGGTGGCGTCGCGGAGCTCGACGATCGGGGGACGCTGCGGGCGGGGGTGCGACTCGGGCATCCGCGAGCGGCGGGCCCGAAGTCGGCTGCGTGTACGTGCTCTGGCCATGGTCGAAAGCCTCCTTCGTCGGGCCCGCGGACGTTCCTCCGGCCGGGGACCCTGGGCGGAGCCGTGCAAGACGGGACTTGCGCGAAGGCCGCATCATAAGCAAATCCTCACAAGAAGCTCACAGTCGGCTCGCACCCCTGAGCCGTACGATCCGGCCGTGGTCAACCTCCGGATCGTCGCACCGAACGCCGAGTGCCGGCACGTCCTCGATCTGCTGGAGAACTCCGAGTCGGTCTTCAACGTCGTCCACCTCGAGGGGGTGGCGAGAAAGCCGGTCGGCGACCTGATCCTCGCCGACGTCGCCCGCCGGGACGTCAGCCTGCTGGTCGCCGACCTCCGTGAGCTCAACGTCGACATCGAGGGCTCGATCGCCATCGAGGAGGTCGACGCCGAGATATCGGGCGCGGCGAGCAACGCCTTCCGGAACCGCCGCGACGACTTCGGCTCGGACCCGGTCGTCTGGGAGAACGTCTCCTCGCGCACGTCGGAGAACGTCGAGCTCTCCTCCAGCTACCTGATCTTCATGACCGCTGCGATGCTGATCGCCGCGGTCGGCATCTACTTCAACCAGCCGATCCTGATCATCGGCGCGATGGTCGTCGGCCCCGACTTCGGCCCGATCGCCGGCACCTGCGTCGCGCTCGTCAACCGCAGCCGCGAGCTCGCCCGAAGCTCCGCCGCCGCACTCCTCATCGGCTTCGCCGTCGGCATCGTCGTCACCTACGCGATGACCCATCTGCTCCGCGCGGTCGGGCAGATCCCGGAGACGATCAACTTCGACTCCCACTCGCTCGTCCGCTTCATCTCCAACCCGGACTTCTTCTCCGTCTACGTCGCCCTTGCCGCCGGCGTGGTCGGGATGCTGAGCTTGACGACGGCGAAGTCGAGCGCCCTCGTCGGCGTCCTGATCTCGGTTGCGACCGTGCCCGCAGCCGCGAACATCGGCGTCGCCGCGGCCTACACCGACTGGGGAACGACCTGGGGCGCGACCGTGCAGCTGGCGCTCAACCTGACCTCGATCTTCGTCGCCGGCCTGATCACGCTGACTCTGCAGCGGCGGATCTACATGCGCCGCCGCCTCGCTCACCTCAGCGACGTCGCCCGGCGCCCCGCCGGCCTGCCGATCGGCCAGAGCCGCCGCGCCGACTTCGACCCCGATCAGGAGCCGGCGGCGGAGTAGTGGGGTCGGCGGGGAGGGGCTGAGAGGGGACGGGGATGGGCGGCCATCCGTTGATCGGGATTGTGGGTCGTATGGGACCCAAATCCCGATCGGTGGCTCGCCGGCGCAATCCTGTCGGAGCAACTCAGCGGCTGAGGTCCGTCCAGAGTCGCTCCTCATCGTCGAGGACGCGCGCCGCGCCGGTGGAGATGCGCTCCCAGCAGGCCGGGTCGGGATCGTCGGACTCGCTCGCCGCGAAGAGCTCGGCGGCTAGGGCGGACCACGATTCGGCCGCGGCGGCGGCGAGTGCGGCGCCGTCGTCGCTGCCGACCTCGGCGAGGAAGCGGGCGTAGAGGGAGCGGAAGTTGCTGCCGCCGGTCCCTCGGCGCTCGATCACCTGGTAGTTGAAGCGGGCCGACCACTGCCAGTCGGGAGTCGCCTGCGGCCATTCACCGACCTCGGCGGCGAAGCGGCGCAGCGCCGGCAGTCCCTCGAAGTCGCCCATGTCCGGCTCGAGCATCCGCCGCGCCGCCCGCTCGATCGCAGCTGGCGCCGCCGCCCGCAGCTCGGCGACGCCGGGTGCCTCGCCGGGGACATCGACCATGTGGCCGGCGAGCGGGTAGTAGGGATGCTGCTCGTGGCGGGCCCTGGCGAGACCGGCGAGCGAGGTCCGCTGCAGCTCGGGGAAGCCGGTGTCGGCGACGTAGGCGTATTCGTCGTCGTATCCGGCGAGGACCACGGCGTGGCCGGGAAAGTGGGCGGAGTTGCCGTAGTGGTCGAGGTGGAAGAGGTCGGTGAGAAGAAGCGCCGGGCGGCTCTCGTCGACGACCTCGCGGGCCAGCTTCCAGGCCCGGTCCGGATCGCTTTCCTTCGTCAGCCGCAGCGGCGCGCCGGTCAACTCGAGGAAGCTCTCCTCGAGGCGGCCGGTGCGGCCGTTGGTGAACCGCGTCGGTGAGAGGTCCGGAGCGGCGAAGTAGTAGAAGCAGGCGCCCGCGCCGAGCCCGAAGGCGAGCTCCTCGGATATCTCGGTGCCGTGGAACGCGAGCAGGTTGCGCAGCGCCGTCGACCCGCAGTGGTGGCCGGGCCGATGCTCGAACCCGGGGATCAGGGTGACCGTCGCCTCGTTCGCCATCGCCAGGGAGTCTGTCAGCCCGGCGTCACGCTGCCCGTCCCGGATCGCGGAGCCCCCGGCGCTCATCTAGGCTCGCCGCCGTGACCCGGATCGCGCTGATCGCCAATCCGAAGTCGGGCAGCGGCGAGGCCGGACGCGTGGCGGCGCTGCTCGCCGAGGCCGGCGCGGAGGTCGACGCGCTCGCGCTCGAAGCGCCCTTGGACATCGGTGCCGGCATCGAGCGGATCGCAGTGGCGGGAGGCGACGGATCGATCGGCGAGGCCGCAGCGCTGGCGGAGGCGGCTGGAGTCCCGCTCGCGGTGATCCCGACCGGGACCGCCAACGACTTCGCCACCCACTTCGAACTGCCCGCCGAGCTCGCCGCCGCCTGCCGGCTTGCCGCCGGCGGCACCGAGACACGGTCGGTCGAGCTGCCGCGCGTCTGCGGCCGTCCGTTCGTCAACGTCGCCGGCGCCGGGCTGCCGCCGGCCGCGGCGTCCGAGGCCGGCGGGCTCAAGGAGGACCTCGGTGCGCTCGCCTATCCGGCCGGCGCCGTCGGAGCGGGGCTGAAGTCGGAGCCGATCCCTTGCACGGTGACGGTCGACGGCGAGCGCCTGTTCGCCGGCGAGGCGTGGCAGGCGTCGGTTGCCGGGAGCGGCGCTTTCGGGGGCGGCGCCGGCTTTCGCACCGACTCGGCCGACGGCATGCTCGATGTGATCGTGATCGAAGCCGGCAGCAGGGCCCGGCTCGTCAAGCACGCGCTCGGGCTTCGCCTCGGGGACGTCGAGCGGCAGCGCGGCGTCGTCTCGTCCCGCGGCCGGACGATCGGGCTCGAGCTCGGTCCGGAGGAGGATCTGAACATCGACGGCGAGCTTGTCGATGTCGCGTCGCTCAGCGACGACGGCCGGCTCCGCTTCGAGACCGGCGGCGAGCACTTCGAGCTGATCGTCGGCTGAGATGACCGGTTATCGGGCCCGGGCCTATGCTGCGCGGCCGTGCCGCCGGCCCTGACAACCAAACGACCCCGACGGCTGCGCATGCCGCCACCGCGCGAGCGCGGCCGCCGGCTGCGGCGCCGCGTCGAGGATCGCCGCACGGCGTTCGGTCACATCCGGATCGCCGCGGGCAGGCTCGACCAGGGGCTGCTGGTCGCGCTCCGCACCCGCGGCCACGGCGTGTTCGCCGAACGGACCGCCCAGGCGCTCGCCGGCTTCGGTGAGCTCGGCGCCGGCTGGGCGGGGCTCGGCATCCTCGGCGCCGCCCTCGGCCGCGAGCACCGCCGCGCCTTCCTGATCGCCGCCGCTGCCGGCCCCGCTGCGGTCGGCGTCAACTACGCGGTCAAGGCGACCGTCGGGCGCGACCGGCCGGCCATCGAGGGGCACCCGCCGCTCGGTCCCGCCCCGAGCGAGCTCTCGTTCCCCTCCGCGCACGCGACCTCCGCCCTCGCCGGCGCCACCGCCCTCGCCCGCGTCGCCCCGCGGGCGCGGCTGCCGCTGCTGGCCCTCGCCGGGCTGATCTGCGCCGGGCGTCCCTACCTCGGCATGCACTACCCGAGCGACGTCCTCGCCGGGGTCGCCCTCGGCTCGGCGATCGGCCGCGCCTGGCCGCTGCCGGAGCCGGCCGAGCCCCAGCCGCCCGCTCCTCCCGAGGCGTTCCGATGAAGGTCGGCATCGTCGGGATGCCGAACGCCGGCAAGTCGACTCTCTTCAACGCACTCACGCAGGCCGGCGCCGAGGCGGCCGGTTACCCGTTCACGACGATCGAGCCGAACGTCGCGATCGCCCCCGTCCCCGACGAGCGCCTCGACGAGCTCGCTGCCACGCTCGGATCGTCCCCCGTCGTCCACGAGTCGCTCGAGGTCCACGACATCGCCGGGCTCGTCCGCGGCGCGGCCGCCGGCGAGGGCCTCGGCAATCGCTTTCTCGCCTCGATCCGCGAGACCGACGCGATCTGCCACGTCGTCCGCGCTCACTCCGACGCCGGCGTCCCCCACCCCGGCGGCGAGATCGACCCGGTCGCCGACGCCGAGATGGTCGAGGCCGAGCTGATGCTGGCCGACCTCGAGACCGCCACACGGCGGCTCGAGCGGGTCGGCAAGCAGGCCAAGGCGCTCGACAAGGACGCGATCGCCGAGCGTGACTGGCTCGCCGACGTCGTCGGCGCGCTCGAACGCGGCGAGCCGGTCCGCGCGGTGCCGGTACCCGATGCGGTCTTCCCCGCCGGACCGCAGAACCTCCAGGCGCTCACGTCGAAGCCGGTGCTCTACGTCGCGAACGTCGACGAGGGCGAGGACGAGCCGCCGGCCGCGCTCGTCGAGCACGCCCGCGAGGGCGGCGACCGGGCGATCGCCCTGAGCGCCAAGATCGAAGCCGAGCTGGCCGAGCTCGACGACGAGGAGGCATCGGTGATGCGGGCGGAGCTCGGCGTCGCCGAGTCCGGGCTCGACCGGATGGTCCGCGCCGCCTACGACCTGCTCGACCTGATCAGCTTCTTCACCGCCGGACCCGAGACCGAGGCGCACGCCTGGAGCCTGCGCCGCGGCGGCAGCGCCTGGGATGCGGCCGGGAAGATCCACTCCGACATCCAGGAGGGTTTCGTGAAGGCCGAGGTGATCCCGTGGGACGTGCTCGTCGAGTGCGGCGGCTACGGCCCCGCCCGCGACCGCGGCCTGCTCCGGATCGAGGGCCGGGAATACCTCGTCGCCGACGGAGACGTTCTCACCATCAAGCACACGTAACGGGCCCAGAGGCTGGCCTCGTCAGGACACCTGACGGAGGGGCCCGAAACGCCTGGGCGGCGGGTGCCGGGGGGAGGGCTCCCATAGCTCCGAGCAATGCCGGTGGCGCAGGAGCTATGGGAGACCCCCCGGCAGGACCCGCCGCAGGCAGACGCTCGGCCCTCCGTCAGGAGTCCAACAGCGGCTTCGCTTCGTTCGAGACCGTGACGTGGATCGCGTCCGGCTCGTAGGCGTAATCGATCACGTCGAGGGCGCGGAGGCGGTCGAGCATGAACTGGAAGGCCTCGGCCTGGCGGTCGCTCGCGTACTTGCGCTCGATGTCGAACGACCAGCCGGTCGTGTGCAGCGAGTAGGCGTCGGTTGCCTGGTCGTTGATACCGACGAGCCGCTGCTGGTACTCGCGGTCGCGGACCGTGCTCGTCACGTTCAGCTCGCCCTTGCCGCCGTCGATCTCGCGGACCCGCGAGGTCATGTAGATCAGCGTCGCCAGCGCCTCGGGACGGAGTGCCCGGTACAGCGAGGAATCGACACCGAGCTTCGGTGCGAGCTCGCCCATCCCGGGATCGATCGCGTAACCGTAGGAGGCGCCGTCCGGCAGCGACAGCAACGTTCCGTCGTCGAGTGCCGCCTGGACGTCGTCGGGGCTCGCGAACACCTCCGTGTCGGCCTCCGGATGGAAGACCTCCTCCTGGGTCGCCTTCTTCCCCTGCAGCTCCGCGAGCCGCTCGAGCTCGGAGCGATCGTTGCGATAGAGGTCCATGATCCGCTCGGCGGCGAGGACCCGCCAGAGGTAGGTGGAGCTGTCGTCGCCGAACGAGGCGAGCAGATTCCACGACTTCCGGTTCGCGAGCGGCGAGGAGTCGAAGAAGAGCTGGGCGTAGCTCGGATCGTCGACCGGCGTCTCCTCGCGATAAGCCGCGATCACGTTCTCGAGGTTGCCGATCCCCATGTGGTAGCTCGTCGTCGCGAGGTCGGCGCGGCCGAAGCGATCGGCGGCGATCTCGAGGTACTTCCCCATCCCGTCGAGCGCCGCCTCGGGGTCGAAGCGCTCGTCGACGTCCGCGCGGCGCTCGCGCAACGCCTGCTCCTGCTTGGGCAGGCGCCGCAGCTTCATCAGCGCCCGCGTGCGGACCTTCGGCTGCTTGCTGCGCGACTGCCGCTTCGCCTTCGCGGTCTCCGCCTCGACCCGTGCGATCCGCTTCGTCAGCGCGCGGCTCCGGGCGAGATCGACGCGCATCCCGAGCAGGTCGGTCCCGGTGCCGGCGACGATCTGCGCGAGCCCGCTCGCCGCCTCCGGGTCATCCCCGGCGATCACCTCCGGCCGGCCGGCGCTCTCGAGCAGGACCATCGCCTCCATCACGTTCGGATCGACGCCGTGTGCGGCCGCCGCCCGCTCGATCTGATCGCGCCAGCGCGCCGTCCGGCGGGCGCTGGCGACGATCCCGCCCGGGCTCTTCTCGTAGAGGACGTGCGAGAGCCCAAGTGCCGCCCGGCGCTCGAAGTCACCGGTTCGGTCCGCCTCCCACGCGAACGGATCGGCGGAGCCGCCGGAGCGCCCGGCCTCCGCGATCCGCCCCGCGTCGAAGCCGTCGCCGCCGACGGTGCCGGTCAGAAGCAGAACCGCGACCACGACCGCAGCCGCGACCGCCGCAATCGCGGCGACCGTCCACCGGCGCGCCGGCGAGCGCCGGCCCGCGGGCCCGTCGTCGTCGTGGGTCGGCATCCGCAAACTGTGACAGCCGTCGCCTCCCGGCCGCCGCAGAGGAATACGCTGCCTGCCGGTGCGAACGCAGGCCCGCTTTCCATCGGTCCCGCCCGGCGAGGGCCATTACGAGAGCTTCTACCTCAAGGCCGCGGCCCCCGAGGGAGGGCGGGCAGTCTGGATCCGCCACACGATCCACAAGCGCCCCGGCGCCGACCCGACCGGCGCCGTCTGGATGACGTGGTTCGATCGCGATCGGCCCGGCCCCGTCGCCGCCAAGCAGCAGGTCGGTCCCGATCTGATCACGACCCCCGCCAAGACCTACGTCCGCGTCGGCGAGTCGGAGATCGCCCCCGGCCGCGTCCAAGGCCTCGTCGCCGACGACGGGACCCACTCGAGCTGGAACCTCCGCTTCACCGACCACGACGGGCCCCTGCGCCACTTCCCGGCCGAGTGGATGTACGAGCGGCCGCTGCCGCGGACCAAGCTCCTCAGCCCCCATCCCAGCGCCAGCTTCGACGGGATCATCGACGTCGCCGGCGAGCGGGTCAATCTCGAGTCCTGGCCGGGGATGATCGGCCACAACTGGGGAACCGAGCACGCAGCGACATGGGTCTGGATCCACGGTGCGACGGTCGGCGCCGACGGCTCGCGCGGCTACGTCGACCTCGGCGGCGGGCGGATCGGGCTCGGCCCGATCCTGTCGCCGTGGGTGGTCAACGGGGAGATCGTCCACGGCGGCGAGCGGTTCCGGGTCGGTGGCCTCGGCGAGATCCTGCGGACGCGGGTGCGGACCGAGACGACACGCTGCCGGTTCACGGTCGGAGGCGAGCAGCTGACCGCCCGTGGCACAGTCGCCGGCCCCCGCGACCAATTCGTCGGCTGGCTCTACGCCGACCCGTCCGGGCCCGGCCATCACTCGCTGCACTGCTCGATCGCCGACCTCGAGGTCGTCGTCAGCCGCCCCGGCCGGCCCGATCTGACGATCCGCGTCGACGGCGGCGCGTCCTACGAGCTCGGAACCCGCAAGACCGACCACGGGATCCCCATTCAGCCGTACGCCGACGGGTAGTCTGAGCCCGGAAGACGGCCTGCGAACGGAGAGGTGGAAATGAGCGACGCTACGGAGCAGTCGGTGATCGATTCGGTGCCCAAGCAGCTTCTGATCGGCGGCGAGTGGCGGGACGCGAGCGGCGGCGGGACGTTTGCCGTCGACGATCCCGCGACCGGCGAGACGCTCTGCGAGATCGCCGACGCGACCGCCGATGACGCGGTGGCCGCGCTCGACGCCGCCTGCGCGGCTCAGGAGGAGTGGGCGGCGACGCCACCGAACAGCCGCAGCGACATCCTCCAGAGCGCCTTCGAGCTGATGGCGGAGCGCAGCGAGGAGCTGGCGCTTCTGATGACGCTGGAGATGGGCAAGGCGATCGCCGAGTCGAAGGGCGAGATCGCCTACGCCGCCGAGTTCTTCCGCTGGAACGCCGGCGAGGCGCTACGGCTGACCGGCGACTACAAGGTCGCCGGCAACGGCGCCAGCCGGGTGATGGTGATGCGCCAGCCCGTCGGTCCCTGCTACATGATCACCCCCTGGAACTTCCCGACCGCGATGGGCACGCGGAAGATCGGCCCGGCGATCGCCGCCGGTTGCACGATGGTCATGAAGCCGGCCCAGAACACGCCGCTTTCGATGCTCGCTCTCGCGGCCCTGCTCGAGGAATGCGGCCTTCCCGCCGGCGTCCTCAACATCGTCACCAGCACCTCCTCGAGCGCCGTCTCGAAGCCGATCATCAGCGACCCGCGGCTTCGCAAGCTCAGCTTCACCGGCTCGACCGAGGTCGGCCGGATGCTGATCGAGCAGTCGGCCGAGAACGTGCTGAAGACCTCGATGGAGCTCGGCGGCAACGCTCCGTTCCTGATCTTCGAGGACGCCGACCTCGACGCCGCCGTCGAGGGGGCGATGATCGCGAAGATGCGCAACGTCGGCGAGGCCTGCACCTCGGCGAACCGCTTCCACGTCCACGAGTCGGTCGCCGAGGAGTTCGCCGCCAAGCTGGCCGAGCGGATGGGTTCCCTCAAGATCGGCCGCGGCACCGAGGACGGCGTCGAGGTCGGACCGCTGATCGACGACGACCAGCGCTCCAAGGTCGCCGAGCTCGTCGACGACGCTGTCGGCAAGGGCGCGCGGGCCCTCGTCGGCGGCGGTGCGGTCGAGGGGGCAGGTTCGTTCTTCGAGCCGACGGTCCTCGCCGACGTCTCCGATGACGCCCGGCTGCTCGAGGAGGAGATCTTCGGGCCGGTTGCCCCGATCGCCACCTTCGCGACCGAGGACGAGGCGATCGCCGCCGCCAACGACACCGAGTTCGGGCTCGTCTCCTACGTCTTCACCGGCGACGTCAAGCGCGCCCTGCGCGTCTGCGAGCGCCTCGAAACGGGGATGATCGGCCTCAACCAGGGGCTCGTCTCGAATGCCGGCGCGCCGTTCGGCGGCGTCAAGGCATCAGGGCTCGGCCGCGAGGGCGGCACCGAGGGCATCCTCGAGTATCTCGAAACCAAATACGTCGCCATCAACGTCTGACGTCCGGAGAGCCCGGCGGCCGGGTCAGCGGCCCAGGATCGAGCTGATCAGGCCGCTTCCCGAGCGACGCTGCTCGAGGTAGCACTGGTGATAGCCCTCGGCCATCCAGAACCCGGTCGCGGGCTCGATCGACGTCGCGATCGGCTCGTCATAGCGCTCCTGCAGGGCGGCCTTCGAGGCCTCGGCCGCGGCCATCTGCTCGGGAGTGTGGGTGAAGATCACCGTCCGGTACTGATCGCCGACGTCGGGCCCCTGCCGGTTGACCTGGGTCGGGTCGTGCATCGCCCAGAAGTGGTCGAGCAGCTCCCCGTAACCGACCCGGTCGGGGTCGTAGGTGACCCGGACCACCTCGGCGTGACCGGTCGTCCCGGTGCAGACCTGCTCGTACGTCGGGTCGGCGACGTGACCGCCCTCGTAGCCGACGGCGGTGTCGACGACGCCCGGCACCTCGCGGTAGTGCGCCTCGGGCTTCCAGAAGCAGCCGGCGCCGAAGGTCGCGACCTCGGTCCGCTCCGGCGCCCCCGCACCGGGCACGGCGGTGCCCTTCGGCTCGCTCGATCTCGGCTCGGTCATAGGCTTCTCCTCGCGGTCGGGTCACCTCCGATGATGACAGGGGCGTCCAGCCGCCCCGGGCCGACCTCAAGTGCCCGGTGGCGTCCCCCGATAGAGATCGTGAAGGCATGTACGTCCTCGAGTTCGTCAACCAGGTCCGGGCAGCGCAGAGCCATCAGGGGCTCGCGCAGCTTCCGCCGGCCGGCGCCGACGGCAGCACGCCGCTGGAGCTGGCGATGGGCTGCCGGCTCGAGCGTGGCGTGATGCGCCTCTCGAGCCCGCAGGCTGCAGCCTCAGTCGCCGACGCCACCGGCCTTCCGGTCGCGACCGACCTGATCTCGGTCGCCCTCCCGCGGGCGCTCGGCCCGCACGCCGCCGCCGTCGCTTCGGCCCGCGAGCACGGCAGCAGCGCCGCAGCGGCCGGCTGACCCCGCCCACTCCTGACGAGCGCGCCGTCAGGCGTGGGGGCGGGTCATGCCGATGAAGTCCAGCGCTTCGTCGAGGGTCGCCTCGTCGACGCCCTTCTCGATCGCGACCTCGCGGACGGTACGGCCGGATGACGCCGCCTCCTTGACGATCTCGGCGGCCCGGTCGTAGCCGATGTGCGGGTTCAGCGCCGTCGCGACCTGCAGAGTCGACTCGGCGTGGCGCTGCAGCATCTCCTCGTTCGGCTCGATCCCGGCGACGCAGCGGGTATCGAGGAGCCGGCAGGCGGAGGCGAGCAGCTTGATCGAGTCGAGCAGGTTGCGGGCGATCAGGGGGACCCGGACGTTGAGCTCGAACTGGCCCTGGGCGCCACCGAAGGTGATCGCGGTGTCGTTTCCGATCACCTGATCGCCGACCTGGATCACCACCTCGGGGATCACCGGGTTGACCTTGCCGGGCATGATCGAGGAGCCCTTCTGCAGCTCCGGCAGGCGGATCTCGGCGAGCCCGGCCCGCGGGCCCGAACCCATCAGCGCGAGGTCGTTGCCGATCTTGATCAGCGAGACCGCGAGCACCTTCAGCGCGCCCGACAGCTCGACGAGGGCATCGCGGTTCGCCTGCGCCTCGAAGCGGTCGGCCGGCGCCGAGATCGCCAGGCCGCTGTCGGTGGTCAGCTTCTCGCGGACGCGATCGGCGAACTCGGCGTGGGTGTTGATGCCGGTCCCGGTGGCCGTCCCGCCGAGCGGGATCTGGCCGACGCGCTCGAGCGTGCCGCGGATCCGCTCGGCACCGAGGCGGATCTGCGAGGCGAAGCCCGAGAACTCCTGGCCGAGGGTGACCGGGACGGCGTCCATCAGGTGGGTTCGGCCCGACTTGACGTGGTTGGCGAACTCGGCCCCCTTGCGGTCGAGGGTCGCGACGAGGGCATCGACCGCCGGCAGCAGGTCGGCGCTCGTCTGCTCGAGCGCGGCGAGATGAACGGCCGATGGGAAGACGTCGTTCGAGGACTGGCCCATGTTGACGTGGTCGTTCGGATGGGCTTCGTCGCCGGCGATGTTCGCGATCACCTCGTTGGCGTTCATGTTCGAGGAGGTGCCGGAGCCGGTCTGGAAGACGTCGACGGGGAACTGATCGTCGTGCTCGCCACGACCGACCGCGTCGCCGGCGGCGGAGATCCGCTCCGCGTGCCCGGCGTCGAGGAGCCCGAGCTCGGCGTTCGTCCGCGCGGCCGCGGCCTTGATCCGGCCGAGCCAGTGGATGACCGGCGCCGGCACCGGATGACCGGAGACGGGGAAGTTCGCCACCGCCTTGTCGGTCTCACCCCCCCAGAGCCGCTCGTCCGCGGTTGCCTGGTCCGTCGATTCGTCAGCCAATTCCTGTTCTCCGTTCGTCGTCGGGGTGCGGGGCCAAGGCTAGATGGTTGGTGCCGCCTAGAATCGGCCGCCGCGATGCGCCGCTACGCACCGGTCGATCCCAAGCAGTCCTTCCCCGCGCTCGAAAAGCAGGTTCTCGAGCGCTGGCGCGAGGGCGAGACGTTCCGTCGCCAGCTCGAGCTCCGCGCGGGCCGGGCGCTCTGGAGCTTCTACGAGGGCCCGCCGACCGCGAACGGCAAACCCGGCTCCCACCACGTCCTCGCCCGCGTCTTCAAGGACATCTACCCGCGCTACAAGGCGATGTGCGGCTACGACGTGCCGCGAAAGGGAGGCTGGGACTGCCACGGGCTCCCGGTCGAGCTCGAGATCGAGAAGGAGCTCGGGATCAGCTCGAAGGAGGAGATCGAGGCCTACGGCATCGCCGAGTTCAACCGCCGCTGCCGCGAGTCGGTCTTCGCGTACGTCGACGACTGGAACCGGCTCGTCGAGCGGGTCGGTCACTGGATCGACCTCGACGACCCCTACGTGACGATGGACACCGACTACATCGAGTCGGTCTGGTGGTCGCTCGCGCAGAACTGGGAGCGCGACCGCCTCTACGAGGGCCACAAGGTCGTCCCCTACTGCCCCCGCTGCGGGACCGCGCTGAGCTCGCACGAGGTCGCCAGCGGCTACAAGGACGTCGTCGATCCGTCGGCCTACGTGCGGCTGCCGGTGATCGAGAGGACAGAGGACAGAGGACAGCGGACAGAGGTGCAACCCGGGGACAACCTGCTCGTCTGGACCACGACTCCTTGGACCCTGATCGCGCATGCCGCGGTCGCGGCCGGGCCGGAGATCGATTACGTGCGGGCGCAGCTGCCCGGCGGCGAGATCGTCGTCGTCGCGCTCGCCCTCGCCGACTCGCTCCTCGGCGAGGACTACGAGACCCTCGCGACCTTCCCGGGCACCGCGCTCGAGGGCGTCCGCTACGAGGCGCCGTTCGGCTACATCGCCGGCTCCGACTTCGGGCCGCTTGGCCACTCGGTGCTGATGGCGGACTTCGTGACCACCGGGGACGGCACCGGCCTCGTCCACACGGCCCTCGCGTTCGGCGAGGACGACTTCCGGCTCGGCGAGCAGTACGGGATGACGCTGCAGAACCCGGTCCGCCTCGACGGCACCTACGACGAGCGGGTGCCCGACTTCCAGGGCAAGCTGGTCCGCGACCACAATCCCGAGATCGTCGCCGCACTCGACGCCGCGGGGCGGCTCTTCAGGGAGGTCCCCTACGAGCACGCCTACCCGCACTGCTGGCGTTGCGAGACGCCGCTGATCTACTACGCGAAGTCGTCCTGGTACCTGCGTACGTCGGAGGTCCGGGACCGGATGCTGGCCGAGAACGAGCGGATCGGCTGGCACCCCGAGCACATCAAGCACGGCCGCTTCGGCAAGTGGCTGGAGGGGAACGTCGACTGGGCGCTCTCGCGCGAGCGCTACTGGGGGACGCCGCTGCCGATCTGGTCCTGCACGGCGGATGACTGCGACGAGCGGCTCTGCATCGACTCGATCGCAGCGATCACCGAGCACGGCGGCGAGCTGCCCCGCTCGGAGGCCGGCGACGTCGACCTCCACCGGCCTTACATCGACGGCGTGACGCTCGACTGCCCGTCCTGCGGGGGTGAGATGAAGCGCGTCCCCGAGGTGATCGACACCTGGTACGACAGCGGCGCGATGCCGTTCGCGCAGCTCCACTTCCCGTTCGAGAACGAGGCGGAGTTCGAGCGGCGCTTCCCGGCCGACTTCATCTGCGAGGGGATCGATCAGACCCGGGGCTGGTTCTACTCGCAGCTCGCCGAGTCGGTCCTGCTCTTCGACCAGACCGACTACCTGAACTGCGTCTGTCTCGGCCTGATCCTCGATCCCGAAGGCCGGAAGATGAGCAAGCGCCTCGGCAACCTCGTCGATCCGCACGAGGTCATCGACGTCCACGGCGCCGACGCCTTCCGCTGGTACTACCTCGCCTCCCAGCAGCCCTGGGCCGGCTACCGCTTCAGCGCCGACACCGTCGGTGAATCGGTTCGGCAGTTCCTGCTGACGCTCTGGAACACGTATTCGTTCTTCGTTCTTTACGCGAACGCGGCCGAAGGGCAGGGGACAGTGGACAGAGGACAGAGGACAGAGGCTGAAGCGCAGATGGATCGGTGGCTCGTTTCGCGGCTCGAGGCCACGATCGAGGTGGTCCGCGAGCGGCTCGACGGGTTCGACTCGACCACCGCGGGCAAGGCGATCGCCGACTACGTCGACGAGATGTCGAACTGGTACGTACGGGTCTCACGCCGCCGCTTCTGGGACGGCGACGAGGCCGCCTTCGCGACGCTCCGCCGCTGCCTGGTCGAGACGGCGAAGCTGCTCGCCCCGTTCATCCCGTTCACCGCCGATGCGATCTGGCTCAACCTCGTCCACGGCGCCGACGCTCCACTCGAAGCGTCGGTCCACCTCGAGGACTACCCGGAGGCCGACGAATCGCTCCGCGACCCCGACCTCGAGAAGGGCGTCGAGGCGGCGCGGCGCGCCGTCGAGCTCGGTCGTGCGGCCCGCGCCCAGGCGAAGGTGAAGATGCGCCAGCCGCTCGCAAAGGCCGTGATCGTCGCGACCGCCGCCGAACGGCGGACGATCGAGGGGCTCGCCGAGATCGTGCGTGCCGAGCTGAACGTCCGCGACCTCGAGTTCGTGACCGAGGAGGGCGAGCTCGCGAGCTGGACCGTCAAGCCCGACTTCCGTGCCCTCGGCCCCCGCTTCGGCAAGGACATGCCCCAGGTGAAGGCCGCGATCGAGGCGCTCGACGCCGGACAGGTCCGGACGACGCTCGAGGCCGGCGGCGCCGTCGGGATCAGCGTCGACGGACGCGAGCACACGCTCGGTCCCGACGAGCTCAGCTTCGCGATGGAGCCGCTCGAGGGCTACCAGGTCGAGTCGGAGGCGGGGCGGGCGGTCGCGCTCGCGCTCGACCTCGACGAGGACCTGATCCGCGAGGGCCATGCGCGCGAGGTCGTCCGCGCCGTCCAGAGCGCCCGCAAGGACTCGGGCCTCGAGATCAGTGACCGGATCGAGCTGTCGCTGGGCGGCGATTCAGAGCTGGTCGCAGCCGCTCGCGCCCACGAGTCCTACGTGACCGGAGAGACGCTGGCGACGAGCGTCAGCTATGACGGGGCCGACGGCGAAGCGGTGACAGTCGACGGTCGCCCGCTCGAGATCGCCGTGCGGCGTGCGGAGTAAGGAGGCGGAAGCGGAATGGAGATCGGCAGCGACACCAAGGCGGTCGTCCTCGCGGCCGGCCTGATCTTCCTCTGGGCACTCGTCCTCGGCGTCTGGAAGTACCGGCAGATGGCCGCGGCCGAGGACGGCCTCGCCCATCCCTACGTCGACATCGCTCATCGCGCGGCGCTGCTCTACAGCTTCGCGACGCTGCTGCTCGCGACGTTCGTCGAGCTCAGCGGCTTCCCGACCGCGGTCAATCTGCTCGCGGCGTTCGTCCCGATCTTCTTCTTCGCGGCCGCGATCATCGGCTACTCGGTTCACGGCGCCCGCCGCGACACCGACAACCAGTTCCGCGACCCGGTCCGTGGCACCCACGCCTTCATGTCGGCGCTGATCATCGGCGAGATCGGCGGCGTCGCCGTCCT
>DASTTY010000092.1:0-7920 GCA_035759925.1 Solirubrobacterales bacterium
TTGTGCTCGGGCCACCAGCAATCGACCTCCTGACCGGCGACGAGCACATTGGTCTGCGGCTGCGGGAACCCCGCTTCGGCGAGGAAGCGCTGGAACTGGCGCTCGAGGCCCTCGTTGGCGTCGAGCACCGGCAGGTAGTCGGAGAGCAGGCGGTCGAGCGGCGCCAGCCCGCGTCGGCCGGGGTTCCGCTTCATGCAGCTGCGGATCGCTGCGAGGTCGAGCGGCTCGCGCCGGTCGGCCGCCTCGGCGATCGTCTCCAGCCGGTGGTAGGGCTCGGTCTCGGCGAGATCGAGAAGGGTCCGGGGGAGGGTCGTCACCGGCAGCCCATCGATCCGCTCGACATCCTCGGGATGGAGTCGGCGGACGCGATGGACGGCGACGCCGATGAGCCGGCGGCCCGAGCGGATCGTCGTAGTGACATGGACGACATTGCGCTCCCTCGCCAGCCCGCGCTTGGCCGCAGAGCTGAGATGGCTGAGAGCGGGATCGGGACGAGTGGCGAGCAGCGCTGCGTACCAGCGGCCATTCGCGACCAGCGGCTGGGGGCCGACCGCATAGACCTGAGGGTGAACGAGATGTAGACGGCCGCATTCGAGTCGATAGCGGATAGCAGGCGGGCTGAAGCCGATCCTGAGAAGCTGGTCGCGAGCAATCACCCCGTACTGCCTGCGGGCCAGGCGTGCCAGCCGGTTCTCGCGCTCGACCGGACCTGGGTCGCTGTGGTGATGCTCTACGTCATCTGAGCGACCCACGTCGGACATGCGCCGGGAGGGTGGCGAATGAAAGCGCGCGCGTGGGGCGCGCGATGTCACGTTCTCAGCCGATTTCGTCAGGAAAGGCGCCCGCGGGCGACGGCTCAGCCCGCGCCGGCGACGCGTGGATCGGGCTCACCGTCGGGGCCGCCGGCGAGCGGGCGAATCGCCATCGCCTTGCCGGCGAGGACCTCGTTGCCGCTGCGGAGGGCCTCGATCGCCTCGACGGCGTCGGCGCCGTCGAGGGGGCCGTAATAGCGCTCGTCGATCGACGCCATCGGGGCGAGGTCGCAGGCGCCGAGGCACTCGAACCCGCTGACGTAGACCTCGCCGTCGGCGGAGAGAGCGCCACCGTGGCCGGCCGCGTGGCGGTCGGCGCCGGTCGCGGTGCAGAAGGAGTCGAGAAGCTGGTCGCCGCCGCGCATCCAGCAGGAGATGTTCGTGCAGACGAGGACGCGGTGGCGGCCGGCCGGCTCGAGGTGGAAGAGGTCGTAGAAGCTCGCGACCGACTCGAGGTAGGCGGCGGTGACTCCCATCACCGCGGCGCCCTGGCGGATCCCCTCGGGGGTGCACCAGCCGTAGCGGCGCTGGATCGCGAACAAGGTCGGGATCGAGGCCGAGCGGACCTGCGGGTAGCGGGCGATGATCGCCTCGATCTCGGCGCGGAGGTCGTCGGGGACGTCGACCTCGTGGGCGGCCGGCACCTGGACGGCGGCCGAGTCCTCGACCCCGGGATGGGCGGCGGCCTCGGCCGCTGCGGCTCCGCCGCGGTCGCCGGCGACCTCCTCGCCGGCCTGTGCCGGCTCGCCGGAGCCCGGCTTGCTCTCGGCGTCGGGAACCGGCGGCTCGCCCGACTCGCCGGGTGCCTGGTCGCGCTCGTCCTCGGTCGGCGTCTCGTCGCTCACCGGTCGATCCCTCCGAGGATCGGGTCGAGCATCGCCAGGTTGGCGATCAGGTCGGCGACGTAGCCGCCGACGCACATCTCGCGCAGCGCCTGGAGGTTGACGAACGAGGGATCGCGCATGTGGACGCGGACCGGCTTCGCCGAGCCGTCGGCGACGAGGAAGACCCCGTACTCGCCGCGCGGCCCCTCGATCGGGTAGTAGACCTCACCCGGCGGCACCCGGAAGCCCTCGGTGACGAGCTTGAAGTGATGGATCAGCGCCTCCATCGAGGTGCTGAGCTCGTGGCGCGGCGGCAGCACGACCTTGCGGTCGTCGGCGACCCAGGGGCCGTCCGGCAGCCCCTCGATCGCCTGCTCGATGATCCGCACCGACTCGCGCATCTCGGTCAGCCGGACGCGATAGCGGTCGTAGTTGTCGCCGACTGTCCCGATCGGGACGTTGAAGTCGAAGTCCGAGTACGGCAGGTAACCGGAGACCTTGCGGAGGTCCCATGGCTCGCCGGCGGCGCGGAGCAGCGGCCCGGTGACGCCGAGCTCGAGCAGCCGCTCCCTGCTCACCACGCCGACGTTCTTCGTCCGCTGCAGGAAGATCTCGTTCTGGTCGATCAGGTCGACGTACTGGTCGATCCGCTCCGGCATCTCGGCACAGAACGCGAGCACCCGCTCGGCGAAGCCGGACGGGATGTCCTCGGCGACGCCGCCGACCTGGAAATAGCGCGTGTGCATGCGCTGTCCCGACGACATCTCGAACAGGTCGAGGACCGTGTCGCGCTCGCGGAAGCAGTACCAGAACATCGAGATCGCACCGAGGTCGAGCGCGGTCGTACCGAGCCCGACGAGGTGCGAGTGGATCCGGTTCAGCTCGAGGTGGAGGATCCGCAGCCAGGCGGCGCGGGGCGGGATCTCGAGCTCGAGGAGCTGCTCGGTCGCGCCGCAGAACGCCTCCATGTTGAAGAAGTAGGAGAGGTAGTCCATCCGCTCGATGAACGGGATGACCTTCCAGTAGCTCTTGTCCTCGCAGGACTTCTCGATCCCGGTGTGGACGTAGCCCATCACCGGCTTCAGGTCGCGAACGACCTCGCCCTCGAGGCTGACGAGCAGGCGCAGCACCCCGTGGGTGGCCGGGTGGTGGGGCCCCATGTTGATCGTGAACAGCTCCTCCTCGCGCTCGAGCGCCGTCCGCTCGATCGGCGAGGTTCCGATCACCTGTGCCTCGGTCCGGCCGATCGCGTCGCGGCCGAGCTGCTCCGGTGTCCGGCTCGTGTCGGCGAACTCGGGGATCGGCGGCGTCGTCCGGTTCATCGCGCGCTCACCTCGTCCAGCCCGGGACCGTGTCCTCGGTGTTCGTGAAGATCACCGGCTCGCCGCCGACCGGGAAGTCGCGCCGTTGCGGCCAGCCTACGTAGTCCTCGGGCATCAGGATCCGCCGCATGTCGGGGTGGCCGCGGAAGCAGATCCCGAAGAAGTCGTAGACCTCACGCTCCTGGAAGTCGGCGGTCGGGAAGATCTCGACGACCGAGTCGAGCTCCGGCATGCTGCCGTCCTCGGTGTCGGCGACGAGCGCCTTGACCCGGAGCCGCTCGACCCGCGGCATGTTGAGCAGCTCGTAGTGGACCGCGAAGCGGGGCTCGGCCGGCAGGTAGTCGGCCGCGTGAAGGCTGGCGAGGAAGCGGTACTCGTGAGCGGGGGCGTCGCGGAGGTAGTCGAGCACCTCGCGGATCCGGTCCTTGTCGGCGAGCAGGGCCGCCTGGCCGTGCTCGTAGGTCGAGCCGACGATCGCGCCCTGGTGGCGCTCGTTGACCTCGTGGGCGATCAGCTCGAGCCCGGGTGCGTCAGGCATCGTCCCTCCAGCCGGTGGGTGGACGCGACGTCCTCACCCGCTCGTCATCGGCCGCCTCCTCCCAGGCGTCGTGCGCCTCGTGCCCGCTCAGCTCCGGGTGGCTGATCGGCGCGTGCAGCTCGGCATCGCTCGGGGGTGGCCGGTGGCTCTCGACGATCCCGTCCGACGGCGCCGTGCCGACCCGCTGGACCGGCAGCGGCCCCGACTTCCATGGCCGCTCGTCCTCCTCGGTGCCGTACGCCTCGTAGCGCTGGCGCCAGCCGAGGTCGGGCTCGCCGAAGATCTTCCGCTGCAGCTTCAGGATCCCGTAGATCAGCGCCTCCGGCCGCGGCGGGCATCCCGGAATGTGGATGTCGACCGGCAGGAACTTGTCGGCGCCCTGGACCACCGCGTAGTTGGCGAACATCCCGCCCGAGGAGGAGCAGGCGCCCATCGACAGCACCCACTTCGGCTCCAGCATCTGGTCGTAGATGCGGCGGATGACCGGCACCATCTTGATCGAGACCCGGCCGGAGAGGATCAGCATGTCGGCCTGGCGCGGCGAGGCGCGGAACACCTCGGCCCCGAAGCGGGCGGTGTCATAGCGGGCGGAGACCATCGACATCATCTCGATCGCGCAGCAGGCGAGCCCGAACGTCGCCGGGAACATCGAGTTGCCGCGCGCCCAGTTCTGGGCCCGTTCGAGGGTCGTCGTCATCACCCGCGACTCGACGTACTCGTCGAGGTCGGCGCCGTCGAGATCGCCGCGCAGCATGTCGCGGGCCCGGAGCTGCCGGATCCGAAGCTCCTCGGGGGAGCGCGGCTGATCGAGCGGGCTGAGCCCGCGCAGCTTCGTCCGCTCTACGTCCAAGCGACGCTCACCAGCCCCTCATCGCCAGTTCAGCGCCCCGCGCCGCCAGACGTAGACGAAGCCGACGAGCAGCACGAACACGAAGAGGACGATCTCGACGAGCACGAAGACGCTGTTCGAGACGTTGAGGAGGACCCCGACCGGATAGAGGAAGACGACCTCGATGTCGAAGAGGATGAACAGCATCGCGACCATGTAGAAGCTGATCCCGAACCGGAAGGTCCGGGTCACCTCGGTCGGCAGGCCGCACTCGTAGGGCTCGCTCTTGACCCGGTTCGGGCGGCTCGGCCCGAGCACCCTGTTGAGGATGGTGAAGGCGCCACCGACGATGATGCCGAGCCCGACGAAGACGATTACGGGTAGATAGCTCTGAAGCACGCTGATCCTTCCGGGCACTGCCCGGCCGCGGCCAAATCTACACCCGGCCGGACCCGGCCCGCCATGCAGGCGGCGGTCTCCCTGGTATCAACTCCCCCGCGATGCTCGCCCTCCATCTGATCACCGGCATCACGGTCCTCGCCGCCAACCTCGCCGCCGGCGTCTGGGGCGGTGCCGCCTGGTACCTGCGCCGGCCCTCGGTCGGCTTCTGGTACGTCCTCCGCTTCGCCCAGGTGGCGGTCGTCGTCCAGGTCGCGCTCGGCGCCCTGCTCACCCTCGAGGGCCGCGAGGCCCCCGACGGTCTCCACTACGTCTACGGGTTGCTGCCGATCCTCGTCGCGCTGCTCGGCGAGGGCGCCCGCGTCGTCGCCTCCGAGCACGAGCTCGAGGGCCTCGACTTCGACTCGCTCCCGCCCGACCGCCAGGCCGCGGTCGCCGCCGCGATCTCCCGCCGCGAGACCGGGATCATGGCCGTCTCGGCGCTGGTCATCCTCGGCCTCGCGCTCCGCGCGACCTTCACCTCGCCGCTCTAGCCGTCTCCTTCGAGCGGGCGGTAGGCGCCCCGATGGAAGATCAGCGGGTCGCCCTCGCGCTCGGCGACCGCTAGCACCGCTCCGGTGACGATCACGTGGTCGCCGCCGGAGATCACGTCTCGCAGCTCACAGCCGATCCAGACGATTGCTGCGTCGAGGACCGGGATGCCGTGCGACTCGCTCCAGCCGACCCCGGTCCACTTCTCGTCCACCGGGAGCTTCTGGGCGAAGCTGACCGCGAGCGCGGCGGCATCGTCGGCGAGGACGTTGACGCCGAAGCGACCGGCCTCCTCGACGGCCCGCAGGGTCCGCGATCCCCGGTCGAGACAGGCGAGCATCAGCTGCGGCTCCAGCGACAGCGAGCTGACCGCGTTCGCCGAAAGGCCGGCCGGACCGGCGTCGGTCAGGGCCGTGATGACGGTGACGCCGGTCGGAAACCGGGCCATCGCCTCGCGGAAGCGGGGCGCGTGCGGTGGGGTCTCGGTTTCGGCTGGGTCCGGCGCTGCCATGCGTGCGGCTGAAAAGTATGATGGCGCCCCGTGCGCCGCCCACTGGCCCTCATCGCGATCGCCGCTGCCGCCGTCCTCCTCGCCGCTTGCGGCACCGAGGACGTCTCCGTGACCAGCTCCGAGGACGAGGCGGGCGCCGTGCTCTTCGCCGAGCACTGCGCCGGTTGCCACACGCTCGCGGCGGCCGGCACCCAGGGCTCGGGCAACCGCTCGCTGCGCGTCCAGGGCCCGAACCTCGACCAGCGCAAGATCAACTACGAGGACGCGCTCTTCGCGATCCACAACGGTGGCGCCTCCGGTGCGGTGATGCCGCAGAACATCGTCGTCGGCGACGACGCCGAATCGGTCGCCCGGTTCATCGACCACTACTCGGGCACCCAGGTCGAGGACTCGCCGCGACCCTCGCCCTCGGGCGGCGGCCAGGGCGGCTCCGGCGACGGCTCGTCCGGCTCCGGCTCCGGCTCGTCCGGATAGAACCCTGCTCGACCTGAGGCGCATCCGCGAGGATCCGGCGCCGGTCCGCGCCGCGCTCGCCCGCGTCGGCGCCGATGGCGACCTCGACCGCCTGCTCGAGCTCGATGCCCGCCGCCGCGATCTGCTGCCAGCGGTCGAGGGTCTGCGCGCCGAGCGCAACGAGGCTTCCGACGCGATCGGAGCGGCGAAGCGCGAGGGAGTCGACGCCGACGACGCGATCGCGCGGATGCGTGAGGTCTCGGCCCGGATCAAGGAGCTCGAGACCGAGCTCGAGGCGGTCGAGGACGACCGGGCGGCGCTGGCGGCGACGATCCCGAATCCGCCCGACCCGGAGGCGCCCGACGGCGCCAGCGACGAGGACGCGGTCGTCCTCCGCGAGGTCGGCGAGCCGCCACGGTTCGACTTCGACGTCCGCGACCATCTCGAGATCGGCCGCGCCCTCGGCCTGATCGAGACCGAGAAGGCCGCAGCCGCCTCGGGGTCACGGTTCGCGTACCTGCTCGGCGATCTCGTGCTGGTCGAGCTGGCGCTGATCCGCTTCGCCGTCGCGCTGCTCGGCGAGGAAGGGTTCACGCCGGTCGTGCCGCCGGTCCTCGTCCGCGAAGGCCCGCTGTTCGGGACCGGGTTCTTTCCCGGCGAGCGGGAGATGATCTACGAGGTCCCCAAGGACGAGCTGTTCCTGGTCGGCACCTCGGAGGTCGCCCTCGCGGCCCTCCACGCCGACGAGATCATCGAGCCGGGGGCACTGCCGCTGCGCTATGCGGGGATCTCGACCTGCTTCCGGCGCGAGGCGGGCGCGGCCGGCAAGGACACCCGCGGGATCTTCCGCGTCCACCAGTTCGACAAGGTCGAGATGTTCTCGTTCGTCGAACCGGCGGCCGCGAAGGACGAGCACGAGCGGCTGCTCGCGATCGAAGAGCGGATCCTCGCCGCGCTCGAGATCCCATACCGGGTCGTCGACATCCCGGTCGGCGACCTCGGTGCCCCCGCGGCCCGCAAGTTCGACTGCGAGGCCTGGATCCCCAGCCAGGGTCGCTACCGTGAGCTGACCTCGACCTCGAACACCACCGATTACCAGTCGAGGCGGCTCGGCTGCCGCTACCGGCCGGCCGAGGGCGCGGCCCCCGAGCACCCGGCGACCCTGAACGGCACCGCGGTCGCGGTCGGCCGGACGCTGATCGCGATCATCGAGAACCGTCAGGAGGCCGACGGCTCGGCCTCGATCCCCCCGGTCCTGGTCGAGAACGGCGCCCCCGAGCGCCTCGGTTAGCCCGCGGCTCCTGCGCCGATCCGGGCGCGGGGGTCAAGGAAGAGGTCGGCGAAGCGTGCTTCGCACGTGAGCCGGCCGATGACGCCGAGCTCGGACCCTGCGTCGATCCGGGCGCGCAGATCAAGGAAGAGGTCGGCGAAGCGTGCTTCGCACGTGAGCCGGCCGATGACGCCGAGCTGCGCAGCCCGGATCGGCGCAGGGAAAGAGAGACGGTGTGCCGTTCCCACACCGTCTCTACAGTTCCCCCTCCTGGTCAGGAGGCCTTGGGGCCCTCGGAGTCGAGCTCGAGGGCACAGGAGTTGATGCAGAAGCGCTGGCCGGTCGGCTCCGGGCCGTCCTCGAAGAGGTGGCCGAGGTGGGAGCCGCAGCGAGCGCAGAGGACCTCGGTCCGGCGCATCATCAGGCTGTTG
>DASTTY010000093.1:0-12275 GCA_035759925.1 Solirubrobacterales bacterium
CCGCTCGGGCTCGGGTCCCACGTCCGCCCCGTGACCGACGGGGAGGGGGACGTCAACGTCTACCCGACCTATCGGGGGACCGAGGATGTCACCTACCTGCGCTGGGGCGATCAGTTCGTCGCGTTCCGGCAGGCCGACGGCGGCGAGCACCGCTACTACGACGTGGGCATCGAGCACATCGCCTTCTACGTCGACCGGCGGGAGGACGTCGACGAGGCCTATCAGCGCTGCTTGGACATCGGCGCCCGGATCCACTTCCCGCCGGAAGAGGACCGGGACATGCCCGGCTATTACGAGATGTTCGTGTTCGATCCGGACGGGATGCGGGTCGAGGTCGCCTACAGCCCGGCCGTGACGATCGGATAGGCGTGCGCGATGCGCCCAGCCTCGCCGAGTGAGATGGCGCTCACCGCGCTGACGGCGGGGTGAGCGCCACTCTTTGGAATCGGGTCAGGCGCTCTCGACGACCTCACCGACGTCCACGCTCTCGAGCGTGACCGCATCGGTGAGCATCTGGGGGACTCGGTCCGCAACGGCCCGAGCCGCATCCTCGGTCTCGAAGATGCCCATGCTTCGGCCCTTGCCGTCGATCCTGACCCAGTAGGCCGCGACCAGGCCGGGCGCCTGCTTGACGCCCGGAACGACCTCGTTTCGCAGGTGTTCCGTTGCCGCTTCCCGATCGTTGATCGTGACGCTGACTACCAACGCGTGCATGAAACCTCCTCTCTCTCGGAATGAACCTAACCCGATGACGGAGTGAGGACAAGCCTTTCCGGGCGGGGCAGGGGGGCGGGTGGCCGGTCGCCTGGCCCCGCCCCCTGAGCCTCCGTGCCCGGACGGCCGCTCCCGGGGGTGAGGGAAACGACCGCGCCAGTGAACCCTTCGACGGGCCGCCGGCACGTCCTCCCGGTCGACGCTGTTCCTGCTGGGATCGCCGACCAACTGCAGATCACCCACGCTGGAGCAGGGGAATCTGCGGTTCGGCGCGCCGGTGGTAGGGTCGCCGCAGGACGTCAACCCCAACGGAGGAGGGTCGTGATGGCTGAAGTGCTCAAGGGATCGTGCTTGTGCGACGGCATCGAGTACGAGCTCCGGGATGCGGAGTCGCTGGGCTACTGCCACTGCACGCGGTGCCAGCGGTGGACGGGCGAGGCCCTTGCGGGCGTCGTCGTATCTCCGGAGAACTTCAAGATCACCAAGGGCGAGGACCTGGTGAAGCGCTACGAGAGCGAGTTCGCGCCGCGCCACTTCTGCAGCAACTGTGGATCGAGCCTCTACGACGATCTCGGAGAGAAGTACTTCGTAGCCGCGGGGTTGATGCGCGAGCTCGATCTCGAGCCGAGCTTCCACCTCCAGGTCGCCTATAAGGCGCCGTGGCACGAGATCGGCGGCAACGCGCCGCAGTTCGACGAGAACCCGCCCGCCTGACCGGGGCGCCCGCTCAGACTCGAGCGACGGGGATCGCCCCCGCGTCGCGAGCCGGCTTTCCGGCGGCTCCGGCGAGGTCACCGAGGAGCCGGTAGGAGATCGCATCCGGGTCGATGACGGCGGCGCGGGCGTCGTCGACGTCGAGCCGCTCGATCAACTCCTTCGAGGCGAGGATCGATCCGTCCGTTGCGGCTGCCTCGATCCGCGCGCATTCGTTCATCTGATCCCCGAGCGCCGTCACTTCGAGTCGGCCCCGGGTCGCGACCTGACCGACCATCAGCGTCGAACCCCAGTGCAGGCCGACGTTGACGGCCGGCTCAACGTCGGCGGGCCCGAGCGCCGCGCTCCCCGCCCGAATCGCCCGGGCGGCGTCGATCGCCGCCCTGGCCGCTGCCGAGTCCGAGCCGTCGAGGTCGGCAGCGAGGAACAGGGCGGAGCCGCCGTCGCCCGCGTGCTTGCCGACGATCCCGACCCGCTCCACCACGGCGAGGTCGATCAGATCGGTGAGGTCCCGAATCAGCCCGAAGTAGGCCCGCGAGGACAGCTCTCTCGAGAGCGCCGTCGACCTCTCGAGATCGGCGAAGAGGATCGCCGCGGGCCGGCGGGCCGGCTCGTGCACCCGGTCCATCCGTTCGAAATGGCTGAGGTCGCCGCGGCCGAGCCGCGACAGCAGGCTCTCCGGGATCGCGCTCCGGGCGAGGCGGAGGATCCCGAGGAACGCTCCGTCGTCGTCGCGGATCTCCATCTCGAGGAAGTTGACGGCGCCGAGGACCGTCTGCCGCAGTGCCAGCTCGGGCAGGAACTCGTAGGTCGACTCCCAGGCAAGCGGCGGCTGGATGGGCTCCACCCGGGATGCCGCATCGCTGAGTGGCCCGAAACACTCCTCGAAGCGGCCGTCCCCGGGACTCAGGTAGTGCCTCATGTACGGCACCATGCGATCCCACCAGCCGACGGCGCTCGCCTCGGTGATCCCGGCGATGTCGGGGTCCTCGATATTGCGGACCACCAGCGACTTCCCGTAGACGCGCGTGACGTCCCTGAGCGGGACGCCGAAAGCCTTTGCTCCCTCCTCGGAGATGAATGCGACCTTCAGATCAGCATCGAGGATCTCTCCCGACAGCCCGGCGCCATTCATAGCCTCAGCCACCTCCCGTAGCCGGGGATGCTCCGGGAGCGGGGGACCTTCGTTTCCTCCCTCGTCCATCACGGCAAGGCTATCCGCCGTCTGCCGCTCCGTTGTTCGAGCCGTCGGGGTCGGCGGCGATACTGCTCTCCCCGCTACTGAACCGAGGAGGAGATCGAGAATGAACCGCACGCGCCGTGCTGCCCCCGTAGTCGTTGCCGTTGCCTGCCTGGCGGCGATCGGCCCCGCGAGCGCCCTCGCGGGCGGCAACCAGTACCCGACCTTCTTCACCGCCTTCAAGTACAAGCTCAAGAACGGCGAGTCGAAGTTCAAGGGCCAGATCGACTCGACGAAGGGCAACTGCGTCGGCGATCGCAAGGTCGTCCTCTACCGGAAGAAGAGCGGCGACAAGAAGAAGCTCGGCGGCGACCACACGAACAACAAGGGGAAGTTCGACATCGAGCTCGGTGGCGGAAATCCGAAAAGCGGCACCTACTTCGCGGTGGTCAACCAGGCGAAGATCGGCGACAACGACGGCAAGAAGAACACCTGCCTCTCGCAGAAGTCGCCGAAGCTGAAGCTGACCGGCTAGCCGCTGCTGATCGTCTCGCAGTCGCCCGCGGGCGCGGTGTCGGTCGGATCGCCGGTGAGGCTGTCGGTCCCCGCGCCGCAGAGGATCGCCTCGGCGAGACCGTCGCGGGCGAGGTTGGTGTCGTTGCCGTCGCCGGCATTGAAGTTGTCGACGCCGGTGTCGCCGACCAGCAGGTCGTTGCCTCCGGCGGCGAGGAGCACGTCGGGATCGGCCCCGCCGAGCACCCAATCGTTGCCCTCGGCGCCGAACAGCAGGTCGACGCCGCCGAGGCCGGCGAGGATGTCGTTGCCCGCCGGGCCCGGCTTCACGCCGGCGGTGCCCGCCGGGGCGACGCCGAGGATCGTGTTGCCGAGGTTGTTGCCGACGAGGACGTCGTTGCCGTTGCTGCCGACGAGCGTGCCGATGTCGGAGTGGATGACGTCCTTCTCGGGCCCGCCGGTCTTGCCGCCGTTCGCCGTCTGACCGGCGTTCGGGAGAACGGCGGTGACGCCGTCGGTCCCGCGGTTGACGATGTCGATGCCCTGCTGCTCGACCGACGCGTAGGCGAGGGTGTTGGCCCCGGCGTCGCCAAAGATCTCGTCGTTGCCGAGACCGGAGACGATCGTGTCGTTGTCCGCATCGCCGTGGATCACCGTCAGGGCGGAGGGCGCGGTGCTGCGCCCGCCGACGATCGTGTCGTTGCCGTTGCCGCCGCCGAGCTGGCCGCGATCGCCGCCGACGATCGTGTCGTCACCTTCGCGGGCGAGGATCGTGTCGTTGCCGGCCGGGCTGTCGACGACGCCGCTGCCGGTGCCGACCGGGGCCGCGCCGAGCATCGTGTCGGCCTGGCTGCTGCCGACCAGGAAGTCACCGCCGTTGGAGCCGATCAGGGTCCGGAGGTCGTCGTGGACGATGTCCTTCTCCTGTCCGCCGATCGTCCCGCCGGTGCCCGTCGCCCCCTGCTCGGGGAGGCGGACGAGGACGCCGCCGCTGCGGTTGACGATCGGGATGCCGCTTTGACTGACGGAGACGTAGGCGAGCGTGTTCGATCCGGCGTCGCCGAAGATCTCGTCGTTGCCCAGCCCCGAGACGATCGTGTCGTCGCCCGGGTTGCCGTGGATCACGGTCTTGTCGGAGCCTGCGGTGCTGCGGCCGCCGACCAGGGTGTCGTTGCCCTCGCCGCCGCCGACCGATCCGCGATCGCCGCCGACGAGCGAGTCATCGCCGCCGCGGCCGAGGATCGTGTCGTTGCCGGCCGGCGTGTCGACGACGCCGTTGCCGGTGCCGACCGGCGCGGCTCCGAGGATCGTGTCGGCGGCTTCGCTGCCGACGAGGAAATCTCCGTTGTTGGAGCCGATCAGCGTCCTGATGTCGTCGTGGATCGTGTCGCTCTCCGGGCCGCCGATCGCTCCACCGGTGCCGGTCGTCCCCGGCTCGGGAAGCCGGACGAGGACGCCGCGGTTGCGGTTGACGATGTTCAGGCCCCCCTGGCTGACGGAGACGTAGGCGAGCGTGTTCGATCCGGTCCCGCCGCTGATGTTGTCGCTGCCGAGTCCGGAGACGAGCGTGTCGTCGTCGGGACCGCCGTTGACGGTGGTGGTGTTCGTGGGGCTGCGGCCGCCGATGACCGTGTCGTTGCCGTCCTGGCCGGCGACGGTGCCGCTGTCGCCCGCCAGCAGCGTGTCAGCGCCGCCGGCGCCGCTGATCGTGTCGTTGCTCTCGGTGCCCGCCGGCTGCGGATCGACGTCGGGCGTGCCCGGAGGCGCCGAGCCGGCGATCGTGTTCGGCCCGGAGTTGCCCTGGAGCGTGTCGTCGCCGTTGCCGCCGGTCAGGTCCTCGACATCGGCGGCGATCGAGTCGTTCTCGCCGGACTGGCCGTTGCCGGTCGTCGGCGTGGTGCCGAACGGCAACCTGGCCGTGACGGGTGCGGTGCGCGAGATGCTTGCCGCGGAGATGCCGACGTAGGCGACGTTGTCGGTTCCGCCGGCGCCGTGGAAGGTGTCGTTCTCACGGCCGCCGACGAGGGTGTCGTTGCCGGTGCCGGCGTTGATCGTGCCGGCCGGCCCGGCGGCGGCGGAGCTGATCACGCCGGTGTCGTTGCCGTCGCCGAGGTTCTCGACGAGCGAGGTGAGCGGGGTGACATTCAGCACTGTGCAGAGGTAGCCCTTGGGGAGGCCGAGGGCGGGAGGCGTCGCCACGCATCCCGGTGCGCCCGTGGGCGTGGCGGTGACGTTGACGTCGGGGTTCTGGTCACCGACGAAGTAGATCGTGGCCACCGCAGTCGTCTGCTGCTTGACGATCACGGCGGTGTTGGTCTCACCGGCGCCGGCGTTGTAGGTGAGCGTGCCGTTCGAAAGCGTCACGTTCGCTGCCTGCGCCACCGCCGGCAGCGCCAGCAGCGCGAAGCACGTGAGCAGAGCGAGTCGTAGCACTCGCCCGATCCGTCGAGAATCCGCCCGCCGCTCGATCGTTCCCGCCGTCCACAGCCCCATAGTCCCACTCCTCCTCGCCTGGTCGATCCCCATACCCGGGCTCCTATTACCCGCCTTGGCGAACGTCAATCGACGTTGGTCAAAAACCCGCCCCGCGCTCGTCGCAACTCGCACGAGGCCCCTGCGCCGCCAAGCATAGCCGGGTTCGACATCCCTGTCTTCCGGTGCCGCCGCCACGCCTGCGAACCTTTGCCACGTACGAGTCTCTGGAGGGAGAGCGATGAACGAGTACCCCGTCAAGTTCGCGGTCGACTATCCGGAGCGGGAGCTGAGCCGGCTCACCAGCTTCTTCCGGATCTTCACGGTGATCCCGATCGCGATCGTGTTCACCGCGATCACCGGTTATTCGAACACCTACGACGGCGTCGATGACACCACGGTGACGGTCGTCGTCAGCGGCATCGGCATCCTCTTCCTGCCGGTCCTGTTGATGATCCTCTTCCGCAAGAAGTACCCGCGCTGGTGGTTCGACTGGAACCTGCAGCTGCAGAGCTTCGCGAACCGGATCGGGGTCTATGCGCTGCTCATGGACGACCGCTACCCGTCGACGGACGAAGAGCAGGGCGTCCACCTCCACTACCCGTATCCGGACGTCGAGCGCGATCTCGGACGCGGCATGCCGCTGGTCAAGTGGCTGCTCGCGATCCCCCATTACGTCGTCCTGTTCTTCCTCTACATCGGCGCCTTCTTCGCGGTGATCGCCGCCTGGTTCGCGATCCTGTTCACCGGCCGCTACCCGCGCGGGATCTTCGATTTCGTCGAGGGCGTCCTGCGCTGGCACAACCGCGTCGTCGGCTACACGTTCGCGCTCGTCACCGACGAGTACCCGCCGTTCCGGCTCGCTCCCTGAGCGATCGCCCCGGTCATCCCCGGATCGATCAACTCGCCTGGGAGTAGAGGACGAGTGCCAGAGCGACGACGAGGACGCCGAGCGCAGCGCTGACCTCGAGGACGAGCTCGGCGTCGGCGCTGGAGGCGCCGCGCCTGTAGAGGATCAGCGCTGCGATCGCGACCGCCGCCGCGACCGCCGCGGCGGCCAGCAGCGCCGGCTCGGCGAGGTCGAATCCGAGCGACTTCATCGGTTCAGGTTGACAAATCGATCCCGACCGGTCCTACTAGCGAACAATCACGAAAGCCGTCGCCGGAACCGAACCGAAGGAGAACCTGGATGAGCACCGTCGACCTCGAGGCAGTCAAAGCCAAGCAGCAGACCGTCTGGGCGAGCGGCGACTTCGCCGAGATCGCGACCACGATCGTCCCCGCCGCCGAGCGCCTCGTCGACGCCGCCGATTTGCACGCGGGCTGGAGCGTCCTCGACGTCGCGACCGGCAGCGGCAACGCAGCGATCGCCGCCGCACGGCTCGGCTGCCGCGCGACCGGCGCCGACTACGTCCCGGCGCTGCTCGAACGCGGTCGCGAGCGCGCCCGGGCGGAGCGGCTCACGATCGACTTCGTCGAGGGCGACGCTGAGAACCTGCCGTTCGGCGACGCGTCGTTCGATGCGGTGACGAGCATCTACGGCGCGATGTTCGCGCCAGACCATGCCCGCACCGCCGCCGAGATGACCCGGGTCGCGCGGACCGGCGCGACGATCGCGCTCGGCAGCTGGACCCCCGAGGGGTTCCTGGGGGCGATGTTCCGGACGATCGGTGCCCACGTGCCGCCGCCGGCCGGGGTGGAGTCGCCGATGCTTTGGGGCACGGAGGACCACCTCGCCGAGATCTACGGCGACCGCGTCGAGTGGACCGCTCACGAGCGGCGCATCTTCACGTTCCGCTATCCGTCGGCGGAGGCTTTCGTCGACTTCTTCGCCACCTACTACGGGCCGACGCTGAAGGCCTTCGAGGCGGCCGGCGAGTCCCGCGACCAGCTCCGCTCCGACCTCATCGATCTGGCCCGCGAGTGGGACCGCCTCGATGGCGACGACGCGATCGCGATCGACGGCGAGTACCTGGAGTCGGTAGGGCGGCGGATCTAGCCGCCGACTGCGGCGGCGATCAGCGACGCGACCATGCCGGGTGCCTCGAGCCCGGGGAGGTGGGCGACTCCGGGCAAGACGACCGCCGGCCCGGCACCGGGCAGCCGCTCGGCGAGAACCCGGCACTGGGCGACGAAGAACGGCAGATCGAGCTCACCGCAGGCGACGATCGCCGGAACCTGGATCTCCTCGAGCCGGGCCCAGGTCGGGAGCTCGGGCGGCGGGTCGGCGTCCCATTCGGCCGCCAGCGTGACGGCGTTCATCTCGAGAGCGAGCTCGCGGGCCGCGCCGCCGACCCGCCCCTCGGGGCCGCTCGGCCCGTCGAGCCAGAGGCGGACCTCATGACGGTTCACGGCTTCGAGGTCACCGGTCGCATCCGCGGCCTCGATGTCGGCGTCGATCCGTCGCGTGTCGGCGTCGAGCGCGTCCTCGTCGGGATCGGGCGCGCCGCTCACCGCCGGAGCGATCAGGACGAGGCCTGCGACGAGGCCGGGCTCGCTCGCCGCGAGGTCGAGGGCGATCCGGCCGCCCTGTGAGTTGCCGACGAGCCAGGCGGGTCGATCGGCGACGCCCTCGACGACGGACCGCAGGTCGCCGAGGTGGTCGGGCACTCCCGTTGCCGGGGTCTCGCCGAAGCCTCGGCGGTCGTAGGCGACGAGGTCGAGCCCGGCGAGCGCCGGCTCTGCTGCCACTGCCTGCCAGGCCCGCCGGTCGGTGACCCCGGCATGGAGGAGGATGACCGCCGGTCCCGGTCCCGGCCGGCGCTCGCCGGCCAGCACGGCTCCGTCGCCCATCGCGAACGTCACGCTCTCGCTCACGGCCCCGAAGTTAGCCGCTGAGGCTGGGCCGCGAGCAGCTCGGTGAGCGTCCGCCGGGCGACATCGGAGTCGGGCGACTCCCAGAGGTGTCCGAGCGCGGCTGCAGCCAGTTGCAGCTCTGCGAGACCGGCGGCGGTCTCGGAGCTGAACCGCTCGAGCCAGCGGCTCGCCGCACGCGGATAGCGGGGATCTCCGTCGCCGGCCATCAGCCGGCAGAGCTCGAGCGCGTCCGAGAGGGAGACGTGGGGGAGGTCGCGGGCGACGATCAGCGCCGTCGTCAGGTGTCCGACCGCGAGCGCCTTCTTGAACCTGACGTGGTCGGAGCCATGCGAGCCCATCGAACGCATGTTCGCATGCGCGGGCGTCGTCAGCATTCGCCGCGATCCGATTAAGGTTTCCGCGATGAGCGAGACCAGCGCTACGGGACCGATTCTGATCGCCTACGACGGCTCCGACCACGCGAAGGACGCGATCGCGCAGGCCGGACGCCAGCTTCGCGGCGATCGCCCGGTGATCGTCCTGACCGTCTGGGAGCCGCTCGATGCAGTGCCGTTCTGGGGTGTCCCGCTGGCGACGATGCCGGACGAGATGACCGAGCAGGTCGTGGCCCAGGCCGAGGGTGTCGCCGCCGAGGGGGTCGCACTCGCTGCCGAGGCCGGCCTCGGGGTCGCCGAGGCGGAGGTCGAGCTCGGCGCCCCGGTCTGGGCGCGGATCGTCGAGACCGCCGAGCAGCGCGGGGCCTCGGTGATCGTGATCGGCGCTCACGGCCGGACCGGCATCGGTTTCGCGGTGATGGGGAGCGTCGCCAACGCGGTCGCACAGCGTGCCGACGTGCCGGTCCTGGTCACCCGCCTCCCGCGGGATTGAGCCGGCCGCTGCAGCGTGGCTCAGTAGGAGCTACGGACGTGCGAAGGCCCCGTTCCCGGCAGGATTGACTCGATGTCCGAGGAGGCGTTCGAGGTCGTCGTCGCCGGCGGCGGCGTTGCCGCCCTCGAAGCCGTGCTCGCGATTCGCGCCGCCGAGTCCCCACCGGTGTCGGTGACGCTGCTGGCCCCGAGCCGCGAGTTCCGGCTGCAGGCGATGTCGGTCGCCGAGCCGTTCGGCGGCGACGCGCCGAAGCTCGACCTCGCCGGATTCTGCGCCGAACACGACGTCACCTACCGGCAGGAGGCGATCGCCGAGGTCTGGGGCGGGCCGCAGCGGATCCTGACCGACCGCGGCGAGGAGATCTTCTACGACGCGCTGCTGCTCGCCACCGGAGCCCGGCGATCCTCGGCGGTTCCGGGCTCGCATCCGTTCCGGGGCGCCGGCGACGTCCACTGGTTCGGGACCCTGCTCGAACGCCTCGACCGCGGCGCGATCGCCGACGTGATCTTCGCCGTCCCGCGCCAGGTCAAGTGGTCGCTGCCGGTCTGGGAGCTGGCGCTGCTGACCACCTCCTGGCTCGTCGACCGCGGCCGCAGCGACGCCGAGATCAGGGTCGTCACCCACGAGTCGGCGCCGCTCGAGGCGCTCGGCAAGGTCGTCAGCGACCGGATCGCCGCGATGCTCGCCGAGGCCGGGATCGGGCTCGTCGCCGGAGCCGGAGTGATCCGCTTCGACCAGGGGAAGCTCATCTGCGAGGGCGGGCAGGAGCTCCGCGCCGACGAGGTCGTCTCCCTGCCCGGTCTCGAGGTCCCAGAGATCCCCGGCGTCCCGCAGGGCCGACACGGCTTCATCGGCTGCGACGCGGAGATGCGCGTCGACGGCCTCGATCGGGTCTGGGCCGCAGGGGACTCGACCTGGTTCCCGATCAAGCAGGGCGGCCTGGCCGCCCAGGAGGCGGAGGTCGCCGCGGCCGGCATCCTCAGGGAGGCTGGCGCCGACATCGAGGTGCCACCGTTCAGCCCGCAGATCCGCGGCGCGCTGATCACCGGCAAGCAGCCGCAGTTCATGCGCGTCCAGCTCGGCGAGGAGGCCGACGCGGCGCTGACGAGCAGTCCCCTCTGGTGGCCGCCGATCAAGGTCGCCGGACCAAGGCTCAGCCCGTACCTCGCGCAGCGCTGGAGCATCGATCCCGAGGAGCCCGGCATGGAGCGAATCGAGGACCTCGAGCCCGCCAAGGACGAGCGAGAGCACGAGGCGGCGCTGCGTCTGTCGCTCGACTTCGCCGAGATCGACGCCCGCGAGGGCGACTACATCGATGCGCTGCGCTGGCTCGAGGTCGCCGAACGCCTCAACGTGACCCTGCCGGCCGACTACGTGCAGCGCCGCGACGACTGGCGTGCCGCCGCAAGGGCCTGAGCGCTAGTCGCGGACGAGCTTCCAGCCGGTCGGCCGCTTCTTGACCCGCCCGAGCGCCAGCAGCTCGTCGAGGCCCTGCTCGGCGTCGGCGCGCTCGATCCCCTCGTTCTGGGCGATCAGCGCGGGGGTATTGAGCGCCGGCTGCGTCTCGAGGCTGTCGAGGACGAGCTCTGCGTTCCTGCTCAGTTCGGTCATCGCGACCCGGCAGCCTGCCAGATCCGCGGCAGCGGCGCTCGGCCGCCCGGGCGCAGCCGGAAGCGCAACGATGGATGCGTGCTCGGGTTCTCAGAGACGATGAGCCCGCTTCGCGCCGGATCGCTCGTTGCCGTGATCGCTGCCGGCCTCGCCGTCGTCGCCGGCTCCGCCGAAGCCGCGACGGCCGTGCGCGGGATCGACTACGACCTCGATGGCTCCCCGGCGCCGGTGCCGGCGTCGCTCGGACAGCTCGACCTCTACCGGCCGGCCGGCGCCGTCGTCGGCGAACGCCGGCCGATCGTCGTCTACGTGCACGGTGGCGGCTGGCACAAGGGCGACAAGGCGAACGCCATCGCCGACAAGGTCGATCTCTTCACCGGCGCCGGCTACCTGTTCGCCAGCGTCAACTACCGGCTCTCGCCGAACCCGCCGGACCCCGCCTATCCGTCCGACCGCGTCCGATTCCCCGACCAGCCCGACGACGTCGCCGAGGCGATCGGCTGGATCGACCGCAACGCAGCCGGATACGGCGGCGACCCGCGGCGGATCATCCTGATCGGGCACTCGGCGGGGGCGCAGCTCGTCGCGCTGATCGGCGCCGACCCCGGCTACGTGACTCGCTGGGGCGTCGATCCGCACCACCTGCTCGGAACGGTGCCGCTCGACGGGGTCTACGACATCGTCAGCCAGGCCGCCGGCCCGCGGCGGGCGCTCTTCTACAACGGGTTCGCGACGCCGGCCGAGAACGCGATCGACGACGCCTGGGAACGGGGATCGCCGATCCGCTTCGCCGACGCCGGCGATCCGCCGACGTTGATCGTCACGCAGGCCGGCGTGCCGCCGCGGATCGCCGCCAGCGCCGCGTTCGCGGACGCCTTCGGACCCGGTCGCGGCGAGGTGATGACCGTGCCCTACGACCACGCCGGCATCAACAGGGCGGTTGGCGCTGACTCGGACCCGGCCGGCGAGACCACCGCGATCATGGGCTTCATCGAGCGGGCCCTCGCCGCCGCGAAGCCGCCGCGGACCACGATCGTCGCTCGGCCCGCGAAGCGGCTGAAGCTTCGCCGTCAACAGCGCCGCGTGCGGGTCCGGTTTCGGTTCCGGATGAAGGGCGAGGCGCGCGGGTTCAAGTGCCGTCTCGACGACGGCCGCTTCCGGCGTTGCTCGTCGCCGCGGAAGTACCGGGTGCCTCGCGGCCGCCACAGCTTCCGGGTCCGCGCGATCGGCGCCGGCGGTGAGCCCGGCCCGGTCGAGCAGGTCAGGTTCCGCGTCGTCCCGCACGGCTAGATGATCGATCTAGATGATTGATCCCAAAGGGCCACCGGCTCGGCGGCCCTGGGCGACCGTCCTCAGGCCGGCTTCAGCGGCTCGGTGTCGGCCTCGG
>DASTTY010000094.1:0-33322 GCA_035759925.1 Solirubrobacterales bacterium
GTCGAGCCGGCGCTGCTCGACGCCGCCTCGGCGCTCGGGTCGGGGACGCGCGTGATCGCCGTCTGGGAGCTGCCGGCGGCGGAGCCGCCGGACGGGCCGTGCGTGTACCTGCACGGCGTCGCCGACCCCGGCAACGTCGGAACGATCATCCGCACGGCGGCGGCGCTGACCGGTGACCGCGTCGTCCTCGGACCGGGCTGCGCCGACGCTCACTCGCCGAAGGCGGTCCGGGCGAGCATGGGAGCACTGTTCGCGGCGCCGCCGGTTCGCGCCGGTGTGGGGGAGACCGCCGCACCGCGGCTCGGCCTCGCCGCCCACGACGGCATGCCGATCGACGCGGCGATCGCGGCGCTCGGGTGCCGGCCGACCCTCTGCCTCGGGGCGGAGCGGGCGGGGATCCCCGCCGATGTGGCGGCGGCGTGCGACGTGACGGCGACGATCCCGCTCCACGACGGCGCCGAGTCGCTGAACGTCGCGGCGGCGGCGGCGATCGGCCTGCAGCGGATATCGTCGCTCGCCGCGGCGGGGGCTGAGGAATGATGCTGGAACGGATCGATCGGATACGGGACGAGGCCCGCGCGGCGATCGCGGCGGCGGATGACGCGGCGGCGGTCGAGGAGGCCCGCGTCCGCTTCCTCGGCCGCAAGGCCGAGCTGACGACGATCCTCCGTGGCATCGGCGAGCTCCCGCCCGAGCAGCGCGGGCCGGTCGGCAAGGCCGGCAACGAGGTCCGCACCGAGCTCGAGGCGCTGCTCGAGGAAGCCCGCGGTCGTCACGAGCGGGCCGAGCTCGACGACCGCCTCGCCGCGGAGCGGATCGACGTGACGCTGCCGGGCACGCCGCCGGTCCGGCTCGGCCACCTGCATCCGCTGACGCGGACGCGGCGCGAGATCGAGGACATCTTCGCCGGCCTCGGCTACCGGGTCACGGAGGGCCCCGAGGTCGAGCACGACTACTACAACTTCACTGCCCTCAACTATCCGCCCGGCCATCCGGCGCGGATGCTCCAGGACACCTTCTACGTCGATCCGGCGTCGCTCGGAGCCGATCCTGCCCTCGTCGGCTCCGACGGTGAGCCGCTGACCGTGCCGCCGGGCCCGCGCGATGTCCTCCTCCGCACCCACACCTCGCCGATGCAGATCCGCGGCATGGAGGATCAGGAGCCACCGATCTTCATCGTCGTCCCGGGCCGCGTCTACCGTCGCGACTCCGATGCCACCCACACTCCGATGTTCAACCAGGTCGAGGGGCTGGCCGTCGGCGAGGACATCACCCTCGCTGACCTCCATGGAACGCTGCTGACCTTCGCGCGGGCGATCTTCGGGGCGGAGCGCGAGGTCCGGATCCGCCCGCACTTCTTCCCGTTCACCGAGCCGAGCGTCGAGGTCGACGTCTCGTGCTTCCGCTGCGGCGGCAGCGGCGAGCTCGACGGCGAGCGCTGCAACCTCTGCAAGGGAACGGGCTGGCTCGAGATCCTCGGCGCGGGGATGGTCGACCCGAACGTGTTCGGGTTCGTCCGCGAGCGCGGCTACGACCCCGAGCGCGTCCAGGGCTTCGCCTTCGGGATGGGGATCGAGCGGATCGCCATGCTCAAGCACGGCGTCCCCGACCTGCGGATGTTCTTCGACAACGACGTGCGGATGCTGGAGCAGTTCCGATGAAGGTCCCCGTCTCCTGGCTCCATGAGCATTGCGATCCGGGCCTGCTGCCGGAGCCGCTCGCCGAGCGGCTGTCGATGACCGGCACCGAGGTCGAGCGGGTCACTCCGATCGGGGCCCGCTCCGGCGAAGGGTTCGTCGTCGGTCGCGTCCTCGCCGCCGACTCGCATCCGAACGCCGATCGGCTGCGGGTCTGCCGGGTCGATGCCGGGGAGGGAGAGGAGCGGACGATCGTCTGCGGGGCTCCCAACGTCGCCGCCGGGCAGACCGTCGCGGTCGCCCTTCCCGGGGCCGTCCTCGGCGACGGCACGAAGCTCCGCAAGGCGAAGCTGCGCGGCGTCGCGTCGGCGGGGATGATCCTCTCCGAGGAGGAGATGGAGATCGGCGCCGAGTCCGACGGCATCGCCGTCCTCGACACCGACGCCGCGCCCGGCACCGCGCTCGCCGAGGTGCTTCCGATCGCCGAGACCGTTCTCGAGCTCGAGATCACCCCGAACCGGCCCGACTGCCTCGGGATCTACGGGATCGCCCGCGAGGTCCACGCGGTCAGCGGCGCCCCGCTGGCGCCGCCGCCGTGGGACTCGGACGCCGAGGCAGATGCGGAGGGGGAGGTCGCAGCGCTCGCGTCGGTCGCCGTCGAGGTGCCCGAGCTCTGCCCGCGCTTCACCGCCCGGGCTTTCACCGACGTCACGATCGGGCCCTCGCCACTCTGGCTCAAGGCGCGGCTCACCGCTGCCGGCCAGCGGCCGATCAACAACGTTGTCGACATCACCAACTACGTGATGCTACTGACCGGTCAGCCGCTCCACGCGTTCGACCTCGACGAGGTCCCCGGCGGGGAGATCATCGTCCGCACCGCGTCCGACGGCGAGCGGATGACGACGCTCGACGGCATCGAACGCCACCTCGACGGTGAGACCGTGGTCGTCTGTGATCGCGACGGCCCGACCTCGGTTGCGGGGGTCATGGGCGGACAGGTCTCCGAAGTGTCGGAGAAGACGACCCGGGTCCTGCTCGAGGTCGCGACCTGGAACGGCAACAACATCCTCCGCACCTCGAACCTGCTCGGTCTCCGCTCGGAGGCATCGACCCGCTTCGAGAAGCAGCTCCATCCCGACCTCGCGATGCGGGCTCAGCGCGTCGCGTCGAAGCTGATGGTCGAGCTCTGCGGGGCCCGGATGGTGGCCGGCACGATCGACGTCGACTCGCGGCCGGCCTCGATGGCGCCGTTCGACCTCAGCTACCGGCCCGCTCGCAGCGATGCGCTGCTCGGGATGGTGGTCGAGCCCGAACGTGCCTCCGCCTACCTCGAACGGCTCGGCTTCGCCGTTCATGGCGCCGCGAGCAAGCCCGGGGAGGCGATCGCCGTCACCGTGCCGGCGGACCGCCACTTCGACGTCACCCGCGAGGTCGACCTGATTGAGGAGGTCGCCCGGGTCCACGGCCTCGACGAGCACCTCCCCGCGACGCTGCCGGGCCGCGGCGGCGCGATCGGCGGTCTCGATCGCCATCAGGTCCTGCTCCGCCGGATCGAGGATCTGCTCCGCGACGCCGGCCTCGACGAGGCGATCACGTGGAGCTTCGTCGATCCGGCCCGCGGCGGGATCAGCGGGCTCGACACGATCGCGCCGGTCGTCGTTCACAACCCGCTCTCGGAGGAGCAGTCGGTGATGCGGACCGATCTGATCGGCGGGCTCGTCGGAGCCGCCGCTCACAACCTCGCCCGCGGCGCCGAGCGGGTTGCCGTCTTCGAATCCGGCCGCGTCTACCTGCCGAAGTCGCCGCCGGCGTCCGGTGGCGCCCTCGGGGGTCGCTTCGCGGGGATCCGGCCGGCGCCGATCGCCGAGCCGCACCGGCTCGCCGCAGTCCTGATCGGCGAGCTGGCGGGCGCCGGCTGGCGCAACGGCTCCCGCGCCGCCGACTTCTACGACGCGAAGGGCCTCGTCGAGCTTGTCGCGGCGGCGCTCGGCGTCGAGGTCGAGCTCGCCGCTGCCGGGCGCCCGTTCCTGCACCCGGCCCGGGCCGCTGATGTCTCGGTCGCGGGCGCGCCCGCCGGCTGGGTCGGCGAGCTCCACCCGGCGCTCGCCGAATCGATCGATGCCCGCTCAGGGGCTGCGTTCGAGATCGACCTCGAGCCGTTCCTGGCCGCCTCCGAGCGCGGTGTCGAGATCTACGAGGACGTGACGACGCACCCGCCGGTGTCCGAGGACATCGCCGTCGTCGCCGATCGCGAGGTCGGTGCCGAGAAGATCAGGAGCACGATCCTCGCCGCCGGCGGCGAGCTGCTCGCGCGCGCATCGGTCTTCGACGTCTACGAGGGCGAGCAGGTGCCATCCGGCAAGCGCAGCCTGGCGCTGCGGCTCGAGTTCCGGGCTCCCGACAGGACCCTGACCGACGCCGAGGTGGCGACCGTCCGGGAGGAGATCGTCGCCGCCCTGGAGGGGATCGGGGCGGAGCTCCGTGGCTGACCGGGAGCAGCCCCTGAGCGGCGAGACCGCCGCCCGCGTCCTCGTCGCCGGCGCCTCCGGCTTCGCCGGCGCCCTCGCGGCCGAGATCGTCTGGCGCCATCCGCGACTCGAGCTCCGCGAGGCGACGTCCCGCTCCGACGCCGGCGTCGCGGTCCGCGAGCTCTACCCGCGCTACGGCGTCCCGGTCGTCATGACCGAGCTCGACGTCGACGCGGTCGAGGAATGCGAGGCGGCGATCGTCGCCTACCCGCACCACGCCTCGGCGCCGGTCGTCGCGGCGCTCCGCGAGCTCGGCTTGCTGGTCGTCGATCTCTCCGCCGACTTCCGGCTCCACGACCCCTACGTCTACCGTGAGTGGTACGGGGAGCTCGCCGCGCCGGATCTGCTCGGCGACGCCGTCTACGGGCTCACCGAGCTCCACCGCGAGCGGGTCCGCGAGGCCGACCTGGTCGCCAACCCCGGCTGCTACCCGACCGCGACGGTGCTCGGGCTGGCGCCGCTCGCCTCCGCAGGGCTGATCGCGGACGTCGTCGTCGATGCGAAGTCGGGCGTCTCCGGCGCCGGCCGCGGCGGCGGGGATCGGCTCAGCTTCGTGAGCCAGACCGAGAACGCGACGCCCTACGGCGTCGGGGGCCACCGGCACGAGCCGGAGATCGCCCAGGAGCTCGCCGAGCTCGCCGGCGGCACGGCGCCGCCGCTGACGTTCGTCCCCCACCTGCTGCCGCTCGACCAGGGCGAGCTGGTCAGCTGCTACGTCAGCCCGACCCGCGATGTCGACGCCGCCGAGCTGCGCGAGCTCTACGCCGCCCGCTACGCGGAGGAGCCGTTCGTCGAGGTCGTCGACCGCCCGCCGGGAGTTCGCGAGGTCCGCGACACGAACGTCTGCCGGATCCACGTCGACCGCGACGCCGGCGGCAGGATCCTCGTCTTCAGCGCGATCGACAACCTCTGGAAGGGCGCTGCCGGCCAGGCCGTGCAGAACCTGAACCTGATGCTCGGGCTCGATGAGGTGGAGGGGCTCGAGTGAGAGGACAGAGGACAGAGGACAGAGGACAGGCCGAAGCGAGCAGCGAGCAGCGAGCAGCGAGCAGCTCTGCGGGCGAGCGGTTCTTCAGGTCGCGGTGGGTGGACGTCCCCGACGGGGTGGTCGAGATCGAGCCGACTGCGCTGGCGCCGGGCTTTCGGGCGGCGGGGGTCGCCTGCGGGCTCAAGTCCGACGGCGGCACCGACGTCGGCATCGTTGCCTGCGACGCGGCCGCCGAGGTCGGCTCGGCGCTGCTTCTGACCCGGAACGCGGCCGCCGCTGCTCCGGTTCGCGTCTGCCGCGAGCGCTGCGACAGCGCCTCGATCCGGGCCGCGGTCGTCAACTCCGGCAACGCCAACGCCGCGACCGGCGAGCGGGGATACGCCGACGCCGTCGCGATGCAGGAGCGCTGTGCCGAGGCGATCGGGGTCGAGCCGGCAGTCGTCGCCGTCGCCGAGACCGGCACGATCGGGGTCCCGCTCGACGTCGATCGCGTCCTCGACGGGATCGACCGCGCGGCGGCGGCCACAGGGCCCGCCGGCGGAGCCGATTTCTCGGCCGCGATCATGACGACCGACGCCGGCCCGAAGCGCTGCTGCGTCACCGCCGCCGGCGTGACCGTCTCCGCCCAGGCGAAGGGAGCGGGGATGATCGAGCCGGGCTACGCGACGATGCTCTGCTTCGTGCAGACCGACGCCATCGTCAGCGATCCCGACCGTGCCCTGCGCGGGGCCGTCGCCGAGTCGTTCGAGCGGATCACGGTCGACGGGCAGATGAGCACGAACGACACCGTGCTCCTGCAGTCGACCGGGGAGTCCGGCAGGCCGCTTCCCGACGGCCTGCTCGAGGCGGTGCTGCTGCAGCTCGCGCTCGCGATCGTCGCCGACGGCGAGGGCGCCTCCCGGATCGGCCGGATCGAGGTCCGCGCCGCCGCTGAGCCTGACGAGGCCGAACGGGTCGCGCGGGCCGTCGCCAACTCGCCGCTCGTCAAGACCGCGCTCTACGGACGTGACCCGAACTGGGGACGGATCGCCCAGGCAGCCGGTCAGGCGCTCGCCGGCGCCGACATCGGCGAGCTCGGCCCGGAGCGGATCGATGCCGCCGAGCTCGGCGGCGACGGGGCCGAGGCCGGCCTTTCGATCGACCTCGGCCGCGGCGACGCGAGCGCTCACGTCTTCTTCAGCGACCTCACCCACGACTACATCAGGATCAACGCGGAGTACACGACGTGAGGGACCTGATCAGCGCCGAGGAGCGGGCCCGGGCGGCGGCCGGCAGCGTCGAGACCCTTCTCGAGGCGCTGCCCTACATCCGCGAGTTCCACGGCCGCACGGTCGTGATCAAGTACGGCGGCGCGGCGATGCGCGATGCTGCGATCCGCGACGAGTTCGCGCGCGACGTGGTCCTCCTCAAGTACGTCGGCCTCAATCCGGTGATCGTCCACGGGGGCGGCCCGGACATCAGCCATTACATGGAGCGGCTCGGGCTCGAGGTCGAGTTCGTGGACGGCCTCCGGGTCTCCGACGCCGAAACGGTCGAGGTCGCGAAGATGGTCCTGCTCGGCAAGGTCAACTCGGAGCTCGTACAGCGACTCAACCGGCTCGGGCAGCCGGCCGTGGGCCTCTCCGGCGAGGACGGGGCGATGTTCGAGATCAGCCCCGTCGCAGAGTCCGACCGGGTCGGGTTCGTCGGCGAGATCGAGAACGTCGACGTCGACGTCCTCAACCACATCGCCAGCGACTTCATCCCGGTGATCGCCGGCGCCGGGTCCGATCGCGAAGGCAACTCCTACAACGTCAACGCCGACAGCGCCGCCGGCAAGGTCGCCGCCGCGCTCCCGGCGTACAAGGCGATCTTCCTGACCGACGTCGAAGGCTGGCGCGAGGATCCCGAGGATCCGGCGACCCTGATCTCGCTGACCACCGTCGCCGAGGTGGAGGCCGCGCTGCCGGCGATGTCCGGCGGAATGCGACCGAAGCTCGCCGCCTGCGTGGAGGCGATCCACGGCGGTGTCCAGTCGGCTCACATCCTCGACGGCCGCCGCGCCCACAGCCTCCTGCTCGAGCTGTTCACCGACGCCGGGATCGGCACGAAGGTGACGCCGTGAACGGCGCTGCGCAGGGATCGGTTGCGGCGCTACGCGAGCTCGAAGGCCGTTACGCGATGCCGACGTACCCGCGGGCGCCGGTCGAGTTCGTGCGTGGCGAGGCGGCGCGGCTCTGGGACACCGACGGGCGCGAATACGTGGACCTGTTCAGCGGGCTCTCGGTCCACAACGCCGGCAACTGCCACCCGCGGATCGTCGCCGCGATCAGCGAGCAGGCAGCCACGCTCGGCGGCACCTCGAACCTCTTCTACTCGCGGCCGGCCATGGAGCTGACCGAGCGGCTCGTCGAGTCCTCGCTCGGCGGCCGCGCCTTCCTCTGCAACTCCGGCGCCGAGGCGAACGAGTGCGCGATCAAGCTCGTTCGCCGCCATTCCCATGGTCGCGGGATCGACCGCCCCGAGATCGTCGTCCTCGACCAGGCATTTCACGGTCGCACGCTCGCGGCGCTGGCGGCGACGCCGCGGCTCGCCCGCGAGGACCTCTTTGGACCGCTTCCGGCCGGGTTCGTGCCGGTCCCCCGCGACGACCCGGCGGCTCTGAGCGCCGCGGTCGGCGCCGACACCGCCGCAGTGATGCTCGAGCCGATTCAGGGCGAGTCGGGGGTCCACCCGATCGCCGACGACGTCCTGATCGCGGCCCGCGATGCCTGCGAGCGGACCGGCGCGCTGCTCGTCTTCGACGAGATCCAAACCGGGATGGGGAGGACCGGAACGCTCTGGGCGCACCAGCAGGGACCGGTGGTGCCGGACGTGATGACCGCCGCGAAGGCACTCGGCGGCGGCCTCCCGGTCGGTGCATGTGTGACGTCGCCGGCCGTCGGTGAGGGATTGACCCTCGGCGAGCACGGCTCGACCTTCGCCGGCGGGCCGATCTGCGCCCGTGCGGCGCTCGCCGCGCTCGACGTGCTCGCCGATCCCGCCGTCCTCACCAACGTCGGCGAGCGCGAGACGCAGCTCCGCCACGAGCTCGATTCGCATCCGGCGGTGGCCGGGATCCGCGGGCGCGGCCTGATGATCGGGATCGCGCTCGCGGCCGGCATCGACGCTGCGACGGTGAACGCGGAGGCGCTCGCCCGCGGAGTCGTCGTCAACGCTCCGAACCCGGAGACCATCCGGCTGCTGCCGCCGCTGACGATCGACGCCGCCGACCTCGGCGAGGGGCTGGCCCGCCTCCGCGGTGCGCTCGCCGCGGCCGGCTGATGGCGAGGATCCTTCAGGTCTTCCGGCCGCGCACGGGGGGGACCTTCGGCCACGTCCGCGTCCTCGCCGCCGAGCTTCAGAAGCGCGGCCACGAGGTCGCGGTCTGCGGGCCGCCCGGAGAGAAGCCGGACTTCGCGGTGCCGCTCCTGCCGGCCCCGATCCCGCGTGCCCCGACGCCGGCCCTCACCGCCGCGATCCGCGCCGTCGGACACGCCTATCGCTCGTTCGCGCCGGACGTGATCCACGCCCACGGCGCCCAGGCAGGGGTCGCGGCGCGGCTCGCCCGCGCCGCCCGGCCGCGGACGCCGCTCGTCCACACCCCGCATCGCTACGCGTTCGACGACGGCGGTCCGCCGTCGCCGACCCGGCTCGCCTACGCGGGGGTCGAGCGGGGGCTGATGCCGCTCGCGTCCCGCGTCCTCTGCGTCAGCGAGGCCGAGGCCACGATCGCGCGGCGGCTCGGCGCCGGTGACCGCGCCGTCGTCGTCCACAACGGGATCGTGCCGCTCGGGCCCGAGCCGCTCGAGCCGCGATTCGTGCGCTTCGCAGGCGACGGGCCGCTGATCGTCGCGGTCTCCGAGCTGTTTCACCGCAAGGGGGTCCCGGAGCTGCTCGAGGCGATGACGATCGTCGCCGCGTCGCGGCCGGAGGCGCGGCTGATCGTCGCCGGCGAGGGCCCCGATCGCGCTGCAGCCGAGGCGGCCCGGGATCGCTTCGGCCTCGGCGACCGGGTCCTCCTTGCGGGCCACGTCCCGTCGGTGGCTGGATTGCTCGCCGCCGCCGACGTCTTCGTGAACCCGGCCCGCGCCGAGTCGTTCCCGTACGGGATCCTCGAAGCGATGTCGCTCGGCTGCCCCTGCGTCGTCACCGACGCCGGCGGCTCCGCCGAGGCGATCGTCGACGGTGACTCCGGCCTCGTCGTCGCGGTCCGCGATCCCGCCGCCCTTGCGGCCGCGACCCTGCGCCTGCTCGCCGATCGCGATCTCGCTCGCCATTTCGGAGCCGCCGCGGCGGAACGCGTCCGCGAGCGGTTCACGCGTGCGGCGATGATCGCCGGCACCGAAGCGGTCTACCGGGAAGTCCTCGGGGCCTGAGCCGTCGCCTGAGATGCAGCTCGGTGTCCTCTGCGGGTACCCGGTCTGCAGTCGACATCGAGTCGGTCGCCCGCGGGCAGCGGCCTACGCCTCCGCCCGCGCGATTTTCCGCGGGGTCCGCCTTCTAGACTGCCGGCCCATGAGCAGCGAAGACCCGACGCGCGTGATGCCCCCCGACGACGGCGGCCGCGGTGGTCGCGGCGGCGGCCGCGGTGGCGGCGGGCGCCACGGTGGTCAGGGTGGCGGCGGTCGCCGACCCGACCGGCGCGGCGACGGTGGCGGCGGGATGAGCGGCGGCCAGAAAGTCGTCATCGGCCTCGTCGCAGCCCTCGTGATCGGGCTCGTGATCGCCGTGATCGCGCTCGCCGGTGGAGGCGGCGACGACACGACGACGACCACCGTGCCGCCGCCGACGACCACGCAGCCGACGACGGCGCCGACGACGACGACCGCGCCCACCACCACGACGACTACGACGCAGCCGACGACCACGACCGGGACGACGACGCCGACCACCACGACGACGACCAAGACCGACAGCACGTCGACCGGCTCGGGTGGGATCCAGCCCTAGCCATCGGGTCGAGATCGCGCCGGGGGTGGCGATGCCGCTCCTCGGCTTCGGCGTCTACCTGATCCCGGCCGGGGCGGAGACCGAGCGCGCGGTCGGCACGGCGCTCGAGGCCGGTTACCGGCACGTCGACACCGCGCAGGCGTACGGGAACGAGGCCGGCGTCGGCCGGGCCCTGCGGGCGAGCGGACTGGCCCGCGACGAGGTCTTCGTCACGACCAAGTTCGCCGCCCACAGCGACGATCCGGCGGCCGAGCTCGAGCGGAGCCTCGAGCGGCTCGGCCTCGACGCGGTGGACCTCTACCTCGTCCACACGCCGCGGGGCGGACCGCGGCGGGCCTGGCCGGGGATGGAACGGGCACTCGAGCGCGGGCTCACGCGGAGCATCGGGATCAGCAACTTCAGCGCCGGCGAGGTCGATGACCTCCTCGGGACGGCGGCCGTCCCGCCGGCCGTCAACCAGGTGCAGTTCAACCCGTTCCGGTACCGGCGAGGGCTGCTCGAGGCATGCCGGGCGCGGGAGGTCGAGCTCGAGGCGTACGGCCCGCTGACCCATGGGCGCGAGCTCGGCGACCCGGTCGTGGCGGCGATCGCCGCCGGGCATGGCCGGACCCCCGCGCAGGTGCTGCTGCGCTGGTCGGTCGAGCGTGGGATCGCGGTGATCCCGAAGTCGGTCCGCGAGGAACGGATTCGCGAGAACGCGGCGATCTTCGACTTCGAGCTGGGACCCGAGGACCTCGCCCGGCTCGATGGCCTCGACCGCACCGGCGGCACCGCGATCGCCGTCGAGTATCCGTGGTGGACGTTGCGGGGACGGATCCGTCGTGTGCGACGGACCGCCGGGCGCCGCATCGCCGGCTTGCTCGGCGGCGGTCAGTGAACTCGTGAAAGCTCGCCGTCGAGCCTGCTGAGCAGCGCCGATCCGGTTGCCATCGCAGCAGCCAGCTCCGGGTTGCGGGCTCGGATCACCGGTCGCCACGCGAATCCGACGGCCGCGAGGCGCTCGCGCAACGGCTGCTCGAGGTGGGGCTCGGCGCGTCCGGTGAGGACCGCGCTGTCGGCTGCGGATGCGTCGTGGACGAGGTCGGCGAAGACGGCGCCGGCGACGCGCTCGTCCGCGGCGAGGTGTAGGAGGCGACTGACGCCGCCCTCGCGCCGGAGGTAGGAGTACCAGCCGACCGGCGCGTCGCCGCGTCGCACGATCCGGGCGACGAGCTCGCCGCCGAGGGCCTCGATCTGCCGGAAGGTCCCGGTCAGGTGCGACTCGTCCCAGTCGACCGCGACCCGCAGCCGCTTCGAGATCGCGGGAAGCGCTTCCGCAATCGCAGCTGCATCGGCGTCGGCGCCGCTGAACCCGGGCTCCGGTCCAGGCGGCTCGCGCCCGGTCAGGCGGGGGCCGACGGCGTGGGCCGGGAAAGCGCCCACGGGCATCACCGACCGGCGCACGGCGCGTCCCTGCGCCCTGGCGGCGACGATCTTCCCGATCCAGCGCCAGGGCCGAAGGACGAGCATGAAGCTGGCGCTGCGGGCATGATCGACGTGACCTCCGAACGTCCGCCAGGCGCGAACGACGAGATCGGTCGCCGAGTCCGACCAGCTCAGCTCCTGCGGTCCCTTCAGGCAACGGCCGAGGAGCATCGCCCCGGGGGCTCCGCGGCGATGCCCGGGGGAGACCACGAGGTCGCTCAGGCAGACACCTCGGATCGGCTGCCCGTCGAAGCTCATCGGCCGGACCTGCGAGCGGATGAAGCCGACGACCTCGCCGCCCTCGATCGCCACCAGCGAGGGGATCTCGTCATCGTGCCAGGGGTCCTCGAGCGCCGCGGCGAGCCCTTCGAGGTCGAGCGGGGATCCCGGGAGGTTTGCCCGCAGCAGGGCGATGACCGCGGGAAGGTCCGCCCGCTCGAGCGCTCGAATGCTCCCCATATCGGCTGAATCTACCTAGACTGCGCGCCATGAGCAGTGTTGCAGCCGGCCCTCTCGAGGGCTTCGACGCCGCCTCATGCATCGACCGGTTGGCTGCTGAGACCTCCCGTGCGATTCGCGATCTCGGCCGCCGTGGTGCCGTCGTCGCGACTTCCGGTGGCATCGACTCGAGCGCGGCGGCCGGGATCTGCGTGCGCGCGCTCGGGGCCGACAGGGTCCAGCTCCTGCGACTCCCCGAGCGCGACGTCGGCGACGCCTCGTCCGACCTCGCCCTCGAGCTGGCGGAGTCCCTCGGCGCCGACAGCGTCGAGGAACCGATCACCGCGGCGCTCGAGGGTCTCGGCTGCTACGAGCAGCGCGACGAGGCGATCCGCGCCGTGTTCTCCGACTACGAGCCCGACTGGAAGCACAAGCTCGTCCGCTCGGCCCCATCGGCTTCGATCACGGTCTTCTCGCTCGTCGTCGAGCGTCCCGACGGCACCCGGGAGCAGCGGCGGATGCCGGCGGACGCGTACCTGTCGCTGCTGGCGGCGACCAACATGAAGCAGCGGGTCCGCAAGCTTCGCGAGTACACCTGGGCGGACCGGCTCTCCTACGCGGTCATCGGAACGCCCAACCTGCTCGAGTACGACCAGGGATTCTTCGTCAAGGGCGGCGACGGGCTCGCCGACGTGAAGCCGATCTCCGGGCTCTACAAGGGCCAGGTCTACGCGGTGGCCCACGAGCTCGGCCTGCCCGAAGCGATCACGTCGCGGCAGCCGACGACCGAGACCTTCTCGCTGCCGCAGACCCAGGAGGAGTTCTACTTCGGCTACTCCTACGAGCGTATGGACGAGCTGATGTGGGGTCATGCCCACGGGGTCGAGCCGGCCGCGGTCGCGTCCCGGGTCGGGATGAGCCCCGAGGAGGTCGCCGTCGCCTACGCCGAGATCGACCGGCGGCGGACCGCAACCGCCTACCTGCACGCTCCGGCGGTGCTGTTCCCGCCGGAGGACTGACGTGTGCGGCATCGCGGGCATCGTCCGCGCCGATCCGGGGAAGGCGGTCGAGGAGCAGGCGCTGCTGCGGATGGCGCGATCGATCCGTCATCGCGGTCCCGACGGCTTCGGCCTCCTCCTCGATCCCGGCGCCGGGCTCGTTTCGACCCGCCTCTCGATCGTCGATCTCGCGCACGGCTGGCAGCCGCTCACCGGCGAGGCCGACAGCGTCCTCGTCTACAACGGCGAGGTCTACAACCATCCCGAGCTGCGTGAGCAGCTCCGCGGCCGGGGCGTCGAGTTCCGGACGCGCAGCGACACCGAGGTCGTCCATGCGCTGCTCGAGCACGAAGGACTCGCCGGCCTCGACCGCCTCAACGGCCAGTTCGCCCTCGCGTGGTGGCAGCCGCGCCGGCGGCGGCTGACCCTGGTCCGGGACCGCTTCGGCGTCCGTCCGCTCAGCTACGCGTCCGGTCCCGACGGCAGCCTCGTCTTCGGGTCGGAGGCGAAGGCGCTCTTCGCGTCCGGCGAGGTGCGCGCGGCCGTCGATCTCGGCGGCCTCGACCAGGTGCTGACGCTGTGGGCGCCGCAGGCCCCGCGGACGGCGTTCGCCGGAGTCAGCCAGCTCGAGCCCGGCGGCGTCCTCGTCTGGGAGCGCGGCCGGATCGTCGAGCGCCGGCGCTGGTGGAGGGCCGGGCCCGGTGGGGAGGAGCCGGGCGAGGGCCTCGAAGAGCTGCTGCGGGACAGTGTCGCGCTGCGGCTGCGGGCGGACGTCCCGGTCGGCGCCTATCTCTCCGGTGGGCTCGACTCGAGCCTGATCAGCGCCCTCGCGCAGGTCGAGAAGGCGGGGGAGCTGCGGACCTTCTCGGTCGCTTTCGACGATCCCGCCTACGACGAGCGCGCCGAGCAGGAGCTCGTCGCTCGCGCCCTCGGCACCAGCCACCACGTCGTCGAAGCGGGCGCCGCCGAGATCGCCGACGCCTTCCCCGAAGTCGTTCGCCACGCCGAGACGCCGCTGGTGCGGACGGCGCCGGTCCCCCTCTACCTGCTCGCACGGGAGGTCCAGGCACACGACCTCAAGGTCGTCGTCACCGGCGAGGGGGCGGACGAGCTCTTCTGGGGCTACGACCTCTTCAAGGAGGTGGCGATCCGCAGCCGCCATCGCGACGATCCCGACCGGGCGATGGAGCTGCTCGCCGGGCTCTATCCCCATCTCGGCGCGAGCGGCGCACGCCGCGGTCCGGGCTGGGCGCGGTTCCTGCTCGAGGCGGGCGCGGTCGACGATCCGCTCGCGTCGCATCTGACCAGGATCGACGCGACGGCATCCGCGCGCGCCTTCTACCGCGACGACGTCGCCGCCGGCCTCAGCGTCGATGCCGCCCTGGAGCCGATCCGTGACGACCTGCCCGCCGGCTTCGCCGGCTGGGACCCGCTCGAGCGCGCGGCCTGGCTCGAGGTGACGACCCTGCTCGAGCCCTATCTCCTCGCCGCGCAGGGCGATCGGGTTGCGATGGCGCACGGGGTGGAGGGGCGCTATCCGTTCCTCGACCATCGCGTCTACGCCTCGTCGGTGGCGTTGCCGGCGGCGAGGAAGCTGACCGAGACGAGGGACAAGGTCGCCCTCCGCGACCTCGCCGACGAGCTGCTGCCGGAGTCGATCTCGGCGCGCCGCAAGCAGCCCTACCGAGCGCCCGAGGTCGTTCCCTTCTTCTCCCCCGGTTCGCCCGGCTGGGTCGAAGAGATGCTCTCGCCGGCCGCCCTCGACGAGGTCGGGATCTGGGAGTCGCGGCGGGTCGAGGGCCTGCTGCGGCGCTGCCGGAGCGGCCGCGCGACCGGCGTTCGCGAGGGGATGGCGCTGATCGCGATCCTCTCGACGCAGCTCTGGCACGCCGAATTCGTCGCCGCCTCCGGCGACCAGCCGACCGAGACCGCCGTGCCCGAGGTAAGAATCGACCGGACGGCAGACCAATCGATGAGTGAGGTTTCATGAGCGCAGCAGCCGATGGTGGTGACGACGTCCGCAAGGAGATGCGGGCGTTCATCGAGGACAACTTCCTTTACCTCGACCCCGACGCGGACCTCGCGGACGACCAGGAGCTGCTCGCCGCCGGCATCGTCGACTCGCTCGGGTTCGTCGAGATCGTCGAGGAGGTCGAGGCCCGCTACGCCGTCGGCGTCCAGGACGTCGAGATCACCGAGGAGAACTTCGGGTCCGTGGACGCGATTTCCCGGTACGTCGAGCGGAAGCGGGCGGAGCCCTGAGACCCGCGGTCCTCGCCGAGGATCTGCGGGCTACGGCGGCGGCCCTGCCCGATGCCGCCGCAATCATCACCGGCGAGGAGTCGGTCTCCTACGGGGAGCTCGATCGACGGGTGGACGGTGCGGCCGCTGAGCTGCGCCGGCTCGGGGTCGGGCGCGGCGACCGGGTCGCGGTCGTCATGTCCAACGGCGTCGCGATGGCGGTCACCGTCTACGCGATCCTCCGCGCCGGCGCGGCGTTCTCGCCGATCAGCCCCGAGATCGTCGCCGCCAAGCTCGAGCGGATCCTCGTCGACGGCGGCGCCGCCGCTGTCGTCGTCGAAGCCGGAACGCGTGAGAAGGCGGTAGCCGCGGCACCGGAGGGAACGACGATCGTCGACGGCGACGCCGTGCCCGGGCGGCCGGACCCCGAAGGCGGCTTTGCGCCGATGGTCGGCCCCGACCTCGCCGCGGTCATGTACACGTCCGGATCGACCGGCGAGCCGAAGGGCGTGACGCTGACCCATGGCAACATGGCGTTCGTCGCCGACTCGATCAGCGAGAGCATCGCCATGGAGCGCTCCGATCGCGTCCTCTGCGTGCTGCCGCTCTACTTCGGCTACGGGCTCTACCAGATGCTGTGCTGCGTCCGGCTCGGCGCGACGCTCGTGCTCGAGCCCGGTTTCGGCGCCGGCGGCCGGATCATCCAGCTATTCGAGCAGCAGGAGATCACCGGGTTCGCGGCGGTTCCGACCATCTACCAGCTGCTGCTGTCCCTATCCGGCTTCGACGAGCGGAACCTGCCGAAGCTGCGATTTCTCACCAATGCCGGAGCGGGGCTGCCGACGCCCGTCGTCAGAGCGGTGCGTGAGGCCTTCCCGAAGGTCAGGCTCTACCTCATGTACGGGCAGACCGAGTGCCAGCGCGTCTGCCGGCTGGAGCCCGGCGAGGTCGACGACAACCCGTCCTCGGTCGGGACCGCGATCCCCGGCACCGAGGCTTGGGTCGAGGACGAGGACGGCGAGGTCGCGGCACCCGGCGTCGTCGGTGAGCTGATGGTCCGGGGCCCGCACGTGATGCAGGGATACTGGGGCAACGAGGAGGCAACCGATCGGCGCCTGCGTCCGGGACGCTGGCCCTGGGAGCGGGTGCTGGCGACCGGCGATCTCTTTCGCGCCGACGAGCGCGGTTACCTGTACTTCGTCGGGCGTCGCGACGACATCATCAAGTCGCGCGGCCAGAAGGTCGCGCCGCGTGAGGTCGAGGACGTTCTCCACGCGTTCCCCGGGGTCCGCGACGTGGCGGTGGTCGGGGTCCCCGACGAGCTCCTCGGCGAGGCGGTCCACGCGCACGTCGCGGCCGAGGCCGGGGTGGAGCTCGACGTCAAGGAGCTGCGCCGTCACTGCGCCGGTTCGCTCGAGAGTCACATGATCCCGAAGCGGGTCGTGATCCATGCCGAGCTTCCCCGGATCGGCTCCGGGAAGATCGATCGCCGGGCGCTGGCCGGGTGGTCGCAGGGCTGAGGCCGGGGATGTCGGACGAAGTGCACATGCATGAACTTTCTTGCGCTAGGGTGCAGTCATGGGGAGAGGGGGCGGATCCGTTCATGCGCTCGTGGTGGCCGCAGTCGCGCTGGTCCTGCCGGCGGGTGCGGCGGCACACGGCATCGAGGTGCCGTCGGGCATGTCGGAGTCGGACCTTCGCGCCTACGAGACCGAGGTGCTCGGCCCCGAGCACGCGGCCGAGCACGCCGAGGAACGCCGCGACGAGCGCCGCGCCGTGCGCCGCTGGCAGGCCCTGACCCCGCAGCAGCAGCAGCGCCGGCTCCGCCACGAGCGCCGCCATTCGCGCCGACTGGCGCGGCGCACCGCCGCGCGGGCTCCCGCCAGCGAGATCGGGCGCTGGACGCACGCTCCGTTCCCACTGCCGCGCTCCTACGCGATCCACTCGGTGATGCTGCCGACCGGGAAGGTCCTCTACTGGGGCTTTCCATCCAAGCCGCCGAACGTCGGCAACGGCACGATCTGGGATCCCGCGAAGGGTTACGGCCCCGACGCGTTCACCAACGTGCCGCCGCCGGTGGTCGACCCCGACGGGCCGGGCCCGCAGCCCGCTGCGGTCGCGCCGATCTACTGCTCCGCGCAGTCCTTCCTTCCCGACGGTGAGGTGCTGGTGACCGGGGGCAACCTGGTGCTCCCGAACCGCTCCGATCCCGCCTACACGTTCTGGGCCGGATTGAATCAAGCCTTCACCTTCAATCCGTGGACCGAGCGCTGGACGCAGCAGCCGCAGATGAACGACGGACGCTGGTATCCGACCCAGGTGCTGCTGGCGGACGGTCGCACGATCACGATGGGCGGATACGGCGATCAGGCGCCAGGCGGGATCCTCAACCTGGACCTGGAGGTCTTCAAGCCCGGTGCCACACCGGGCAGCGTCGGCTCATTCAGCATCCACCCCGAGGTCCCGGTGCCCACGGGGCTCCTCTATCCGCACATGTTCACGCTTCCCGACGGACGGGTCGCCGTCGCGGGTCCCTACCCGCGCAACGCGGCGCTGATCGATGCCCGGGATCCCGGTGAGCCGATCACGTGGACGGAGCTGCCACGCAGCCTCGAGCAGCGCGGGGGCGGCAACGCGATCCTCGAGCCGGATGGCCCGCGGGGCTCGTGGAAGGTGAAGATGCTCGGCGGCATCGGCGGCACGGATCTGCCCGATGGTTCGCGGCTGCCTTCGGCGACCACGGAGGAGATCGACCTCCAGCACCCCGAGAGGGGCTGGAAGCTGGAGAGCCCCCTGAACATCGGCCGCTCCTACCAGAACACGGTGCTGCTTCCGGACAGGTCGATGGTCACGGTCGGGGGTGGCTACGGCCAGGATCAGAAGGACGGCGTCTACAGGATCGACAGCGACGGGGCCCGGCGCCAGGTCGAGCTGTACGACCCGGATACGAAGAAGTGGAGCCTGGGCCCCGCCCAGATGGAGGACCGCGGCTATCACGCGACGGCCTTGCTGCTCCCCGACGGCCGGATCTTCTCCGGCGGCGACAACCACCACCCCTACGAGCCTGACGGCAGCTGGAGCACCACCGATACGGCCGAGATCTACTCGCCGCCGTACCTGTTCAAGGGCAAGCGACCGGTGATCAGGAAGGCGCCGAGGCGGGCCGGCTGGAACGATTTGATCAAGGTGAGGACCGCCGGCAAGCCGAAGGCGACGAGCGCCGTGCTGGTCGCCCCCTCGGCGACCACCCACGGCAACGACATGAACCAGCGACTCGTCCCGCTTCGGGTCAAGAAGCCGAGGCTCAAGAAGGGCAAGCGGTTCAAGGGGCTGCAGCTGATGACACCGCCGAGCGCGGGCGTGGCGCCTCCGGGCTACTACATGCTCTTCGTCCTCGACAAGAAGGGCGTCCCCTCGGTCGCCAAGTGGGTGCAGCTCGGAAGCTGACGGCGGCGGCCGCCGCCGCGAATAAGCTGCAGCCGTGAGGACCACCGCCGAGGCCGCCTGAGCGAGAGATGGTTCGAGATCGCCTCGCCGCGCTCGCCCGCCGGCCCGAGCTGATCCCGGGCCTGCTCGGGATCGCGACCTTCATCATCCTCGCCGCCTCCCAGGGCGGTTGGGAGGTGATCGAGTGGGCGCCGGCCGGGCTCTTCATGCTCGGCCTGCTCGCCGCCGCCGCCTTCGCCTACCGCGCGCGGCTGCGCGAGCTCGACCGGGCGAACCTGATCGCGATCGTGCTGCTGGCGGCGTTCGTCGCCTGGAGCTTCGCGTCGATCTCCTGGGCGGAGGTTCAGGGCACGGCCCTCGACGGCGCCAACCGCTCGCTCGTCTACCTGCTCGTCTACGCCGTCTTCTCGGTCGTCGCCTGGAGGGCCGGCTCGGCGGCAGTCGTCCTCGGCCTCTACTCGGTCGGGCTCGCCGTCGCCGGCGTCTTCGTCCTCGCTGACGCCACCGGCTCCCAGGACGCGGCGCTCTCGCTCGTCAACGGCCGGATGGCCGAGCCGACCGGCTATCCGAACGCGGTCGCGGCCCTGTTCATCGGCGGGTTCTGGCCGGCGGTCCACCTCGCCTCGCGCCGCGAGGTGCCCTGGTTCCTGCGCGGGCTGCTGCTGGCGGCCGCCGGGTTCCTCGTCCAGCTCGCGCTGCTGCCGCAGAGCCGGGCGTCACTGATCGTGATCCCGTTCGCCCTCCTCTTCTACCTGCTCGTCACGCCGAACCGGATCCGCGCGTTCATCGCCCTCGTCCTCGCCCTCGGCGCCACCGCGCTCGCGGCGCCGACCATCCTCGACGTCTACACCGTCGCCACCGACGGCGGCAACGTGGGTGAGGCGTTCAGCTCCGCCGCCGATGCGATGCTGATCGCCTGCGCAGCGCTGCTCGTCGCCGGGACGCTGATCGGGCTGTTCGACAGCCGCCTGGAGCTGTCCCGGTCGACGGAGCGGACGGCGGGCCGCGTCGGGATCGCGCTCAGCGCCGTCGCGGTGGTCGCCGGGATCGTCATCGGCCTGGCGGCGGTCGGCAACCCGGGCGACTGGCTGAACGACCGCTGGCAGGACTTCAAGGGCAACTACGACAAAGGGGGCTTTCAGACCTCGCGCCTGACCGGGGACCTCGGCAGCGGCCGCTACGACTTCTGGACCGTCGGCCTCAACGACGAGTTCGCGTCCGCCCCGGTCGTCGGCGAGGGGGCCGACAACTTCGCGGTCGGCTACCTCGAGCACCGCGACACCGACGAGGAGCCGTTCTACCCACACAGCCTCCCGGTCCGGCTCCTCGCCGGGACGGGGATCGTCGGCACGGGCCTCTTCCTGGGCTTCCTCGTGGCCGCGGCCGTCGCCGTCTTCCGGACCAGGCTCCGCTATCCGGATCCCTTGGGACGCGGGGTCGCGGCGGTCGCGCTCAGCGCCGCCGTCTACTTCCTCCTGCACAGCAGCGGCGACTGGCTCTGGACGTTCGCCGGGATAACGATGCCGGTGATCGCCTGGCTCGGCATCGCCGGCGGCGGGATGCGGGGCCGCGAGCCGGTCCGCCCGACGCCGCTGCCGCTGCCGGCGCCGGCTCGGATCGGGATGCTCGCTGCGGCGGCGCTCGTCGCCCTCGCCGCCGTCGTCTCGCTGGCGCTGCCGTGGATCTCCGCCCGGCTCACCGACAGCGCCGCGTCCGGCTGGCCTGACGATCCGCAGGAGGCGTACTCGCGACTCGACACGGCACGCGATCTCAACCCGCTTTCAGCCCGGCCCGATCTCGTCGCCGGAACGATCGCGATCCGCGACGACGACCCGACCAGGGCCGCCGCGGCCTTCGCGCGGGCCGCCGAGCGGGAACCGACCAACTGGTACGCGCGGCTCGAGCTCGGCACGCTCGATCTCGCCGACGGCGACCGTGGGCGGGGGGTCGCCGAGCTCCAGCGCGCGCGCGAGCTGAATCCGGCCGAGCCGCTGATCGCGACCGCGATTCGCCGCTCCAGGGGCAGCAACCCGCTGACGACGAAGGCGATCGACCGCGATCTCCTCGCCCGGGTCTGCAGTCGCGTTGGAGCGACGCAACAAACCCGCTATTGCAAGAATTAGCCACAGACCTAGGAAGTCCTTGTCATGGCCCCGCAGTTGTGTAAGATGCCCGCACCGTTCCCCTAGGCGCCGGCACCGTTCGTCGGGTTTGTCGGTCGGCCAATTGATATTCACAGCACCTGGGGGCTCATGGCCGGTCGCTGGAGAGACACGAGGGAGTACTTCGTGAAGTCGAGAATGATTCTCAGCACGATTGTGATGGTCGTTGCACTCGCGCTTGCCCCTGCCGCGTTTGCGAACAACTCGTCGGTCGGCACCTACGGTGGCGCCGGCGGCGAGGTTGCCGGTTCCGTTTCCGGTGGCAACGCGACCGATCCGGGCACCGCGGCCTCGAACAGCAGTGCGCTGCCGTTCACGGGCCTCGATCTGGAGCTGCTGGCCGGTGGTGGCCTGCTGCTGCTGCTCGGTGGAGTCGGGATGGCTCGGATGGCCGCCCGCCGGGAGGACGCCGTTTAGCGGCCGACCGGCCGGTTCCGAGGGAACTGCTTGGGCCGGATGCCGTCGCCCCGCGCGGCGGCATCCGCTTTCCGTGAACCGAATGACGCCGGGGCGGCCGCAGGCCTAGCGGTCGCCGGCGGCCAGCTGCTCGAGCCCGGCGACGAGCCGCTCCGCCTGAGCGTCACGGAGGTGCCGGCGGGCGAGCTCCCGGGCTCGCTCGCCGAGCCGCTGCCCGAGCTCGGGGTCGTCACGGAGCTTGCGGACGGCGGCTGCCATCGCCTCCGGGTCTTCCGGCGGCGCCAGGACCGCGGCGCCGTCGGCCAGCCGCCTCGTTTCGCCGGCCGCAGCGACGATCACCGGGCGCCCGAGCGCGCAGTAGTCGAACAGCTTCGACGAGATGACATCGTCGAGCGAGGCGCGCAGGGCGACCAGCAGGCAATCGGCGGCGAGCAGCCGATCGGCAGCGTCGTCGGGCGACATCAGTCCTTCCAGTCGGACCCGCCCGGGAGGCATCGCCGCCGCCCGCCGCTCGAGCTCGTCGCGCAACGGGCCGTGGCCGATCAGGAGGAGCTGGAAGTCGTCGCCGAGCAGCTCGGCCGCTTCCATCGCCGTGTCGAGGCCGTGGTAGAGGCCGAGGTTGCCGGCGTAGGCCCAGACGAATCGGTCACTCGGCATCCCGAGCGCAGCCCGGTCCGGTTGACGCAGACCGCGGTCGAGCCAGGCCTGGGTGGTGCCGTTGAGAAGGACCTCGATCCGCGCCCGGTCCGGCGCTCGCGCGGCGATGTGGTCGCGGAAGGGCTCGGTGACGGTCGTGATCAGGCTCGCGTCGTGGTAGAGGCGCCGCTCGAGCCGCTCGGCGACGGCGATCGCGCGCGGCGAGTCGAGCTCGCCGAGGACCACCGCGGCCTTCGGCCAGAGGTCGCGGACGTCGAGGACCCATGGGACCCGGTGGCGGGCGGCGACGAGGGCCCCCGCGAGCCCGACGCTGAGCGGTGGCGAGCTGGCCAGTACGACGTCCGGCCGCGGCGCCGCAGCACCGACCGCGACCGCCATCGCCGCGTAGGAGCCGTAGAGCCCGAGCCTGGTCCGCAGGGTCTTGACGGGCGTCGCCCGCACCCACACGTAGTCGACGGTGAGCCCGGGGGCGCGTTTGCGAACGAGCGCCCGGCCGCGATACTCGGGATGGATGACGCCTTCGGGATGGTTCGGGACCGCGCAGACGACTTCGACCTGGTGACCCGACCGCAGCAGCGCTTCCACGAATGGCTCTATCCTGAAGCGAGCCGCCGTGACCTCCGGGGTGAAGTGCTGGCTGAAGATGAGAACGCGCATTTCCGGTCCCTTCGCCGTCAGAATGCCGGAACCTTGAACGTCTCGCCGGGGGGCACTGCGAATCCAGGAAGGACAAGCACAGGACAGGCATTTTTCGATGTTTGAGGAACAGGACCGAGCCGCCGATAGGACGACACGGATGGCCAAAACCAGCTCATCGATCGATGCGCCCGGTATCGGCGGCCTCAGCCGTGGCGGGATTCGCCGGCGACCGGCTGACTTCGTCGACGGCCTGCGCAGCCGTCGCCGCTCGCGGAGCTCCGGTCAGCCGATCTTCGATGCGACGAGCTTCGGCATCGACGCCGCGATGCTCGTCCTTGCCGCCGCGGCCTCGGTGATCAGCGCGCCCGCGGCCAGCCTGCGGACCGACGCCTTCTCGCTGGCCGTGTTCAGCGTCCTCGTCCTCGCCGTCTTCGTCTACCTCGGCCTCTACCGGTTCTCGTTCGCTACCCACTTCCTCGAGGACGTCCGGACGATCATCGCCGCCACGGCGATCGTCGCGATGTGCATGACGTTCGGGCGGGTCCTGATCTTCGACAACCCCGACGCTGCCGCCCAGGCGGTGCGGGCCTGGATCTTCGCCTCGACCTACGTGATCGCGGTCCGTGCCGGAAGGCACATCGTCGAGATGCGCCGCCGCCGCGAAGGCATCGTCGGCCAGCGGACGTTGATCGTCGGCGCCGGTGCCGTCGGCAGGCAGTTCGCGGATCGCCTCATGCAGCGTCCCGAGTTCGGCCTGCGGCCGGTGGCGTTCCTCGACGACGACCCGCTGGAGCTCGAGGACGAGGAAGCGCCCCCGATCCCGGTCCTCGACTCGCAGCCGGTCGAGCGGGACGGCGCGAGGTTCTTCGGGCCCGGCCTGCAGGCGGCGCTCGAGGACCTCCAGGTCTCCCACGTCGTCGTCAGCTTCTCGACGAGCTCGCACCAGGCCGAGCTCGACCTGTTGCGGCGCTGTCAGGCGCGCGGTGTCACGGTCTCGGTCCTGCCGCGCCTGTTCGAAGGGGTCACCGACGATCTCGAGCTCGAGCGGATCGGCGGGATCCCGATCGTCTCGGTCCGCCCGAGCGATCCGCAGGGCTGGCAGTACGCGCTCAAGTACGCGTCCGATCGCGTCATGGCCGCCCTGGCGATCGTGATCGTCTCGCCGATCATGCTGGTGGCCGCCCTGGCGACGCTCGTGACGCTGGGCCGGCCGGTCCTGTTCCGGCAGGCGCGGGTCGGGCTCGACGGCAAGGAGTTCGACGTCCTCAAGTTCCGGACGATGCGCGATCCCGAGCCGGATGAGCACACCGGCCTCGAGCCCGTCGCCTCGGCGGACGAGGACGTGGCGCCCGGAGGTGTCGAAGGCGGCGTCGATCGGCGCACCCGGACCGGCGCGTTCCTGCGCAAGAGCTCGATCGACGAGCTGCCGCAGCTCTTCAACGTCGTCCGCGGCGACATGTCTCTGGTCGGCCCGCGCCCGGAGCGGCCGACCTACGTGCAGCTCTTCGACGAGGCGGTGTACCGGTACGCCGACCGCCACCGGGTCAAGTCCGGGATCACCGGCTGGTCTCAGGTTCAGGGGCTGCGCGGCAACACCTCGATCGCCGACCGCGTCGAGTGGGACAACTACTACATCGAGAACCGCTCGCCCTGGCTCGACTTCAAGATCATCCTGATGACGGTTCCGGCGCTGCTCCGGGACTTCGGTAAGCCGCGCTCCTGACCCGTCACGGATGACTCCGCGGGCCGCTGCGGACCCGCGATCCTCCGCGAACCCGAATCAGCGGTGATCTCGCCGGCGCGCAGGCTGCGATATCGGGCACGATCGAGCCGAGAAGCTTCGCGTAGTAGCGCCCTCGCCCCGCTTGGACGGCGATCCGGAAGCTGCCGTCGGGTCGGCTCGTGATCGTCGTCAGCTTCGCATCGCGGCCTCGTCGCTGCTTCCACAGCGTGACCGGGCGTCTCGACGCGCAAGCCGTCGCCGTTCGATACCGAAGCCGGCCCTTGAAGCGCTCGCGCTTCCTCGCGTAGCGGAGTCTCACCGAGCCGGCAGCGTCGGGACAGCCGCTGGCGGTACCGCCGCCGGCCAGGCTGGGGCAGGCGTCGTCGACGTCGGCAACGCCGTCGCCGTCGTCGTCGGGGTTGCAGGCGGGGATCACGTTGCAGTTGTCGACGGTCGACGAGGTCGCTTCCCCGCAATCGGCGACTTTCGCGATCGTCTCGGCGTCGGCCCTTGCGTAGTAGGTGCCGCCGTCGTTGGGCGCGTCGAGGGAATAGGCACCATTGCCTGCGGTCAACGTGCTCCCCGCGACCTGGTCGGCCCCGGGAAGCAGGCGCCAGACCGTCACTTGGCGTCCCGACCCGCAAGCCGTCGCCGAAGCTGCGGTGAGGGTGCCGTTGAAGCGGCCGCCCGGGGCGTCGTAGGCGAGCGTGAGCGAGCGGTCCGCATGCGGGCAGCCGCTCGCCGTCCCGTTGCCCGCCAGGCTGGGGCAGGCGTCGTCGCCGTCGGCAACGCCGTCGCCGTCGTCGTCGGGGTTGCAGGCGGGGATCGCGCTGCAGACATCGAGGCGGCCGCCCGTACGCACCTTGCCGGCGAGGGACGGAAGCGGATCGACGTTGTCGAGGATCATCGACTTGAGCTCGGTTGCGGACCTGTACCCGGTCGAGAGGATCAGCGCCGCCGCCCCCGATACCTGCGGGGCCGCCATCGATCCGCCGCTGATGAAGCCGTAGTTCGGGCCCGGGTCGACGGGGGAGTCGTCGCGCAGCGTCGAGTAGATGTTGCTGCCCGGCGCTCCGAGGTCGACGGTCTCGTCCCCGTAGTTGGCGAAGCCGGGCAACTGGTCCCGGTTGTTGGTGGCGGTGACGCAGATCTCGTTCGGCCGGCCGTAGCCGCAGGGGTAGCGACGCACCGCCGGATCGTCGTTGTCGGCGCCGCTGTTGCCGGCGGCGGTGACGAAGAGGATGTCGTTCGCGCCGAGCAGGTCGATCATGTCCGCGGCGGCTTGCGAGAACGGCGTTCCCACGAACGTCTGCGAATCGTTGACGATCCGGAGGTCGACTCCTGCCTGCTTCACGCCGAGCAGCCACTGCAGGCCCTCGAGCAGGTCGCTGGTCCTTCCCTGGCCCTGCGAGTCGACGAACTTGACCGGGAGCATCGTGATCGACCAGTCGACCCCGGCGATGCCGATGTCGTTGTTGCCCCGGGCTCCGAGGATCCCCGCCACGTGGGTGCCGTGGCCGCCGAACTGAACGTCGTCATCGATCGGATCGCATGTCGGCGGATCGGTGCCGACCGTGTTGATGCCATGGCTCCCGACCGGACAGCCGCCCAGCCCCTCCGGGTTGCTCCAGATGTTCGGCGCCAGGTCCGGATGGTCGTAGTCGACGCCGGTGTCGACCACGGCGACGACCGTGTCGCTGCTCCCAGTCGTCACATCCCAGGCTGGAATCACGTTCTCGTCGGCGCCGGCGACGCCCTGCATGCCGTTGACCGTCTGCGCGTTGTTCTCGATCGCCCATTGCCGGCTCAGTTCCGGGTCATCGGGCGTCGCTGCCGACTCGAGGAGGTAATCGGGCTCCGCGAACCGTACGCCCGGGATGCGCTCGATCTCGGCCGCGGCCCCGGATTCGCTTCCCTCGGGGACCGCGAACCGGAAGATCGGCCCGATCGGATCGATCCTCCGACTCGACGCCGGGGTCACCGCTTCGGCTTTCGTCGCCGCCAGCTCGGCGCCGCTGACCACGGCGCGGCCATCATGAAGCTCGGCCCTGCGCGCGATTGCCTGCCGCTGCGTCGAGCCGGTGCCGGGATCGAATCCGACGAGGATGCTCCCCGGAGCGAAGATCGTCGTTCGTTGGGCGCCGGCCTCGTCGCAGGCGCAACCGAACAGAACGGCGGTGACGATCCCCGCACAGAGGACCCCTGTCCACCTCGGTGCGGCGACGTCCAGGGTCAGGGCCGCCCGTCTCCAGCCGGAATCGAGTCGCGCCGGAGCGCCCGCTTCGTGGCGACTCCGACGACCCGGGCGACGAGCGCCGCGGCGGGAAGCGGGTCCTGAGGCGCGAACCAGCTCGCCTCCGCGACTCCGGAGAGCGATCTTGCCCAGTCCCGGACCGACAGCTCGCCGCTGCGGATCAGCCGGGCGCTCGTCCGCAGGTCGTGAAGCTCGGTGATCCAGCGCCGCCCTTCGACCAGCTGGTCGTCGGGGATCGGTCTCCCGGTCATGTCGAGATGAAGGGCGCGAAGGACGTCCATCCCGCGGGTGCCGACGAAGAGCCGGAACGTCGCTCCGAGCCGCGGGTTGAGATCGAGGAGCTTGTAGCTGTCGTCGCGCGAGTCGTAGCGCCAGCCGATGTCGATGATCCCCCGGTAGCCGACCGCCTCGGCCAGTTCGCGTGTTGCCCGCTCGACGGTCTCGTTGCGGCTGCAGATCCCGAGCGTGGTGGCACCGCTGTTCGGCGGGTACTGCCGGAGCTTCTGCCCGGTGAAAGGCAGAAAGCAGCGAGATCCCTCCCCGAAGTAGGCATTCATCATCCAGACCGACTTCGAGTCCCCGGGGATGTATTCCTGAACCATCACGTTCGGCTGCAAGCTGCTCTCCATCAGGCGGAAGCCGCTCCGCAGGGCGCTCTCATCCCCGGCGATCAAGACCCGCAGCCCCTTCTGCCTGCCCGGCAGCGAAGCGTCGATCTGCTTGAGGACGGCGGGGAAGCCGAGCTCGTGGGCCATGGCGACCGCGTCGGCCTCGTCGACGGGGAACGCCGCAGCCGGCGTCGCGATCCCGAGCTCGGTGCAGAGGGCATTCATCGCTCGCTTGTCGGCGGTTCTGTCGACGAGCCCGGGCGGCTGGGGCGGGAAGCGGTACGCGTCGGCGAGCGCGTCCCGGCAGCGTTCGAGGAAGAACACGTCCTCGTCGCCGATCGGGATCAGTACCGGCCGGTTTCCGACCCGCCGGGACAGGGCGCGAAGGTTCTGCACCCATTCCTCGTCGGTGGCGGGGCGAGGACGAATGAGGCCGCCCCGGCTGTAGCGGGAAACGACGGTCGGTCCCCAGCGGTCGTCGAACACCGAGTAGACCGGGACCCCGACCGTGCCGAGGCTGCGGGCCGCGGCGACCCGTCCGTGTCCGAACGCGTTCGGGGTCTGCTGCAGGGTGACGACCGGGACCGTGGTGTCGAAGATGCCGTCGAGCTCGTCGCCGCGAGTACTCATCGTGAGCGCTCTATCTCCATCGCGGCGGTGACGGCGTACGAATCGTCGAGATCGTCGACGTGCGAGAGCACGAACTCGAGGTCATGAACCTGTCCCGAGGAACGGAGGTAGGTTTCGCTACGCCCGCCGAGCAGGGAGTCGTCGGGAGCGTTCCCCCACCGTCGCAGCAGACGCTGTGTGACGGCATCCTCGGCAGAATAGCCACGATCCTGCAACCCGGCCCCGATTCGCGCCGCGCAGAGAGCATCTTCCCGCCGCAGCCGGCCGTCCCGGTCGGCGCCGAGGATGGCGACGCGCGGACATCTGCCGGCAAGCCGATTCGCGGTGGCTCGCGCGTTGCGGAGGGATGCGACGTTGACGGGTGCGAGCGCAGCCGCCGCGAGCATCAGCGGAACGCCCGAAGTGGAGACCAGAACGATCGGGCGATCGGCCTCGCCGAGCGCGAGCACGTCGACAGGGCTGTTCTGGAGATCGAACCCGGCCGGCATCTCGCCACCGACCTCGCCGGCGAGCAGTGCGCGGTCGGTCCGGCCGGCGAGCTGGCGCGCGTCGGCGGGAGAGGCCGCCAGCAGGCAACGGTGCCCGGCTGCCGCTGCGGTGATCGCGGTCGTCGAGGCTCGGATCACGTCGATCGCGACGACCACCGAGCCACGGATCCGCGGATCGGGCTCATCGCGATGGCAGGCGATGAAGAATCGGCCGGCGGTGGTGGGCCGGATCACCCGCGCAGCCCCGCCGGCAGCGGCGCGCGAGGCCCGATCAGGCAACATCCCGCGGGTGGAAACCGAACGGGAAGAGCGAGGCAGGCTCCTCGGGTTCTTCGACCGCCACGCCTCCTGGTGGGACGACGTGTACGCGCACGACACGCTGGCCGGCGACGTGTACAGGGCCCGCGAGCGCCTGGTGCTGGACTGGGTCGGCGATCTGGCCCTCGCACAGAGCGCAAGCATATTCGAGGTGGGTTGCGGTGCCGGCCGCCTGTCGGTCGCACTGGGGGCCCGCGGGTTTTCGGTCGAGGCGGTCGATGCGAGTGCCGAAATGGTCCGGCTCGCGCGCGAGCACGTGGCGGCGGAGCAGGTCGGTGATCGGGTTCGCATCGAGGTCGGCGACGCAGAGCGGCTGCCGGGGCGGGACGACGGCTACGACGTCGTCATCGCGGTCGGCGTGCTGCCGTGGGTGGAATCGCCCGCCGGTCTCGTCCGCGAGTGCGCCCGGCTGGTGCGACCGGGGGGCGCTGTGATCGTCACGGCGGACAACGCCGCGCGGCTCGGCGCGATCGGGGAGCCCAACGCGCATCCGGTCCTTTCAGCGCCGAGAGAGGCCCGGCGCAGATGGCGAGAGCGTCGCGGGACGCCGATGGGACCGAGGTGGCGCATGCACTTCCCCGGGCGGGTGGACTCGATGCTCGCTGCGGCCGGGCTGCGGGTCCGGCGGCGCACGACGGTCGGCTTCGGGCCGTTCTCGATCAGAGGCCACGGCATCCTCGCTGACGACCGTGGGCGCAGGCTCGACCGGACGCTCAACGCTCTGGCCGCCGAGCGCCTACCATTCCTGCGGCGATTGGGCTGGCATTACGTCGTGCTGGCGGAGCGCCCGCGACCGAGGATCGGCGATTGATGGCCCAGCGAAACGAGACCAGACGGGACGACCGCGAGCTTCGCTCGACCCTCGACTACCTGGAGAAGATCGGAGTACCCGAGCTCCCGCCTCTCACCAGTCCGTTCGATCCCGGCTACGACCCGGTGACGCTCGAGAGCCACCTCGAACAGAGCTCGCATCTGATGGCCAGCCTGAAGATCTCGCTCGCCTCCTGGATGGTCGCCCGCGAGTCGGCGACGCGAAAGAAGATCCAGGCGGCGAGCCGGCACGGCGTCCCGACCGTGACCGGAGGCGGACCCTTCGAGGTGGCGGTCGTGCAGCGCCAGCTTCCCGCCTACCTCGATCTCTGCGCCGAGATCGGGGTCACGCGGATCGAGTGCGGGGAGGGATTCACCGATATGGGCGTCGAGGCCACCGCCGTGATGGCGATGGCGGAGCAACGTGGCCTCGAGGTCGAATACGAGATGGGCAAGAAGCACGCGGGACCGTTCACGGAAGCCGGCTTCGCCGAATCGATCGCGCAGGCCCGGGAGTGGGCGCAGGCCGGCGCGGTGCAGATCGTCGTCGAGGGGCGCGAGAGCGCCCGCGGCGTCGGCCTGTTCGACGACGACGGTCGGCTCAACCAGCGGTTCGCCGAACGGGCCGCGACCGAGTTCGGGCTGGAGACGGTCAAGTTCGAGGCCCCCAACAAGCCGAGCCAGTTCGCGCTCCTCGATCTGCTCGGGCCCCAGGTTCAGCTCTCCAACGTCCGGCTCGAGGAGGTCCTCCGGGTCGAGATCTATCGGCGCGGACTGCACAGCGACTCGTTCTCGAAGCCGGGCCTTCGCCCGCGACCCGCGGCGGAAGCGCCCGCCGCCGTTCCCGAGAGCTGATCCGGCTCCGATCCGGCGGATCGGAGCCGGGCGAGCCGATCGCAACGCCGAACGCGGGCGCCCGAACGGGCACGGCCGGCCGCGAGTGCCCAAGCGGGCAAGATGGGCATTGGACAAGTGTCCGGTCGACCTTCGATCGGCTCCGAGGGTGGGCGGACGCGTCGATAGCGGTAGGGACCCGGGCAGATCTCGGGTTGCCACGGGAAGGATCGGACATGTCCACGCTCACAAAGACCGCCGTTTGCTGCCTGATCGCGTTGGTGACGGTCGTGATCGCGTCGCGGTCGGATCACGCATCGGCCGCATCGGGCTGCGACCTCGTCGCGGCGACGAACGGGTCGGATTCTGCGCCCGGGACGGAGGCTGCGCCGCTGAAGACCGTGAAGGCGCTGCTCGACGAGCTGCAGAGCGGTCAGACCGGGTGCGTGCGGGGCGGAACCTATATCGAGGACAAGTTCCTGCTCAAGAATCCTGATGTGACCCTGACCAGCTTCCCGGGGGAGCGCGCCACCCTTCGCGGCCATCTCCGGTTCAACGTGACGGCGGTCGGGGCGACGGTCGAAGGCTTCAACCTCGACGGCCGCAACCCCGGCGATCCGTACGGACCGCTGATCTACGCGGACGACGTCGTCCTCCGCGACAACGACATCACCAACGAGCACACGGCGGTCTGCGTACTCGTCGACGACTACTCGACCTCACCGGCGCCGAAGCGGGTCGTGATCGAGAACAACGTCATTCACGACTGCGGCAAGCTGCCCGCCACCAACCTCGAGCATGGCATCTACGTCTCCCACGCCGACGGCACGGTGATCAGGAACAACCTGATCTACGGCAATGCCGACCGCGGCGTTCAGCTCTACCCCGACGCCGACGGGTCGGTCGTGACCGGGAACGTCATCGACGGCAACGGGGAGGGAATGATCTTCGGGGGAGGGTCGAGCACGTCGTCGGACAACAATCTCGTTGCCGGGAACGTCATCACCAACTCCAACCAGCGTTTCAACATCCAGGCGCACTGGCAGGGCCCCACGGGCAGCGGGAACGTCGCCCGCGACAACTGCGTCTGGACGGGGCAGAAGGGCTACTACAGCGGCTCGCCGGCAGGCAGCGGAATCCAGAAGACGATGACCGGCGCCCAGTCTGCGGGCAACGTGGTTGCGAACCCGGGCTACGCCGATCGGGGCGCGGGCGACTATGCCTTCAGCGCGGGCAGCCCGTGCGCGAAGGTCCTCTCCGGGAGCGTGCCCACCGGTCCATCGGCCCCGAGCGGGCCGAGCTCACCCGGCCGGAACGGTGCGTCGGTCTGCAAGCCGGGTGGTGACACCGCTGGACGCCGGGTCCTGGTCGGCGGCGGCGGCCGCGATCGCCTGATCGGCGGCCCGGGTCGCGATCGGCTCGCCGGTAAGTCCGGCGCCGACAGGGTCGTCGGCGGCGAGGGCGGTCCGGATTGCCTGCTGGGCGGCCGCGGACCGGACCGGATCCGAGCGGTCAATGGCCGTCGCGACATCGTCAAGTGCGGCGCCGGCCGTGATCGCGCCACCGTCGAGCGCAACGACCGCGTCCGCGGCTGCGAACGGGTCACCTTCAGGCGTCGGTAATGACGCCCGCGGGCCCGTGGTACGGTCCCGCCGTTGGGACGGTATGCGGGCCTGCTCCTCCTCATCCTCGTGGCAGCCGGCGCATTCGCCGCCGGCATCGCATTGAGCGGCTCCGAGCCCGGCACCGGTGACGGCGGGCCAGAGACCGGCGAGCGCGGGGTCTCGGTCAGCGGCAGTCGGGGTGCCGCCGGCGATGTCTGCGATGAGCTGCTCGGGAGCGGCGGTAACGTCGAGGTATTCATCGCGCGGCTCGCTCCCGGCGAGACCGGATGCCTGCGCGAAGGCAGGCACGAGGCCCCGGAGGGAGCGACCGTCGATGTTCCCGGAGTCACGCTGACGAGCTATCCGGGCGAGACCGCCACGCTTGCCGGCCGCCTCTGGATCGAGCAGGGCGCGGACGGAGTCGTGATCGAGGACCTGGTCCTCGACGGTCGCAACGCCGAGTCGCTGCCGAGCCCGACCGTGAACGCCGACGGAGTGACCCTGCGCGGCAACGACATCAGCAACCGGAACACCGAGATCTGCCTCACCGTCGGCAGCGGCCGGTTCGGCGAAGCCGCCGGTACGCTGATCGAAGGGAACCGGATCCACGACTGCGGGCGGCTCCCGCCCACGAACCTGGATCACGGCATCTACGTGAGCCATGCGACCGACACCGTGATCCGCGGCAACACGATCTACGACAACGCCGACCGTGGGGTCCAGCTCTACCCCGATGCGCAAGGAACGAGGGTGGTCGGAAACGTCATCGACGGCAACGGCGAAGGCGTCCATTTCGGCGGCGACAGCGACGAGGCATCGAGCGGGAACGTCGTCGCGGGGAACCTGATCGCCAACTCGAATCTGCGCTACAACGTCGAGTCGCACTGGCAGGGGCCGGTGGGGAGCGGGAACGTCGTTCGCGACAACTGCGTTTGGACGGACCGACCGGGGTTCTATTCGGGATCGCCGGCGGGGAGCGGGATCGAGGCTCCGCTGGATGGCGTCCGGGCCCGCGACAACATCGTCGAGGAGCCCGATTACGTCGATCGCGACGCGGGCGACTTCGAGCTCGACCATGAATCCGCCTGCGCCCGGCTGCCGGTGGCTCATCGATGATCGTGGACGAGCGGTTGCGCCTTCGGCTGCGGCGGCGCCTCGGTCTTTCGGTCCGGCCGCCGCGCGGCTGGGAGACCGGGCCGCCGGATTTCGTCGGGATCGGCGCGCAGCGATCGGGAACGTCTTGGTGGTTCGGCCAGATCCTTCGTCATCCCGCGGTGGTGGCGCCCTCGGGAAAGGAGTTGCACTACTTCGACCGCTTCTGGAACGCCGAGTTCACGGCGACCGACGGCGACGGGTACCGTGCCTTGTTCCCTCGCCCTCCGGGCAAGCTGACCGGCGAATGGACGCCTCGCTACATGTACGATCCGTGGACCCTGCCGCTCCTGCAATCGTGTGCTCCCACGGCA
>DASTTY010000095.1:0-17279 GCA_035759925.1 Solirubrobacterales bacterium
TGCTCCGGCGCCGGGATCGCACCGGTCGCGATCCGCTCCGCGAGCGGAATCAGGAGCGGCGCCGTCAGGTTCGCCGTCACGGTCGCTGCCGGCGGCGGCGCCTCGTCGCGGAGGTTGACGCGCTCGATCACCACCTCGACGCCGTTGGCGGCGGCGTTGGCGGCGGCCGCCTCGACTGCGGCGGGTTCGTGGTCGCAGCCGGTGACCGGGTCCCAGCCGAGCTTCGCGGCGGCGATCGCGAGGACGCCCGAGCCCGTCCCCCAGTCAGCGAGCGGACCGGTGGCGAGGCCCCGGTCGGCGAGGGCGATGAGGAGCTCGAGGCAGCTGCGCGTTGTCGCGTGCGCCCCGGTCCCGAACGCCCTGCCGGGATCGACCACGACGTCGATGCCCTCACCGGCGCCGTCGGCCTCCCAGGACGGCCGCACGACCAGCCGCCCGCCGCCGACCGCGACCGGCTCGTGAAAGTCGCGCCAGCGGTCCGCCCAGTCGTCGGGGATCTCGGTCGTCTCGATCTCGACGAGCCCGTCGCCGGCGGCCGCCTCGAGGTCCGGCAGCTCCGGTAACTCGCCGGGCGGCCCATAGATCGCGTACTCGACGAAGCCGCCGCCGCGCTCCTCCTCGACCCCGCCGGGGACGAGCTCGATCAGCTCCGCGAGTACCTCCTCCGCCTGCTCGGGCCGGCAGCGGACGGCGAGGCGGACCATCGGCGCCACGGCCGGCTCAGCGGAACGCGCGGCGGACGCGCTCGAACACTCCGGGGCGGGCGTTGCCGGGTGCGTTCTGCGGGCCGAGGGCGGAATCGAGGCGCTCGACGAGCTCACGCTGCTCGTCGTCGAGCTCGACCGGCGTCACGACCTTGACGGCGACGTGGAGATCGCCGCGGCGGCGCGGGTTGCGGAGCGCCGGCAGGCCCTCGCCACGGACCCGGATCGTCTCGCCGTGCTGGATCCCGGCACCGAGCTCGACGTCGGTCTCGCCGGTGACGGTCTCGACCGGAACGGTGGCGCCGAGCATCGCCGTCGTCGCGGTCACCTCGAGGACCGTGACGAGGTCGGATCCCTCGCGGTGGAAGCGCTCGTCGTCGGCGATCAGGACCTGGACGTAGAGGTCGCCGGCGGGTCCGCCGCCGCTTCCGGCGTCGCCGGCGCCACTGATCCGGATCCGCTGGCCGTTCTCGATCCCGGGCGGGACTTCCACCTCGTAGGACTTGCGGTTCTCGACCGAGCCCGCCCCGCCGCAGACCCCGCAAGGCGTCTCCGGCACCTTGCCGTCGCCGCCGCAGGTCGGGCACGGCGCCGCCCGGACCATCTGCCCGAACGGCGTCCTCGTCACCTGCCGGACCTGACCAGCGCCGCCGCAGGTCGTGCAGGTCTCGATCGGCGTGCCCGGCTCGGCACCGTTGCCGTGGCAGTGCTCGCAGCGGACGACCGCGTCGAACTCGACCTCGCGGCGGACACCGTCGATGACGTCGGCGAGGTCGATCTCGACCGTGACCCCGACGTCGCCCCCGGCCGTCGGCCCGCCCGTGGAGCCGCCGCCGAAGCCGAACAGGTCCGCGAACATCGGGTCGGACTGGCCGAATATCGCCTCGAAGATGTCCTGGAAGCCGCCGGCGCTCTCCGCCCGCGAGTGGAAGCCGCCAGAGCGGAGCCCCTCGTAGCCGAACGCGTCGTAGGTCCGCCGGCGGTCAGCGTCGGAGAGGATCTCGTAGGCCTCGGCGGCCTCCTTGAACTTCTCCTCGGCGGCGGGGTCGGACGTGTTGACGTCCGGGTGCAGCTCGCGGGCGAGGCGCCGGAACGCCCGCTTGATCTCGGACTCCTCGGCGGAGCGATCGACGCCGAGGATCTCGTACGGGTCGCGTGGCACCGGCGCGATCAGCCCTCGTAGACCGTGGCGAACAGCCGCGACAGCTCGCCGGCGGCGTCGCGGACCGAGTCGATCGCCCTGCCGTAGTCCATTCGCAGCGGGCCGACGACCCCGACCGCCCCGAGATTGCGGTAGCCGAGTCCGTAGCCGGCGCCGACGACGCTGACCGAGCGCAGCGCCGGCTCCGGGTTCTCCTCGCCGATGCAGAGGAAGACGGAGCGCTCGCGGAGCGCGGTGCGGAGCACCGAGAGGACGCTGACCCGCCCCTCGAGGGCGCTCACGACGCCCTCCGGGTGGGGAATGTCGCCGGCGTGGGTCTCCGAGAGGAGGCGTCCGGTCCCGTCCATGTAGAGCTGCTGGGGCGTCGCCTCGGCAAGCTCGGCGACCGCGGCGCCGATCTCGTCGAGGAACTCGCGTTCGCGCTCGCCGAGAGCCGGGTCCTGAAGGCGGCTCGCGACCATGCTCGACCCGATCCCGAGTCCGGCGAGGCGCTCGTTGAGGAACGACGAAGCCCATTCGACGAGGCCGGGATCGACCGGCGTTCGGAAGGTGAACACCCGCTTCGCGACGTCGCCGTTGTCGGCGATCGCGACGACCGCCACCACCCGCGGCTGCAGGACGAGGACCTCGACGCGATGGATCGCCGCCGTGCTCACCGGCGGCGCCGTCGCGAGCGCGAGCAGGTCGTTCGCCTGAGCGAGGGCCGCGGTCGTCTCGCGGAGCGCGTCCTCGACCTCGCGGCGGGCCTGGGCGAGGCCGACGGTGCCGATCTGCGGTCCCGGTGCCGGCCGCGGGGCCGACGCGATCAGGTTGTCGGCGTAGCAGCGATAGCCGGCGTCGGTCGGGACCCGGCCGGCCGAGGTGTGGGGCTGGCTGAGCAGGCCCTCGCGCTCGAGCGCGCCGAGCTCGGAGCGCACCGTCGAGGCGCTCCAGTCGAAGTCGCTGCGCTCGGCGATCGTCTTCGAGCCGACCGGCGTACCCGTCTTCAGGTACGCGTCGACGGCGATCTCGAGGATCAGCTGCTGGCGTTCGCTGAGCACGCCCTGGATTCTAGGTGGGCGTAGGTAGCGCTCCCCGCCCGGGTCATCTGCGCGCTCAGCGCAGCTCCAGCTCCGACTCGGCGTTGCGGACGATCCCGTTCCCGCCCTGGACCGCCTCGGTGGCGACGATCGCCCGGTCGCCGTCGCGGCTGGTCACGGTGCCGCTGACGACGATCTCCTCCTCGGGCACGCCCATGCCGCGGAACTGGACGCTGAGCCGTCGCAGCGACCGTGGATCCCCGCCCGCCGCCTCCGTCTGCGCGCGGGCGACCTGCGCCATCGTCCAGAGACCGTGGAGGATGTTGCGCGGCAGGCCGACCGCCGTCGCGAAGTCGTTGTCGATGTGGATCGGGTTGAAGTCGCCGGAGGCGCCGGCGTAGCGGTGCGGCAGGTACTTGTCGGGCGTGATCCGCAGCTCCGGGATCGCCTCGCCCTCGTTCAGGTCCGCCATCGTGCCTCCTCAGACGCCCCGGACGATGTTCGTCCAGGTCGCTCGGACGACCTCGTCGCCGTCCTGGTTGGTCGAGACGGACTCGAAGACGTAGAAGCCCTTGCCGTCCTTCTCGTAGATCTCCTGCACCTTCGCCCGGGTCGTGATCTCGTCGCCGGCGCAGACCGGCTCGCCCCAGACGAACTCCTGCCCGCCGTGGACCATCGCCGCGAAGTTGATCCCGACGTCGGGGTCGAGGATCGCCGGGCCGAGCGCGGGAGCGCTGTAGACGACGGCGAACATCGGCGGGGCGACGACGTCGCGGAACCCGGCCTGCCGGGCCGCCTCACGATCGTGGTGGACGGGCTCGGACTGGCCGACCGCGTTGGCGTACTCGCGGATCTTCTCGAGCCCGACCTCGTAGGTCGTCTCCGGGTACTCCTTGCCGACCGCGTCGGTGCTGACTGGCATCGCGCTTCCCGCCGGTCTCAGGTCCGGCGGACCTGCGAGCCGCCGGTGATCGTCTCGACGCCGTCGTCGTCGAAGCGGACCAGCGCCTTGTTGCCGCCGTCGTAGTCGGGCGCCCAGAGCAGCAGCGTCGCGTCACGGCGGTCGTCGTCGCCGGGGCCGACCGTGCAGCGCTCGTCGCCGGGCTCGTCGAGCCCGCGCCAGAGGCGGATGAAGGGGTTGCTCTCCCACTCCGCGATCACCGTCGTCGGCTCGCGGTGGCCGGGATGGAGGCGGACGTCGTTTGGCAGCTCCATGACCCGGTCCATGATCGAGGCCTTGAGGTCGCCGAGGCCGGTCGCACCCGGCGCCCCGGTGCCGCCGACCGTGCCCTTGAAGATCACGTCGGCGGTGATGCAGTCGTCGTCGTTGATCCGCAGCGCCAGGTGGTCGCCGCAGTGCCCGGGGGTGTGGATCGCCTCGATCCGCAGATCGCCGCTCTCGACGACGTCGCCGTGGTCGATCGTGCCGGTCACGGCGTCGCCGACGATCTCCTTGCAGAGCGGATGGGCGAGGACCGGGATCCCCCCGAACCGCTCGGCCAGCTGCTCGACGCCGACGACGTGGTCGTGATGGTGGTGGGTGAGGAGGATGTGGGTGATCGTCGTCCCCTCGCGCTCGGCCCGCTCGCAGAGCGGATCGGTCGCCAGGTTCGAGTCGATCAGCACCCCCGTGCCGCCGATCTCGTCGACGGCGAGGTAGGCGTTCGAGAGCCATTCGGATTGCTCGACGCGCTGGAGGATCATGAGCGGAACCTACTTGAACTCGATCACGCTGCGGATCCCGTCCTGGGCCTCCATCAGCTCGAAGCCGCGGTTGACGTCGTCGAGCGTGATCCGGTGCGAGATGAACGGATCGACGTCGATCTCGCCCTGCATCCAGAGGTCGACGAGCTTCGGGACGCCCTCGCGGCCCTTGACGCCGCCGAACGAGGAGCCGGCGATACGGCGGCCGGTGATCAGCCAGCGCGGGATGACGTCGAGCGTCTCCCCCTTGCCGGCGACGCCGGCGACGGTGCAGAGCCCCCATGCCATCCGCGCGGCCTCGACCGCCTGCTGCATGACCTTGACGTTGCCGGTCGCCTCGAACGTGTAATCGGCCCCGAAGCCGCCGTCGGTCATCGCGAGGAGGCGCTCGACGATCGTGTCGTCCGCCTTGACGGTGTCGGTCGCCCCCTGACCGCGGGCGAGCTCTAGCCGGTCGTCGGAGAGGTCGACGCAGATGATCCGCTCCGCCCCCTGCAGGCGGCAGCCGGCGACCGCACCGAGGCCGACCATGCCGGCCCCGAAGACGACGCAGGTCGTCCCCGGCTCGACCTTGGCGGTGTTCATCGCCGCGCCGAGGCCGGTCGAGAGCCCGCAGGCGAACAGGCAGGCGCCCTCGAACGGGGCCTCGGGATCGATCTTCGCGAGCGCGATCTCCGGCATCACCGTGTATTCAGCGAACGTCGACGTGCCCATGAAATGGCGGATCTCCTCGCCGGAGTCCGGTCGGCTGAGCCGCACGGTTCCGTCGGGCAGATGACCGAGGTTCTGCTCGGCCCGGATCGCCATGCAGAGGTTCGTCCGCGGATCGACGCAGTGAACGCACTCGCCGCACTGCGGCGAGAACAGGGTCACGACGTGATCGCCCTCCGCGACCGAGGTGACCCCCTCGCCGACCCGCTCGACGACCCCGGCGCCCTCGTGGCCGAGGACGGCGGGCGCGTAGCCGGAGGGATCGACGCCCGAGGCCGTGTAGAGGTCGGTGTGGCAGACGCCGCAGGCGACGAGCCGCACGAGCACCTCGCCCGGCTTCGGGTCCTGAAGCTCGAGCTCCTGGATCACCAGGGGCTCGCCGAACTCCTCGAGCACCGCCGCTTTCATCCTCATCGCCGGACCTCCTCCTCGAACACGTCTGACGAGGCGATCCTATTGCGCCGGCGTCGCGAGCCCCATGACGTGCGGCCGGGTGGCGGGGGCCGCCGGCCGAACTCCGTCAGCGCCGGAGACCGGGGGTCCCCGCCACCCGGCCGCCCGCAGCGACGTCAGCGGGCACGCGCCGCCTTCAGGTCCTTCTTGGTCGCCTCGAGGTGGATCACGTAGCTGCGCTTGCCGATCTTGGTCGCGAGCCCGCGCTTGCTGAGCCGCTTCATCGCAGCGGGGCAGCGCTTGCAGCGCGGGCCCGACTTGCAGCACTTCTTCTTCGTCCTGACCTCGCGTCGCTTCGGCACCGACCCGAGGCTAGCAATGCCGATTAGGTGGCCCTAATCCGGCGTCGCTCCGACCAGCGGGCCCGAGCCCAGATGACGCCGAAGTAGACGGCGACGGCGTAGACCCAACCGAGCAGGACGTCGAAGACGTAGTGCTCGCCGCCGTAGACCAGCGTCCATCCCATCGCGAGCACGTAGGCGACGCCGAGGACGCGGGCGAGCCAGCCGCTGCGCCAGAAGAAGCAGCAGATCAGCATCGGGAATGCGGCATGCAGCGACGGCAGCGCCGCGACCGTGTTGTAGAGCGAGTCGCCCTTGTCCCAGATCGACGCCGCGGGATGAACGCCGAGCTCGGTCCAGACGCTGCCGGTGACGCGCGTGACCGGGCCGATCATCAGGTGATCGGCCGCCATCCACGGCGGCGCGGCAGGCACGAGCGCATAGGTCGCGAAGGCGGCGATGCTCAGCGCCAGGACCATCGCCCGGAACTCGAGGAAGCGGAGGTGCGAGACCCGCCAGAGGATCGCGGCGATCACGAAGACCATGAAGTAGTGGCTCATGTAGACCGCCCACGAGAAGACGTCGTACCAGGGGAGCTGCCCGACGTCGTAGAGCCGCTCCTGGAGCCAGACGGTCGGCACGACGCCGCCGAACAGGAATTTGTCGGCATCGATCTGCGGCAGGTAATGCGGCGGGAAGAGGGGGTTGGCGCCAACGAACCCGCGCAGGAAGTCGTAGCCGACGAGGATCAAGTAGAAGGGCAGCCAGTCGAAGATCACGCCGCGGGCGAAGCCGCGGACGTCGGTCAGCGAGACCGTCAGCAGGCCGACCAGGAGCCAGAGGAAGATCGTCTCGCGGGCGAGCAGGACCCCGGTGAACGAGAAGAGGACGATCGTCGCGATCACGTAGGCGCCGAGGCCGATCAGCGCGATCCGGCGTCCGTTCCCCTGGACGTCCTCGACCGGCGGCGCCTCGGTGGCCCGCTTCTCGGCTATCGCGCCCGATTCCAAGGCGTCACCACCCCGGCGGGCGAAGCGCCTGCCCCGGCGGTTCGCGTCGCATCGGCCTGATCATATGCCGAGCGCCGGTGGCCGCAGGCGGGTCGGCCCGGGCTCAGCGGCCGAGGCCGAGCACGTCGGGGAGGCTGACGCAGCCGGAGACCGGCTCGAGCGAGATGACCTTGCCGTCGCCATCGACGCGGACCGCCTCCCAGCAGCCGAAGTCGCCGACCGTGGCCCGGTACATCTCCGAGTTGCCGTCGGTGCAGTACCAGGTGTCGCGACGGTGGTGGCAACCCCCGGGACCGCTGTCGGCGCTGCGTGCGATCGAGGTCGCGAGCGCCTCGTCGCTGATGCTGACCAGCGTCCCCGGACGCATCGTCAGCGCAAGCGCCGCGACGACCGCGAGGGCCACGAAGAAGAGCGGGACCAGCTTCGACACGCACCAAGGCTAGGTACGCCCGCCGGGGCCGACGGCAACTTCCATTGCATGGGAAGGAGCTTGCGGGCCCGGCGCGTCGCTCAGTCGTCGTCGCCGAGGGTCAGTACCGCCAGGAACGCCTCCTGCGGCACCTCGACCGAACCGACCTGCTTCATCCGCTTCTTGCCCTTCTTCTGCTTCTCGAGCAGCTTCCGCTTCCGGGTCACGTCGCCGCCGTAGAGCTTCGCCGTCACGTCCTTGCGGACCGCCTTGACGGTCTCGCGGGCGAGGATCCGCGAGCCGACCGCCGCCTGGACGGGAACGTCGAACTGCTGGCGGGGGATCGTCTTGCGGAGCCGTGAGACGAGCTCCTTGCCCTGCTCGTAGGCCTTGTCGCGGTGGCAGATGATCGAGAGCGCGTCGACGGGCTCACCGGCGAGCAGCACGTCGAGCTTGACGAGGTCGCCGGGGCGGTTGCTGAGCGGCTCGTAGTCGAAGGAGGCGTAGCCCTTCGTCGACGACTTGAGGACGTCGTAGAAGTCGAGCACGATCTCGCCGAGCGGCAGGTCGTAGCGGATCTGGACCCGCTCGGGGCTCAGGTAGTGCATGTCGACGTGGGTGCCACGGCGCGCCTGGCAGAGCTCCATGACCGCGCCGACGTACTCCTTCGGGCAGATCAGCGAAGCGCGGATGTAGGGCTCGCTGATCTCAGCGATCGAGCCGGGATCGGGCAGGTCGGTCGGACTGTGGACGACGATCTCGTCGCCGTTCGCCAGCGTGACCACGTACTTGACGTTCGGGGTCGTCGCCAGCAGGTCGAGGTCGTACTCGCGCTCGAGCCGTTCGCGGACGATGTCCATGTGGAGCAAGCCGAGGAAGCCGCAGCGGAACCCGAACCCGAGCGCTTCCGAGGTCTCCGGCTCCCACGACAGGGCGGCGTCGTTGAGGGCGAGCTTGTCGAGCGCGTCGCGGAGGTCCTCGTAGCGGTCGGTGTCGATCGGGAAGAGCCCGCAGAAGACGACCGGCTGGACCTCGCGGTAGCCGGCTAGAGGCTTCGCCGCGGGACGGTCGCGGTCGGTGAGGGTGTCGCCGACACGAAGCTTGGCGACGTCCTTCAGGCCGGTGATCACGTAGCCGACCTCGCCGGCGTCCATTCCGCCGACCGGCGTCATCGCCGGCCGGAAGAAGCCGATCTCGTCGAGGTCGGCGCGGGTCCCGGTCTGCATCGCAAGCAGGGGCTCCCCCTTGCGGAAGCGGCCGTCGATCATCCGCACGTAGGCGACGACGCCGCGGTACTGGTCGAACTCGGAGTCGAAGATCAGGGCGCGGGCGGGCGCCTCGGAGTCCCCGCTCGGGGGCGGGACGCGGGCGACGATCGCCTCGAGGACGCTGTCGATCCCGGTCCCGGTCTTCGCGGAGATGTGGATCGCGTCGCCGGGGTCGGTGCCGAGCAGGTCGGCGACCTCGGCGGCCACACGCTCGGGCTCGGCCCCCGGCAGGTCGACCTTGTTGAGCACCGGGATCAGCTCGAGCCCGGCCTCGACCGCGGCATAGGTGTTGGCGACGGTCTGCGCCTCGACCCCCTGGGCAGCATCGACGACGAGCAGCGCGCCCTCGCAAGCTGCGAGGCTGCGCGAGACCTCGTAGGAGAAGTCGACGTGGCCGGGCGTGTCGATCAGATGAAGGTGGTAGGCCTCGCCGTCTGCCGCCGTGTACTCGACCCGGACCGCCTGCGCCTTGATCGTGATCCCGCGCTCGCGCTCGAGATCCATCGAATCGAGCAGCTGCGACCGCATCTCGCGGGGATCGACGGCCCCGGTGAGCTCGAGGATCCGATCGGCCAGCGTCGACTTCCCATGGTCGATGTGGGCGATGATCGAGAAGTTCCTGATCCTGTCCATCGGAGCGGGCATGTCGGGGTGGCGGAGCCAGGGGGCGGATCCCGGCTTCGCGCAGGGAAGGGTAGAGGGCGGCGCTCGGGTGGCCGTCTAGCGCCGCGCGACCGCGAGGAGCTGGCGGGCCTCGGGGACGCGGAGGGCGAGGATCGCGCCGAGGTAGACGAGCCCACCGGCCGCCAGCGCCGTCCCGAGGGCGACGATCTGCGCCCCGGTGCCGCGGCCGAGCGCCGAATCGAGCGCGTCCCAGATCAGCCACGAGACGCCGGCGAGCGCCGCCGACGCCAACGTGATCCGCGCCGCGGCGTCGAACAGCGCCCGCAGCTCGAGCCCCTTCAGCGGCCGCCGGAGGACGATCATCTGGGCGATCACGCTGACGGCCGTGGCGATCGCGGTGCCGGCGACGATCCCGCCGACGCCGAAAGGCTCGTAGAACGCGAAGGCGGCGGCGGCCGTGATCGCGAGGTTGAGGCCGGCGATCCAGGTCGGCGTCCACGGTCGCTGGAGGCTGAAGAACGTCCTCGTCAGGATCAGGAAGAGCCCGTTGAACGGCAGTGAGAACGCGAACCAGAAGAGCGCCGTCGCGACCAGCGGCGTCTCCTCCGGCGAGAACTCGCCGCGCTGGTAGACGAGCCGGATCATCGGCTCGGAGAGGACGAGGATCGCCGCCGCAGCCGGGACGAGGACGAGCAGGATCATCCGCATCCCGTTCGCCATCGTCCGGCGCAGGTCGTCGAAGTCGCGGCGGGCGGCATAGCGGGAGAGCGTCGGGAAGATCACCGTCGTGACCGCGACCGAGAACATTCCCTGGGGGAGCATGTAGATCCGGAAGGCCTTGTCGATCGCCGCCGGCGCGTAGTCGGCGAGGGCGTCGCCCGTCCCGGCCAGGGTGCCGGGCACCAGCGCCCCGACGAGGCTGTTGATGACGAGGTTGACGTTGATCAGGCCGAGGCTGATCGTCACCGGCAGCATCAGCAGCAGGACCTTCTTGACGAGATCGCTGCGCCAGTCGAAGACGCGGATCACCCGGAACGGCGTGTTGCGGAGGTCCCAGGAGACCATCGCGAGCTGCAGGGCAGTGCCGACGAGGACGCCGATCGCGTAGGCGTAGATCCGATCGTCGCCGCTGAACAGCGGCGAGAGGGCGACTAGGACGCCGATGATCGCGAGGTTCCAGAACAGCGGCGCGATCGCGAAGACGGCGAAGCGGTTGTAGCTGTTGAGGACGCCGACGACGACGCCGGAGACGCCGAGCATCACGAGGATCGGGAAGAGGAGCTGCGAGAGGACCACGGTCAGATCGCGGGTCGTCTCATCGAGGCTCGGGACGAGCAGCGGGATCAAGAACGGCGCGACGAGGATGAAGAGGGCGGTGATGACCCCGAGCACCGCCGTGATCAGGAAGATCAGGGTCGACGCCAGCCGGAACGCCTCGCGCTTGTTGCCGGCCTCGAGCTGCTCGGTGAAGACCGGCACGAACGCGCCCTGAAGGGCCGCGTCGGCGAACAGGCTGCGGACGAGGTTCGGGATCTGGAAGGCGATCGTGAAGGCCGACATCGCCGGTCCGACGCCGAAATATCCGGCGGCGATGATCTCGCGGACCAGGCCGACGAGCCGCGAGGCGCCGGTCGCGATGCTGAAGAACGCAGTCGAGCGGCCGATCCGCCGGCCCTGCCGCCCCTCGCCGGTCGGCTCCGGCCCCAGCGCCGAGCCGGCGAACTCCTCGTCGATCGGATCGACGGCGTAGGCGGGGTGGAAGCGGCGCGCGCTTGCCGGCAGCGGCGGCAGATCGTTCGTTTCCGTCGGCTCGTCCATCAATCGCTACAGTTTGCGGCCGCCGATGGCCAACATCGCCTCACAGAAGAAGCGCATCCTCCGCTCCGAGCGCGAGCACGACGAGAACCGTCGCCTCACCGGAGCGGTCAAGACGCAATTCCGCCGCCTCGAGGAAGCGGTCGCCGAGGGCGACTCCGAGACCGCCGAGACCGAGCAGCGGACGCTGATCTCGCGGATCGACAAGGCCGTCCAGAAGGGCGCCCTGCACGCCAACACCGGCGCCCGCAAGAAGGCCCGCGCGGCGCGGATCGTCGCCGGCTCCTAGCCCGCCTCTCCCCTCCCTCGATTCCGCTCACCCGGACGCCGTCTCGCCGGCCGCGCGTCTGACCGCGACGGTCAGCGCGACCCTGTCGTCGTAGTCGGAACCGCCGCGCGTCCACCACTCGAGGTCGGCGATCGCCGCGATCGCGCCCGAGAGCTCGGCCGAATCGACCCCCTGGACCGAGCGAACGAGCATCTTCGCCGCGTAGGGATGGATTCCCAGCGTCTTCTCGACCTGCGCGGCCGGGACGCCCTCCTCGAGCGCGGCTGCCGCCGCGTAGGCATCGCGGAGGCGCTTCGCCATGCCGCCGACGAGGGCCGGCACCGGATCACCCTGGGCGATCAGCTCCTCGGTGACGGCGACGGATCGCTCGCGATCGCGCTCGACGATCGCGTCGGCGAGCGTCCAGCCGCGGAGCTCGGACGTGTCGACGGTCATCAGCTCGACCTCCTCGACCCCGACCTCGCCGCCCTCTCCGGCCCAGGTCGCGAGCCGGTCGAGCTCGACGGCGAGGCGCTCCGTCGAGCTGCCGATCCGCGCGATCAGGGCGCGAGCGCCCTGCGGCGCCAGCGCGAAGCCGCGCCGGCGCGCGCCCTCGGCGACCCAGCCCGGCAGGTCGCGTTTGCCGGGCGCCGCGAAGGTCCGGACCTCGCCACCGGCTGCCGTCACCGCCTCGACGAGCGGCTTCGGCGCCTTGCCGCGGGCGACGAGGACGACGGTCACGTCGGCCGGGACCGCGTCGAGCGCGGCGGCGACGGCCTCCGCCTCGGCCTTCTTCCAGCGATCGACTCCGTCGGCGAGCAGGTAGCGGCGATCGGCGGTGAGCGAGAGCGCCGGGATCGCGCCGACCAGCGCGTCGGCGTCGGGCGCCGCGCCGGCCGCAGCGCTGAAGTCCTCGAGCGCGCCCGGGCCTCCCTCCCGCTCCGCCCGGGCGCGGAGCCGGCTCAGCGTCGCCGACAGCTTCGCGGCATCGTCACCCGCGAACAGGTAGGCGGATCGCATCTCGTCTGCCATCAGATGTTGCGAGTCTACGTCCGCAGGCGGTCCGATCACCCGGCGGCAGCGCATCCGGGACGTCCGGCGAGGCCGCTGCCACGGCTCGTCTCCGCGGTGAGCCCGGCGCGGCCGATCTCGACCGTCAGATCGCCGTCGAGGTCGGTGCGAAGCACGCAGACACCATGCGCGGCGAGCGCCTCGAGCGTGGCGTCGGTGGGATGCCCGTAGGAGTTGCCGGCGCCGACCTCGATCAGCGCCACGCGCGGCACCGAGCGGTCGAGGAGCGATTCGAGGCCGGCATCGTCGCTGCCGTGATGGGCGACCTTGAGGACGTCGAAGGGACCGGGATCGAGATGGGTCGCCTCGGCCTCGGCGTCGCCGGTGAGAAGCACGTCCCAGCCGCGGAACGAAGCCGCCAGGACGAGCGAGTCGCCGTTCGGGTCGGCGGCCGGCGCGCCGTCGCGAGGCGGCCAGAGGACGTCGATCCGGAGCGGGCCGAATCGCAGGGCGCTGCCCTCGGCGACGGCGACGACGCGGGCGCCGCCGGCACGGGCCGCCGCCTCGAGACGCGGCGCGGGGCGGCCGCGAACGAGCGTCGCCACCGGCCGGCTCGCAAGCACCTCGTAGAGGCCGCCGGTGTGGTCGAGCTGGTCGTGGGTCGCGAAGACGGCGGCGAGGCGGTCGACGCCGAGGCGATCGAGGGCGTCGGCGGCGGCCCCGGGTGGCCCGCCGTCGATCAGCACCGGATCGCCGCGCGGCGGCTCGAGCAGTGTCGCATCGCCCTGCCCGACGTCGAGCCCGGTGACGCGCAGAGCCCCCTGCGGCGGATCGCCCCGATCGCCGCCCGGGTCGAGGGCGAGGAGGAGGACCGCGAGGAAGGCGGCGGCGATCACCGTGCGCGCGGCCGTCGGCAGCCGCAGCCGGCGCCGCCGCCGGAGCGCCGCGATCGTCACCGCCGCCGCGGCGGAGCAAGCGAGATAGACCGCGATCGTCGCGGCCGCACCGGGCAGGGCGACATCGACCTCGGCCCACCGCGGCGAGCCGAGCGTCGCGGCGACGGCGGCGACGTAGTCGATCAGGGCTCCTTCGACGGCTCCGAGCGGCGCCGTCGGGACGCCCGGGATCTGACCGAGCAGGCCGAGCAGCATGCCGATCCACATGACCGGCGCGATCGCCGGCATCGCCAGCAGGTTCGCCGGGATCGATGCCGCCGACAGCCGCTCGAAGTCGTGGGCGATCAGCGGCGCCGTCGCGACGGTCGCTGCCAGAGTCATCGCGGCTCCGTCGGCGAGAGCCCGCCGCGCGGGGTCCGGGAGCGCTGCCGGCAGCCGGTCTCCGACCAGGTCGCGAAGCGGGCCGGCCCAGAGCATGATCCCGGCGACCGCAGCGAAGCTGAGCTGCCAGCCGACGTCGCCTCCGAACCGCGGGTTGATCAGAAGCGTCACGGCGGCGGCGAGGAGCGGCGGATAGACGCGATCCGTCGCCCGTCCGGCGAGCGTCGCCGCGATCGCGGCGCCGCCCATCACCCCTGCACGCTGAATCGACGGGCCGGCACCGGCGATCGGGACGTAGAGCGCGACCACCAGCAGCGTCACCACGAGGCGCGCACGGAGGCCGAAGCCGAACAGCGCCAGCGCCGCCCCGGCGAGGATCGCGAGCAGGACGACGTTCTGCCCCGAGACGGCGAGCAGGTGGCTGAGGCCGGCGCGGCGGAACTGCTCGCGGACGAGCGGCTCGATCCGGTCGTCCTGGCCGAGGACGAAGCCGCGGGCGAGCGCCTCCTGGCCGGGGTCGAGGCCGTCGCCGAGGGCGGCTTCGGCGCGGCCGCGGATCCGATCGAGGGCGCCGGCGAGGCCGGCTCGGGTGGCGCCGGTCGAGCGAATCCGTCGCGCGGCGAGCTCGAACGCAGCGCCGGCGCGGGCCAGCTCCCCGGCGCGGAAGTCGTCGGGGCGGCGGAGGACGCCGCGGACATCGATCCCGTCGCCGACGTCGACGTCTGCGACCGGCTCCGGCGCGGTGACGATCACCCGCCCCTCCGGTGCGTCGAGCTGGATGCGCACCTCCCCGAAGCTGCGGCGCGGCACCGCCGTGACCCAGCCGCGAACCGCAACCTGCTGTCCGGCGGCCCCGGGCAGGGCCTCGGAGTCGATTGCGGCGATCCGAAGGGAGCCGAGCCCGAGGCCGGCGAGCGCCGCCAGCGCCAGGGCGGCGAACAGCCCGGCGACGACGACCGCCGGAGCGGGCGGGCGGCGGCGGGCCCGGGCGGCGAGGGCGATCAGGGCCACGGTGCCGGCGACCAGGCACGGCGCCCAGCCGCCCGGCGCCGTCAGATGCGCGGAGAGCAGCAACCCGATGGCGAGGCCGGCGAGCGCCGCGTGGCGCCACCATCCCGCCAGCTGCGCGGCTGCCGCCCGCCCGGGTGGACCCATCTAGGGCTGGAGGCGGTCGCTCAGCGACTCGATCGTCGCCGGGCCGATCCCCGGGATCTCGTCGAGCTCCTCGATCGAGGCGATCCCGCCCCGCTCGTCGCGGAATTCGATGATGTCGGCGGCGGTGACCGGCCCGATCCCGTCGATCGTCTCGAGTTCGGCCTGATCCGCCGAGCCGAGGCTGATCGGCCCGTCCTCGGACCCGGTCGCGGACGCAGCGGTTCCGCCGGCGCCACGCGACGGGACGACGACCTGCTGGCCATCGGCGAGGCGGGCGGCGAGGTTGAGCGCGTCCGGCAGGGCCCGGCCGGACGGCCCGCCGGCGCGTTCAACCGCATCGGCGACCCGTGATCCCGCCGGCATCCGGTAGACGCCGGGCTCGGCGACGGCGCCGGCCACATGAACGACGACGTCGCCGTTGGCAGGAACGGCGCCGGATCCGCTCCCGACCGGTTCGGCGGCCAGCGGCGGCCCGCCGTCGGCCGCGGCAGGCGTCCCGCCGTCGCGGACCGCCCGGATCCCGAGCAGGAGGATCGCGACGCCGATCGCGGCGAAGACGGCGGTCTGCAGCCGGTTCGCTCCCATGCGCCGATGGTGAGGCCCACGGACGCGCGCGTGGGTGGCGCAGAGTCAAGGGTCGTCACGCAGGCGTGACGATTCAGAACTGGTCGGAGTCCTCGTCGTAGCCGACAGTCGCCGCCGACTGGCGGCCGATCGTCTCCTCGACCGAGACGGCCGGCGACTGCACCGAAAGGAGGGCGAGCACGTCGTCGCCCCGATTGGCGATCACGTGGTCGCTCGCCGGCGGGATCAGCGCCAGATCGCCCGGCTCGAGGCTCTCGGTGTCGCCGGCCGCCGACAGCTCGGCGACGCCGCGAACGACGACGTAGACCTGCTCGGCCTCCTCGTGGGAGTGCAGCTCCTGCTCGGTGGCGGCCGGAACCTCGATCCAGGTGACCGTCATGTGGCGCGAGCCGAGCTCGCCGGCATCCATGAGGATGTGGGAGCTGAGCCGACGGAAGTCCCGAACCGCGGCGTCCGACTGGCGCCTGACGAGCATCTCAGGCGGCTTTCTAGCAGAGAAAGCGGAATCGCGCCGCCGGAATCATCATTGTCGCGGGCCCCCGCAGGACTGCCGTCAGCGGACGACGAGGTTGACCAGGCGGCCGGGGACGACGATCTCCTTGACCGGCTCGCGGCCGTCCAGGAACGACTGCAGTCGCGGGCTCGCGCGGACGGCCTCGAGGACCTGCTGCTCGCCGGCTTCGGCGGGCCCGTCGACGCGATCGCGGACCTTGCCGTTGACCTGGACGACCATCGTGATCACGTCACGGGCGAGCAACTCCTCGTCGGCGGACGGCCAGGGCACCTCCCAGATCCGGCCGCCGACCACGATCTCCCATGCCTCTGCCCCCAGATGCGGCGCGAACGGGAAGATCAGCGAAGCGGCGGTCGCGGTCGCGAAGCGGAGCGCCCGATCGCCGTCGGCGTCGCCGCGAAGGCCGTCCTTGAGGCGATAGCAGTCGTTGACGAGCTCCATGACCGCGGCGATCACGGTGTTGAACTGGAAATCGCGCTCGAAGTCGCGGGTCGCCTTGTCGATCGCCCAGTGGGCCTTGGCGAGCAGCTCGCGGGCCGATCCCTCGCTGCCGCGCTGCCAGTCGCGGTCGAACGCCGACAGCTCGCTGCTGACCGAGCGCTGCTCGTCGGCGAGGCGCCAGAGCCGGCCGAGGAAGCGCTGGACGCCGTCGACCCCTTCGTCGACCCAGTCGCCGCCGCGGTCGGGCGGGCCCATGAAACAGACGTAGGTGCGGGCCGCGTCGGCGCCGTAGCGGGAGACGTATTCGGCGGGGTCGACGACGTTGCCCTTCGACTTGCTCATCTTCGCGCCCTCGCGGGTGATCATCCCCTGCGTGAACAGGTTCGCGAACGGCTCCTGGACGCCGACCAGGCCATCGTCGGCGAGCGCCTTCGTGAAGAAGCGCGCGTACATGAGGTGGAGGATCGCGTGCTCGACCCCGCCGATGTACTGGTCGACCGGCATCCAGTGGTCGGCGATCGCCTGGTCGAACGGCAGCTCCGTGTTCGCCGGATCGAGGTAGCGGAGGAAGTACCAGGAGGAGTCGACGAAGGTGTCCATCGTGTCGGTCTCACGGCGCGCCTGTCCGGCGCAGCGCGGGCAAGTCGTCTCGACCCAGTCCGTTGCGGTCGCGAGCGGGCTTTGGCCCTTCGGCCGGTAGTCCTCGATCTCGGGCAGCTCGACCGGGAGCTGGTCCTCGGGAACGGGGACGATTCCGCAGTCGGGGCAGTGGACGACCGGGATCGGGCAGCCCCAGTAGCGCTGCCGCGAGAGCAGCCAGTCGCGGAGCCGGTAGTTGACGGCGAGCCGGCCGAGCCCGCGCGACTCG
>DASTTY010000096.1:0-4643 GCA_035759925.1 Solirubrobacterales bacterium
CCCGCCGCCCTGGCCCTGGGGCGTGCGGACGAGCGGGATGTCGCCGCTGGCGAGCTCGTCGCCGGTGAAGGGGAGGATCGGGACCTTCTGCTTCGTCGCCTGCTTGATCTCGGCCTGAAGCTGGTTGATAGGCGTCGCCGAGATCCGAACCGTCTTCGCCTGGTTGCCGACGGCGACGGCGATCGGTGTCGGGACCGAGAGCCGGCCCGAGAAGCCGCCGTTCTGATCCGAGTCGAGGCGGTCGATCGGGTAGCCGGCGCTGTCGCCGACCATCAGCCAGACGAGATAGGACTTGCCGGTGTCGAGGTTCGGGTCGAGGCCCTGGACGTCAACGTCGACGTAGAGCTGCTGCTGGTCGGCGACGAGCCCGAACACCGCCTTGCCGGCGACGCCGCTGCCGCCGACCGGCTTCAGCGGCACCGTCGTGATGTTGCTCTCGGCGCTCGTCGTCGTCCCGGTGGAGGTGGTGCTGTCGGATGCGCTGCCGGAGCCGTCGAAGACGCCGGCGACGGCGAGGATGCCGACGACCAGCAGCAGGCCGACCGTGGCGAGGCCGGCGATCAACGTCCGGCGGCGGGAGGCGGCGGCGTCCACATCGGCGTCCTTCGCCGGAGCCGCGACCGGAGCCGGGGCGCCCGCTGTGTCGGGCAGGGCGGCCTTGCGGCGCTTCCCGCGCGGCTCCGGGAGCTTCGGCTGCTCGGCATCGGAGGCGATCACCGCGAGGCCCGTCTGGATCCGCTTCGCGAGGTCGAGGGCCGCCGGATCGGCCTGGAGGTGGCGGATCGCGTCGGCCCGGCCGATCGGATCGGCCTGGCCGAGCAGGAAGTCGGTCAGCGCCACGTCGGTGTCGGGATCGGCGCCACCGATTTCGGTCAGCGCCGCCCGTGCCCGCTCGCGGACGTCGTCTGCCGAGCCGCCGAGCAGGCCGGCGATGTCCTCGTAGCTCTGCCCGCGCTCGACGAGGAGCTGAAGCAGCGCGCGTTGATCGCCTTGCAGTGGCATCCGCGGAAGCCTATGCAACCGGGTGGATGGGCGATGCAGCCTCGCGGCGGCGGCCCGATAGCACCAATGGCCCAATAGGCTGGCTCGATGGCCGACCAGCCCGGCACCGTCCCGGAGGGCAACCTCGTCGAGACCCTCGGCATCGAGGGCTTCGAGTTCGACGGCGAGGAAGTCGCGACGATGCGGCTGCCGGTCCACGACGGCGTCAAGCAGCCGTTCGGGATCGTCCACGGCGGCGCCCTCGCCGCCCTGTCGGAGACCGTCTGCTCGAAGGCGACCTACGAGGCGGTCCGGCCGCGGCTCGCGATGGGGCAGGCGAACGAGACGATCTTCATGCGCGCGATCACCTCCGGGACCGTCCACGCCCGCGCCCGCGCCCTGCACCGCGGCAGCACGAGCTGGGTCTGGGACGTCGAGATGCGCGACGACGAGGAGCGCCTCTGTGCGACCTCGCGGCTGATAATCGCCGTCCGCGACCCCCGCTGATCCGCCGGACTACCCGCGGAAGCCGTTCGTGATCGGCAGGCGGCGGTCGCGGCCGAAGGCCTTGGTGGTGATCTTCACCCCGGGCGGGGCCTGGCGGCGCTTGTACTCGGCGCGATCGACGAGATCGGCGACGCGGAGGGCGTCGGCGCGGCTCATCCCCGACTCGATCAGGTCCTCGCGGCTGCCGTCGCCTTCGATGTAGAGGGCGAGGGCGGGATCGAGCACCTCGTAGGGAGGCAGCGAGTCGGTGTCCTTCTGGTCGGGGCGGAGCTCGGCGGAGGGGGGACGCTCGATCACCGCCGGGGGGATCAGCTCGCGATCGGAGCGGGCGGCACGCTCGGCGGTGAGCTCGTAGACGAGTTGCTTCGGCACGTCCTTGAGGACCGCGAACCCGCCGGCCATGTCTCCGTAGAGGGTCGCGTATCCGACCGACATCTCCGACTTGTTCCCGGTGCTGAGCGGTAGCCAGCCGAACTTGTTCGACATCGCCATGACCAGGTTGCCGCGGATCCGTGCCTGCAGGTTCTCCTCGGCGATGCCGGGCTCGCGGCCGGCGAAGTGGGGGGCGAGCAGCTGGTCGTAGGCCGCCATCACCTCGGCGATCGGCAGCTCGATCGTGTCGGCGCCGAGGTTCGCGCCGATCGCCCGTGCGTCCGCCTGCGTCTCTGCGCTCGAATGCGGCGAGGGCATGACGATGCAGGTGAGCCGCTCGCCGCCGAGGGCATCGGCGGCGATCAGGGCGACGAGCGCCGAGTCGATGCCGCCGGAGAGGCCGAGGACCGCATGGTCGAACCCGTTCTTGGCAGCGTAGTCGCCGAGGCCGGTGACGAGCGCCGCGTAGACCTCCTCGACCGGTGATTTCACGGGAACGATCCGGCTCGGTGTCGGCTGGCGGTCGCGAACCGCGGTCTCGAGTGACGCCGTCAGCGGGACCGCGGCCTCGACCGCGGGCCCGGCGACGGGAAGCTCGATGTCGCAGACGAGCAGCTCCTCGGCGAACTGGGCCGCCCGGGCGATCGTCTGCCCGTGGGCGTCGACGACGAAGCTGTGACCGTCGAAGACGAGCTCGTCCTGGCCGCCGACCATGTTGCAGAGGGCGATCGCGGAGCCGCACTCACGGGCGCGCTCGGCGACCATCTGCTCGCGTTCGGTGCCCTTGAAGCGGTGGTAGGGAGAAGCGGAGGCGTTGACGATCAGCCGCGCCCCGGCCGCAGCCTCCTCGGAGCCCGGTGGGCCCGGCAGCCAGATGTCCTCGCAGATCGTCAGCCCGATCAGCGCGCCGTCGATCGCGACGAGCTCGCCGACCGGGCCGGGTTCGAAGTAGCGGCGCTCGTCGAAGACGCCGTAGTTCGGCAGGTGGACCTTGCGGTAGCGGGCCGCGATCCGCCCGCCGTCGATCACGGCGAGGCCGTTGTGGACGGCGGCATCGCGGACCGGGCAACCGACCATCGCGGCGATCCCCTCGACCTGCTGGGCGAGCGCCTCGAGCGCCTCCTCACAGGCGGCGAGGAAGTGCGGCTTCAACAGCAGGTCCTCGGGTGGATAGCCGCTCAGCATCAGCTCAGGGAGGAGGACGAGATCCGCCTCGGCGTCGCGTGCGCGGCCGATCCACTCGACCGCCAGGGCGGCGTTCCCGTCGATGTCGCCGACCGTCGGGTTCACCTGTGCGAGGGCGAGGCGGAGGACCGTGCCGGGATCGCTCATCGCTTGATTATCTCCGCCCACCGCTACATCGCGCGGTTCACGGTGTTCATGGGCCGATGCCGCTGCTACCGTGCTGCGGCCCAGAATCCCGGAAGGAAGCAACTTGCGCCGTCTCGTCCTCGCCTCATCACTCGTTTCGCTCGCCGTCGTGGCGGCCTTCGCGGCAGCGTCGACGACCGCCAGCGCCGCCGTCCCCGGGGTCACGCCAGAGGCTGCGAAGGCCGCCCTCGAGCGGGCCGAGCAGGCCCTCAACGCCCCCGAGACCCTGTCGACCGGCCCCGCCGCCGGCAGCCGTGACGCCACCGCCGCGCTGCGCGACCTGGCCGTCGCCCTGCCGGCGCTCCGGGGCGCCGACCGGGCGCAGGCGCGGGACCTCCTGGCCCGGCCCACCGACAAGCGGGACCGCGACTATTTCGGCAAGGAGGCGGCCGACTCTCCGACCTGCGACGCCGAGTTCTGCGTCCACTGGACCGACAAGGCGGCCAACCGGCCGGCCGAGAACGTGTTCGACGAGATCCTGCCGGCGATGACCCACAGCCGGACGGTCGAGAACACGAACCTCGGCTGGAAGAACCCGAAGTCGGACGGCAAGCGCGGCGCCCGCCATGGAAAGGGCCGCGACGGGCAGGTCGACGTCTACGTCACCAATCTCGGTAAGAACCTCTACGGCTACGCCTCGACCGATCCCGGCCAGAAGGGGCGGAAGCGCTTCGCCTACCTCGTCCTCGACAACGACTACGTCGGCTTCCCGACCGGCCCGGTCAAGTCGATGCAGGTGACCGTCGCCCACGAGTACAACCACATCCTCCAGTTCAACTACGACGTCGCCGAGGACCTCTGGCTGTTCGAGGACACGGCCACCTGGGCGGAGGAGCAGGTCTATCCCGAGATCAACGACTACCTGAACTACCTCCCGGCCCTGGCGGGCAAGCCCGAGAAGCCGATGACCGGCAGCAGCATCAAGATCTACGCCGAGGCCGTCTGGAATCACTGGCTGAGCGGCATCTACGGGAAGGACGTCGTCCGCAGGACCTGGCAGGTCTCGCCGAAGCAGCGGAGCTTCGCCGTCGACTCCTACGACAAGGCGATCAGGAAGGCCGGCGGTCCCGGGTTCGCGCGTGAGCTCGGCGACTTCTTCGCCGCCACCGCCGAGTGGCGGTCGCTGCCGATCTTCCCGGACAACGACGTCTACCCGGACGTGAAGCGGAGCGCCGCCCTCGGCACCCAGTCGAAGCGGACGAAGCTCGACAACACCGCCTACCGGCTCTACGACATCGACCCGACCGGCGAGCCATCAGTGACGCTGAAGGTCAAGGCCGACGAGGGCACGAGAAGCTCGATCTCGCTGATCGGACGCCAGGGGAGCTCGACCAGCGGCACGGTCACCCTGGCGACGAAGTACCTGGGCAAGGGCGGTTCGGGCAAGGTGACGCTGCCGAACCCGGGCAGCT
>DASTTY010000097.1:0-30134 GCA_035759925.1 Solirubrobacterales bacterium
GGCTTCATCCCGGCGACGGTGCCGCGGGGCCTCGCCGTCGACTCGAAGCACATCTACTGGACGAACAACACCGGCACCATCGGCCGCGCGAACCTCGACGGGACCGGCGTCGACCAGGACTTCATCACCGGCGCAACGCAACCGTACGGCCTCGGGATCGACGGCAAGCACATCTACTGGGCCAACTACGGCACCGATTCGATCGGGCGGGCGAACATCGACGGGACCGGCGCGACCCCGAATCTGTTCAGCACCGCCCCCGGGACGCCGCAGGGTGTCGCGGTCGGTGCCGGCCACGTCTACTGGGCCGATTACCGGATGGTCGGACCCTCCGGGATCGGCCGGGCCGGCCTCGACGGAAGCAATCCCGATCCGACGTTCATTCCCGGTCTCTCCGACCCCTACGGGATCGCCATCGACCGCCGGCATGTCTATTGGGTCGACCATGGAGACGCGGTGAGCCGTGCCGCGCTCGACGGCACCTCAATCGAACCGGAGTTCATCTCCGGCGCCGATCTGCCCTGGACCGTCGCCGTCGACGCGCTCCCCGACCGTAAGTCGCCGAAGACCCGGATCACGAAGGCGCCGCCGCGGAAGACGAAGAAGGAGACCCTGCGGATCGCCTTCAAGGCCTCGGAGCGCGGGTCCAGCTTCAAATGCCGGCTGGACGGGTCGAAGTGGCGGCCGTGCAGTTCGCCGAAGAAGCTGAAGAACCTCGACCGCGGGAAGCACGTGTTCCAGGTCAGTGCTACCGATCCGGCCGGCAACACCGATCCGACGCCCGCGAAGGCGCGCTTCAAGGTCGTCTAGCCGTCCAAGGGCTCAGCAGCTCGTCGCCCAGCTCGCGACGATCAGCGCGATGCCGGCGAGGGCGACTGCGGCCGGGTAGAGGCCGAGGGTGACCGGAAGCTGCGAGAGGGCGCGGGAGCCGCCGAGACGGCCGCCGAGGCCGGCCAGGGTGACCGCCTCGGGCACGGCTGCGAGGACGAAGGCGAACGTCGCGAACCAGGTGGCGAGCTGCTGAGCGCCGGTCGAAGGGCCGCCGCAGTCGGCGCTGAGCGGATCGACCCAGTCGGGGGCGGCGATCGCGAGGCGAATCAGGAAGGCGACGAGGAGGGCGCCCGCGAGGGCGGCGAGGAGGGCGCCGCCGAGCGGGATCGGCCGACCCTCCGGCTCGCCGTTACCGCCCTCGCCAGGAGCCGACAGATAGATGCCGAGCGGATAGAGGAGAACGGCGGCGAGGGCGAGCCCGACGAGCGGCTCGTCGCCGAGCAGTGCCAGGGCCACTCCGGCCAGGCAGGCGAGCAGGAACAGCAGGGGCGCGGGGCGCATCCGGGCAAACCTATCCGTGACCGCGGCACGTCGGCTCATCTCGGCCGCGTGCGATCATCGCCGGGTGGCCGACACCGAGCTCCGCAATCCCTTCAAGTCCGAGCAGGACGCCTTTCGGATCCTCGTCGTCATCATCGCCGCCGCGGCGATCGTGATCGCCTGCGCGGTGCTGATCAGCACGACGCTCGCGGCCATCCTCGGCGTGATCGCGATCGCGATCGGCCTCTGGCGGGCCGGCGACTGGCTCGGTCAGATGCTCGGCCCCCCGGACGACGAGGACGGCGGCGACCGCGGGACAGGGCCCTGAGCTACTTCTGCTGCGTCTTGCCGGCGTTCTCGTAGAGGAAGTCGACGAGAAGCTTCAGGTCCTTGGGGTCGATCGTCTGCTCGTAGTTCTCCGGCATGATGTTCGGCTGAAAGCCCTGGGTGATCTTGGCGTTCGGATCGACGATGCTCTGCTCGATCTCCTTCACGCTCTGCCCCTGCAGGCCCTCGTCGAGGTCGGGGCCGACCGTCCCGGCCGACTGGGCCGCGGCGAAGGTGTGACAGCTGCCGCAGCCGTTGTTGGCGAACACCTGCCCGCCAGGGCCGCCCGGGGCCGTAGGCGGCTCGATGCCCGGCACCCCGGCGACCTCGCCGACGTAGGTGGCGACGTCCTTGGCGTCCTGGCCTTCGACCAGCATCGGTGGCATGTAGTCAGGTGACGAGGGATCGGTCTCGCGCGGATGCTCGATCTGATCGAGGACGACGCCCTCGATCGTGTCCTGGTCCATGCCCGAGTGGCGCGCGTTGGCGAAGGCGGCGTCGAGATCGGGACCTGTCTGACCGCTCGTGCCCGCCTCCTTCAGGTAGTGGCAGGTGCCGCACTTCTCGATGAAGAGCTGGCGGCCGTTGGCCGTGTCGGCGTTCTCGTTCAGGTCGCAGCCGCTGCCGGCAGCGATCATCGCGACGCCGAGCGCGACCAGTCCCGCCACCTTGATCCGGGCTCGATTCACGGCCGGGATCCTATCGGTCGGCGCCCCGCCCGGACGCCCGGTCTGAGGCGTGCGATAGGGTTGAGACGATCAGCACAAACACGGTCCGGACGGGGCGCAGCGGCCGGGCCCGAGCAGGAGGGAGCGCGAGCGCGGAGATGGAAGTACGCGAGGGAATGTCGAAGGTGGTGCTGACCGTCGGGCCGGGGCACACGCTTCGCGAAGCGGCCCGGATGATGAGCGACAAGGGCGTCGGAGCGGCCATCGTGATCGATGACGAGGCGCCCGGTCCGCGGATCATCAGCGAGCGCGATGTGCTCATCTCGATCGGCCGCGGCGAGGACCCGGACACCGAGCGCGTCCTCGATCACATGAGCGACTCGGTGATCACGGCAGCCCCGGACTGGAGCCTCGAGCGGGCTGCCGCCGACATGGCCGCGCGGGGCATCCGCCACTTGGTGATCTGCGAGGGGCCGGAGCTGATCGGCGTCCTCTCGATGCGCGACATCATGCGCGTCTGGACGTCGGCCGGCGCGACGTCGGCGATGACGCCCGGCTAGCGCGCGCGGCGCAGGGAACGGCGGGCCCGAGGGCTCAGCGCCGGCGGCGGACCGGCTCGGCCGGGATCACGGCCGTGTCGGAGCGCTGCTCGCGGCGCATGCCCTCGATCTCGTCGTTCGAGAGCTTCCACCAGGAGCGGAGGCCGAGCAGGAGGATGAAGGCGCCGGCGACCCACAGCGACCAGCCCTTGAAGAACCCGATCAGGATCAGCGTGATGCCGGCGGCGACGATGACCGGCGCCCAGGAGTTGTTGGGCACGTAGACGAGCTCGGTCGGCTCGGCGGTCTCGATCTCCTGCGGGACGGCCATCGATCAGCCGCCGACGTAGAGGACGGCGGCGTAGAAGGTCAGCGCGAACATGAACAGCGCGATGCCGGCGGCGACGAAGCCGGAGTTGATGCTCTTGCTTGCCCTGCGGCGATCCATCAGCGCCGAAATCTAGCCAATCAGGCGGCGAGGAGCTTGTCGGCCGCCATCGCGGCGAAGAGCAGGAACAGGTAGGCGAGCGAGCCGAGATAGAGCCGCAGCGCGTCGCGGTTGGTGCGGCTGCGGAGCAGGCGGGTGGCGCCGAAGATGAAGGCGGCGCCGAGGACGCTCGCCGACGCGAGGTAGACGCCGCCGAACATGCCGGTGGCGACTGGCACGAGCGTGAAGGCGACGAGCAGCGCCGCGTAGAGGAGGATGCTGCGGCGCGTGAAGGCGTCGCCGCGGGCGACCGGCATCATCGGGATCCCGGTCCGCTTGTAGTCGTCGGAGATCAGCAGTGCCAGGGCCCAGAAGTGGGGCGGAGTCCAGAGGAAGACGACCAGGAAGGGGAAGAACGCCTCGATCGAGAGCCCGCCGGTCGCCGCCGCCCAGCCGACGAGCGGGGGCATCGCGCCGGCGGCGCCGCCGATGACGATGTTCTGCGGCGTCCGCGGCTTCAGCCAGGCGGTGTAGAGGAGGACGTAGCCGAGCAGCCCGAGCAGCGCCAGGAACGCCGCCAGAGCGTTGACGGTGATCCAGAGCTGGACCGTGGCGACGACGCCGAGGGTGATCCCGAAGAGGAGCGCGCGGATCGGCTCGACCCGGCCGGAGACGATCGGCCGGCCCTTTGTCCGGCCCATCCGGGCGTCGATGTCGCGGTCGATGTAGTGGTTGATCGCACCGGCGCCGCCGGCCGCGAGATAGCCGCCGAGGCAGGTCCAGAGGATCGTCGAGAGGGCGAGCCCGCTCGGCTGGGCGACGAACATCGTCGTCACGGTCGTCCAGAGCAGCAGCGAGATGATCCGCGGCTTCGTCAGCGCGATGTGGTCGCGGACGTTGCTGAGCAGGTCGGCGAAGTCGAGCCGTCGAGGCGCCGGCGAAACCGGGCGCGAAGCCCGCCGGCGCCGGCGGGTCCGCTCGACGCCGCCGACCGTCTGCCCGCGCTCCGCGACGCCGGCCGAAGATTCCATCATCGGGTCGTCCTGCGGAGCGGTCGGGCCACCGGCTGGAGGCGAGCGGGCATGCCGCTCAGGCTACCGGTCGGTCGTCTTCGCTCTGCGGGGTTGGCTCCGGCCCTGCTTCGGTGGGGTTCCCGCCCGCTTCCGGCGCCGCTCCGGACGCGCTCCCCGATCCGACCGCGACCGGCTCCGGCTCCGGTGCCGGCGCCTCGGTCCGCGCCGCCGGCGGGTACCAGCGGGTCGCCCGGCGCCGGATCGCCTCGCGGATGTCGTCGAGCGGCTCGGCGCTGCGGACGTCGGGGACGAGGTCGAAGTTGTGGACCGGGGGCGGCGAGGGCGCGAACCACTCGAGCGTGCTGCCCCCCCACGGGTCGGGTCCCGTCTCGAGGCCGTGTCGGTAGCTCGCGGCGGCGTTGAGCAGTGCGACGACGAAGCCGAGCACGAAGAGGATCGCGGCGATCGAGGCGATCAGGTTGAGGGCGTCGAGCCCGCTGTCGCCGTAGAACTTGGCGACGTCGACCGGCATCCCCTCGAGGCCGGCCATCATCGTCGTCAGCACGTAGACGACGGCGCCGACGAGCAGCAGCCAGTACGAGGTGATCCCGAAGGCGTCGCCCATCATCCGGCCGCTCAGCTTCGGGAACCAGTAGTGGAGGGCGGCGAAGCCGCCGAAGACGCCGGCGCCGGCGATCAGCGCGAAGCTGGTCCCGGTCGTGAACGTCGTCCCGGAGAGCAGGGCGCCGACCGGGACCACCGCGGTGACGAGCTTCCCGGCGAGGCCGATGACGATCAAGACGATCGCGCCGAGCGCGAACCGGAACGGCATCCCGTGGCGCTTGGCGCCGCCGGTCAGCGTCCCGATCCAGTTGAAGATGATCAGCCCGACGGGGACGATCGCGGCGAGCGCCATCAGCATCGCGAAGTAGCGGAAGCCGTCGGGGATCGGGCTCGAGTACATGCCCTGCATCCAGGCGAGGACGGCGAGGACGGCGAGCGCGACCAGCGAGCCGGCGACGGTGCGGTGGCCGAACTGCGGCTGGCGGGAGAAGGTCGAGAGGATCTCCGAGATCGCGGCGAGCGCGGCGACCAGGACCGAGACGACGGCACCGGAGATGAAGATCGCCGCCAGGTGCTCGTAGAGCATCGGCTTGCCACCCTCGCCGGAGTCGTAGAAGACGCCGCCGTAGTGGCGGTCGATCATCAGCATCGCGAGCGCGGCGAGGAAGACCGGGCCGAGGACCAGCAGCGTGTAGCTGACGATCGAGGTCGCCCAGGTGAACAACGGCATCCGCTGCAGGTACATCCCCGGGGCGCGGGAGTTGCGGAGGGTGGCGATCATGCTGATCGCGAAGCAGACGAAGCCGAGCAGGGCGAGCGCGAAGCCGACCAGCCAGGCGTCGACGGCGGCGCCGGGCAGGAACTCGGAGGTGGAGAGCGGCGGCAGCGCCAGGATCCCCGCCTCCGACGGTCGCCAGAGGAAGCTGGCGTAGATCGTCGTGCCACCGAACGCGTAGAGCCAGTAGGAGAGGTGGTGGAGACGCGGCAGGGCCATGCCGCGGGCGCCGATCTGCAGTGGCACGACCACCGACATCAGCCCGATCATCAGCGGCAGCGCGAAGAGGATCAGGCTCGTCACCCCGAACGCGGAGAGCAGCCGGTCGAAGATCACCGGCTGGATCAGCGTGTTCTCGGGGATCATCAGCTGCAGCCGCATCATCAGGAGCTCGGCGATCGCGGCGGCCGCGAAGAGGAGGGCGGTGGCGATGTACATCCGCCCGACGGCCTTGTGCTCGGCGCTGGTCACGAGCGTGATCCAGGCCTTCTGCTCGCGAGGGACCTGCTCGCTGACGACCTCGGGGTGCGATGCGGTGCGGACCGGCGTCACTTCGTCTCGAACCTCACTCCCGGCGCGGTGCCGGACTGGACGCGGTCCTGGACGGCCGCGCGGGCTTGCTTGATTCCGTCGATCCGCTCCTTCACGAACGCCTCGTACTCGTCCGGCTCGACGACGATCACCCGGGTCCGCATCGTCGGGTAGCCCGGTCCGGAGAAGCGGGTGGAGCGGCCCTCGAAGGTGCCCGTCTCGGTGGCGGTGAAGTTGACCTCGCCCTGGATCCCGGGGACTGCCTCGGCCGTCGGCGCGAGCGCCGGCACCGACCAGCTGTGGAGAACGTCGGTGGAGCTGATGTCGAGCGTGATCGGAGTGTCGACCGGGACCACGAGCTCCTGGTAGCTGTAGGCCTGATCGGCGCTGAAGCCGTCCTCGGACGGCTCCTTGATCGGGTACTCGTAGCGCCACAGCCACTGCTGGGCGTCGGCCTTGATCGTGATCGGCTGGTTCGCCGATGCCTCGACCTCGCTCGCCTTGCCGGTGAAGATGATGCCGACGACGAAGAGGACGATCGCGAGGACGCCGAGCCCGGCGCCGACGCGGAGCTGGACCGAGCCGGTGCCGCGGGTCCGGCGGGCATCCTCGCCCGCCTCGGCGGCCGTCGAACGGGTCCGCAATGCGCGGACGATCGCGGCGAAGACGACGATCACGATCAGGGCCGCGAGGATCGCCATGATTGCGTAGAGGGTGCGGGCTGAGCCGGCGCCGTCGGACGCGGTCGAGTCGGGCGCGAGCAGGTCGGCGGCGGCGATCTGCGGGGTCGCGGCGAGCGCAGCGACGGTCGCGGCGAAGGAGACGAGAGCGGCTCTGGAGCGGACGGCCTGCAAGGCGCCGCCATTCTAGGGGGCGGCACCGGCAGATGCCGCCCTGACCGCTCCCGGTTCGCTTCTATACTCGCCGCGCTTTGCCCCGAGCGGCGTTCCCATCCCGAGGCAGGCGGTCCCGGCTGCGGCCGTGGCTCCGCGGCGCCGCCTGCGCGGCCGTCGCAGCCTCGGTCGCGGTGCCGCTGCTGCGCCGCCGCCTGCGGCTCCCGGCGGCGGCGACGGTGGTCGCGACGGTCGCCGGGCCGTTCGGCATGGCGATCCTGAAGCCGCGGACGAAAGCCCGCGACGCGCTCCTGTTCGCGCAGCAGATGTGGGCGTTCACGATGGTCCACGAGCTGCCCTACGACGACCCGGAGGCGCTCCGCCGGCGGCTTCGGATCCACTATCCGATCCGCTTCGACCGGGCGATCGGCGGCGGCCGGCTGCCGAATGCGCGACTCCAGGAGGCGTTGACCCCCGACGACGGATCGGTGAGCGCGCTCGACCGCTTCCTCAGCTTCGCCCACTGGGCCTGGTTCTTCGAGCCGCACCTGGCGCTCACCTACATCCTCGTCCGCGACGAGCGCCGCTTCGCGCGGGCCGCCCGGCAGATGGGAGCGGCTTTCGACCTCGGCTGCGCCGGCTACATCGCGGTCCCGACGGCGCCGCCGTGGTGGGCGGCCGCGAACGGCTACACCGGCGACGACCGCGTCGAGCGGCGGATGCTGGCGGTCGGCGAGGAGACGTTCCGATCGGCCTGGCCGCCGATGTACAACGCGGTCGACGGCAACCCGTGGGCGGCGATGCCGTCCCTGCACTTCGGCGCCTCGGTCCTCGCCGCGATCCTGCTCAGCGAGTCGAGCCGGACGGCGGGCGCGATCGGCTGGACCTACGCCGGCGTGCTCGGCTTCGCGCTCGTCTATCTCGGCGAGCACTACGTCGTCGACCTGCTCGCCGGCCTCGGCCTCGTCGCCGCGGTGCGGGTCGGCGAGCCGCACGCCGAGCCGCTCGCGCTCGCGATCAGCCGCACGATCCAGCGGCTCGAACGCGTCGCGGGCGCCTGACCCGACGCCCGCGCGGGCGGCGGCGGGCCGGGATGCGAACATGAGCGGAATGGCGCAGGGACGGGAGCCAGAAGTCGAGGATCGGCGATCGGACGGCGACGACGAGGCGCCGTCGCTGTTCGAGAGCCCGCGCAAGGTCCTGGTCACGACCCTGGTCGTGCTGCTGATGTTCGCGGCGATCTACGTGCTGCTGCCGAAGCTGATCGGCCTCGAGGACGCGATCGAGAAGATGGGAGAGGGGGAGTGGCAGTGGTTCGCGGTCGCGGTCGGCTTCAACGTCCTCGCCTTCGGCGCCTACGTGGCGCTGTTCCGCGGTGTCATCGGCGAGAACCTCGTCCACCTCGACTGGCGCGAGAGCTACCAGATCACGATGGCGGGGCTGGCGGCGTCGCGGGTCCTGTCGGCGGGCGGCGCCGGCGGCGTCGTCCTCAGCTACTGGGCGCTCCGCAAGGCGGGGATGCGGAGGGCGGAGGCCGCTGAACGGATGGTCGCCTTTCTCGTCCTTCTCTACGCCTTCTACGTGCTCGCCGTGATCGTCTTCGGCGTCCTCCTCGAGACGGGCGTCCTCGCCGGTCCCAACCCGGTGTCGATGACGATCGTCCCGGCCGCGATCGCGGGCGGCGTCGCGGTCATCTTCCTGCTGATCATGCTCGTCCCCGGCGACCTCGAGCGGCGGCTCTCGCTCGAGGGCAACAACTGGGCGAGCCGGACCGCCCTGAAGCTGAGCCAGGTGCCGGCGACGATCTCGACCGGGACGCGGCTCGCGTTCGGGTTCGCCCGTGAGCCCCGCAAGGGCGGACTCGCAGTTCTCGGCGCCTCCGGCTTCTGGGCGGCCAACATCGGCATCCTCTGGGCTACCTTCATGGCCTTCGGCGTCGCCCTGCCGATCGGTGTCCTCGTGATGGGGTTCTTCGTCGGCATGGCCGCGAACCTGGCTCCCGACCCGGCCGGGGTCGGCGCCGTCGACGGCGGGTTGATCGGGGCCTTCGTGATCTTCGGCGAGTCGGCGTCGACGGTGATCGCGGCAGTGCTCGTCTACCGGCTGATCGCCTTCTGGATGCCGCTGCCGCCGGGAATCGTCGCGTTCCTGCAGCTGCGGCGGACGGTCGCCCGCTGGGAGGCGGAGGGACGGTCCGTCAGCGATGATGAAATGGAGGAAGGCGAGGCCCCGCGCACCGCGGTCCCTTCCAATACTTCACTAAATGAAGTAAAGTTCCAGGAGAGTCCGATCCGAGGAGTCAGCAGTGACGGATAAGCGAATCGAGAACGTGATCATCATCGGTGGGGCGTGCGCCGGCTACACGGCCGCCGTCTACGCGTCGCGCGCCGATCTCGAGCCGCTGGTCATCGAGGGCTTCCAGTGGGGCGGGCAGCTTCAGAACACCACCGACGTCGAGAACTACCCCGGCTTCCCGGAGGGGATCATGGGGCCGGAGCTGATGCAGCGCTTCCGCTCCCAGGCCGAGCGGTTCGGGACCCGGTTCATCACCGACGACGCGACCAGGATCGAGCTGACCGACGGCGGCATCCAGACCGTCTGGGTCGGCGAGGACGAGTACCGCGCCCGCAGCGTGATCCTCGCGATGGGCGCGCAGCCGAAACGGCTCGGGATCCCCGGCGAGGTCGAGATCGCCGGCCGCGGCGTCTCCACCTGCGGGATCTGCGACGGCGCCTTCTTCAAGGACCGCGACGTCGTCGTGATCGGTGGCGGCGACACGGCGATGGAGGATTCGATCTTCATCGCCAAGTACGCGAGCAAGCTGACCGTGATCCATCGCCGCGACGAGTTCCGCGCCTCGATGGTGATGCAGGACCGCGCCCGCGCGGTCGACAACATCGAGTTCAAGACCCCGTACGTCCCCGAGGAGTTCGTCGCCGGCGACGACGGCGCCCTCGACCACGTCCGGCTCCGCCACGCCGAGACCGGCGAGACCGAGGAGATCAGGGCCGGCGGCGCGTTCGTCGCGATCGGCCACACGCCCGGCTCCGACCTCGTCGCCGGCCAGGTCGACCTCCACGACAACGGCTACGTCAAGGTCGCCGAGCCATCGACCCGGACCAATCTCGCCGGCGTCTTCGCAATCGGCGACCTCGTCGACTTCACCTACCGCCAGGCGGTCACGGCCGCCGGCTCTGGCACCCGCGGCGCCCTCGACGCCGAGTGGTACCTCCGCGACACCCCGCCGACCGACGAGGAAAAGCTCGGGGCTGCCGAAGAGGCCCGAGTAGCGGGCTGAGGACGCTCAGCCCTCGATGTGGCCGGGGCCGTCGTCCTCCCTGGCGGCGAGCATCTCGCTGAAGACGGCGCGCTCTTCGGGCTCGCGGTCCTCCGTCATCTCGTCGGCGATCACCTGTGAGACGGCGTTGATCAGGGCGAGGTGCGTGAACGCCTGCGGGAAGTTGCCGAGCTGGCGGCCGGTGTGCGCGTCGATCTCCTCGGCGTAGAGGTCGAGGGCGCCACCCATCAGCAGCAGGCGCTCGCAGAGCCCGGCGGCGCGGTCGTGCTCGCCGATCTCGGCCAGGGCCGAGACGAGCCAGAAGGAGCAGATCGTGAACGTCCCCTCGACGCCGTGGAGGCCGTCGTCGGTCTCCTCGACGCGGTAGCGGAGCACGAGCCCCCGCACGGTGAGCTCGTCGGCGATCGCGAGGACGGTCTTGACGACGCGCTCGTCGTCGGAGGGTAGGAAGCGGACGAGCGGGATCAGCAGGGTCGAGGCATCGAGCTCGTCGGTGCCGTAGTGCTGACGGAAGATCCCGTCGGCGGTGACGCCGCGGGCCAGGATTTCGTCCTTGATCCGATCCGCCTCGGCCTTCCACTGCTCTGCCCGCTCACGTTCGCCGCGGGCCTTCGCAAGTCGCGTGCCGCGGTCGAGCGCCACCCAGCACATCAGCTTCGACGACAGGTAGTGCTTCGGCGCGCCGCGCGCCTCCCAGATCCCCTGGTCGGGCTGCTCCCAGATCTCCATCGCCGCCTCGACCTGCCGGCAGGCGATCGTCCAGAGCTCGTCGCTGACGCCGCCGAGCGCCCGCGAGTGAATGTAGATCGAGTCGAGCAGGGCGCCGTAGACGTCGTTCTGGCGCTGCGAGTAGGCGGCATTGCCGATCCGGACCGGCCGCGAGTCGAGGTAGCCGTTGAGGTGGTCGAGGGTCGACTCGGTCAGCTCCTTCTCGCCGTCGATCCCGTACATGATCTGGAGGTCGCCGCCGTCGGCGGTCACCCGCTCGACGAATCCCATGAAGTCCTTGGCCTCGTCGTCGAGGCCGAGCACGTGCAGGCCCCAGAGCGCGAAGGTCGCGTCGCGGATCCAGGTGTAGCGATAGTCCCAGTTGCGCTCGCCGCCGGGCGTCTCCGGGAGCGAGGTCGTCAGCGCCGCGACCATCCCGCCGGTCGGCGCGTACATCAGCCCCTTCAGCGTCAGCGCCGAGCGCTGCAGCTCGCCGCGCCAGCGATGGTCGGGGAACCTGCCCCGCTCCAGCCAGCGGCGCCAGGCCTGGGCCGTGTCGTAGATCCGCCTGCCGGCATCGCCGGCGTGGCCCGGCAGGCGCGCGTCGTCGGACCAGGTCAGCGCGCAGAAGGCGTTCTCGTCGGGGCCGAGCCGCCGCGTGCCCCAGATCCGCCCGTCGTCGTCGAGCTCGAGGTCCATGTCGGCCTGGAGGCGGAGCGGGATCCCGTCGACGACAGCGGTGGCGACGCCGAGCTCGGCGTCGAGGTCCCAGTCGATCGTCTTGCGCCCGTAGTCGGGGCGGGCCTCGCAGACCAGCTCGATCTCGGAGTGACCCTCGGGGCAGTGGGCGAGGCGGACGAGCATCCGCTCCGCCTCGAGGCGGTTGCGGCCGTCGCCGGTCCGGACCGCGTTGACGAGCAGTGCGTCGCGGACGACGAGCCAGCCGGTCTCGGTCGCCCAGGTCGTCTCGATCAGGTTCGTCCCCGGCTCGTAGCGGCGCGCGACCGGCACCCGCTCGTCGGGTGCGAACCGCATCGCCCCGGCGGTCCTGTCGAGGAGGGCACCGAAGATGCTCGGTGCGTCGAAGCGCGGCAGGCACATCCACTCGATCGAGCCGTTCGCGGCGACGAGGGCCCCGGTCTCGCAGTCGGACAGAAAGCCGTAGGAGCCGATCCGCGGGAACTTCTGCAGGCAGGAATCCGGCGAACGAGAGGGGTCCCGGGGGGTCACGGGGGCGACTCTACTTTCCCCCGAACTCGGCTCGCCGGCCCTCGAGCAGGGCCGCAACGCCCTCGGCGCGGTCCTCGCTGTCGAGCGCCGAGTTGAACAGGAGCCGCTCCCGCTGGAGGCCGTCGGCAAGGCCGAGCTCGTCCGCCTCCTGGATCGCCTGCTTGGCGTAGCGGAGGGCGAGCGGCGGCCGGCCGGCGAGCTCCTCGCCGAGCATCACCGCCTGCTCGAGCGTCCCGCGGCGGTCCATGACGACGTTCGCCAGTCCCCACTCGTGGGCCTGGCGGCCGGTCATCCGCCGACCGGTCAGGACCAGCTCCATCGCCCGGTGCTTGCCGATCGCTCGGGTCAGGCGCTGTGTCGCTCCTCCTGAGGGGATCACGCCGAAGGTGATCTCCGGCAGCCCGAACGTCGCGTCCTTGGCGACGACGACGAGATCGCAGGCGAGCGCCAGCTCGCAGCCGCTCGAGAGCGCCCAGCCCGTCACCGCTGCGATCAGCGGCTTGCCGATTGCCCGCTGCCGCTCCCAGAAAGGCGCGAGGTTCAGATCCGACGGCGGACCCGGGCGCGGGCCGGCATAGCTGCGGATGTCCGGTCCGGTCGCGAAGTAGTCGCCGCTGCCGGTGATCACGATCGCGCCGACCCCGGGATCGGCGTCGAGGTCTTCGAGCGCCGCGATCAGCTCTTCGGCGAGGTCCGGGCCGAGCGCGTTCCGGTCGCGCTCGCGGACGATCCGGCAGACCGCGACGCGGCGCTCGATCGTGACGTCGATCGCGGCGCTCATCGGATCGCCGGCCGTGCCGCCGGCGGCCCCCCGGGTCGGCTCACGCCTCAGCCTCTGCGTGCTCGCGCCCGATCGCCTCGCGAAGGGCCGCCGTGGCCGCCTCGGCGTGCCCGCCGCCGACCTCGGGCAGCGGCTCGCCTTCGATCGCGGCGATCGGCTGGATCTCGCGGGTGGTCGAGGCGAGGAACGCCGACTGGGCGCCGCGCAGGTCCGCGTCAGGGAAGCTGCCCTCCTCGACGTCGAGGCCGGCGATCACGACGGCCCGGGTGATCGAATCGAGGATCCCGACCTCGAGGCCGGGCGTCCGCAGGACTCCGTCCGGGGTGGTCCAGAAGACCGACGAGGTCGGCGCCTCGAGCACGGTGCCGCCGGCATCGACGTAGACGGCCTCGTCGGCGCCGCGCTCGACCGCGAGCCGCGTCGCGTGCATGTTCGCGGCGTAGGAGATCGACTTGACCCCGGCGAGGATCTCGCTCGGCGTCAGCGTCACGATCGCGACCCGGGCGCTCGCCGGCCAGTCGGGGACGAGCTCGTCGGTGATCAGCCGGCGGCCGCCGCGGGTGATGACGATCCGGATGCAACCGCCGGGATCGCCTTCCTCGGCGAGCAGGGCGTCGATCTCGGCCCGCAGCGCGTCCTCGTCGAAGTCGAGCAGGATCGCGTCGGCGGAGCGCCGCAGGCGGGCGACGTGGTCGTCGAGCCGGAACGGGCGGCGGTCGTAGAGCTTGATCACCTCGAAGGCGCCGTCGCCGCGCAGCAGGCCGTCGTCGAGGATCGAGATCGTCGCCTCCTCGGGCGGGACGATCCTCCCGTCGACGCTCGCCAGCGTGGCTGCTCCCATGTGCCGACGATAGCGCTCGAATCCGGCGCCACAGCGGCTAACCTGAGATCTGTCGTCATGGACTACGTCCTGATCACGCTCGCAATGGTCGGCTTCATCGTCGCCGTCCTCGTCCTCCTCGCCCGCTCCTACCCGGGCAGCGGTGCCGACCTCCTCGACTGGAAGCCGACTCGCGACTACGAGACCGAGTTCAAGCTCGAGCAGGACGACGTCGCTCAGATGATCGCCGCCCAGAACGAGTACCGGCGCCGGCGCGGCGCCCCGGAGCTGACGATGAGCGACGCCGAGCGGATGGGCCGTGAGGACCAGCGGGTCCGTGAGGCCGGAGTGATGGACGAACGCTCGCTGGAGAAGCTCGAGCGCCGGCTCCGCGACGGCGAGACCGACGACGAGCGCGAGGAGTAGGCCCGGCGGCTGATGGCGCGGGCGCTACTCGTCGGTTGCGGCTGCCACGGCCGCGAGCTCGGCCGCGTGCTGCTCGACGGCGGCTGGGCGGTTCGCGGGACGAGTCGCAGCGCGGCCGGGGCGGAAGCGATCGAGAAGGCCGGAATCGAGCCGGCGATCGCCGATCCCGACCGGGTCGGGACCGTTCTCGATCACGTCGGCGACGTCGCCGTCGTCGCCTGGCTGCTCGGCTCCGCGACGGGCACCCCGGAAGAGATCGAGGCCGTCAACCGCCTGCGGCTCGAGAGCCTGCTCGAGAAGCTCGTCGACTCGCCGGTCCGCGGCTTCGTCTACGAGGGCGCCGGCAGCGCCGACCGCTCGGTCCTCGACGCCGGCGCCGGGCTCGTCGAGAAGGCGGGGCGGACGTGGATGATCCCGGTTCGCGTCGTCCGCGCCGAGCGGGACAGCGGCGGCGGCTGGACGGCCGCGATGACCGCCGCGGTGACGGGCGTGATCAGCGGTTGAGGATCTGGTCGGCCGGGATCGCGTCGGTCGGCCCGTTGCGCATGAAGTCGACGTCGCGCGGCGCCTCCTGTGGGGCGTTCTCGGCCGCCCACGGCGCCGTCGGCTCGAGCGGGATGTCGCGGTTGTCGACGTTGGTCACGACGGTCAGGAAGGCGACGACGACGAGGACGATCACGGCGACGGCGATGCCGTAGACGAGCAGCCGTTTCCGCGCCGACGCACCGTATTGCTGCCCGATGACCGAGCGGCGCTTGTCGTTGCCCATCGCGTCGAGGTCGGTTCCGCCCTGCCCTGCCTCGTACCACCCAGGCTTCCCTGCAGCCATGCAGGAACCCTACCGCGGTCGGCGCCGCGGATCGAGGGTTCCGCCGGATGCGGGCGGCCTCAGCCGTCGAGGCGCTCGAGGAACTGCTGGAGCATCCGCGCGGTCGCTCCCCAGATGAACGCCCCTTCGACGTCGTAGGTCGGGGTCCGGAAGGGGACGCCACGGCGGATCAGCCGGCGCATCCCGAAACCGTGGCGGAGCGCGTCGAGGTCGAGCTCGATGACCCGCTCGACCTCGTGCGGGCTGAGCGTGTGGGCGAGCCGCTGCGGAACGAGGCCGACGACCGGCAGGACCTTGAACGACGTGACGACGGTCGAGGTCGGGGGCAGAGCGCCGACCACCTCGACGGCGCCGGGGTCGAGGCCGATCTCCTCGCGGGCCTCGCGGAGCGCGCACTCGACGAGCGTCTCGCCGGGATCGGCTCGGCCGCCCGGGAACGAGATCTCGCCGGCGTGGCGGCGCATGTCGCGGCGGCGCTCGGTGAAGATCAAACCGGGCCGCTCGGGCCAGCCGAACAGCGGCACCAGGACCGCCGCGCTCTCCTTGCCGTGGGCGTGGAGCCGCTCGGCCTCGACCGGGTCGAGGAACGCGCGGGCGAGGTCGGCCGGCTTCCGCTCGCTCAGATGATCACCTGGACGGTGCCGCCATCGGCTCCCCAGGCGGCTCCGGCGACGTAGGAGGCCCGCTCCGAGCACAGGAAGGTGATGACCGAGGCGATCTCGTCGACCTCGGCGAGCCGTCCGATCGGCCGTCCTGAGGCGACCGACTCGAGCGCGGCGTCGCGATCGGCCTCGCCGCGGAGCTCGACCGACTGGTCGAGGAGGCCGCCGGGCTGCATCCACATCTCCGACTTGACCGGCCCCGGGCAGACGGCGTTGACGAGGACGCCGCTCTTCGCCCAGCGGTCGGCGTAGAGCCGCGAGAGCGACAGCTCGGCAGCCTTGGCGACCGAGTACTCGCCCATGTTCGCCGAGGGGCGCTTGCCGGCGGAGGAGCAGACGTTGACGACGCGGCCCCAGCCGCGCTCGGCCATCGCCGGGATCGCTTCGCGCATCAGTCGCATCGGTGCCATCACGTTCAGCTCCCAGGCGTCGTACCACGCGGCTTCGGGGATGTCGTCGAGGTCGCGCACGCGCGACTGCCCGGCGGCGTTGACGATCGCGTCGAGGGAGCCGAAGCGATCCTCGGCCTCGGCGACGATCGCGGCGGGAGCGGCGGGGTCGGCGACGTCGGCGGCGAGATGGGTCGCGCGGCCGTGCGCCGCCGCGCCGGCACGCCCGCACTCGGCGGCCCCGGCCTCGATCTCGTCGGCGGTGCGGGCGACGAGCAGGACCATCGCGCCGGCCTCGCAGAGCATCCGGGCCGTCGCGCGGCCGATCCCACGCCCGGCCCCGGTGACCACGCACGAGCGGCCGGCGAGGCCGAGGTCCATCACGAGCTCCCGCGGCGCTCGGTGGTGACGATGTCGGCTCCGGCGGCGAGGGTCCGGTGGACCGGGCACTTCCCGGCGATGACGACGATCCGCTCACGCTGCTCGGCGTCGAGATCGTCGGGGAGGGTGAGGGTCACGTCGAAGCGCGGGGTCTCGCCCGCTCGCGGCGCGCCACCGAAATCGACGTCGACCTCGAGCCCGCTGACGTCCCAGCCCTTGCGGGCGGCATAGAGCTGGACGGTGATCGCCGTGCAGGCGGCGAGCGATGCGGTGAGCAGGCGGGTCGGCGACGGGGCCGTGCCGGTGCCGCCCGAGTCGAGCGGTTCGTCGACGACGATCTCGTGCCCGTCGATCTCGACGGCTTGAACGAGGCCGCCGCGCTGGCGGGCGGTCGCGCGCATCAGTCAGTTCCGGCCCCGCTCGCGCCGCGGCGACCTTCGAACAGGGCCGGGTCGGAGACGTCGGTGAAGCGGGCCATCGCGTAGACGAGGTCGGCGGCGCGGTTCAGATATGCGAGGACGGCGATCGAGGACAGCTCCTCGGCGGCGGCGAGCCCGGCGACGCGGCGCTCGGCGCGTCGCAGGGTGGCGCGGCCGAGGTCGAGGGCGGCGGAGAGCTCGGTGCCGCCGGGGATGACGAACTTCGGCGGCAGCTCGACGCGCTCCATGTAGCGGTCGATGATCGGCTCGAGCCCGGCGACCATCTCGGCGGTGATCCGGCTGACTCCGTCCTCGAGCCGCCCGGCGGCCTCCGGCGCCGCCGCGAGCTCGGCGCCGGCGACGAACAGGTCGCGCTGGAGGTGGAGCAGGTCGCGCTCGACCTCGTCCTTGCCGGCCCGGCAGAGCGAGCGGGCGAGGCCGAGGGCGGAGCCGGCCTCGTCGATCGCGCCGTAGGCCTCGATCCGCGCGTCCGACTTGAGGCGCCGGCCGCCGTACCAGAGGCCGGTCGTACCGTCGTCGCCCTTGCGGGTGTAGATCTTCATCCGGCCTCGGCCCCGTCGGTGAGCGGGTTGAAGACGATCCCGGTGAGCAGCTTCGGGAAGAAGTAGGTCGACTTCGGGGGCATCGTCTCGCCGGCGTCGGCGACGTCGCGGACCTGCTGGACCGGGGTGGGGCGGAGGAAGAAGCCGGCGTCGACGTCGCCGCGCTCGACCCGGGCGACCGCCTCGGCGAAGTCCGAGCAGTAGGAGAGGCCGCGCTTGGCGGCGATGTCGTCTGCGCTCATCCCCAGCGGGCCCTTCAGGATCAGCGCCTCGAGCGCCGCGGCGTCGAGGGTCCGGTAGGCCTCGGAGCTGTCGGGGAGGGCGGCGGCGAGCGCGGCGTCGTTCGTGAGGCTGAGCCGGTAGGGCCGGCGGTGGAAGGAGTCCATGTAGCCGAAGGCGATCGGCCCGTCGTCGGGACCCGGCACGAGGCCGGCCGGATCGTCGATCGGCTCGGCGTCGAAGAGATCCATCAGCGTCTCGCGGAGCGCGACCCGCTTTCCCTCATCGAGGTCGTGGAGGAGCCGGTGGGTGGCGAAGACGCTCAGTCCGGGATCCTCGAGCGAGACCAGGCAGGCGAGCGTGTAGCGGGCGTCGTCGCCATCGGCGGCGCCGACCTCGTCGGCGTAGGTGCGGGCGGTCTCGTAGCGGTGGTGGCCGTCGGCGATCAAGAGCTCCGATCCGGCGAGGACGTCGGCGACGGCTGCATGGACGGCCGGATCGGCGATCGGCCAGGCCCGATGCACGGTCCCGTCCGGGTCGGCGACCTCGCAGAAGGGGTCCGCGTCGAGCCCTGGCGCGAGCAGGCTCCAGGCGTCGCCGGCATGGAGGACGAAGATCGGCGAGAGGTTGAAGCCGGTCGCGCGGGTGAGGCGGAGGCGATCCTCCTTCGGGCCGGGCTGGGTCCGTTCGTGCGGGCGGACGAGGCCGGGGCCGTAGTCGGTGACGGCGATCCGGGCGAGGAAGCCGCGCCGGGTCCGGCGGCCACCCCCGGGCGCGTCGTAGTCCTGTTCGTAGGCCCAGATCGTCGGCTCGCCGTCCTGGACGAGGACGCCGTCGGCACGCCAGCTCCGCAACAGGTCGGCGGCGTGCTCGTAGCGGTCGCCGCCGTCGTCCGCGGGCAGGTCGAGGGCGACGACGTTGTGTGGCGAGCGGTCGAGGAGGGCGGCGCGGCCGGCCGGATCGATGACGTCGTAGGGAGGCGCGGTCACGTCGCCGATCGCGACCCGGGAGGGGTCGTAATGGAGCGCTCGGAAGGGCTTCACGTTTGCCATTCGGCCCCGCAGGTTATTGACCGGCTCAGGCCGCCCGTTCCGTCCGACCGGCCAGGGAACATCTGTTCGTGATCAATCAGAGACAGATCAGTGAGAAGCTGAGGTGGCAACCGTGAGAAGAATGCAAGCCGAGTACAGAAAGCTGAGAAGCGCGGCCCATGCGGACGAGCGCGACGAGTTCGAGCGCCTTTCGCGGGACCCGACGTTCCGCCATTTCCTGGCCCTGTGCATCTCCGAGCGGACGGCGTCCGACGTCGGTCCGGTCGAGATCCGCAGCGCCGACCCCGAGGTCGTGACCCTGGCCGCGCACTGGCTGCGGCGCCTGTCGAACGGCAGGATCGACTACCGGCTCCAGTTCGACGAGGGTCAGGACGTCGTCGAGATGGTCCGCTTCTGGACGGGCCGGCTCGGCATCGGCCATGACCGGATCAGGCTGCAGCGCTGGTTCCGCGGCCGCCCTGTGCCGCCCCGCGTCCGTAGCGCCGAGCACGGCGTCATGACCGTGCGGAGCAGCAACGCCGACCTCCGGATCCGCCTCCACGGCTGGATGCAGCGGATCCGCGAGGAGGGTTTCCCGGAAGTCCCCCAGGAGGAGCTCTTCGACCTGGCGGGCAGCTGAGGCGGCGGATCCGAACGGCCGGAGCGGGGGCTAGACTCGCCGAGCCTCGGGGTGTAGCGCAGCCTGGTAGCGCGTCTCATTTGGGGTGAGAAGGTCCTCGGTTCAAATCCGGGCACCCCGATTGCCTTCAGCGGCGGGCCGCGTCCCCCTCCGACGTCCGGCGCGCCGGATTCCACGAGGCCACGGCCTTGGCGACGGCGACTACGAGGAAGAGCTGACCGATCAGGCCCTCGGCGACGGCGAGCGTCTGGCCGGGGTTGCCGGCGGGAACGAGGTTGCCGTAGCCGATCGTCAGCATCGTGATGAAGCTGAAGAAGAGGTCCTGGTCGACCGTGCCGTCGCCGTCGCGGCCGAAGAAGGCACCGTCCTGGAGGGTGCCGACGAGGTGGTAGGCGAAGGCGAAGAACATCCCGATCAGCAGGTAGGCGGCGATCGCGCCGAGGATCGTCTGGACGTCGACGACCCTTCGCGAGACCAGGTGGCGGACGATCGCCGCCGGTGCCACGAAGTAGAGGATGCAGCTCGCGGCGAAGAGCAGCGGTCCGTCGTTGCCGCCGAACCCGAACAGGGTGGCGACGGCGGTCAGCGCTGCGAGGACGAGGAGGACGTTGGTGGCTCTACGGATCGGCGGGCGCGCCTGGGCGACGCGGAAGACGAGCCAGACGTTGAGGATCTGCGCGACGAGGACGAGCTGGCCGCCGTCCTCAGCGCTGAGGGCCACCGCGAGGACGTACGTTGCGATGATCGAGAGCAGCACCGGGCCGTAGCTGTCGATCGAGCCGAAGGCCTCGGCCAGCCGCCGACCCGGCCGCGGCGACTGGACGGCTTCCCGATCGGCCGGATCCATGCCGCGATTGAAGCGGACGGATCGGACCGACGATCACGCCCGGCAGGTGATCGCCGATTCTTGTCTTGGGCGTAAGCTTGTCGGCGATGGGCGCCGCGGAGAGCCGCTCGAGAGGGACTGCCAACGGCAGCGTCGATTCGCGCACGCGCGGCAAGCGTGCCCGCGAGCTGGCGCCGCGCTCGAGCCACGGCGCCTGGGAGCCTGCTGCGGGCCGACCCGATCCGGTGGCGCTGCTCGAGGATCAGGCCGCTGACCGGGTCGAGGAGCTCGTCCCGATCCGCTACGGGCGGATGCTCGCGTCGCCGTTCGCGTTCTACCGCGGTGCGGCGGCGGTGATGGCCGCCGACCTCGCAGAGACGCCGGGCTCGGGGATCACGGTCCAGGCCTGCGGCGACGCGCACCTGGCCAACTTCGGCGGCTTCGCGGCGCCGGACCGGCGATTGATCTTCGACATCAACGATTTCGACGAGACGCTTCCGGGACCGTGGGAATGGGACGTCAAGCGCCTCGTCGCAAGCCTCGAGGTCGCGACGCGCGACCGCGAGTTCGGGCGCAAGCAGCGAGTGCTCACCGTCCAGTCCGCGGCGATGGAGTACCGCGAGCAGATGCGCCGGCTGGCGGCGATGGGCAGCCTCGAGGCCTGGTATGAGCGCGTCGACCTGGAGCTGCTGCGCGACCAGTTCGCCGGCGAGGTCGACGAGGAGAGCGTCGCGATGTTCGACAAGAACCTCGCCAAGGCGAAGCGGAAGACCTCCGAGCGGGCGTTCGCGAAGCTTGCCCGCGAGGTCGACGGCGAGGTTCGGATCGTCAGCGACCCGCCGTTGATCACGCCGCTGAAGGAGCTGCTCGACGCCTCCTCTTACGTCGCCGCCGAGAAGGAGATCCGGCGGATGTACGCGGAGTACCGCTCGACGCTCCCGCAGAATCTCCGCAAGCTGCTCGACCGTTACCGGCTCGTCGACATCGCCCGCAAGGTGGTCGGCGTCGGCAGCGTCGGGACCCGCGCCTGGATCGTGCTGCTGGTCGGCCGCAATCTCGGCGACCCCCTGTTCCTGCAGATCAAGGAGGCTCAGCATTCGGTCCTCGAGCCGCACGTGGCGAAGAGCATCTACGGGCTGCAGGGGCGCCGCGTCGTCGAGGGGCAGCGGATCACGCAGGCCGCCGGCGACATCCTGCTCGGCTGGATGTCGGTCGTGGATCGCTCCGAGAAGCGCCGCGACTACTACGTCCGCCAGCTCTGGGATGCGAAGGGCTCGGCGCGGCTGGACCGGATGTCGCCGCGTGCGTTCGCCGTTTACGCGCGCCTCTGCGGCGGCGTCCTCGCCAACGCCCATGCCCGTTCGGGGGACCGGGTCGCGATCGCCTCCTACCTCGGCGGCGGCGATCACTTCGACCGCGCGATGGTCGAGTTCGCGACCCGCTACGCGGACCAGAACGAAGCCGACTACGCGGCTCTGCGGGCGGCTGTCGACTCGGGCCGGATCAGGGCCGAGCTCGAGGTGGCCTGAGGCTTGGCGGCGTCTGGCGGCGGCCGCCATCCCGGTCCCTTGAACATGTAGCCGAGCCGCGCCCGCCAACTCGCGGCGCCGCGGACGTCGCGCCAGACGGCGACCCACTCGTGGAAGGCGACGCGGAGCGGGTTGAAGGTGCCGATGTTCGCGGTCAGGCCGTAGCGCACGCGCTCGCCCTCCGGCTCGAAGGTGCCGAACAGCCGATCCCAGACGATCAGGATGCCGCCGTAGTTGCGATCGAGGTACTGCTCGTTCGATCCGTGATGGACGCGGTGATGGGAGGGCGTGTTGAAGATCGCCTCGTACCAGCGCGGCAGCCGCCCGATCTTCTCGGTGTGGATCCAGAACTGGTAGAGCAGGTTCCAGGAGATCGCGAGGAAGATCATCCACGGCGGGAAGCCGAGCAGCGCCAGCGGCGCCCAGAAGAAGATCGACGAGAACGGCGTCCAGTCCTGGCGCAGCGCAGTCGAGAGGTTGTAGTGGGTCGAGCTGTGGTGGACGACGTGGGTCGCCCAGAACACCCGGATCCGGTGGTGGGCGCGGTGATAGGTGTAGTAGGCGAGGTCGTCGCAGAAGAACAGGAGGATCCAGGTCCACCAGTTACCCGGGTCCATGTGCAGCGGCGTCACCAGGTAGAGCGCCGAGTAGGCGGCGGCCATGACCAGCTTCCAGGCCGAGTAGATGCCGAGGTGGCCGACGCCCATCAGCAGGCTAGTCCGGGTGTCCTTCGCCTCGTAGCCGATCGGCTGCCCCGGACCGGTGTCGTCCTCGTGGTCGTGGGAGTGGTGGCGAAGGGCCCACGCCTCGACCGCGACCGACATCAGGAAGAAGGGGATCGCGTTTGCGATCAGGTTGATCATGCTGCCTCCGACAAGTGGTTGGACCACATGGAGAACTGGTTATACCAGTATGGCCGGACGGCCGCAGCCGGGGCCGCCAGCGTGGCGGGCGGCAGATCGCTCAGCCGACGAGCGTGATGTCGCGCTCGAGCAGGTTCCGCGCCGAGGCGACCGCCGCCTCGACGTCGGCGGCGGCGATCGCCTCGCCGAGGCCGCGGAGCAGGTCGGGATCCTTCGGCGTCAGCGTGGCGGCGAGCTCGGGGAACGCGGTCAGGGCACCGTTCAGGGAGTTGAGGGCGAGTCGGTAGGCGAGGTTCCCCGAGCCGTCGACGATCTCCTCCCAGAGCCGGACGTAGCCGTCGACGAGCGCCTCCTCCTCGCCGGCAAGGGCCAGGGCCGCCACGGCGTTCGCGCGCCGGCCGATCTCTTCGCGCTGCTCGGCCGGGCAACGCTCGCTGCAGCGGCGGACGACGTCGATGCCGACGCTCGCCCGCATCTCGAGGACGGCTCGGACGAGCTCGGGGGACGGGGTGTCGCCCTGTCGCATCAGGTCGAGGAGCAGGTCGAGGCCGGCGCTGTGCCGCCAGTCCAGGACCCGGGTGGCGCCGCCCTGGCTGATCCGGACGAGGCCGGCCTGCTGAAGCCGCTTCAGCGCCTCGCGAACGGCATGGCGGTTGACGCCGAGTTCCTCGGCGAGCGACCGCTCGGACGGAACACGGTCGCCGGGGGCCAGTTCGCCGGCGAGGATCTGCTCGCGCAGGCGCCTGTGCACCTCGGCGGACGCGAGGTTGCCGTCCTCGGGGGACATCAGATCTGCTCGGCGGTGGCGGCGATTGCACGAGGATGCCACCTCGGGCAGATCGTGCCTGAGCCAGCCGACCCCGATCCCGGCCGGGATAGACTTGCCGGGGTGAACGAAAGCGGCGAGAGCGACGCCCGCGAACAGGCACTTCGGCGCCTGAAGGCGCAGCGGGCCTTCCGCAGCCTGCTGGTCACGGCGGCGGGAATCCTCGCCGTGATGGTCGCGATCTGGGCGATCAGCGGCGGCGGCTACTTCTGGCCGATCTGGGTCGTTTTCGGCCTCGGCATCGCCCTCGTCACGACCGCCTGGCAGGCATACGGGCCGCGCGAGCGCGGGATCAGCGAAGACGAGATTCGCCGCGAGATGGAGAGACAGCGATGACCGATCCGCAGGCGAGCCGGCACCACGAGCATCACCTGCGGACCCCCACAAACGAGCTGCCGCACGAGGAGAAGCTGAAGCGGCAGGGCCGCCATCTGCAGATCCTCTCGGCGGTGATGCTGCTGGTCCTGGCGATGCTGATCTACAGCGCGATCTTCAGCCTCGACAGCTGGTCGGAGTGGGTCGTCTTCGGAGCGATCTGCGCGACGACCGTCGGCACGATGATCGCGGTCAACACACGCCGTTGAACCCGGGGACTGGTCGCGGCTACGATTTCCGCGGGGTGAAGGGGGAGAGCGAGCAGAGCTGGCGCCGGCTGTTCTCGGTCAGCAGCGAGGAGCTCTACGCGGTCACCGACATCGAGCGGGTCCGTCGCAACGGCGGCATCCTCTGGCTCTGGGGAGCTCTGATCGCGGCGATCATCCTGCCCTTCGCGCCGCCCGACCGCTCGCCGCTGGGCGCCGCCGGGTGGATCGTCGCGGTGGCGATCCTGATCGGCGCCGTCGTTTACGGCCTGCTCCTGTTTCGCCGCGAAGGGCGTCCGCGGTTCGGTCCGGCTGCGATCCTCGCCTTCGGCTATGTCGGGATCGCGACGACGGTCCTGCTCAACTGGCTCGCGGACGCCGGCGACCCCTACGAGGAGCTGCTGCTGATCGGCGCGCTCTACGTCGCCGCCGGCTTCCCGCCCCGGGTGATGGCCATCTACATGGGCGCGATCGGGTTCGGCCTGTTCATCCCGCTGCTCTGGGACGGGGACATCCTCGTGATCGAGCAGGTTGCGCGGCTGCTGATCTGGAGCGGACTGGCGATCGCGGTCTCGATGCTGCTCGCCCGCCAGCGGCTCGACCGCGAGGAGCTGCGCGTGCGCGGCGACCGCGCCCTCGAGCAGGCGCGGGCCGACCCGCTGACCGGGCTCGGCAACCGGCGGGCCTTCGACGAAGCGTTCGCGGTGGCCGCTCTGCGGGCGGCGCGGACCGAGCGCCCGGTCAGCGTGATCGTCGCCGACGTCGAAGCGTTCAAATCGATCAACGACGAGTACGGGCTGATCGCCGGCGATCGCCTTCTCCGCGAGGTCGCCGCGGCGATCCAGGGCGCGATGCGGACCCCGGACGCCTGTTTCCGCTGGGGCGGCGATGAGTTCGTCGTCCTCGCCGACGTCGACCGCGACGACGCCGTCGCGTTCGCCGATCGGCTCGTCGCCGAGATTGCGGGCTCCTGCACCCGCCCCGACGGGCTGCCCGTCCGGATGCACGTCGGCGTTGCCGCCCTCGAGCCCGACGACGGCGACCCGAGCGAGGTTCTCAACGCCGCGAGCCGGGCGATGAAGCCGGCGCCGCGACGCCGTGCCTAGGTCATCCGGCGCGGCTAGTGTTTTCAGACGCCGGCCGGAGTGGCGGAATGGCAGACGCGATCGATTCAAAATCGATTGTCCGAAAGGACGTGTGGGTTCGAATCCCACCTCCGGTATCCGGCCTGGCCGGCCCGTCGCTGCCGCTCGCTACGGTGGCCGCTCGATGTGTGGCCGATTCACCCTGACCGACCCGAATCCGCGCCGGCTGGCGTCGCGGTTCGACCTCGATTCCGACTTCGAGATCGATGAGCGGCCGCGGTTCAACATCGCGCCCACCGATCCGGTCATCGCCGTGCGCCGGGGCGGGGCCGGGCACAACGAGGCGGGCGTCCTCCGCTGGGGACTGGTCCCGGGCCTCTGGGCCGAGGAGAAGGGCCAGCGGCCGCTGATCAACGCGCGGGCCGAGACCGTCGCGACCCAGCCGGCATTCCGGGAGTCGTTCGAGAAGCGGCGCTGCCTGATCCCGGCCGACGGCTTCTACGAGTGGCGCCGCGACCCCGAGGGCAAGCAGCCGATCTGGTTCAGCCGCTCCGACGAGCTCGGCGGCGAGCTGTTCGCCTTCGCCGGGATCTGGGCGCGGCTCGAGAAGAAGGGGGAGACGCCGCTCGTGAGCTGCGCGCTGATCACCTGCCCGCCGAACGAGCTGATGCGGCCGGTCCACGATCGTATGCCGGTCGTGCTCCCGCCCGACGCCGAGTCGACCTGGATCGACCCCGACGCAGATCCCGGCGTGCTGCTCGATCTGCTGCGGCCGGCCGGCGAGGACGTGCTGCGGATGCGCGAGGTCGGCGACGACGTCAACGATGTGCGCAAGGACGGCCCGGAGCTGCTCGAGCCGCCGATGAAGCTGTTCTGAGCCGCCGGCGCGCTCAGACGGCGGGGTTGGGACGGGTGCCGTCCCATTCGTCGCCGTCGTCCTCGATCGGCGCCGGATTCGTGCGCTGCTCGGGGGGATAGTCGGTCCCGGGTTCTTCCGGGCGCGGGCCGGTGACGGTCTCGCCGCCGCGCTCGGGCGGCGGGGGAGGGGGGGCGCCGGCGACCGGTCGCTCCTCCTCGACGTTCCAGGCCTGGTTGAAGCCGATCATCGCGACGATCACGAGCAGGGCCTGGACCGGGATGACGATCAGGGTCAGCAGCCCGAGCAGGTCCTCGGGGAGAGCCGGCGAGTCGAGGCCCGGCTTGTCGCGGGCGAACCAGCCCCCGGCTGCGACGGCGGCGAAGATGATCATGATCACCGCGAGGGCCGCCGCCACCGGCAGAACGCCGCGATTCCAGCGCATCACCAGGATCGCGAAGAGCACGTAGAGGGCGGCCCAGCCGATCGTCATGATCCCGACTGTCGTGCTCTGCAGCCGCTCCCAGCCGCCGAGCGTGATGATCACGAGCAGCGCCGCCGAGATCAGCAGGACGAACGCGACGATCGTCTTCGTCGTCGTCGACTCCGCCTTCTCCCTGTTCGGGTGCCAGAGCTCGTAGCCGTCCCGCACCTGCACACTCTGTGGCATCTGCGGCAAGCATATGGGCTTTCGCGGTCACCCCGCAACCGCCTCCGCTCCTAGACTGCGCTCGCGGGCGGGCGTGGTGAAATTGGTAGACACGCCGGCTTTAGGTGCCGGTGCTCGCAAGAGCGTGGGGGTTCGAGTCCCTCCGCCCGCATCACCGCTTCGGCCCGACGAACCGTGGCGATCGGAGCCACTGAGCCCGGTCTCCTCCCGAATACGGGACGGAACCGCCCTCACTGGTCCCGTCTGCGGTAACGGCGGCCGCTACGATCCCCGGTCCCCGAAGGGGCAGTGGTGTTAACGGCTAACATGGCGGCCTCCAAAGCCGCTGATTCAGGTTCGAATCCTGGCTGCCCCGCTTAGATGAGCCGTTTTGCCGCGGACGCCGGTCCAAGGGCCGTTGCATGATTCATCTGCCGTTCGGAAGCGGACGACAAGTCCGCTGTGACGACCGCCACTCGCCTGTTCACCGCCGGACTTGCCCTTGCAGCGCTGTGCCTCGCGCTCGCGCTGCTGCCCGGCAATGCCGCCGCAGCGCAGTGCAAGGGCGGTGACGCCTCCCCGGCGAAGCTCGGTAACAAGCGGATGGCGAAGGCCGTTTTCTGCCTCGTCAACAAGGAGCGGCGCCGCCACCATCTGCGACCGCTCCATCGCCAGCGCCAGCAGTCCAAGGCAGCCCGTGCCCACAACCGGAGGATGGTCCGCGACCGCTGCTTCTCCCATGAGTGCCCGGGCGAGCGCGACCTGACGGGCCGGCTGACCAAGGTGGGGTATCTGCCCTGCAACTGCAGCTGGGGGATCGCCGAGAACATCGGCTACGGAAGCGGCGGCTCCGGATCCCCGCGCGGGATCGTCGCCGCCTGGATGCACAGCCCCGAGCACCGGGCGAACATCCTCAACGGCAGCTACAGGCACATCGGGGTCGCCGCCGAGGGCGGCACGCCGGTCGCCGGCCGGCAGCGCGACGCCGCCACCTACACGACCGACTTCGGCTACAAGCGCTAGCTGCCGTACGGTGCGCGGCCGATGCCGCCCGTCCGTACCAGCAACCCGGCCAAGCGCCGTGCCATCCTCGCGATCGCGATCGCGGCGATCGCTCTCGAAACGGCCCTGCTCGGCATGGTCGCGCCGCTGCTGCCCGAGATCGAGCGCCGCACCGGCGCCGGCGACGAGGCCCTCGGCCTCGCCCTCGCCGCCTACGCGATCCCGATCCTCCTGATCTCGATCCCGGTCGGCGGCCTCGCCGATCGACTCGGACGCCGACCGCTCCTGCTCGGCGGCCTCGTCCTGACCGGTATCGGCTCGATCCTGATCGCGACCTCCGGCGCGCTCGCGCCGTTGCTCGCCGGCCGCGCCGTCCAGGGCGTCGGCTCGACGCTGAGCTGGGTCGCCGCCCTCGCGCTCGTCTCCGACCTCGCTCGCCCCGGCCGCAAGGGGGAGGCGATCGGCTTCGCGATGGCGGCCAACAGCCTTGGCGCGGTCGGCGGCCCCGGCCTCGGCGGCATCGTCGGCGGCACGATCTCCTTCGAGGCACCCTTCATCCTCGTCAGCGTCATCGCCGCGGGGATCTTCGTCGCCGGGTTCTTCGTCCTGCCCCGGGCGCGAGCGCTGCCGCCCGGCGAGCCGATCGAGCGCCGCGGCACCTTCGTCTCGCTGCTCCGCCCGGCCGCCGCCCTCCCGGCTGCGGTCGCCGCCGCCGGCGCCGGCCTGCTCGGGCTCGTCGACTTCGTCGTCCCGCTCGACCTCGATCGCAGGCTCGGAACGACCGCAACCGTCATCGGCATCGTCTTCGCCGGCGTCGCTCTCGTCGATGCCTGCACGTCGCCGCCGGCGGGCAAGGCGGGCGACCGCTTCGGCCGCCGCCCGGTCGCGCTGGTCGGCACCCTGATGATGGCGGCAGGAGGTGTGCTGCTCGCGGTGCTCGGCGGGCTCGCCGGCGCCGCGGCAGCGCTCGGGGTCCTCGCGGTCGGGGTCGCGACCATCTTCGCCGCCGCCGTGCCCTGGCTAGACGACACCTTCGGCGAGCTCGACCGCGGGCTCGCCTACGGCGGCCTCAATCTGATCTACGCGCTCGGGTACACGATCGGTCCGATCGCCGGCGGCTGGCTGCTTGCAGGATCGGGCGCCGACTCGGCGTATCTCCTGATTGCAGTTACGTCCGTCCTGCTTGCGATCGTTCTCGCGATTCCTGCCGGACGCAGGCAAATATGAGCGTTCTGTACATAACGCTCACCATTCGCTAACATGCCGCAACCCGCGGGGCACGGAGGCCAACCGGGATCGACCGCTTACACGCATGACGAGACGCCTCCTCCTCACAGTCCTCGCCGCGCTGGCACTCGCCGTCGCCGGCTCGCTGCTTCAGCCGCACCCGCCCTCGGCCCAGGCCGCCGGCTGTCCCGGTGGCGACAAGGGGCCGCGCAAGATCTCGAGCAAGACCGCCGCCAAGGCGATCGTCTGCCTCGTCAACAAGGAGCGCCGCAAGCACGGCATCGGCAAGCTGAAGTTCCAGGGCAACCTGAAGCGCGCCGCCCGCAGCCACACGAAGCGGATGCAGAAGCGCAACTGCTTCGACCACGTCTGCCCCGGCGAGCGCAGCCTCGTCGGCCGCTACGAGAAGGCCAGGTACCTGCCGTGCGGCTGCAGCTGGGGCGCCGGCGAGAACATCGCCTGGGGCGCCGGCGGGAAGGGATCGCCGCGCAAGATCGTCAACGCCTGGATGCACAGCCCACCGCACCGGGCGAACATCCTCACCGGCTCCTACGAGCACGCCGGCGTCGGAGTCCGCTGGGGCTCGCCAACCAAGCGCGGCTCGAACGCCGGCACCTACACGATGGACTTCGGCTACAAGCGCTGAGTTCTGTCCGCTCGCTCCACGAACATATGTTCGTGGACACTGAGGGTGAACGGACGTGCGGCAGGTGCGGGCAGTCGAAATCGTTAGCTGCGTTCGCCTGGAGACGTCGTGCGAAGGGGCAGCGCGACAACTACTGCCGCCCTTGTCGCGCTGCCTACGGCCGCGAGCACTACCTGGCCAATCGATCCAGATACATCGCCGAGGCCAAGCGGCGGAAGGACGCCGAGCTCGACAGGCGGATTCGGTTCCTGCTCGATTTCTTCGCCTCGAACCCGTGCGCGGACTGCGGCGAGGCCGATCCGCGCGTGCTCGAGTTCGACCATCTCCGCGACAAGGTCTTCGGTATCTCCGCGGGCATCAGGGATCGCAATTGGCAATCGGTGCTCGACGAGATTGCAAAGTGCGAAGTCGTTTGTGCAAACTGTCACCGACGACGCACCGCATCTCGCGGTGGCTTTGCTCGCGCGGTGGTAGCTCAACGGTAGAGCCTCGCCCTTCCAAGGCGATGATGCGGGTTCGATTCCCGTCCGCCGCTTCCGCCTGATTCGCGCCGGCGTCGCCGGTGCGGCATCATGGACGACCTCACGGGGCGTGGCGCAGCCTGGTAGCGCATTCGACTGGGGGTCGAAAGGTCGCTGGTTCAAATCCAGTCGCCCCGAT
>DASTTY010000098.1:0-27837 GCA_035759925.1 Solirubrobacterales bacterium
CGGGCCCCAGGCTCAGCTCTCCAACGTCCGGCTCGAGGAGGTCCTTCGGGTCGAGATCTATCGGCGCGGACTGCACAGCGACTCGTTCTCGAAGCCGGGCCTTCGCCCGCGACCCGCGGCGGAGCAGGGCGCCGCTGCGACTGAGGCGTGAGATCGCTCGACGCGCAACGCCGCCTGCGGATGCGGCGGCGGCTTGGTTTCACGCTGCGAGCTCCTGCCGGTTGGGCGACTGGACCACCCGATTTCGTCGGGATCGGTGCGCAGCGATCGGGAACGTCGTGGTGGTTTGGGCAGATCTCCCGGCATCCCGCTGTGGTGACGCCCTCCGGGAAGGAGTTGCACTACTTCGACCGCTTCTGGAACGCCGAGTTCACGGCAATTGACGGCGACGGATACCAGGCCTTGTTCCCTCGCCCTCCGGGCAAGCTGACCGGCGAATGGACGCCTCGCTACATGTACGATCCGTGGACCCTGCCGCTCCTGCAATCGTGTGCTCCCACGGCAAAGATCCTGGTTCTCCTGCGTGACCCGTGGGATCGGTTCATCTCCGGCCTCGGCCACGAGCGGCGGGTTTTCGCGCGGGAGCTGCGCGGCCGTCGTGAGCGGGATCTCGGCCTGATGATCAGGGCGGACGCATTCCGGCGGAGCATCTATTCGGATCAGATCCGCAATGTGCTGCGTCACGTCGATCGATCGCGGCTTCTGATCCTCCAGTACGAGCGATGCGTGACCGAGCCGGAGGCCGAGCTCGGGCGGACCCTCGAGTTTCTCGATCTCGATCCGGTGCCCATCGAGATCGAGAAGCGGGGCCCCACCGCGGGGAACCGGCGGGCGCAACTTCCGGTCGCGATCGCCGACGAGCTTCGGGAAACGCTGGCCGCCGACGTCGACCGGTTGGTGGAGATGGCACCCGAGATCGACCCCGAGCTTTGGCCGTCAGCCCGATGAAAGTGCAGGCAGCCATCGGGGAGAAGCGCGCCGGCAGCCTGCTCGGACCGGACTTCTTCATCGTCGGAGCGCCGAAGTGCGGTACGACCGCGATGGCGGCATATCTCGGGCAGCATCCGGAGATCGGCATGTGCCCTCGCAAGGAGAGCCACGTGTTCGCCGCCGATCTGAAGCAGCGGATGACGGTGAAACGCAATGACGGGCCGATGAGCAAGGAGCGCTTTCTCGACCTGTTCGCCGACCTCCAGGAGGAGCCGATCCGCGGCGAGGCGTCCGTCTGGCATCTCTACTCGGAGGCGGCGCCGGCCGAGATCATGGCTTTTCAACCGGAGGCGCGGATCATCGTGATGCTCCGCAACCCGATCGAGATGCTGCCTTCGCTTCATTCGCAGTTCGTCTTCGTCGGAATCGAGCCGGTCGAGGACTTCGGCACCGCGCTCGCCCTCGACGAGGAGCGTGAGCGATCAGGTGTCCCGCGCGGCTTTCCGCCACGCTCGTACCGCTCGGCGGTCCGCTACGCCGAGCAGGTGAAGCGCTACCTCGACGTGTTCGGGCGCGAGCGCGTCCACGTGATCCTCTACGACGACTTCCGCGACGACACCCTCGAGGCCTACCGCGGGGCCTGCGAGTTCCTCGGTGTCGACCCGGAGTTCGAGCCGCAGGTGGAGATCGTGAACCCGAACAAGGAGGTGCGAAGCCGGATCCTCCAGACGTTCGTGAAGACACCCCCCGAGTGGGCCCGTCCGCTGCTCCATCGGCTCACGACCGAGAACCAGAGGCGCCGCACCGGGGACGCGCTGACGCGGGTCAACACCCGATTCCGGCGTCGCGACCCGATCTCGGATCCGTTGCGGACATCGCTCGTTCCCGAAGCGGAGCGTCAGGTGCGAGAGCTCGACGAGCTGCTCGGCCTCGACGTCAGTCGCTGGGTCGACTGACCGAGCTCCTAACCCGGGACCGGAGCATCGCTCTCGGTCTCGACGAGGTCCTCGTCGCCGGTGTCGCGCGGATCGCGAGGCCCCTGACCGCGACGGGCATCGCGAAGCAGCTTCCGGAACTCCGATGCGAGCCCGGGAGCCAGCAACCGAAGCGCGAGCAGGTACACGGCCGCCCCCAGCAGCGTCTCGCCCGACAGGAGGAGGAGGCCGAGGAGCGTGCCGTGATCGGCGGCGTGAACGAGCAGGTTCTCGACCGGGAACAGCACCGCGGCCATGATCGTCGCGGCGACGAGCTGTGGACCGATCGCGGCGAGGAGCGACCGGCGGGGAATCTCCAGCGTGCTGCTCGCCAGGGCGATGGCGACCGAGGCTCCGACGATGGCGTCGACCGAGATCCCGATCCCGACCCCGAAGAGCCCCACGGTGGGCGCGAGGACGAGCATCGCGATTGCGCCCGAGGCGACTGCGATCACGATCACCCTCGTCCGCTTCGCCGGGATTCCGGCGCCCTTGAAGCCCTCGCCGATGATCGCCGCGATCGCTTGCGCCGGGATGAACAGGCAGATCGCCGCCGTGACCTCGCCGGCGGACCTCCATGGCTCGCCGAAAGCGATGATCGCGAGCGGCTCCCCCAGCGGAGCGAGGATCAGGCCGATCGGTGCCGCAACGAGGGTCGCCCATCGCAACGACCGCACGAAGGCAGGATTGAACCGGGCGGGATCGTGGGCGATCCTCGCGTAGGCCGGGAAGACGACGTAGGAAATGCCGGCGATCATCAGCGAGTACGGGGTGCTCACGATCCGGTTCGCGTACTGGAGCTGGCCGACGGCGCTCGTGCCCAGCATGCCGCCGGCGACGAGGATCGGGATTCGCTCGCCGAGCCGGCGGACGGTCGTGCCGGCGAGCACGTGCCGCCCGTAGCCGACGAGCTCCCTCCACATCGCGAACGAGACCTGGCCGAGCCGGGGTCGCCAGCCGACGAGGCCCCAGGAGAGCGCCATGTCCACGATCGACATCGCGTACTGGGCGACCACGAGCCCCCAGACCCCCATGCCCTTGGCTGTGGCGATGATCGAGACGACTCCGAAGACGACGGTGGAGACCGGCTCCACGATCAGTCGCCGCAGGAACGAGAAGCGGCGCTGCAGGAGCGCGTTCGGGACCGTCCGTGCCGACTGCAGGAACAGGATCCCGGCGCTGGCGGCCGCGACGGCGGTAACGGTGCCGCTGTCGAAGAACGATCCGATCAGAGGGGCCAGCGCCACCCCGACAAGCGCCAGGAGGATGCCGGCGAGGACGGTGGCGACCGTGGCCGTCGAGGCGGCCTCGTCGAGGCGGTCCTCGCGATGGATCAGGGCGGCCAGCATCCCCGAGCCGGCGAGGATCATCCCGATGCCGGCGAGGATCGTTCCCGAGGTGTACTGGCCGAGCTCCTCCGGCGTGACGAGCCTGGCGAGGATCACGAACGTGATGAGCGTGATCACCCGGCTGATCAGGAAGCCGCCGCCGGCGAGGCTGACTCCCCGGATCACCGTGCCGGTGAGTCCCTGCCGGCGCCCCTCCTCCTCGCTCACCGTCCCCGTCGCAACAGTGAGCGGGCCCGCCAGGCGGGCGTCATCTGAAATCGCCGTGTCGCCGGCGAGACCTTTGTGCGGAACCGTGCGCTGCCGTCCCGTTGATAGAGCCCGACGCGGGGAACGAGCAGCGGATCCGCTCGTTGGACCTCGCCGGCGAGGGCCCCGCCGGCGCTGTAACCGGCATCCCGGGTCGCGGCGACGACAACGGGGTCATGGTTCCCGTACGGATACGCGATCGACTCGCACGGGATGCCGATCCGCTGCTCGAGGTCGCTTCGGGATCCCTCGAGCTCGTCTCGCAGCGACTCCCGATCGAGCGTCGGCAGCCGTGGATGCGTTCGAGTGTGGGAGCCGAGCTCCCATCCGAGCTCGGAGAGCTCTCCCAGCTCGTCCCACGACATCGGCTGCAGCTCGTCCTCGTACGGGGTGTTCAGCCAGCGATCGGTGCCGGACCATGCCATCGGGCCCTCGCCGCCGACCAGTGCGGTCGGAACGAACACCGTTCCCGGGACTCCGAGCGACCGAAGGACCGGGCCCGCCTTCGCGTGCACCGAGCGGAAGGCGTCGTCGAAGGTGACGGCGAGCGTCCGCGCCGCCGGTGGGTTCAGGACCGCATCGCGGAAGGTCGCGCCGACGTAGCCCTTGCCGAGGAGGGTCGTGACCTGTCGTTCGATGCGCTCGGCCGACAACGCGAACACCGCCGGCCAGCGTTCGCTGACGGCGTGGTAGCAGAGAACGAGCACGTCGCCCATCAACTGCACCGGCCGTCGACGTCGCGATACAGCATTATTCGCGGATCCTAGATGAACCTCCGAGCACAACGCGACGGTCGGCTGCGCGTGGTCACGCTCGTCGGCGGGATCGGTCTCTCCGGCGGGGCCGAGCGCCTGGCCCGCGATGTGACGCTGCGTCTCGACCCGGATCGGTTCGAGCGGACGTTCTGTGTGACGCGCTGGCCGGACCATCGCTTCGACCCGGAGGCCATCGAGCGGGTCATGGGGGAGCTCGACGACAGAGGCGTCCGCTTCCTCGGGCTCGATCGGCGGGGCGCCTACGACCTGCCGAGCTGGCGGCCGCTGCTGACGATCCTCCGCAACGAGACCGACATCGTCCACTCCCATCTGTTCGGATCGAACGTTTGGGGGGCCGTTCTCGGCACGCTCGCACGCACGCCCGTGGTCGTCGCTCACGAGCACACATGGTCGTTCCAGGGCCAACCGATCCGCAAGCTGTTGGACCGCAGGCTGATCGCTTCCCGCGCCGACGCGTTCCTCGCCGTCTCGCGTCTCGACCGTGATCGGATGATCGAGGTCGAGGGGATCGACCCGGGCAAGCTGATCATCGTTCCGAACGGCATACCCGAGGCGTCCGCTACCGGGAGCGTCGACGTCCGCGCCGAGCTCGGCATCGCCCCGGACGTCCCGGTCGTCGGGACCGTCTGCGTCCTCCGCAGGCAGAAGGCTCTGACGATGTTGATCGACGCCGCTGCGGAGCTCACGTCGCGATTCGGACGCGTCCAGGTGCTGATCGTCGGCGAGGGCCCGGAACGCCCGCTGCTGGAGCAGCGGATCGCCGAGCTCGGCCTGGCGGACACGGTCCGGCTGCTCGGCCATCGGGATGACGTTCCCGACCTGATCCGCGGATTCGACGTGGCCGTGTGCTCCTCCGACTTCGAGGGAACGCCGTTGTCGATCCTCGAGTACATGCAGGCGGGGCTGCCGATCGTGGCGACTGCAGTAGGCGGCGTTCCCGACATGATCGAGGACGGAGTCGAGGGGTTGCTGGTCGACCCGGGCGACCCCGCCGGCTTCGCCGCTGCGGTGGCGCGGGTCTTGAGCGAGCCTGACCTGGCCGCGGAGCTGGCGGCCGCTGCGCGCGCCCGTCAGCAGAAGCAGTTCGACGTCGATGTGACGGTCGGGGCGATCGAGCGGATCTACGAGGGGCTCGCCCAGGGCCGGCCGGCCGCCGAGCTGGGCAGCGGCTGACTCCGACGGGCCCGCGGCGCTGCCTCGCGCACCGGGACTCGTGAGGCGACGCCGAGGAACGCCGGCCCCATCGCCAGCATCAGCCATATGAACTTGTCGGCCTCGGCGCTGATGAAGAACGCAGAGGTGAGGGTGCCGATCAGGGCGATGACGAGCCCGCGAGAGAGCGCCTCCATCGCTCGATCCCCGCTGCGGGCGAAGCGCCGGACGGCGCGAACGCCGGATCCGATCGAGAAGACGAAGATCGACATCAGCAGCCCGAAGCCGACCAGTCCCGTCTCCGCCAGCGGGCCGAGATAGGTGTTGTGGGGCACGGCCGGGTCGTCGATGACACGATCGGTCCGGTAGGTCGTTCCGGGTCGGATGGTGTAGTCGACCGAGCGGACCGGGAAGTTGCCGATCCCGACGCCATTGATCGGGTGGTCGAGGGACATCCGCCAGGCAACCGTCCAGATCGTCAGCCTGGTGTCCCGCTGGCTCACCTCGCCGCTGGTGGCCCCCGCGAACCGGTCGAGGAACGACTGCGGGGCCAGCGTTGCGTAATAGCCGATCGCGAGCGTCACGATGGCCGTCGCTCCGAGCACCACGTGCAGTCGCCATCTCCCCCCGAAGATCAGCGCCGCGATCAGCGCCGCCACGAGCCCTACGACCCCTCCGCGTGAGCCGGTCAGAACGAATGCACCAAGGCACAGCCCGATCGCGATGACGGCACCGAGCTGGAGCAGCCGATGCCCGCGCGCGGCGATCAACGAGGCGCCGGCGAGGACGATTCCGGCGACGAGGATCGCGCCGAGCAGGTTCGGGTCGGCGATCGTCGACGCGAGCCGCTCCGCAGACTGGTCGGCCTCGGGACGGAGGACGAGTCCGTAGCCGGCCGTGAACGCGGTTCCGAGAACGAACGTGCCGAGCAGCGTCATCGCGTTCCGGCGGGTCCGGACGGCCGTGTAGACGATCACGTAGAGCATCGCGGCGAGCACGAAGACGCTGGCCCGATCGAAGGCCAGAGCGACGTCCTGGGCCCACAGCGCGCTTGTTCCGATCCAGACGACGAGGAGGACCAGGAGATAAGACGCGACCGGGTGCTCGGTGAAGAGCGTCGTCCGGCGATCCTCCTCCCGGGTCGCGACCCGCACCAGCCAGCCGACCGCGAGCAGGAGGCCGACGATCTTGGTGACGCTGACGACCGATCCCGCCAGAGGGGTGGTGTCGGAGAACACCGTGACCACCATCAGGTTCAGGGCCAGCGACAGGTCGGTGACGACGATGAACCCGTAGACGAGGGCGAGAGCGGCGACGATGCCGAACTTGGGATCGGCGCCGGCGAGGAAGCCGATCGCAACGAGGAGCGGGACCGCGAGCGCCCCCGCGATCCAGATGATCGGAGGTCTCGCTGCCGTCATTGTTCGTTCAACCGGCGCTCGCCGCCGGTCGACTCGCGTGCATCTCGACGATCTTCTCGCGGTCGGGATCGCCGTAGTAGAGCTTCGAGTGCCCGCCGACTCCGATCAGCACGAAGCCGGCCGGCGTGATCCCGGCCTCGGCGAGGAGCTCGGCGAGCTCCTGGGTGCGATCGATCCGGCTCGTTCCGAGCTTGATCGCGATCACGACCTCGTCGACCGCGCGGGCCAGCGGCAGTGCGTCGACGACCGTCGCGAGCGGCGGCGAGTCGACCACGACGACGTCGGCCAGCTTCGTCGCCTGATCGAGCAGATCGATGGCGGCCGGAAGGGCGAGCAGCTCGGCTCCGGCTCCGCCCGACTCCTCGGCGAGGAGCAGACCGAGGTGGCCCTCGCCGATCGGGGCCGTCACGAGCGATTCCTCGAGGGTGGCCTCGCCGGCGAGAACGCTGACGATGCCGGAGCTGACGCTGAGGTTGAAGGCCTTTCCGATCGCCGGCCTGCGCAGGTCCGCCTCGATCAGGATCACCCGCTTGTCAGTGAGCGCAAGCGACGCCGCGAGCGAGATCGCCGAGGTCGTCTTGCCTTCGCCGGGGCCCGGGCTCGAGATCAGGATGGAAGGAGACCGTCGCGAGGGGTTCCCGGCGAGGACCGCGCGCAGCGTCCGGTAGGCCTCGACCGAGCCGCCGACGAGGTTGCTCCAGACCAGCGGCCGATCCCTCGGGCCCCGTTCCTGCGGCACCCGGGCGAGGATCGGAAGCCGGTAGCGGGCGCGAACCTGGTCCTCGCGGCGGATCAGGGGGTCGAGCATCCGCAGGGCGAAGACGGCGCCGACCCCGAGCACGAGCCCGGCGAAGATCCCGGCGAGGATGCTGAGCAACGGCCGCGGCGAGACCGGGCTGTCGGGCGGCACCGCCGGCTCGATGATCCGCAGGGTCGGGTCGCCCGCGACCCGCAGCCCCTCGAACTGGGCGATCCGCGCTGCCAGGGTGTCGCGGGCGACGCCCGGCGGCAGCTCTCTGAGGCGGGCATTGAGCGTCGGCAGCTCGCGGTCGATCGTCTTGCGGATCGTGTCGGCCTGCTCCTGCAGAGCGGCCTTGGCGAAGTCGTTGGCGAGCGCCGCGGCTCCCGTCGCCGTCGGGGCCTGCGCGGTCAGGGAGACGACGTTGCTCTCGGCGATCGGCTCCGTCGTGATCTTGCCGAGGATCGCCTGCGGGTTGCCTCCCTGGTCGTTGTCGGCGGCAACGCGCTCGGCGGCAGCCTGGCTGGTCAGCAGGGTCGCCGCCGTCTCGACCGCGCGCAGCGGGTCGCTCGATTGGCCGATCAGGCCGAGCGACGAGAGGTTTCCTTCTGGATCGTCGACCGGGACCACGAGGATCTGCACGCTCGCCTCGTAGACCTTGTCGGCCGTGGCGACGTAGAGGATCGCCGCCGCGGTGACGATCACGACAGAAACGATCACGACCCAGATCCGCTCGCGAAGCGTGTCGATGAACCTGCTGAGGCTCTGCTGCTCGCCAGGTGGTTCGACCCAGGTCGCGGGACTCTCGCTCATTTGCTTCATCCGTCGTGGATTATCGGTTCAAGGGATCTGCACGTGAGGGGTGCGACAACTCGTGCAATCCCTTACCCGCGCTCGCTAGCGGGCCCGTACTCTAGCCGGATGCGCCTCGGCGTCTACACCGACTACCTCTACGACCTGCGCGACGGTGTGCCGTACGGCGAGCGCGCATTCGTCGTCTTCATCGCCCGGCTCGCCCCGCGCTTCTCGCGGTTCACCGTCTTCGGCCGCCTCGACCCGACCGGATCCACCCAGGCCCGCTACGGGCTCGGCAGCGACGCCGGCTTCGTGGCGCTGCCCTACTACCGGACGCTCGGCCGCCCGTTCGAGGCGCTGCGCTCGATGGGATCCGCGGTCCGGCGGTTCTGGCGCGGCCTCGACGGGCTCGACTGCGTCTGGCTGCTCGGGCCGAATCCCTTCGCCCTGGTCTTCGCGCTGCTCGCGATCGCCCGCCGCCGGCGGGTCGTCCTCGGTGTCCGGCAGGACTATCCCGCGTACGTTCGGGCCCGTCATCCCGGCCGGCCCGCGATCCGGGCGATGGCGGCGGTGATCGATGGTGCCTTCCGCCTGCTGGCGCGATTCCATCCGGTCGTGGCGATCGGACCGCAGCTCGCCGCGGACTACTCGCACAGCCCGGCATCGCTCGAGATCGCCGTATCGCTGGTCGAAGCCGACGAGATCGTCAGTCCCGCGGAAGCGTCGCAGCGGAGCTGGGACGGGGAGCTCGGGGTCCTCAGCGTCGGCCGGCTCGAGGAGGAGAAGAATCCGCTGCTGCTCGCCGAGGCGCTGCAACTGCTCTCCGCCGACGGGCGGCCCTGGAAGCTGACGGTCTGCGGCGAGGGGCCGATGGCCGGCGACCTCGAGCAGGAGCTCGAGCGGCTCGGCGTCGCCGACCGGGCCGAGCTTCGCGGCTACGTCGCCCAAGGCGACGTGCTCGGCCGGATCTACCGCGACAGCCATGCCCTCCTGCACGTCTCCTGGACCGAGGGGCTGCCGCAGGTCCTGCTCGAGGCGTTCGCCGCCGGCCTGCCGACGGTGGCCACCGACGTCGGCGGCATCCGCGAGGCCGTCGGCGATGCCGTCCTGCTCGTGCCGCCGGGAGACCCCGAGGCGGCCGCGGAGGCTCTCGAGCGCCTCGCCGCCGATCCGGAGCTGCGGGCCAGGCTCGTCGGCGCGGGGCACGAGTACGTCTCGACCCGTACCCTGGCCCACGAATCGATGCGGGTGGCCGACTTCATCGACGAGACCAGTAGCGGCGCCGGAGCGGCGGCGGGCTGACGTGCGGGCAGTGGTGACCGGGGGCGCCGGGTTCATCGGCTCGAACCTCGTCGATGCCCTGCTCGACGCCGGCGCCGACGTCCTCGCCGTCGACGATCTCTCGACCGGGCGGCGCCGGAACCTCGAGGCGGCGCTCTCCAGTGGTGCCGAGCTCGCCGAGAGCGACATCGCCGACGCCGCCGGCCTCGACGAGGCGATCGATCGATTCCGCCCCGACCGCGTCTTTCATCTCGCGGCCCAGGCCGACGTCCGCAAGGCGGTCGCCGATCCCGTCTTCGACGCCACCGTCAACGTGCTCGGCACGATCAACGTCCTCGAGGCAGCGCTGCGTCACGGCGCGCCGGTCGTATTCGCCTCGACCGGCGGTGCGATCTACGGCGAAGGGGAGGGGAGGGAGCTGCCGTTCGGCGAGGCGGCGCCGAGCCTGCCGGAGACCGCCTACGGGGCGAGCAAGCTCGGCGGCGAGGTCTATCTCGGCCTCTACCGGCGCCTGCACGGGCTGCCCGGCGTGGCGCTCCGCTTCGGCAACGTCTACGGACCGCGCCAGGACCCTCACGGCGAGGCCGGCGTGGTCGCGATCTTCTGCGGGCTGCTCCGCTCGGAGGACCCGCTGCGGGTCTTCGGGGACGGCGAGCAGACCCGCGACTACGTCTACGTCGGCGATGTCGTCGCCGCGATCCTCGCCGCCGAGCGGGTCCTCGCCGCCGACGGCGCCTCGGTTCACGGTCCCTACAACGTCGGCACCGGGATCGAGACCAGCGTCCTCGAGCTCGCCCGCCGGCTCGGCACCGTGACCGGGGTCGACCCGGAGATCGAGCACCATCCGGCCCGCAAGGGCGAGGTTCAGCGCGTCGCGATCGACCCCGGGGCCGCCCGCGACGATCTCGGCTGGGTGGCCGCGACCGGGCTCGACGACGGGCTCGCGGCAACCGCGGCAGCGCTCGGCGACGACGACTAGCTCGTCTCGGCGAGGTCGATCCGCTTCAGGTCGGCGAAGACGGCGTAGCGCTGGGCGGCGCTGTAGAGCGGATGACAGGACGTGAGCACGAGCCGGTCATGGCCGACGTCGCGGACGATCCCGACTTGATCGGGGTCGACGATCCGCGTCGCGGTGACGTCGTAGGTGAACATCCCGTACGGCATCTCGAGGACGATCGTGTCGCCGATCTCGATCTTGTCGATCTGGTTGAACGGTGCGCCGTAGGTGGTTCGGTGCCCGGCGATGGCGACGGTTCGCCGCTGCCCCGGCAGTGCCGTGTCCGGGTAGTGCCCGGGACCGCGCTCGAGGTCGGCCTCCTCGGTCCCCTCGACGACCACGTAGTCGGCGTCGATCGACGGGATCTTGATGCGGCCGAACGGCTTGCCCTCCTCGAGGCGCTTCTCGTAGAGATCGGCGAGGCGTTCGGCACGGCGCGCGGTGGCCGCCCGGCTCGCCGCCAGGTCGGCGACGTCGGGGTCCTGGAGGAACTCGTCGCTGAGCGAGTTGAGCTCGTCGGCGGCCTGGTTCTGCTCGATCGCGGAGTAGATCGCCGACAGCGGCTCCTTCCAGACCAGCGTGATCGCCGCATCGGCGAGGAGCACGACGCCCGCCGTGATCAGCGCCACCGACGCGATTCGGGCGAGTCGCCGCATCGCCGGGATCATCGCCGATCGACGCCGCCCGTTCACCGCCACCTGCAAGACTGCCCGTCCCGTGAGCGCCGGACAGCAGCCGATCGCCGCCTATCAAGCCGACCCCGAGCAGGTCGGCCGGGTTCTGCTGCTCTATTCCGGCGGGCTCGACACGAGCGTGATGCTGCACTGGATCCAGGCCCAGTACGGGGCCGAGATCGTGACGCTGACCGTCGAGCTCGGCCAGCCCGATGAGAACCTGGATGCGATCGTCGCCAAGGCGCGCGACATGGGCGCCGCCGAGACCCTGGTGGTCGATGCCCGGGAGGAGTTCGCCGCCGACTTCGTCGCGCCGGCGATCCGCGCGAACGCGCTCTACGGCGGAGGCTATCCGCTGTTCACGGCGCTCGCCCGGCCGCTGATCGCCAAGATCGCCGTCGCCGCGGCACGCGAGCACGGCTGCGACACGATCGCCCACGGCTGCACCGGTAAGGGCAACGACCAGGTGAGGATCGACGCGACGATCGCAGCGCTCGGGCCCGAGCTGCGGGTGCTGGCTCCGGTTCGCGAATGGGCGATGGGGAGGGAGGAGGAGATCGCGTACGCCCGCGAGCATCGGATCCCGGTGACGGGGGGCGCCGAGAAGCCGCCGTACTCGATCGACGACAACCTCTGGGGCCGCTCGTCGGAGGGCCGGGTCATCGAGGAGATCGACCAGCCGCCGCCCGACGACGTCTTCCAGCTCGTCACCAGGCCCGAGGAGGCCCCCGACGAGAGCGAGCTGATCCGGATCGGCTTCGAGGCCGGCCGGCCGGCCTCGCTCGACGGAGAGCAGCTCGAGCTGGTCGAGCTGATCGATCGGGTCTCCGAGCGCGGCCGCCGGCACGGGGTCGGGATCGTCGACCACATCGAGGATCGGATCGTCGGCCTCAAGGTCCGCGACATCTACGAGGTCCCGGCGGCGACGATCATCCTCGCCGCCCACAAGGACCTCGAGAAGCTCGTTTCGACGATCCACCAGAACAACTTCAAGAGCGCCCTCGACGACCACTGGGCATACCTCTGCTACGCCGGGCTCTGGTACGAGCCGCTGCGCACCGATCTCGACGCCTACATGGTCGCCGCGAACGAGTTCGTCGCCGGCGAGGTCACCGTCAAGCTCTACAAGGGCTCGGCCACGGTCGTGGGTCGCAGCTCCCCCTACGCCCTCTACGACAAGTCGATGGCGGGCTTCAGCGAGTCCGGCGGTGAGTTCAGCCAGCTCGCCAGCCCGGGCTTCATCGAGCTGTTCTCGCTGCAGACCCGGATGGCGCATCGGGTGCGGCAGCGAGAGCGTTAGATTCAGATCATGACTTTCGTCTACACAACGATCGGTCGCCTCGTCGTCTACGTGATCCGGCGACGCTTCGGCCGCCAGCTCCGGGTCGTCGGCGGCGTGGCTCTCGCCGGCGCCCTGCTCGGCGGCGCCGTCGGCGCCTACCTGCTCGCCTCCCGGGACGTCGAGGAAGGCTGACCCGGGCTCTCGCGGGGTTCCGGATTCAGCGTCCGGCGAACGCCTGCTCGACGATCGGATCGGGGTTCTCGACCCCGGAGTGCCGGAGGACGTCGGTGATCGTCTCCCGGTCGACCCCGGCATCGGCGAGCTGGCGGGCCCGCTCGAGAGCGGGATCGATCGGCACAGGCTGTTCGCTCTCGGGCGCCTCGACCGGGGGGCGCGCTTCGCTGTTGCCCGCGGCGGTCCCGAAGCCGGTTCCCGCCGCCGCGGCCGCCGCGGCCTCCGGAGTCGGCTGCGGCGGGCCGGTCACGGGCTCGTGGCGAGTGCCGAGCGGCGGCCCGGCGACGGGCGCCGGGGCCCACGCGGGTGGCGGGGGCGGCGGAGCGCCGACGATGTCGGTGTAGACGCCGGAGGGATGCGGGCCCGGCTCACCGGGCGCGGCCGGCGGCGTGTACGGAACCGCCGGGGTGGTCGGCGCCGTGGGCTGAGCGGGTTGAACCGGCTGAGCGGCTCCGGCCGGCTGAACGGCCGGGTCGGGTGGGGCGGGCTGAACGGGTTGAGCGGGCGGCGCCGGTTCGGGCGGTCGGGCGGGGGCCGGTGCCGCGGGCGGCCGGGCCCCGAACGGAGGCTGGCCCGCCGGCTCGAAGCGGTCGCTGAGCGCCGGCTGGTCGAGCTTGTCGGTGACCGAGTTGATCGCCGCCTCGAGCGCCCGGACCATCTGCTCGGAGTGATCGCGGACGTTCGCCGCGTGCCGGATCAGGTCGTCGGTCAGCTCCGAGATCAGCCCGACCCGCTCGGCGGTCAGGCGGTCGGCCTGTCGCTGCGCCTCGACGAGGTGGAGCCGGGCCTGCTCTTCGGCATCGCGACGGATCGCCTCGGCGGCGCGCTCGGCGGCGCCGATCACCGCCTGGAGCTGGTCGGTCATCTGGTCGATGGTCGACTGCGCGGCGGACGACGGCGTCCCCGGCCATGACGCCTGGGTCCAGCGGATCGGTCCGCCCGGCTCCGCCGGTTGCTGGTCGGGCTCGTGGTCATGCTCGCTCATCGCCATCGTGGCTCCTCGTCCGCCTCCTCGTGGCGATTCTAGAACGAGTCCGAAGGGCCGTGGCCGCCCCCGGGCCCGGGCTCGATCCGGAACGTGATCTCGCGCGTCTGGGCGAGCCGGACCTCGACGGTGCGGCCGAGTCCCGAAGGTCGCCGGGGAACGCTGAAGTCGGCGTTGCGGGCGGCAGCGGCGAGCCTCGCCGCGGTCGTCGCCATCGCCTCGAGCATGGTCGCGTAGCCGTCCTCGATCCGCCGCTGCTGGTCCTCGATCTGCCGCCGGAGGTCCTGCAACACCTCGATGCGGGCGCCGGCGAGGCTGCCGCCGGCGCTCACCGCGGCCGCGATCCGGCGCTCGCCCTCGCGGGTGGCCACGGCGACGATCCGGTCGGCGTCGGCGCGACCGCGCTCGATCGTCGCCTCGATCCGCTCACCCTGGTCACCGGCCACGGCGGCCATCGTAGATGCCGGGTTGGCGTCAACCCGGAGCACGGCGCGGAGCGCCGGCCGCAATCGCCGCGACTTGCGGTCGCGCTCAGGGCCCGATCGTGGTAGGACGGTCGTGGCCGTGATCGATCGAGGAGAGAGGGATGAGCGTCGGGCTGGGGTCGAGCAGCGGATCGCCCGCGCGCGCTCGGCGATCGGCTCCAGCTTCGAGGAGCTGATCGCCCGCGGCGCGCGCGGTGCAGCGGAGGCGCCGCCAACGCTGCCTCCGGCGGCCGCGGAGGGGCCGCGCACGCCGGCTTCGGAGGCCGCGGTCGACGACGACGCCTGGCCGCGCCTTCAGGCGACGATCGACGCGCGGCTGGCGGCGGCCGAGGCGGCGTTGCGGTCGCGGCTCGACCTCGCCCTCGACCAGCGCCAGAGCCGCGGCGAGCGTCGTCTCAGCGCCGAGGCGTCGGAGCACCGCCGGCGCCTCGACAGCGAGCTCGATGCAGCGCTCCGCGGCGCCCGGACCGAGCTCGGCCGTGAGCTCGCCGGCGAGCGCGAGGCGATCCGCCGGGAGCTCAGCGCGGCGGCGCGGGAGGACGTCGCCGCCGCCGCAGGACGGATCGATCAGCTCCACTCGGCCGCGATTCGCGACGCGGTGCTGGCGGCGGAGGCGGTCACGGCGAGCCGCCTCCACGCGGTGCGGGAGTCCCTCGGAGCCGACATCCGCCGGCCCAGCGAGGAGGCGAGCGCCGAGATCGGGCGGGCGATCGCCATGCTCGAACGGCGGATGGCCGAGCTCGCCAGCGGCCTCCGGGACGAGCAGAGCGCGGTGGCACGGGAGCGTGAGAGCGAGGCTCGCCGACGCGCCGAGGCGCGGGTCGGCGAGCTCGGGGCGGAGCTGCGGGCGCATATCGACACCGAGCTCGGCCGCAGCCTGAGGGCGACGCGGACCGAGGTGCGCCAGCTCGCCGCCGATGCCGCCGGTCGCGGCCGCACCGAGGCCCGCGACGGGGCGGAGGCGGCGATCGCGCGTGAGGTCGCGAAGGGCGAGGCGACGGTTGCCGCGGCTTCGGCGGCTGCCGAGGCCGCCGCCGGGGAGCGACTCGATGCCCGCGCCGAGGCGGCCGCCGAGCGAGCGGTCGCGGCGGCCCGCGAGAGCTTCGTGGCGAGCGCGGGCGAGCTGGCGCGGGCCGCCGTCGCCGCCGAGGCCCAGGCGACGAGCGCCGAGCTTCAGCGCGGCCTGATGGCGTGCGCCGGCCAGCAGATGGAGGCGATCCGCGAGGAGACCTCGCGGCGCAGCTACCGAAGCCATGCGCTTCGCGCCGAGGCTGCGGCGAACGCCCAGCTCGCGCAGGCCCTCGAGGCTCTGGAGCGGCGTCGCGACGAGCTCGCCGCCGAGCTTGCGGCGGCGGGCGAGCGGGACCGGGCGCGGCGCGATGCCGAGCTCGACCGCGCGGCGACCGGAGCGGGGGAGCAGCTCGAGTCCCGTGCCCGGTCCCTCACCGCCGAGGCGGCGGCTGCGGCGCGCGTCGCGGCGGCGGACTCCGTCGGCGCCGAGCTCGAGCGCCGCAGCGCCGAGCTCGAGGCGCGGGTCGCAGCGCTCCTGGCGGCCGGCGAGGAGCAGGCCGCGGCGCGACTCGGCGCGGCGGTCGCCGACGCCGAACGCCGGCTGGCCGCGGTCGAGGCCTCGCAGGCGCGCGAGGAGCGCATCCGCGAGCGGACCGCGGCGGCCGAGCGGGAGGCCTCCGAGCGGGTCCGCGAGGCCGAGCGGCGGCTCGTCGAGGTGCTCGCGAGAGTCGACGCCGCCGAGCGCCGCAGCGGTTAGAGGATCATCCCGAGAAGGCTTCCGCAAAACGCGGAGATCGCCCCGGCGGGGCCTTCCGGATCGCGGTTGGCATCCACCCCCCTTGCCATGATGGCCCGGTGAGCACGACCGCCTCACAGCAGGCAGCGCATCTGCACGTCCACAGCGAGTATTCGCTGCTCGACGGCGCCAACAAGATCGACGCGATGGCGGCGCGCGCAGCCGAGCTCGGGATGCCGGCGCTCGGGCTCACCGATCACGGCGTCATGAACGGCTCGGTCGAGCTCTTCAAGGCCTGCGACCAGCACGGGATCAAGCCGATCATGGGCCTCGAGGCCTATCTCGTCGACGACATCGAGGAGATCAAGCAGAAGACGAAGTGGGAGCGCAACCACCTGACGCTGCTGGCCGCCGACGAGACCGGCTTCAGGAACCTCGTCAAGCTCAGCTCGGCGGGCTTCCTCGAGGGGTTCGCCCGCGGCAAGGCGAACGTGGACCCGCGGCTGCTCGATCGCTACTCGGAAGGAGTGATCGCGCTGACGGGCTGTCTCGCCTCGCGGTTCTGCCGGCGCCTCGTCGAGGACCGACCAGGTGACGCCCGCGCCCACGTCGACGATCTGATCGGGATCTACGGCGACGGCAACGTCTACTTCGAGCTGCAGGTGAACGGGATTCCCGAGCAGGACAAGGCGAACGAGGGCATTGCCCGGATCGCCCGCGAGCTCGGCAGGCCGTTGGTCGGGACGGCCGACGTCCATTACCTGCGCCGCGAGGACTACAACAACCACAAGGCGCTGCTCTGCGTGCAGACGAAGTCGACCCTCGAGGCGCCGAAGCTCAGCTTCGATACCAACGAGTTCTTCCTCAAGACCGCCGAGGAGATGCACGAGTCGTTCGCACCGTGGCCCGAGGCGATCCCGAACACGCTCGAGATCGCCGATCGGTGCAACGTCGAGATCAAGCTCGGCGAGCTGCTGTTGCCGCGCTTCCCGACCCCGGACGGGTCGGAGCCCTCGGAGCTGCTGCGCCGCGTCGCCACCGACGGGCTCCACCACCGATACGGCGACCCGCCGCCCGCGGCCGCCGTGGAGCGACTCGAGTTCGAGCTCGGCGTCATCGAGGAGATGGGTTTCCCGTCCTACTTCCTGATCGTCTGGGACTTCGTCCGCTACGCGAAGGAGAACGGGATCGCGGTCGGCCCCGGCCGCGGCTCGGCAGCGGGTTCGATCGTCGCCTACAGCCTCGGCATCACCGATCTCGATCCGATCGCGAACGACCTCCTCTTCGAGCGCTTCCTGAACCCGGCGCGGCGGTCGATGCCCGACATCGACATCGACTTCTCGGTCCGCGGTCGCGAGCGTGTGATCCGCTACGTGACCGACAAGTACGGGCGCGAGTCGGTCGCGCAGATCGTCACCTTCGGCAAGATGGCGCCCCGGGCCGCGACCCGCGACGCCGCCCGGGTCCTCGGGTTCGACTACGGCGCCGGCGACCGGGTGGCGAAGCTGATCCCGGAGCCGATCATGGGCCGCAGCCCGAGCTTCGAGGATTGCCTCAAGCCCGGGGCGGATCTCAAGAAGGCGTACGACGCCGAGCCCGACACCCGCCAGATCGTCGACACCGCCCGCGGGCTCGAGGGGATCGTCCGCAACCACTCGATCCATGCCGCCGCCGTCGTGATCGCCGACCGGCCGCTGCAGGAGGTCGTGCCGCTTCAGCTCGCCGAGGACCGCGGCGCCGCCAAGGACGGCGAGCGCTCCTACAAGATCGTCACCCAGTACTCGATGGGACCGGTCGAGGAGGTCGGCCTGCTGAAGATGGACTTCCTCGGCCTCCGCAACCTCGACGTGATCGAGGATGCGGTCGACATCGTTCGCCGCTCGCGCGACGTCGAGCTCGACGTCGAAGCGCTGCCGCTCGACGACGCGAGGACCTTCGAGATGCTCTCCCGCGGGGACTCGATCGGGGTCTTCCAGCTCGAGTCGGAGGGGATGCGGGAGGCGCTGCGGCAGATCAAGCCGACCCGCTTCGATGACATCGTCGCGATCGGCGCCCTCTACCGGCCTGGCGCGATGCGGTTCATCCCCGACTACGCGCGCGGCAAGCGCGACCCCGCCGGCGTCCGCTACCAGGACGAGCGGCTTCGACCGATCACGGAGGCGACGTTCGGCTGCTGCATCTACCAGGAGCAGCTGATGGAGATCTCGAAGCAGATCGGCGGCTTCAGCCCGGCTCGCGCCGACGACCTCCGCAAGGCGATCGGAAAGAAGAAGCGCGACATGATGGCGAGCCTCGAGGCCGAGTTCATGGAGGGGGCGGCGGCCTCGAAGACCGACCCGGCGGTGTCGCGCGACCTCTGGAACCTGATGACCGCGGCGGCCGACTACTCCTTCAACAAGTCCCACGCCGCCTGCTACGCGCTGATCTCCTACCGGACGGCCTATCTGAAGGCCAACTACCCGGCCGAGTACATGGCCGCCGTGATCAGCTCGGTGATGTCGACCAAGGACAAGGTCCCGTTCTTCGTCAACCGCTGCGAGGAGATGGGAATCGACGTCCTGCCTCCGGACGTCAACGCCTCCGACCACGACTTCGTCGTCACCGGCAACAAGATCCGCTTCGGCCTGGACGCGGTCAAGAACGTCGGGCACGCCGCCGTCGAGGCGATCCTCGAGGCCCGCGACGAGCGACCGTTCGACTCGCTCTGGGACTTCTGCGAGCGGGTCGACTGCCGAGCCGTCAACAAGCGGGCGATCGAATGCCTGATCAAGTGCGGAGCGCTGGACTCGAGCGGAGCGAGCCGCAAGGCGATGCTCGCGGTCCTGCCGCAGGCGCAGTCCGCCGGCCAGAAGGCGCAAGAGGACGCAGAGCGCGGCCAGGCGTCGATCTTCGCCCTCGACGATTCCGGGCCGGCCGCGGCCCGCGCCCAGCACGCGCCGATCATCGGCGACGAGTTCGAGCAGCGCGAGCTGCTGGCGATGGAGAAGGAGACGATGGGCACGTTCCTCTCCGACCACCCGCTCTCGCAGGTCCGAGAGGCGCTCCGGGTCCGCAGCGACTGCACCCTCGCCGAGCTCGAGAAGCGCCAGGACGGCGCGACGGTGACGGTCGGCGGGATCGTCTCGGAGGCGAAGCGGATCCGGACGAAGAGCGGCAGCACGATGATGTTCGCGACGCTCGACGACCTCGAGGGACGTGTCGAGATGATCATCTTCGCGAAGACGCTCGATGCCAACGAGGGGCTGATCGACACCGACGCGGTCCTGCTGGTTCGCGGCCGCGTCGATCGCAAGGACCGCGGCGAGGTCAAGCTCGTCGTCCACGAGGCGCAGCCGTTCGAGCCGTCCAGCGACGAGGTCGAGACTGCGAAGGAGAAGGTTCGCGAGCTCGACAAGCCGGTCTGCTTCGCGCTGCAGCTCGACGCCGCCGACTTCGATCCGTCGATCATCGAGGAGCTCAAGTCGGTGTTCGCGAGCTTCCCCGGCGATGCCGAGGTCGTCCTCGAGATGAAGACCCGCGAGGGCGCCCGCAAGCTCCGCTTCGGCAGCGCCTACCGGGTCGATGCCTCGGTCGGTCTCCGGGCCGAGATCGAGGACCTCCTCGGCCGGCCGCCGATAGCCGCTTGAGCGGTGCCGAAGCGAAGCTTGCGGCAGGGTTCTTTAGGCCCCGGAACTAGAATCCAGCCATGGGAGCCACCCGCACAGCCGAGGTCGCGCCGCCGCCCGGTGAGTGTCGCAGCTGCAGGACTTTCTGCGACAAGCTGATCGAGCCTCGCGACTGCCTGGCGATGCGGTGCCCGTATCTGTGGAGCTACGTCGACGGCCCGACCGGACGGCGGTTCATGGGCTGCGTGCAGAAGGTCTTCCGCGGCGAGATCGACATCGCCGGCTTCGAGGCCGCCGAGCGCAACGGCGGCTTCGGCGGCATCAAGATGACCGGCGAGCCGCTGCCGCAGTGCCAGTTCCGGGTCGAGCCCGCCTTCGAGGGTGACGGTCCCGCCCATACCTGCCTGAACCCGTCGTTCTTCGACATCGCCGACCCGGCCGAGTTCGATCTCCGCACCGGCCTCCCGCTGGCGAGCTAGTAGACAATCGCGCGACTCGCAGCCCTCCGGGCGACCGGGTCACGCCCCGGCCCGCCTCCCATCGAGGCCCGTCTCCCGAAACGCCTTCGTCCGCTGGACCTCGGCGAGATCGGAGCCCTGCTTGTGCGGGCCCGGGGTCTCGAGCAGCGCCGGGAGGTCCTCGAAGCGGGGCTCGGAGAGGAACGTGGCGATCCCGCGCTCGCCCATCTCGCCCTCGCCGACGTTGGCGTGCTTGTCGCGATTGGCGCCCATCGGGACGGCGCTGTCGTTGACGTGCAGGCAGCGCAGCCGGTCGAGGCCGACGAGCCGGTCGAGGTCGTCGACGACCGTCGTCAACCCCTCGGGATCGCAGATGTCGAAGCCGCTCGCGAACAGGTGACAGCAGTCGATGCAGACGCCGATCCGCTCACCGCCGCCGGCCGCCTCGACGAGCATCGCCAGTTCGTCGAAGTCGCGTCCGAGCGGTCCGGTCGTGCCGGCCGTGTTCTCGAACAGCACCGGACAGCGCTCCGATTCGGCCAGCCCCGCGCCGACGAGCTTGCCGGACCTCGCAACTGCCTCGGCGAGCGGGGCCCCTTTTCGCGATCCGGCGTGGAGGACGACGCCGCCGGCGCCGATCGCGTCGCCGAGCCGGAGGGCGTGGACGAGCGAGGCGAGCGACTTCGAGCTGATCTCGGGGTCGGGGCTGCACGTGTTGATCAGGTAGACGGCATGGATGACGACCGAACCGAGCCGCGAGTCGGCGAACGCCGAGTTGAATGCCTCGAAGTCGGCGGGGCCGAACTTCGTCGGTCGCCAGGCCCGCGGGCTCTGGTGAAAGATCTGGATCGCGTCGCATTCGCGCTCGACGCCGCGCTCGACGGCGTTGGCGAGGCCGCCCGCTGTGGAAACATGCGCGCCGATCAGCATGGAAGGTTCCCTTCGAGTCCGTTTCGCCCCATCGCCGACCGGAGCGCTCCATATCGGCGGCGCGAGGACGGCACTGTACAACTGGCTCGCTGCCAGAGGCTCGGGAGGGACCCTGGTACTGAGGATCGAGGACACCGACCGCGAGCGGTCGACGGCGGCGAACGTCGAGCAGATCATCGACGCCCTGCGCTGGCTCGAGCTCGACTGGGACGAGGGACCGATCAGCCAGAACGAGCGGGCGCCGCGCCATCGCGAGCGCCTCGAGGAGCTGCTCGCCTCCGGTGCCGCCTACCGGGACACGACGACCGGGGCCGAGGTCCAGGAGTGGCGCCGGCAGAACCCGGGCCGCGGCTACCGGGGGACCGCCCTGGAGGGCGCGGCGGCGGAGGGCGCGGCAGTGCGGCTCCGGGTCCCCGACGAGGGCGTGACCGTCGTGCCCGATGCGATCCGCGGCGAGATCAGCTTCGAGAACGCTCTCCAGGACGACCCGGTGATCGCCCGGGCCGACGGGTCGGTCCTCTACAACTTCGCGGTCGCGGTCGACGACGCCGACATGGGGATCACGGACGTCATCCGTGGCGACGATCACCTCTCGAACACGCCGCGCCAGCTGCTCGTCCTCGGCGCTCTCGGCGAGCGAGCGCCGCGCTACGCCCACCTGCCGCTCCTCCACGGCCCCGACGGCAAGAAGCTCTCGAAGCGCCACGGGGCCGCGTCGGTCCAGGAGCTTCGCGAGGAGGGCTATCTGCCCGCCGCGGTCCGCAACTACCTGGCGCTGCTCGGCTGGGGCGCCGAGGACGACGAGACGATCCTCTCGACCGACGAGCTCGTCCGCCGGTTCTCCGTCGACCGGGTCGGCCGCGCCGCGGCGATCTTCGACGAGCGCAAGCTCCGCTGGCTCAACGGCCGCTACATGCGCGCCGAGCCGCTCGATGCCTACGAGGCGCAGCTCGCCGCCCACCTCGAGCGCAACGCTCCGGAGGCGGCCGCCGCATTCGCCGCGGCCACGTCGGCGGCGCGCCGCGAGGCCTGCGAGATCGTCCGCGACAAGGCGCAGACGGTCGCCGAGGTCTGGCCGCTCGTCGCTTTCCTGTTCACCGAGCCGGACATCGAGGACGTCGACGAGAAGGTCTGGCGGAAGGTGATGAAGCCGGGCGCGAGGTCGCTGCTCCGCAAGGCGGCGACCGTGATCGCCGATGCCGAGCCCTTCGACGCGGCGACGCTCGAGGCGGGCCTTCGCGAGCTGATCGACGCCGAGGGCGTCTCGGCGAACAGGGTCCTGCAGCCGGTCCGGGTCGCGATCACCGGCACGAACGTCTCGCCGGGGATCTTCGAGTCGCTCGTCGCGCTCGGTCGCGAGCGATCGACCGCAAGGCTCGACCGGGCGATCGGCCGGCTCGGCGATGCGCTGCCCGGGGACGACTCCGACCCCGGTTAACGGGATACGTCGCATCTGCCGATGAGCGTGACGGAGACGGCAGGGAACCATCTCTGGTTCCGGCCTCCCCGTTCAGGTGAACCCGATGACTACAGCGACGAAGAGCGTCAAGACGCCCCTTGCGGGGGGACAGGGCAAGGGCGGCCAGCGCCTCGCCGCCGCCTTCGATGCCGTCAGCCGGATGCCGGCCCTCGAGGAGACCGTCGACCGGGTGCTCAAGGCCGCCGCGCAGGAGAGCTCGTCGCTGACCGAGATCACCGAGCTCGTCGAGACCGACACCGCGATGGCGATCGCGGTGATGCGCTCCGCCAACAACGGCGGCGGGCCTCACGGCCGCGTCGCCAACGTTCCCGACGCCGTCGAGGCGCTGACGCCGGCGGGGATCCGCGCCGTCGCCGGATCGCTTCCGACCTACGCGCTGCTTCAGGCCTCGACCTCGTGGGCGAGCCTGCCGGAGCGCTTCCGCCGTCACGCCGTCGCGACCCGCCACGCGGCCGAGAACCTCGCCGGCCTCGCCGACGTCGCCGGCCGCGACGAGCTGGCGACCGCTGCTCTTCTCCACGACGTCGGTCAGCTCGTCCTGATCCGTCTCTACCCCGGCTACGAGGAGATCCTCGCCGACCGCACGACGACGCCGGAGGCGCGCGCCCAGATCGAGCGCCGTGAGTTCGGCATGGACCACACGATCGTCGGCGGCGTCCTCGCCCGCCGCTGGGGCCTGCCGACGGTCATCGCCGGCGCGATCGAGCGCCATCATTCCGAGAGCGCCGAGGGGCTTGCCGCCGCGGTCCGGCTCAGTGACCTCGTCGCCCATCACGCGGCCGGCGACACGGTCTCGCCGGAAGCGATGGTGGCCAGCGCCGCCGCCTGCGGGCTCAGCGAGTCGCGGCTGCACCAGCTCGTCTACGAGTTCCCGCACGCCCGGGCGCCCCGGCAGCGGCGCGGCGAGCCGTGCCCGCTGTCACGGCGCGAGATCGACGCGCTCCGCGGCCTCGCAGAGGGCAAGGTCTACAAGGAGATCGCCGAGGAGATGGGCCTCTCGGCGAGCACCGTCCGCACCCACCTTCACAACGTCTATCGGAAGATCGGCGCCGCCGATCGCGCGCAGGCGGTGCTGGTCGCCCGCGAGCGCGGCTGGGTCTAGCCGCTCGCTGCGCTCGCTGAGGACAGGTCGCTCGCTGCGCTCGCTTACAGAGGACAGGCCTCGACCTGGATCCTGTCCTCTGTCCTCTGTCCTCTGTTCTCTGTTCTCTGATCAGTCGATCAGACTGCTTCGCAGCGCGATCGCGATCGCATGAGCGCGGTCGCGGGCGCCGAGGCGGGGGAGAGTGGCCTTCGCGTGGGTGCGGACGGTCTCGGCGCTGAGGCCGAGTCGCCTCGCCGCCTCGTCGGTCGAGTGGCCGTCGGCGAACATCTGCAGGATCTGGCGCTGCCGCGGCGTCACCCGGGGCCGCTCGTCGTGGTTCCGCTCGACGTCGGGATCGATGAACGAGTTGAATCGCAGGACCTCGTCGATCGCCGAGCGCATCGTCGCCGGTGAGGAGCGCTTGCTGACGTAGGCCGACGCGCCGGCGTCGAGCGCCGCCTTGATCGCGTGGCGATCGCCACCGCCGCCGTGGGCGACGACGCCGAGCCCGGGCTGGTGCCGGAGCAGGTCGCGGATCGTCGTGGTCCCCGACGGCGCCTTGTTGCCGGCCGCCCGCATCTCGACGATCGCGACCTCGAAGTTGCCGACGCTGTTGAGCAGGTCGACCGCACCGCGCCCGTCGGGTAGCTCCTCGAACTCCCAGCTCGGCTCGAGCAGCCGCTTGATCCCCAACCGCACGACCGGGTGAGAGTCGATGATCATGCAGCAGCGGTCAGCTCCCAACGGTTCCTCCATGCCCCCTCCGGCGGGTAGTCGAGAGACGATCCTATAGGAGGAGACGCCGTTCGATCCGCTACAACCACGGCGCGATGATCTCGGTCACAGCGAAGTCCCGCTACGCCGTGGTCGGCATGGCCGAGCTCGCCCGCAACAGCGGCCGCCCGGTGCCGATCGCGACCGTCGCCGAGCGCCGGGAGATCCCCGTCCAGTTCCTCGAGCAGCTCTTCTCGACCCTCCGCCGAGCCGGCCTGCTGACCTCGCAGCGCGGCGTCAAGGGCGGCTACAGCCTCGCCCGCGACGCCGAGCAGATCACCGTCCTCGAGGTCGTTCAGGCGCTCGACGGCAAGCTCGGCGAGGAGGGCCGCGAGGCGGGCGGCATCTGGGCGGACGGCGTCGACGCGCTCCGCACGGTCTTCTCCCGCGCGACGATCGCCGACGTCGCCCGCCGCGAGGAGGCCGAGGCCGGCGGCGACATGTACTTCATCTGAACGTGCGGCGGTTCAGAGCCGGGATGCGTCCCGGCGTGCCGAGAGCTTCTTCGGTGAGACCGCGCCAATGAGTTGACCGCGGCCGGGCCTTCCCGGCAGCGCATCGAGATCCCAGCCCGCGCCGGTGGGCGCTCCCGGCGGATTCACCAGGCCCAGGTCCTTCTCGTCGTCCTCGCGTCCGCGAGCCATGCGCCGGTACTTGTTCACCTGGCCGCGCAGGTACTGCTGGTGGCTTCTCGCCTCCTCGAGGGCGCGGGCCATGAATGCCAGTCCGAAGACGGCCGCCAACAACAGCAGCCCGAGGATGGTGATCGTCGTGTCCGAATCCATTTCGATGCCTACCTCCCGCTGAACACCGTACCCCGTTCAGCCCGCAACGCAACCGCGACGGTCAAGAGCGCCCAGCCCCCTCGGGGGAAAGGGGACCAGGCGCAACAAGACACCGTAGCCCCGCGTCCATCGACGGTTCGGCGCGACTCGTGACGCTCGGATGGACGTTCCGTCCAAGCGATGTCGAAGGGCGATCCGGTCAGCGCCTCCCCCGGCGGCACGCCCCACAGACCAGATCGACCTTCGACGGCGCCATCCTAAGCGCTTGTTGCGTCTGTCGCAAGCGATAACCGAGCAGGTGCGCTGCCGCCCTTCAGGTGCCCAACCCGTTCGGGCCGGCGCCGTCGTCTCGGCGCCGTGAGGGATGGCGGCCGCCCGGAGCGAGGATCGCGACGCCGATCGCGGCGCTGACGATCGAGCCGCCGAGGATGCCGAGCTTGGCGCTGTCGGTCAGCAGCGGGTCGTCGAAGGCGAGGGCGGCGATGAAGAGCGAGACGGTGAAGCCGATCCCCGCCAGGGCGGCGATGCCGATGACGCTGCGGCGATCGACGCCTCGGGGGAGCAGACCGAGCCGGAAGCGGACGGCGAGCAGGGTGGCGGCGGAGATCCCGACGAGCTTGCCGATCATCAGGCCGACCGCGACGGCCAGCGCGGTGCGCATGCCGTCGCCGGCGTCGAGCGCGTCGCCGCCGATCACGACGCCGGCGTTGGCGAGCGCGAAGATCGGCAGGATCAGGAAGCTCGTCCACGGGTGGATCCGGTTCTCGAGCTCCTCGAGGACCGGCCTGCCGTGGATGTCGCCGGATGGGGTCATGAAGGCGAGCGCGACGCCGGCGATCGTCGCGTGGACCCCCGACTCCAGCGTCGCGACCCAGACGAGGACGCCGACGATCGCGTAGGGCCAGATCCGGACGAGGCCGAGCCGCCGCATCGCCGCCACGACCCCGATCAGCGCGACCGCCGCGAGTAGCCACGGCAGCGACACATTCGACGTGTAGGCGATCGCGATGACGACGATCGCGAGGACGTCGTCGACGACGGCGATCGTGACCAGGAACAGCTTCGCGCCGACGCCGACGCGCTCGCCGAGCAGCGCGAGCGCCGCGATCGCGAACGCGGCATCGGTCGCCATCGGGATCCCCCAGCCGCCGGTCGCCGACGTGCCGGCGGTGATCGCCAGGAAGATCAGGATCGGGACGATGACCCCGCCGGCCGCTGCGATCACCGGAAGCGCCGCGCGGCGCGGATGGCGGAGGTCGCCGGTGACCACCTCGCGCTTGATCTCGAGCGAGATCAGGAAGAAGAACAGGGTCATCAGGCCGTCGTTCACCCAGTGGCCGAAGTCCTCGGTTATCGCAACGTCGCCGATGCCGATCTTCAGCTCGGTGTGCCAGAACGACTCGTAGCCGGCGATCCCGAAGACGTTGACCCAGATCAGCGCCGCCACCGACCCGGCGAGAAGCGCGAAGCCGCCTCCCTCCTCGGTGTCGAGGAAGCGGCGGACGGGGTCGATCGCCGCGATCGCGCGCTTCGGTCCCGGCCCGGACGGCATCGCCTGACCGTACATGCTGCAACCGGCGCTCCGGGCCCGGTGACGAGCCCCGCTTCGGCGCTACCGTTCCGGCATGTCCTCGAGCGCTTCCCCGACCCTGCGGATCGCCGCCGGGGTGTCGGCCGTGGTCGGCGACACGCCGATGGTGGCGCTCAACCGCGTCGGCGCCGGACTCGGCGCCGAGCTCGTCGGCAAGCTCGAGTGGTTCAACCCGGGCGGATCGATCAAGGACCGGATCGGCGTCGCCATGATCGACGCCGCCGAGGCCGACGGGCGGATCGAGCCGGGCCGGACGGTGATCGTCGAACCGACCTCGGGGAACACCGGCATCGCGCTGGCGATGGTCTGCGCCGCCCGCGGGTACCGCTGCATCCTCACCCTCCCGGAGGGGATGAGCCGCGAGCGCTCGGCGCTGCTCCGCAGCTACGGAGCGGTCGTGCGGGAGACCCCTTCGATGGGGGGGATGAACGAGTCGGTGGACCTCGCCCGCAAGCTGGCCGGCGAGCACGAGGACGCCTACATGCCGCAGCAGTTCGACAACCCCGCCAACCCCGAGGTGCACCGTCGCACGACGGCCGAGGAGATCTGGCGCGACACCGACGGTCAGGTCGACGCGATCGTCTGCGGCGCCGGCACCGGCGGCACGATCACGGGCGTCGGCCAGGTGCTCAAGGAGCGCAACCCCGACCTCTACGTGCTCGCCGTGGAGCCGGCCGGATCGCCGGTGCTCTCCGGCGGCACGCCCGGGCCGCACAAGATCCAGGGAATCGGCCCGGGCTTCGTGCCGAGCGTGCTGGATCGCTCGGTCATCGACGAGGTGATGCAGGTGGAGGACGAGTCGGCGATCGCGACCGCCGCGCTCGCCGCCACCCGGGAGGGGCTGCTGATCGGGATCTCCGCCGGAGCCGCGCTGCACGGCGCGATCGAGCTCGGCAGCCGCCGGGAGATGAACGGCAAGCGGATCGTGATCGTCTTCGCCGACACCGGCGAGCGCTACATGTCGCTGCCCTGGTTCGGAGGCTGAGCCCGATGCGCGCGATCGACACCCTCGGGCGGGTCCTCAAGGCACGCAAGCCCGACGTGAAAATCATCGCCGTCGAGC
>DASTTY010000099.1:0-14762 GCA_035759925.1 Solirubrobacterales bacterium
CGGCGGCGGCCGAGCGTGCGGCGGTCGCCGCCGCGTCGAGGTGCCCGGCCGCGAACGCGTCGTCGCTGGCGGCGAGGCGATCGCCGGAAACGGCGACGACCGCGCCGGCCCAGACCGCCGGGATCGCACGCGCCGCAGCGACGATCGCGACTGCCGGCGACGGCAGGCGCGACGACCGCGCCATGCGCGGCAGGGACGACCCGGCGGGCTCCAGCGCCCTGGTCGTCAGCACCGCCGCCGCGATCAGCACGCAGACGGCAACCGACGGGACGTCCCAGGTCCAGTCGATCGCGATCCCGACCAGGCCGGTGGCAATCACACCGAGGGCGGCGCCGGCTGCCGCGCCGCCGGGCTGCCTGGCGCGGCGGATCCCCGCCGTGCCGACTGCCGCGAAGAAGACGACGAAGGCTGTGAGTCCGGCGAGCCCGAGCTCGGCGAGGAGCTCGAGCGGCTCGGAGTGAGCGTTCTGGACCGGCGTCTCGAGGTTGCCGTGGCGATTCCAGTAGAGGCCATAGCTGCCGGTCCCGATCCCCCGCAGCGGCTCGTCGGCGAACGCATCCAGGGCCGTCGACCAGAACTGAGCCCGACCCGAGCCGGTGACTGAGAGCTTGGTGCCTCCGGAGGTCGCCTCGCGGCCCGAGGTGGCCGCGAAGTCGCCGGCGATCCTGCCCGGCCCGACGATCAGCACCAGCGCCGCGAGAGCGACGAGCGCCGCGCCGAGGACGTGACGCATCCGCAGGCCGCTGATCCGGATCGCGGCGGCCCGCGCGACCAGAGCCGGGCCCGCCACCGCGGCGAACAGGACCCCGGCCGCCAGCGCGAGACAGACCGCCGCCTCGGGGCGACCCGGCGACCCTCCGGCCGTGTCGAGGATCCCGGAGGCGACGCTCGCGACGATCATCCCCGGCAGCGCCGCGGTGACGCCGACCGTGAGCGCGGCGACCGCGCGTGGCCTTGAGTCGGCCGCCGCGATCGCGACGGTTGCCCCGATCGCGGCGGCGATCAGGGCACCGCGCGAGGAAGTCATGAAGGCGGTCAGGAGGACCGGCGGGATCGCCGCCAGCGCAAGGCCACGGCCGACCCGCGCGCGCGTGGCCGACTCCAGCCAGATGAGGACCGGGATGGCCATCGCCGCCATCGCGCCGAGAGCGTTCCAGTATCCGATCGGAAAGCTGAGACGGCCCGCGAAGGCCGGGGTCGCAGCGACCAGCTCGGCGTCGCCCGCACCGATGCCGAGCAGCCGCGAGGCGAGCGCGATCAGGCTGACGACGACGAGCCCGGCCGCGATCCCGGCCAGCACCGGTGGCGCGTGCCCGGGCCGCATCAGCAGGGCGGCGAGGACGAAGACTCCGAGGTAGAGCGAGAGGCGGACGACGTCTTCGAAGCCCGCGCCGCGGTCGATCGACCAGCCGAGCGCCACCGCGCCGAGCACCGCCAGGACGGCGAGGGCCGCGGCGGCGACGAGCAGCGGCCTGTCGAAGCTCCGCCCCCGCCCGGGGCCGAGCGCGGCCGCGACGACCGCGATCCAGGTCAGCGCCGTCGTGAAGCCGAGCGCGACGCTCCCGAAGCCGCCGCTGTCGAGAGCCAGCGCCACGATGGCGACGGCGACGGCGAGCGCCGGGGCCTGTCCCGCGATCCGGGTGGCGGTCCCTGTCTGGGCTTTCACTATCGTCTTGCGACCATGGATCGCCCGACTCGAAGGAAGGCCAGGCTGGCGCTCGCGATCGTAGCGACGCTGGTCGTGCTGCCGGTCCCGGCCGCGACGGCCGCCGCCCCGGCCGACGACGAGTACGTGCTCCAGTTCCCCGGCGTCAGCCAGACCGACAACAACGTCAACCAGGCCCCCACCCGGGCCGGCGAGGGCAAAGGCGCCACCGGGGGCGGCTCGGGCATCCAGCGTGGCGTCGTCGGCGAGACCGACGCTCCGCCGACCCCACTCGCCGCTGCCGGCGATGCGCTGACGGGCTTTCCGGCCTCGCTGCTGATCGGCGTGACGCTGCTCCTCGCGACGGCGCTCGCCGCCGCCGGTGCTCGCCGCCGCCGACCGCCGAGGACATGCTGAGCATGGCCGCGATCGCCCGGGCGGCCGTGGCCGCCGTCGCTGTCTGCGCGCTGGTGGCGCTCACCGGCTGCGGAGGCGGCGACGACAACGCGGACTCGGGCCCCTACCCGTTCTACGGCGTCGCCCCCGAAGGTCTTCAGAACGCGACCGACTACGAACGGATGCACGACGGCGGGGTGGGCACGGTCCGCGCTGTCCTGCAGTGGTCGGCGATCGAGTCGAGCGAGGGCAAGTACGACTGGACCAGCAGCGACCAGGTCCTCACCCAGCTCGCGCTCGCCGGTCTCGAGCCGCTCGTGACCGTCTACGGGACCCCGCAGGCGTACGCGTCGCAGGCGATCGACGCCCCGACCAATGACGAGAAGACCTTCGACGCCTGGGCCGATTTCCTCAAGGCCGCGGTCGCTCGCTACGGGACCGACGGCGATTTCTGGAAGAACCTCAGCCAAGCCAACGCCGACATCACCCCGCAGCCGATCCGCGAGTGGGAGATCTGGAACGAGCCGAACTCATCGACGTTCTGGGCGCCGACGCCGGATCCGGCAGCCTACGCCGACCTCCTCACCCGCTCGGCGAAGATCATCCACCAGGGGGATCCCGAGGCTCGGGTCATGAGTGCCGGGATGTTCGCCACCCCGCAGTCCGACGGAGCCATCGTCTCCTACGACTTCCTGAAGAGCATGTTCGACGAGAGCGGCGTCGCCGACGCCGTCGACGTGGTCGGCGTCCATCCCTACGGGCCCGACTCGAAGTCGGTGATCGATCAGGTGAAGAAGACCCGGCAGGCGCTCGACGATGCCGGAAGCGACGCCCCGATGTGGGCGACGGAGATCGGCTGGGGTTCGAACCCGAAGAGCGGCAACGACCTCTCGAAGACGCCGGAGGAGCAGGCCGACCTACTCAGCACCAGCTTCGGTGAGCTCAGCGACCAACAGGACGAGCTCGGGCTCGACGGGGTCGTCTGGTACACGTGGCACGACTCGACCGAGAACGAGGTGGGCGCCTGCGGATGGTGCGCCTCCGCCGGGCTGGTCGACGCCGATCGGGACAGCAAGCCGGCCTGGATCGCCTTCACCGATCTGACCGGCGGAACTCCCTAGCAGCGGGCGCCGCCGGCCATCGCCGGCAGGATGACGACGGTGTCGGAGCCGGAGACGGCGGTGCCGAGGCCGTCGAGCAGGCGGACGTCCTCGTCGTTGAGGTAGACGTTGACGTAGCGGTTCAGTTCCCCGGCATCGTCGAACAGCTGCCCGCTGACGCCGGGATGGACGTCGGCGAGCCCGCGGAGGACCGAGCCGACGTCGTCGCCGGCGACGTCGACGACAGATTCGCCCCCGGTCTGGGCGCGCAGGACGGGTGGGATCTTCACCTTCGGCATCGGCGGCAGCCTAGACCACTGACGAGGTCGGGCGACGTCCAGATCAAGGAAGAGGTCGGCGCCGCGGCGTTCGGCCGCAAGCCGGCCGATGACGCCGAGCTGGCGACGCCCGGCCCGTCAGCCCTGGCAGAACAGCTCGTAGTCCGGAAACTTGCCGAGGTCCTCATCGGCGATCTCGGGAGCGTTCGGGCCGCAGATCGGGCAGTCGGGGTCGCGCCGAACCTTGAGCTCGGTGAACTCGGTGCCGAGCGCCTCGAACAGCAGTAGGCGGCCGATCAGCGGATCCCCCGCGCCGGTGACGAGCTTGAAGACCTCGAGCGACTGCAGCATTCCCATGATCCCCGGCAGCATGCCGAGGACGCCGGCCGCCCCGCAGCTCGGTGCCAGCTCCGGCGGCGGCGGGGTCGGATACAGGCAGCGGTAGCAGGGACCCTCGTAGGGCACGAAGGTCGAGAGCTGTCCGTCGAAGGACAGGATGGACGCCGAGACGACCGGCTTGCGGAGCCGCACCGAAGCGTCGTTGAGCAGGTAGCGGGTCGGGAAATTGTCGGCGCCGTCGACGATGACGTCGTAGTCGGAGAGCAGGTCGATGACGTTGTCGGAGTCGAGCCGGCCGCGATGCTCGATCACCTCGACGTCGGGGTTGAGGGCCTCGATCGCCTGTCGGGCGGACTCGGTCTTCGGCATGCCGATCCGATCGGTGTTGTGGATCACCTGGCGCTGCAGGTTCGAGGCGTCGACGACGTCGTCGTCGACGAGCCCGATCTTGCCGATCCCGGCGGCCGCCAGGTACAGCCCGGTCGGCGACCCGAGGCCGCCCGCGCCGAGCAGGAGCACCTTCGAGTCGAGCATCTTCATCTGCCCCTCGAGGCCGATCTCGGGAACGAGGATGTGGCGCGAGTAGCGCTCCTTCTGCTCCGGGGTGAGCGCGCGCGGCGTGACGACGGGGAGGCCGCGGTCGCGCCAGAGGGTGATGCCGCCGGCCATCGAGCTGACGTCCTCGTAGCCGAGGTCCTCGGCGAGGGTCTTGGCGGCCAGCGCCGAGCGGATCCCGGAGGCGCAGTAGAGGATGACCCGCCGCGAACGGTCGGGCACGAACTGCTCGAAACGTGACTCGAGATAGCTGCGCGGGACGTGGATCGCGCCCTCGATGTGGCGTTCGTCGAACTCGGCCTGCTCGCGGACGTCGACGAGGGCGACGTCGTCGCCCGACTCCTTTGCTTCGGCGATCTCGGCTGCCGCCTCGGTCGGCTGGATCTCCTCGATCTCGGCCTTCGCCTGAGCGATCAGGTCGGCGCCGCTTGCACGCGTCCTCGTCTCGGTCTCCGGAGTCATTACTTCAGAAAGTATAGCGACTCGCGGTCGCGACTTCCAACCGCTCTAGCCGAGCGCGGGGCGCATCTGGCGGAGCCTGCGGACCCGCTCCTCGATCGGCGGATGGGTGCTGAACAGGTTCGACATCCCGCGGCCGCCGGACAGCGGCTTGACGATGTAGAGGCACTCGGTCGCCTCGTTGACCTTCATCGGCGTCGCCTTCGCGCCCTCCTCGAGGCGCAGCAGCGCCGAGGCGAGGCTCTCGGGGTTGCCGCAGATCTGGGCCCCGGTCGCGTCGGCGGAGAACTCCCGCTGCCGCGAGATCGCGAGCTGGATGATCGAGGCCGCGATCGGAGCGAGCAGGACGAGGACCAACGAGGCGATCAGCCCGAGCGGGCTCTCGTCGTCGCCGCCGAACCAGAGCAGCATGTAGCCGAGATAGGTGATCGCGCCGCCGATCGTCGCCGCGACGGCCTGGATCAGCGTGTCGCGGTTGCGGATGTGGGCGAGCTCGTGGGCGATCACGCCGCGAAGCTCGTCCGGCGAGAGCAACTGGGTGATCCCGGCGGTGACGGCGACGGCCGCCTTCTCGGGGCTGCGGCCGGTCGCGAAGGCGTTCGGCTGCGCCTGCGGGATCAGATAGATCCGCGGCATCGGCATCTTCGCGGCGGTCGTCAGCTCGCGGACCATCGCGTAGATCTGCGGCGCCTCCTGTTCGCTGATCGGCTTCGCGCGGGCGGTGGCGAGGGCGATCCGGTCGCTGAACCAGTAGACGCCGAGGTTCATGACCGCGGCGACGACGAGGAAGATCAGCGCTGTATCGGGTCCGCCGATCAGTGCTCCGATCACGACCAGCAGCCCGGTCAGACCGCCGAGCAGCAGGGTCGTCCGGATCGTGGCGGCGAAATTGGAACTGCGTGTGGTCGTCATCGGCGTTGCCTCCTACGGCGTGTCGGTGAGCCGGAATGTTTGCAGAACGGGATAAGCGGCTCCTAATCGGACTAAGGTCGTAACGGCCCGCGGTCGATTGGGAGTTGGATGCGCCGCGGCACTCTGCTCACCCAGGTACTGCTCGTCAACCTGCTGCTGATCGCAGCGGCGGTGATCGCCGCCTCGATCGCTTCGAACCCCGAGAACAGCCTCCGCGACAGCGCTTCGATCGGGCTCGTGCTCGGCTTCGCGCTCGCCGCGACCGTGGCGGTGAACATCTGGTTGCTGTCCCGGCGCTTCGAGCCGCTCCAGCGGCTCGTCGCCGAGATGCAGACTGCCGACCTCAGCAAGCCGCCGGAACCGCCCGCCGTCACCGAAGGCCCGGTCGAGGTCGTCAGCCTCGAGCGCTCGTTCCATGCGATGCTCGAACGGCTCGAGGCCGAGCGCCGTGGTGCCGCCAACGCCGCGCTGAGCGCTCAGGAGCGCGAGCGCGAGCGGATCGCCCGCGACCTCCACGACGAGGTCAACCAGGCGCTGACGGCGCTGCTGCTCCGGCTCGAGGCGGTCCGGCGGCAGGCTCCCGACCCCGAGGTCGCGGCCGAGCTGGCCGAGATCGGCTCGCTGATCTCGCGGGCGATGAGCGAGCTCCTCGATCTCGCCCGCGGGCTGCGGCCGACCACCCTCGACGACCTCGGCCTCAAGGCGGCGCTGGCGACGCTCGTCGAGGAGGTCGAGCGGGAGGCCGGCATCGCCGCCGGGTTCGAGGCCGAGGGCGAGCTCGACGGCGTGCCCGACGATGTCCAGCTCGTCACTTACCGGGTCGCCCAGGAGGCGGTGACGAACGTGATCCAGCACGCCGACGCCGGGCACCTCCGCGTCCGCCTGATCGGCGCCGCCGACGGCGCGATCGAGCTCCGGGTCAGCGACGACGGTGCCGGCTACGCCGGCGGGCGCTCGAAGGAGCGGCTCGGGATCGCCGGGATGCGGGAGCGCGCGCTGCTCTGCGGAGGCGAGCTGACGGTCGAGTCCGAGCCCGGCGCCGGGACGCGGGTAACGCTTCAGGCCTGAGATGCCGATGAAGGCGGAGATGACGTACGCAGCGGCTAAGGCGGGCTCACCATGCGGGTCCTGATCGCCGACGACCACGGGATCGTCCGCTCGGGCCTGCGCAAGCTGCTCGAGAGCGAGGACGGGATCGAGGTCGTGGCCGAGGCCGGCGACGGTCGCGAGGCCCGCGATCGCGCGATCGCGGAGCGGCCCGACCTGGCGATCCTCGACGTCAAGATGCCGGGGATGGGCGGCCTCGAGGCGACGCGCGCGATCCGCGAGTCGGCCCCCGAGGTCTCGGTGCTGATGCTCTCGATGCACGACGAGGAGCGCTACCTGTTCGAAGCGCTGAAGGCGGGCGCCTCCGGCTACGTGCTGAAGCGCGCTGCCGACCGCGAGCTCATCGATGCGATCCGTGCGGTCGAACGGGGCGAGCCCTTCCTGACGCCGGAAGCCCAGCAAGCGCTGATCCGCGACGTCCTCGACGGCGGCGAGAGCCGCGGCGAGGAGCTCACCCCGCGTGAGGAGGAGGTCGTCAAGCTCGTCGCCGAGGCGCACACGAACAAGGAGATCGCCGACATCCTCGGCCTCGCCGAGAAGACGGCCGAGAACCACCGGTCGAACGCGATGCGGAAGCTCGGGATGCGCGATCGCGTCGAGCTCGTCCGCTACGCGATCCGCCGCGGCCTGATCGAGCCGTAGACGCGGCGACCTCGCCGGCCGCTCATGCCGGCTCGCACCTTGCTTCAATCCGGGAGCATCCGTGATCCGGGATCCCGTGGCGGCCGCAGTCTCACACAAGCCCAGCCGACGAGAGCTGCGAGACGGCTCGGTGATCGAGCTGCGGGAGGTGCGGCCGACCGACAAGGACGCGCTCGCGAGCGGCTTCGCCAGGCTCAGCCCCGAGTCCCGCTACCGGCGTTTCTTCTCGTCCCTCGACCACCTCTCGGCGGCCGACCTCGCCTACCTGACCGAGGTCGATCACCATGATCACGAGGCCGTGATCGCCTTCGATCCCGACGGCGGCACGGTCGGAGTCGCCCGCTATGTCCGCGGGGCCGAGCCCGACACCGCAGAGGTCGCGGTCGTGGTCGTCGACGATTGGCAGGGCAAGGGTGTCGGCACGGCGCTGCTCGAGCGGCTCACCGAGCGCGCCGTCGAGAACGGCATCGAGCAGTTCGTCGCGCTGATCCTCCAGGAGAACGCCGAGGCGATCGAGCTGTTCCGCTCGATCGACGCCGAGGCCAACGAGCCGCGGCGAACGCCCGACGGGTACCTGGAGCTCGTCATCGACGTGCCGCCCGGGCGCGTCCACGGCACGCCGCTCGGCCGGGCGCTGCGAACCGCCGCGGCCGGCCGGGTGGTGATCCATCCGTGGCGGCTGATGAAGGCACGCCTCCAGGCGCTTCAGCAAAACCGACCTGATCGCTAGGATTTGGTCCATGCTGTTTTCGACCAAGGCCGAATACGGGGTCCGACTGATGGTGGCGCTCGGTCGTCAGGGCGGTGAGCGCCCGGTCGCCCTCGCGGCGCTCGCCGACTCCGAGACCCTCCCGCTCTCCTACCTCGAGCACCTCGTAGCGAAGCTCCGCGACGCCGGTCTGGTCAGCTCACAACGCGGCGCCCACGGCGGCTACCGGCTCGCGGTACCGGCCGACGAGATCCGGATGCTGGAGGTCGTCGAGGCCCTCGAGGGGCCGATCGCGCCGATGGACTGCTTCGTCGAGGGAGCCGACGGCAGAGTCCTCTGCTCGCACGAGGCCGACGGCGACGTCGCCTGCTCGACGAAGCTGCTCTGGACCCGGGTGCACGGCGGGATCACGCGGGCGCTGGCGGGGACCACGCTCGCCGAGCTGATCGAGTTCGAAAGCCGCGACCGGAACCTGAACACAGTCGCGGCCGGCGCCGCCTGAGCGCCGCCGCACACCGAACCGAAACGAACTGGAGTCGAATTGGCTGATCTCGAGATCAAGAACCTGCACGTGTCCGCCGAGGACAAGGAGATCCTCAAGGGCCTCGACCTCGAGGTCGGGCGCGGCGAGGTCCACGCGCTGATGGGACCGAACGGGTCCGGCAAGTCGACGCTCGCGAACTCGATCATGGGCCACCCCGGGCTCGAGGTGACCGACGGCACGATCAGCTTCGCCGGCGAGGATGTCACCGAAGCGGCGCCCGACGAGCGGTCGCGCGCCGGCCTGTTCATGGCCTTCCAGTACCCGGTCGCCGTCCCCGGTGTCACCGTCGCCAAGTACCTGCGGATGATCGTCAACGCCAAGCGGGAGGCACAGGGCGAACCGGAGATCAAGCTCAAGGACTTCGCCCGGACGACCCAGGAGGCGATGGAGCTGATGGACATCCCCCGCGACTTCTCGAGCCGTTACCTCAACGACGGGTTCTCCGGAGGCGAGAAGAAGCGCATGGAGATGCTCCAGATGGCGCTGCTGAAGCCGCGGATCGCGGTCCTCGACGAGACCGACTCCGGCCTCGACATCGACGCGCTGCGAACCGTCGCCGATGGCGTCAACCGGTTCGCCGGACCGGACATGGGCGTCCTGATCATCACCCACTATCAGCGGATCCTCCACATGGTCGAGCCCGACCGGGTCCACGTCATGTTCGAGGGCAGGATCGTCAAGGAGGGCGGGCCGGAGCTCGTCGGCGAGCTCGAGGAGAAGGGTTACGGCTGGATCAAGGAGGAGGTCGCGGCGGGAGCCTGAGCACCGCCGGCAGACGATGGCCTCCAGCACCCCCGAAACCGTCGCACCGCAGTCCCAGGGACTCGACCTCGAGCGGATCCGCAACGCGTTCCCGACGCTGAGCAGGATGATCGGCGACGAGTCGCTCGTCTACCTCGATTCCGGCGCCAGCGCCCAGCGGGTCCTCGCCTCGATCGAGGCCGTCGACCGCTACGAGCGCCGCCATCACGCCAACGTCCACCGCGGATCGCACACCCTCTCCGCGGAGGCGACCGACGCCTACGAAGGCGCCCGGGCGACGGTTGCCGACCACCTCGGAGCGCGCGACCGGCGCGAGGTCGTCTTCGTCCGCAACGCGACCGAGGCGATCAACCTCGTCGCCCGGGCCTGGGGAGGCGCCAACGTCGGCGCCGGCGACCGGATCGTGCTCACCGAGATGGAGCACCACTCGAACATCGTCCCGTGGCAGCAGCTCGCCGCAGCGAGCGGCGCCGCGATCGACTGGGTCGGCGTCGACGACCGCGGCGAGCTGATCCGGGAGGAGCTCGAGGCGGCCCTCGCCCGCGAGCCGAAGCTCGTCGCGGTCACTCACATCTCGAACGTGCTCGGAACGCTCAACCCGATCGCGGAGATCGCCTCGATGGCGCACGACGCCGGCGCCCTGATCCTCGTCGACGGCGCCCAGGCGATGCCGAAGACGGCGATCGACGTCGCCGGGCTCGGCGTCGACTTCTACGCCGTCACCGGACACAAGGCCTACGGCCCGACCGGAATCGGCGCGCTCTGGACCCGCCTCGGGCTGCTCCGCGAGATGCCGCCCTTCCTCGGCGGCGGTTCGATGATCCGCAAGGTCACGAAGGAGGGCTTCACGAGCGCCGATCCGCCCGCGAAGTTCGAGGCCGGCACCCCGGCGATCGCCCAGGCGATCGGGATGGCGGCAGCGACCCGCTGGCTCGACATGGTCGGGATGGACTCGGTGCTCGCCCACGAGCGCGAGATCGCCGCCTACGCGCTCGAGCGGCTCGCCGAGGTGTCGGGCCTGCGCGTCTTCGGGCCACCCGCCTCGCCCGACCGGGTCGGCCCGGTCTCCTTCGAGGTCGACGGCATCCATCCCCACGACGTCGCGGAGATCCTCGACCGCCACGGGGTCGCCGTCCGCGCCGGCCATCACTGCGCGCAGCCGCTGATGCAGCGCCTCGGCGTCGCCGCGACCGCCCGGGCCAGCTTCGGCGTCTACACCACGACCGGGGAGATCGACCGCTTCATCGACGCGATCGGCGATGCCCAGAAGGTCTTCGAGGTCTAGATCCAGCCATGGACGAGCTCTACAGGGACCAGATCCTCGAGCACTACAAGCGGCCCCATCACTTCGGCCGGCTCGACGACTACGACCTCGACTTCGAGGACACGAACCCGTTCTGCGGCGACGAGCAGCACGTCTTCATCAAGCTCGATGACGACGGCCGGGTCAGCGAGGTCTCCTTCGAAGGACAGGGCTGCGCGATCTCGACGGCGGCGACGTCGCTTCTGACCGACGAGCTGATCGGCATGACCCGCGAGGAGCTGCTCCGGCTCCCGAAGGAGACGGTCCTCGAGCTGCTCGGGATCGAGATCTCGGCGACCCGGATGAAGTGCGCGATGCTCGGACTCAAGGTCATCAAGTCGGCGAGCCTCGGCGAGCCCGCCGACTGGGAGGACGAGGGCGAGGAAGGCGACCCGGCCGAGGCCGGGGTCGTCTAGGAGATGGATTAGGCGTTGCGATGCGGATTTACCCTCGTGGAGAGGGCAAATCCGCATCCGGCCTGGAATGGCGCTCGTTCGATCGCCGCCTGTGCTCCGCGGAGCACTGCGGAGCCGCGATCATCTGGCCCAGTCGGCGAAGCCGAGCGTCGCCATCGGTGCCTCGAGGCCGGCGCGGATCGCGGCGAGGTCGGCGTCCGCCAGCTCGCTCCGCCAGCGGCCGACCGAGCGGGCCGGGTCGCGGGACGTGGCGTGGACCCAGCGGAGCCGGAAATCGCCGTGGAGGCCGGCTGCGTCGAGGTCGACGCCGAGCCAGCCGGACAGCTCGGCCGCGACGGTCGCGGGCTCGTTGACGAGGTCGTCGTAGCGGACCACGCGCGCCTCCTCGCCCGCGAGGGCGGCGATCCAGCCGAGGCGCTCGCGCTGCCGCTCGACGAAGCGGTCGAGGCGCTCGGGCCGGGGTCCGCTACCGCCGATCTCGGCGCTGCCGACGGCCCGGCTGAAGGCCTCGATCGAGACCCAGGTGTCGCGGGGATCGCGGAGCAGCGCGATCACCCGCGCGTCCGCGAACGGCGCCGGTTCGAGGCGGCGGACGTCGATCGCCTTCTCCGCGTACCAGCGCGGCGCCGGTCCCGCCGCGGCGAAGCGGGCCGCGCAGTGGCGGCTCCAGGCCGCCACCGGGTCGGGGGCGGCCAGCGCCCGCTGCAGGCTGTCGTCCTCGTAGGGGTAGCGGCCCTCGACGTGGACGCCGGCCGAGGTCGAGAGCAGCCGCAGCAGCGCGGTGCTGCCGTCGCGGCCGAAGTAGTCGATCAGGAGCGGCGCCGGGATCCGCCCGGCGGCGGGCGCGGCGGCGCCCGGCGGCGGTTCCGACGGCAGCGGCGCACGGCGCTCCGGGGTGAGGCGGCGACGCAGCGCCGCGAGACGCCGCCAGACGATCGCCCGCGTCGTCGCGAGGTTCGGCATCTACGTGCGTCCCCGTCCCCGCCGGCCGGCCAGCTTCCGCCAGAGGATCCCGCCGAAGACGGCACGCTCCCGCGCGAGGGTGTCGTTACGGCCGATCCAGGGCCGAAACGATCGGGCGAGCAGCCAGGTTGCGGCCCGCGGCGAGCGCTCGGCGGCGAGGAGCCGGTCGATGTCGGCCAGATGGGGCCGCTGGATCCGCTCGCGGCCGATCCGGAGCTGGAGGATCGTGGCGAGCTGGCGGATCAGCAGGTAGCGGCCGATGTAGGCGGTACGCCAGCCGGGGCTCCGCGAGGCGAGCCGGAGCCGGCGCGCGGCGCGGCGCAGACGAAGCCCCGCGGCGCCGAGCCTGCCCTCGGGCGGCGCCACCCAGTGCCCCTCCGCCTCGGTGACGGTCACCGACTCGTCATGGCGGACGTAGTCGTGGGTGGGGCGATCGAGGTACGTCAGCGGGCCGGTCGCCATCGCGCAGAGGGCGAGCCAGTGGTCGTGGTAGAGCTCCTGCCCGGTCCCCCCGGGGGGGAACGGCAGGGCCGTCTCCAGCAGCTCGCGGCGGAACAGCGACGCGGCGCCGGTGACGTTGTTGGTGATCAGCATCGAGGCCATGCTGTCGGGGTTGTTGCGGCGCTCGAAGAAGTAGGTGTCGGAGAGAATCGTTCCGTCGCCGCCGGCGATCCGCACGTCGCTGTAGGCGAGCAGCGAGTCGGGCGCGGCGAGCAGGGCCGCGGCGAGCGCGTCGAGCTTGTCGGGATGCCAGCGATCGTCCTGATCGGCGAGCGAGATCAGCCCCGCCGATCGCGGCGCCATGCAGAGCGCCCGCTCGAAGTTGCGCAGGAACCCGAGCCGCTCCGGCGAGCGGCTGACGACGAACCGCGGATCGTCGCCGACCCGACGCTCGAGCTCGGCGAACGCCTCCGGCGAGGAGCAGTCGTCGCTGATCACGCAGATCCAGCTCTCCCAGGTCTGCGCGCGGATCGAGTCGAGCTGGACGCGGAGGCGGTCGGGGGCGGGCTCGAACGTCGCCATGCAGATCGCGATCAGCGGCCTCTCGCCGGCCCCCGGCTCGGGGGCGGGCTCGGGCTGCCCCTCCTCGCCGGCGAGGAGGTGGACGCGCCCGAGCGCGAGCTCCTCCACCCCGCCGTCGACCGCCAGCTCGAGGGCTACGTCCGTCGCGGCCGGGGCGGTCCCCGCCGGGACCTCGACCAGCGACCACCAGAGGCTGCCGGCGCCGTAGGAGCGCTCCGGCGGCATCGAGCGGGCGTCGACCTCGCGGACGCCGGCGCCGAAGCGGAGCCGGACGGATCCCGGGGGCGCCGGCCCGTCGAGCGTGCCGCCGAGGTGGAAGGCGGTGCCGGCGCCGACGCGGATCGGATCGGGCGGCCGCAGGGTCAGCTCGGCGCGCGGTTGCGCGGGGTCCGGTTGCATGGCAGGCGCCATTGTCGGGTACCGGACGGTGAGCGTGCTCGCGGGCCCGTCGACGGCATCGCTAAAATCCGACTTTCAGAGTAGGGATTAGATGACAGACCACACCGTTTGCACAATCGAAGAGCTCCCCGAGGGGGCCAGGAAGATCGTCGCCGTCGATGGCATCGAGATCGGCGTCTTCAACTGCGGCGGCGAGCTTCTCGCCATCGAGGACCGCTGCTCGCACGACGATGGCCCGCTCGCCGAGGGCGTGCTCGACGAGTCGACCTGTACGGTCGAGTGCCCACGACACGGCTCGCTCTTCGACCTGAGAAGCGGCCGCCCCAAGACCCTCCCCGCCTTCGCGCCGGTCGAGACCTTCCCGGTCCGCGCCGAGGACGGGCAGATCAAACTGGAGGTTGACTGAAGTGAACGCCCCCGAGACCGCGACCCTCGATCCCAAGCAGGCCGAGCGCGAGGCGATCAAGGACATCAACCAGGACTACAAGACGAAGTTCGGGTTCAACGATCCCGAGACCGGCTACGTCTACAAGGCCCCGAAGGGGCTCAGCCGCCAGCTCGTCGAGGACATCTCCGAGTACAAGGACGAGCCGCAGTGGATGCGCGAGTTCCGGCTCAAGGCGCTCGAGCACTTCCTCGCCCGCCCGGTGCCGCAGTGGGGCGCGAACCTGAACCAGATCGACTTCGACGACATCCATTACTTCGTCCGCGCCTCCGAGCGGGCGGAGCGGAGCTGGGACGACGTCCCCGAGGACATCAAGAACACCTTCGACAAGCTCGGCATCCCCGAGGCCGAGCGCGACTTCCTCGCCGGCGTCGGCGCCCAGTACGAGTCCGAGGTCGTCTACCACCAGGTCCGCAAGGACCTCGAGGAGCAGGGCGTCCAGTTCGTCGACATGGACACCGGGCTGCGCGAGCACGAGGACATCGTCCGCGAGCACTTCGCCTCGCTGATCCCGGCCAACGACAACATGCTGGCGGCGCTCAACTCCGCCGTCTGGTCGGGCGGCTCGTTCGTCTACGTGCCCCCCGGCGTCAAGGTCGAGATGCCGCTGCAGGCCTACTTCCGGATCAACACCGAGAACATGGGCCAGTTCGAGCGGACCCTGATCATCGCCGACGAGGGCTCCGACGTGCACTACATCGAGGGCTGCACGGCTCCCGTCTACTCGACCGACTCGCTGCACTCGGCGGTCGTCGAGCTGATCGC
>DASTTY010000100.1:0-8106 GCA_035759925.1 Solirubrobacterales bacterium
GTCGAAAACGTGGTGCATGAGCCCGGTGCCACGGGTCTCGGTCAGGAACTCGGTCCGGAAGCCGATCAGCCCGCGGGCGGGCACGAGGAACTCGAGCCGGACCCAGCCGGTCGAGTGGTTGACCATCTGCTCCATCCGGCCGCGGCGGACGGCGAGAGCCTGCGTGACGACGCCGACGTAGTCCTCGGGAACGTCGATCGCGAGCCGCTCGACCGGCTCGCAGATCCGCCCGTCGACCTCGCGGGTGACCACCTGCGGCTGCCCGGCGGTCAGCTCGTGGCCCTCGCGACGCATCAGCTCGAGCAGGACGACGAGCTGGAGCTCGCCGCGGCCCTGGACCTCCCAGGCGTCGGGCCGCTCGGTGTCGAGGACGCGGATCGAGACGTTGCCGACCAGCTCCTGATCGAGGCGGCCCTTGATCTGGCGGGCCGTCAGCTTGTCGCCGTCACGGCCGGCGAGCGGAGAGGTGTTGATCCCGACGATCATCGACAGCGACGGCTCGTCGACGGTGATCACCGGCAGCGGTCGCGGGTCCTCGGGATCGGCGAGGGTCTCGCCGATCGTCACCTCCGGGATCCCGGCGACGGCGATGATCTCGCCCGGCCCGGCCTCCTCGGCCTCGACGCGCTCGAGGGCGTCGGTCACGTAGAGGCTCGTCACGGTGGCGCGCTCGATCGTCCCGTCGGCCCGGCACCAGGCGATCGGTTGCCCGGCGCGGATCGTCCCGTTGCGGACCCGGCAGAGCGCCAGCCGGCCGACGTAGGGAGAGGCGTCGAGGTTGGTGACGTGGGCCTGGAGCGGATGGCCCTCCTCGAAGCCGGGGGCGGGGATCTCGGCGACGATCAGGTTCAGGAGCGGCTTCAGGTCGGTCCCGTCCTCGCCTTCGGCCAGCGAGGCCCATCCGTCCTTGGCATTCGTGTAGGCGATCGGGAAGTCGATCTGCGACTCATCGGCATCGAGGTCGAGGAACAGCTCGTAGACCTCGTCGACGACCTCGGCGATCCGCGCGTCGGGGCGATCGACCTTGTTGACGACGAGGATCACCGGCAACCGGCGCTCGAGCGCCTTGCGGAGCACGAACCGGGTCTGCGGGAGCGGCCCCTCGGAGGCGTCGACGAGGAGCAGGATCCCGTCGACCATGGTCAGGCCACGCTCGACCTCGCCGCCGAAGTCGGCGTGGCCGGGCGTGTCGATGATGTTCAGCTTGACGCCGTCGTGGACGACCGAGGTGTTCTTGGCGAGGATCGTGATCCCCTTCTCGCGCTCGAGGTCCATCGAGTCCATCACCCGTTCGTCGACGTCCTGACCGCTCCGGAACGCGCCCGACTGCCAGAGCATCGCGTCGACCAGCGTCGTCTTGCCGTGGTCGACGTGGGCGACGATCGCGACGTTGCGGAGGTCGTCGCGGCGGGCGGTCGGGCTGTCGGGGCCGGCGGTCACGGGGCGCGGGATGGTAGGGCTCGCCGCGCTCGGGGATTGGAACGCGGCCGCGTTCGCGATCGTGCATCATGCGGAACCCCTTCTCCGCTTTCCTCCCCGAACCCCCACGGAGCTTCCCGCCTTGAGAGCCGTCGCAGACTTCTGCATCCGTCATCGCCGCCTGACCGTCCTCGCCTGGATCGTCGCGCTGATCGCCGCCGGCGCCGCCGCGAGCTCGGCCGGCGAGAGCTTCTCGACCAACTTCCAGCTCCCCGACTCGGACTCGACGAAGGCCCTGAACCTGCTCGAGGATCGCTTCCCGGCCCAATCCGGCGACCAGATCCAGGTCGTCTACGCCGACCCGGGCGGCCTCGAACAGGCCGCGACGAAGCAGCAGGTCGACGACCTCGTCACCGAGCTCGGCAAGCTCGATCACGTCGTTTCGGTCACCTCGCCCTACGAGGGGCAGGGAGCTATCTCCAGTAGCGGTTCGATCGGCTTTTCGACCGTGACCCTGGACGGCGCCGCGTTCGACCTGCCGATCTCCTCGATCGAGAAGATCGCCGACACCGCCAACGAGGCGGGCGGGGACGGCCTCCGGGTCGAGGCCGGCGGCGACCCGGTTCGCCAGGTCGAGCAGCAGAACGAGGGCGGCAGCGAGATGTACGGCCTGCTCGCGGCGATCATCGTCCTCCTGATCACCTTCGGGTCGGTCGTCGCGATGAGCATGCCGATCGTGACCGCGATCGTCGCCCTCGGCACCGCGCTCAGCCTGATCACGCTCGGCACCCACATCATCGACACCGCCGACTTCGCGCCGGCGCTGGCGAGCATGATCGGGCTCGGCGTCGGCATCGACTACGCGCTGTTCGTGGTGACGCGGTTCCGGCAGGGTCTCGCCGACGGCCTCGAGGTTCGCGATGCCGTGATCGAGGCGATGGACACGGCCGGCCGAGCGGTGCTGTTCGCCGGGATCACGGTCGTGATCGCGATGCTCGGGCTGTTCGCGATCGGCGTCGGTTTCCTGCACGCGCCGGCGCTCGCGGCGTCGCTCGCCGTGCTGCTGACGATGCTGGCGGCGCTGACGCTGCTGCCGGCGATGCTCTCGAAGATCGGCACGCGGATCGACCGCCTGCGGGTCCGGCGGTCGAAGCCGGCCGCCCGCGAGAGCTCGCGCTGGACGCGCTGGAGCCGCGGCATCCAGCGCCGCCCGTGGCTTGCCGCGATCGCCTCCGGCGGGCTGTTGATCGTGCTCGCGATCCCGGTCTTCTCGATCGACCTCGGCTCGGCCGACGCCGGCACCGATGCGGTCGACACGAGCACCCGTCAGGCCTACGACCTGCTCGCCGAGGGCTTCGGGCCGGGCTTCAACGGGCCGCTTCAGGTCGTCGCCGACCTGCCTGAAGACACGACGGCTACCGAGTCGAAGCCGGAGCTGGCGGCGCTCGGTCAGGCGCTCTCCGGCACCGACGGGGTCGCCGGCGTCGGCAAGCCGGTCCTCAACCAGGCGGGCGACACCGCCGTGATCCAGGTCTTCCCAACGACCTCGCCGCAGGACAACGCGACGAGCGAGCTCGTCAAGAGCCTCCGCGACGACGTCCTGCCGCCGGTCGAGTCGCAGTACGGGTTCGTCGCCCATGTCGGCGGCACGACAGCGATCTTCGACGACTTCGCCACCTACATCTCCGGCAAGCTTCCGCTCTTCTTCGGGATCGTGATCCTGCTCTCGGCGCTGCTCCTGATGGCGGCGTTCCGGTCGGTGCTGGTGCCGCTCAAGGCCGTGTTGATGAACCTGCTCAGCATCGGCGCGTCGTTCGGCGTGGTCGTGGCGATCTTCCAGTGGGGCTGGCTCGGCGGCCTGATCGGCCTCGACGAGACGGCGCCGATCGAGTCGTTTTTGCCGGTGATGGTGTTCGCGATCGTCTTCGGCCTCTCGATGGACTACGAGGTGTTCCTGATGTCGCGCGTCCACGAGGAGTGGGGGAAGCGCAAGGACGCCTCCGAAGCGGTCGTCCACGGGCTCGCCTCCACCGGGCGGGTGATCACCGCTGCGGCGACGATCATGATCTGCGTCTTCGGCTCGTTCGCGCTCGGCGGCAACCTGACGATCAAGCTGTTCGGCGTCGCCTTGGCATCGGCGGTCGCGATCGACGCATTCGTGATCCGCAGCATCCTCGTCCCGGCGATCCTCGAGCTGCTCGGTCGCCGCGCCTGGTGGCTGCCCGCCTGGCTCGACCGGATCCTGCCGCGGCTCAACGTCGATCACGGCTCCGACTACGACGTCGCCGGCGACCGGGGTCCCGGGCTGGAGCCCGCCGAGGACCGGGCATGACGACCGACTACGAGTCGAAGCGCTGGGAGGCGCTGGCGCTGCTCTGCATCGCCCAGTTCATGGTCGTCCTCGATGCCTCGATCGTGAACATCGCCCTGCCGACGATCGGCGACGCGCTCGACTTCTCCCAGGACGACCTCTCCTGGGTCGTCAACGCCTACGTGCTCACCTTCGGCGGGTTCCTGCTGCTCGGCGGCAGGCTCGCCGACCTGCTCGGCCGCCGCCGCGTCTTCATGGCCGGCCTGATCCTCTTCGCGCTCGCCTCGCTGGCCGGCGGCTTCGCCCAGAACGACGTCCAGCTCGTCATCGCCCGGGCGGTCCAGGGGCTCGGGGCCGCGATCGTCTCGCCGGCGGCGCTCTCGATCATCACCGTCACCTTCCGGGAGGGCGCCGAGCGCAACAAGGCGCTCGGGGCGTGGGGGGCCGTCGCCGGCTCCGGTGGCGCCGTCGGCGTCCTCCTCGGCGGCGTCCTCACCGAGGGGCTCGGCTGGGAATGGGTGCTCTGGGTGAACGTGCCGATCGGCCTCGCCGCTGCGGCGATCGCACCGCGGCTGATCGCCGAGAGCCACTCCGAGGCCGAGAACCGCTCATTCGACATCCCCGGCGCGGTGACGATCACCGGCGGCCTGTCGCTGCTCGTCTACGCGATCGTCAACGCCGAGAAGGCCGGCTGGGGCTCGACCGAGACGATCGTCCTGCTCGCGGTCGCGGCCGCCCTGATCGCCATCTTCGTCGCGATCGAGCAGCGGACGGCGGCGCCGCTGGTGCCGTTCCGGATCTTCAGGCTGCCGACCCTGACCGGCGCCAACGCCGTCGGCCTGCTGATCGGCGCGGCGCTGTTCTCGATGTTCTTCTTCGCCTCGCTCTACATGCAGCAGGTGCTCGGCTACGGGGCGATCAAGGCCGGCATCTCCTACCTGCCGCTCTCGGCCGGGATCATCATCTCGGCCGCGTTCAGCTCGCAGCTCTCGACCCGGATCGGCTTCAAGCCGGTGCTCGTCGCCGGTTGCGTCCTGATGGCGATCGCGCTGATCTGGTGGTCGCAGATCTCGCCCGACGGCAGCTACGTGAGCGACATCCTCGGGCCCTCGGTCGTCGCCGCGATCGGCCTCGGGCTCGGCTTCGTGGCGATCACGATCGCCGCGGTCGCCGGCGTCGCCGAGCACGAGTCGGGGCTCGCGAGCGGGCTGATCAACACCTCCCAGCAGGTCGGCGGCGCGCTCGGCCTCGCGATCCTCGCGACGATCGCCAACTCGGTCACCGACGACAAGCTCGCCGGCGCGACGACCCCGGCCGAGCAGGGGGCGGCACTCACGGACGGGTTCCAGCAGGCGTTCCTCGCCGGCGCCGGCTTCGCCATCCTCGCTCTGATCCTCTGCCTGACCCTGATCAAGACGAGCGACTCGAGGGCGATGGTCGACCGCGAGGCGGCCGAGCGCGCCGGCGCCTGAGCACGCCGCCACGTAAGGTCGGCGTCATGGCCGACTACTCCGACAAGGGCCTCTGGCACTCGACCTACGGCCCGTACCGCCCGAGCCCGCCCCTGACCGGTTCGATCGAGGCGGACGTCGCGATCGTCGGCGGCGGCTTCACGGGGATGGCGACCGCGTACTACCTGCTGAAGGCGGAGCCATCGCTGAAGGTGGTCGTCCTCGAAAGCGAGGTCGTCGGGTACGGCGCGAGCGGCCGCAACGGCTCGTTCGCGATGACCGTCGTCGGGCTCGGGCTCGACGTGCTCGTCAAGCTCAAGGGCCGCGAGCGCGCACTCGCCGCCCACCGCTACATGGAGCGGGCCGTCGACACGGTCGGCGAGCTCGTCGCCGAGGAGGGCCTCGACTGCGACTACGTCAGGCCCGGCTTCCTGCGGATGGCGACGACGCCGGCCTACGAGCGCCGGATCCGCCGCGAGATCGAGCTCGCGCATTCGCTCGGCATCGACGGGATCGATTGGCTCGACCGCGATGCGGCCCGCGAGCGGGTGCGCTCGGAGCGCTACCTCGGCGCCTGGTGGGAGCCGCGGACGGCGCTCGTCAACCCGCTGAAGCTGGTCCGCGAGATGAAGCGCGTGGCGACCGGCCTCGGGGCGGTCGTCCACGAAGGCACCCCGGTCGGGTCGATCGAGCGCCCGGACCGCTTCCGGCTCTCGGTTCCGGGCGGGTCGGTCGACGCCGAGCGGCTCGTCCTCGCGACCAACGCCTACTCGCACCTGCTGCCGCCCCTGCGGCGCAAGCAGATCCCCGCCTGGACGTACGTGATCGCGACCGAGCCGCTCGGTCCCGAGCGCCTCGAGCCGATCGGATGGGCGGGCCGCGAGGGCGTCGAGGACGCCCGCAACCTCATCCACTACTACCGGCTGACCCCCGACAACCGGTTGCTGATGGGAGGTGGGCCGGTCGGCCTCGGCTTCGGCCGCGACATGGGCCGCGACTCGAATCCGGCCGCCTGGACGCATCTCGAGGAGCACGTCCGCAGCGTGTTCCCGTCGCTCGCCGGGGCCCGGATCACCGATCGCTGGGGCGGTCCCTTCTCGGTGACGAGCGACCTGACGCCTTCGATCGGCCGGCTCGGCGACTCCCGAGCGATCTACTCGGTCGGCTGCATCGGACACGGCGTCTCGATGACCCACCTGAACGGGCAGACGATCCGCGACCTCGTCCTCGAGCGCCGCACCGAGCTGACCGAGCACTTCTTCGTCGATCGCCGGGTGATCCCGTGGCCGCCGGAGCCGCTCCGGCTCGGCGTCTCCGTGGCGCTTCGCGGCTTCCTCGGACTCGAGGACCGCTTCCACGAGCGCTGACCGAGCGCCGAGCCGTCAGCCGCGCCAGCGGCGCGCGAACGGCAGCCGCCAGGCGTCCGGCGCGATCAGCTCGTTCAGGGACTTCGGGCCCCACGAGTGCGAGAAGTAGAGCTCGATCGGAGGTGGGTTCTCGAGCAGCGGCGCCGACAGCTCCCAGAGCCGCTCGATGCCGTCGGCGGTCGTGAACAGAGTGTGGTCGCCGGCCATCGCGTCGCGGATCAACCGCTCGTAGGCTTCGAGCGAACCGCCGGCTCCGTCGGCCTCGGAGCGCGAGTACTGCATCGAGGTCTTCTCGAGCGTCATCGTCGGCCCCGGCCGCTTGCCGTAGAAGGACAGCGACAGCCGTGCGTAGTCGTCGAGGTCGAAGGTCAGGTGGTCGGGCCCGTACTCGCCGACGCCGGAGCCGGAGGGGAACATGCTCTGCGGCGGCTCGCGGAAGGCGATCGAGATGATCCGTGCGCCCTCGGCCATCCGCTTGCCGGTCCGCAGGTAGAACGGGACGTCGGACCAGCGCCAGTTGTCGACCTCGCACTTGAGGCCGATCAGGGTCTCGACCTCCGACTTCGGGTCGACGCCGGGCTCGGAGCGGTACTCGTCGTACTGGCCGCGGACCACCAAGGCCGGATCGATCGGGCGGATCGAGCGGAAGACCTTGTTCTTCTCCTCGGTGATCGCGAGCGGATCGAGGTGGGTCGGCGGCTCCATCGCGAGGAAGGCGAGGATCTGCATCAGGTGGGTGACGACCATGTCGCGGTAAGCGCCGGTCTCCTCGTAGAACGGCCCGCGGCTGCCGACCGAAAGCGTCTCCGGGACGTCGATCTGGACGTGGGCGATGTGGGAGCGGTTCCAGATCGGCTCGAAGAGGCCGTTGGCGAAGCGCAGCGCGAGGATGTTCTGGGCCGCCTCCTTGCCGAGGAAGTGGTCGATCCGGAAGACCTGCTGCTCGGTGAAGACCTTGTGGATCTCGTCGTTGAGCTCGCGGGCGCTGGCGAGGTCGGTGCCGAACGGCTTCTCCATGATGATCCGCGACTCGGGGGCGATCCCGGCCTCCTCGACGAGCCCGATCAGCTTCAGCGCCGCCGTCGGCGGCACGCTCATGTAGAGCAACCGCTTGACCGGGTCGCCGAGCTCCTCCTCGGCCTTGGTGACCGCCGTTCGCAGCGGCTCCGGCCCGGCCTTGACGTTGACGTAGCTGAGCCGCTGCGCGAACTCCCGCCGCGCCTCCTCGCTGAAGTCGCGGCGGCCGAACTCGGCGCAGGCATCGAGTGCGTAGTCGCGGAACTCGTCGTCGGTCATCTCGGTCCGGGCGGCGCCGATGACGCGGAAGTCGGGCAGCAGCTTCGCCTGCGAGAGGTTCAAAAGCCCCGGCAGGAGCTTGCGGCGCGAGAGATCGCCGGTAGCCCCGAAGAGGACGACGACGTTCGGGCAGATCCCCGCGGTGCGGGCCTCGGCGCGATGAGTCTCCGAGAAGACAGCCGCCGGATCGCCATGCCCGGTCTCGTCGAGCGTCAGATCCTCCAAGGCCTCCGACCCTAGCCGACCGGGCCCGCCGGGCCTA
>DASTTY010000101.1:0-2460 GCA_035759925.1 Solirubrobacterales bacterium
GACCCGCTTCTCGACCCGGACCCGGCGGCCGCGGCCGCGGCGGACCGGGCCGACGACGATCGCGCCGCCGCGGTAGACGTCGCGGTCGAGGAGGCTGTGGAGGGTGATGATCGCCTCGTCGTGGCGGGTTGCGGGGTGGACGAGGTCGATGACCAGCCCGGCCTCCTTGCCGGGGTTGCGGCGGGTGACCCGGCCGACCCGTTGCTGGTAGATCCGCTTCGACGCGGTCGGGGCGAGGTGCATGCAGATCGTCGCCCGCGGCGAGTTCCAGCCCTCGGCGAGCAGCATCGCGTTGCAGAGGACGTCGACCTCACCGCGCTCGAAGGCGGCGAGGATCTCGGCCAGCTCGCGCTTCGGGGTCTCGCCGGAGACGGCGCGGGCGTTGATCCCGAACTCGCGCATCGCCTCGGCGACGTTGTTGGCGTGCCTGACGCCGGCGGTGTAGATGACGCCCGGCACCTTCTTGAAGCGGGATGCGTAGAGGTCGGCGACGGCGACGTTGAACGGGCCCTGGTCGAGCAGCTTCGCCAGCTCCTCCTGGTCGAAGTCCTGATCGACCTCGCCGCGGCGGAGCGGAACGTTCGCGAGCGTCCGCACTCCCGGGCCCGGCGGGATCCTGATGCAGCGCAGCGGCGCGATCACCCCGCGGCGGGCGGCCTGGGCGAGGTCGAAGCGCGAGGTCTGGGTCGGGAAGAGGTCGGCGACGTGGCGGGCGATCAGCGCGCCGGTCGCGGTCATGCCGATGAAGACGGGGCCGTGCCAGGCGCGGATGCAGGCGCTCGTCTTCTCGCCGAGCGCGGTGTGGGCCTCGTCGCAGATCACGATCGAGTAGGCGTCGGAGATCTGGCCGGCGTTGCGGACGAACCACTGATAGGTCTCGACGGTCACCGGGCCCCGGGCGTCGTCCTTGCCGCGCAGCAGCGGCGGCGAGAGCCGGTCGCCGTAGCCGCGGTCGGAGATCTCGCCGATGAACTGGTCGACGAGGTTGCGGCGGTGGGTGAGGATCAGGATCCCGCCGGTCCGCGACGACTCGACGAAGCCGACGGCGGCGACGGTCTTGCCGGCGCCGGTCGCGTGCTCGAACCAGAACCGGCGGCTCGCGTAGGGATCGTCGGCGATGTCGGGGGGGACTTCATCGTCCTCCTCGTCGCCGGGTTCGTCGGCCCAGTCCTGCGGCTCCTCGTCCTCGCCGAGCGCGTCGTCCTCGTCGTCGCCCTGGCCGTTGCCGGCCGCCTCGCCGTTCTTGCCGTTCCCGTTGCCGTTCCGGTTCGAGCCGGGCTCCTCGATCTCGGCGATGATCGCCGCCAGAGTTCCCGAGAGAGCGTCGACCTGATGCTCGGAGAGCTCGGCGCCGTCGCGGAGCAGCGGGCGCTCCTCGGCGAGGATGCGCTCGAGGCCGAGCAGCAGCGAGAACTCCTGGCGCCACTTCGGCGAGGGCTCCTCGAATCCCTCCTCGATCTCGAGCAGGGCGGCGTCGAGGGCGAGCCGGCGGGCGGTGCCGGGATGGAGGTCCTCGAGCGTCTCACCGTCGAGCAGGATCGGCTCCCGCGTGAACTTCTGGACGCGTTCGAGGTCGGCGCCGGATAGCGCTTTGGCCGCGTCGGCGGCAAGTGCGGTGGTTTCTGCCATGCGAAAGGCTTGGTGGCTGCGCCGTTCGGTCAAGACCGAGCGAGCTGCGCAGTAAGCTCGATGGGCGAGGCGGTCAGGTTTCTGGTGCTGGCCGCGGCCCGCGGCCCAACTTTCCCCTCGGACCGCACAACCATTAAAGCAGCCTCCCAGGCCGGATGAACACCGAGAACCACAAACCTGCAGCGTGGACGGCAACGACGCTCCTCGTCGCGCTGCTGGCGCTGGTCGCGATCGGCTGCGGCGGCAGCGACTCGACGGCCGACCCGGGTGCGAGTGCTCCCGACTTCTCGAAGGCGGTCGCGAAGGCGCCTCCGAAGCTGAAGGCACTCTACGAACAGGGCGGCAAGATCGTGCCCGGCGGCCTCGATGCCTTCTCCCAGCAACTCGCCGACGTGAAGGGGTATCCCGCCGTGGTCAACAACTGGGCGTCCTGGTGCGGCCCGTGCCGGACCGAGTGGCCGTGGTTGCAGCAGGCGGCCGCCGACGACCTCGACCGGGTCGCGTTCATGGGCGTCAACACCGACGACGAGGACGCGGCCGCACAGACCTTCCTCGACGGCCATCCGGTGCCGTACCCGAGCTTCGCGGACCCCGATAAGACGCTCGGCGAGGCGACCGGCGCGACGCTGGTCGGCGGGCTCCCGAACACGCTCTTCTTCGATTCGAGCGGCGAGCTCGTCTACACCCACCAGGGCGTCTATCCCGATCAGGCGACCCTCGAGGCTGACATCCGCAAGTACGCGCTCGGCGAGTCCTAGGGATATGCGGGCCGCGGTCCGGATCACCGTCGCGCTGGCAGCGCTAGCCGGCCTCGTGGCCGCGGCTCCGGCC
>DASTTY010000102.1:0-9970 GCA_035759925.1 Solirubrobacterales bacterium
CGAGACGACCCAGGAGCTCCTCTATGGCCTCCACGCCCTGATCCGCGTCCATTTCGACAAGGAAGAGGACATCCAGCTCCCGGTCTTCGACCGCCAGTCCCCCGAGGCGGTCGCCGCGATCATCGAGCGGATGGGTCACGATCACGCCGGAGCCGGCCACTCGCACTGAGGCGGGGTCGGCTCAGCAGGCGACGATCAGGTGGAAGTCGTTGTTCTCGACGTCGTTGAAGGTGAAGCCCTTGCGATAGATCGTCACGCCGACCGATGCCGGGTTGTTGTTCAGGTTCATCCGCGCCTGGGCAGTCCCGCCGGCGCCGATCACCCCGGGTCCGAAGCCGAATCCGACCGTGGCCACGGCGACGCAGCCGCGCAGCTCACGGTCGAAGGTGACGCCGTACTGGCCGGTGCTCGGGTGGGTGACGTTGGTGACGCCGCTGTTCTCGCCGAGGACGCCGGACGAGCTGACGTGCGCGAAGAGCCGCGGCGAGACCGTCTGCGGGTCGAGCTTCTCGTAGGTGATCGAGCCGTCCTTGACTTTGCTGCCGTCGACCGCACCGGGAGCGAGGTTGTCGAAGCCGACCGCGTTTCCCTGCAGCGCGTCGGGCCCAACCGAGCCGTCCTTGAGGTCCTTGGAGCCGACGACGCCGTTCTTGATCTCCTTGCCGTGTACCGCGTTGTCCTTGAGCTCCCTGTTGCCGACGCTGTTCGCCGGGATCTTCAGCGCCGCCCAGGAGACCCCGCCGAGGGCGATGAAGACGGCGAGCGTCGCCATCACGTTCGCGTACGTGAGCCGTTCGCGGAGCCCTCTGAGCACGATTCCCGTCCTCCCGGTCGAGCGTCTGGACAATCATGACTCCGATGACCGCCGTTCGCAACCTGGGCCCGTGGATAGGATCGCCGCCTGATGGGCGCCGGGCGGAGCGACGGAAGCGATGAGGAGATCCGCCCCGAGCTCAGCGAGCTCCGCGAGCGCAAGGCGCTGCTCGGCGACGAGGCGCGCCCGGATGCGGTCTCGAAGCGCCATGGAAGCGACCGGCGGACGGCCCGCGAGAACCTCGCCGACCTCGTCGATCCGGGGAGCTTCGTCGAGTACGGCGGCCTCGCGATCGCTGCCCAGCGGTCCCGCCGTGAGTTTCGTGAGCTGCTCGAGCGGACGCCTGCGGACGGGCTGATCGCCGGCACCGCCCGGATCAACGGCGATCGATTCGGAGACGCGGCGGCGTGCGCGGTCCTCTCCTACGACTACATGGTCCTCGCCGGGACCCAGGGGGTCTTCGGGCACCGCAAGAAGGACCGGTTGTTCGAGCTGATCGAGCGGCTGCGGCTGCCGACCGTGCTGTTCGCCGAGGGCGGCGGCGGGCGCCCCGGAGATACCGACTACCCAGTCGTCTCGGGCCTCGACACCCGGGCCTTCGCGCTCTGGGCGCGGATCTCCGGTCTGGCGCCGCGGATCGCGATCGTCGCCGGCCGCTGCTTCGCCGGCAACGCCGTCCTCGCCGGCAGCTCCGATCTGATCGTCGCCACCGAGGACATCGCGCTCGGGATGGGCGGCCCCGCGATGGTCGCCGGCGGCGGGCTCGGCGAGTTCGCCGCCGAGGAGATCGGGCCGATCGACGTCCAGGCGCCGAACGGGGTGGTCGATGTCCGCGTCGCCGACGAGGCGGCCGCGGTCGCTGCGGCGAAGCGTCTCCTCGCCTATTTCCAGGGTCCGCTCGAGGAGTGGCGCGAGCCGGATCCCGAGCGAGCCAGGGCGGTCGTCCCGGAGAGTCGCCGCCGCGCCTACGACGTCCGCAAGGCGATCGATGCGCTCGTCGACGACGACTCGGTCACCTTCCTCCGCGACGAGTTCGCGAAGGGGATGGCCACGGCGCTGGCGCGGATCGAGGGCCGGGCGGTCGGCATCGTCGCCAACAACCCGATGCAGATGGCGGGCGCGATCACCAGCGACGGCGCCGACAAGGCGGCCCGCTTCATGCAGCTCTGCGACGCCTACGCGATCCCGATCCTGTCGCTGATCGACACGCCGGGGATGATGGTCGGCCCCGAGGCCGAGGCGACGGCGCTCGTCCGCCACTGCTCGCGCCTGTTCAACACCGGCGCGAACCTGCGGGTGCCGCTCGTCGCGGTGGTCCTCCGCAAGGCCTACGGGCTCGGCGCCCAGGCGATGGCCGGCGGCGGCTTCCACGAGCCGCTGCTGACGGTCGGCTGGCCGACCGCGGAGCTCGGCGCGATGGGCCTCGAAGGCGCCGTCCGGCTCGGCCTCAAGCGGGAGCTCGACGCGATCGCCGATCCCGACGAGCGCGAGGCGCGCGTCCGCGAGGTCACCGAGCACGCCCACGAGCACGCGAAGGCGCTCAACGCCGCGACGATCTTCGAGCTCGACGACGTGATCGACCCGTTCGAGACGCGGCGGCTGGTCGCGGCGACGTTCGCAGCCGCCGGCACGCCGGAACGGAGCGAGGCGAGCCGGCGTCCTGTCGATACCTGGTAGCGGGGCTAGAGTCGCCTCGTGTCCAAGATCCCGCCCGACGTCACCGAGCGGACCACCCTCGCCGGCGAGCGGACGCTGCTGGCGTGGTGGCGGACCGGGCTGGCGGCGCTGGCGGTCGCGATCGCCGTCGGCCGGGTCGTCCCGGAGCTCTCCGACACGAGCACGGTCTGGCCGTACACGCTGATGGGTGTCGCCTATGCCGCCTACGGAATCGCGCTGATCGTCTACGGCAGCGCCCGCGGCCGCGATGTCACCCTGGCGGCCCGCCGCGGCGAGCTCAGTGAGTCACGGCCGAGCGTGATGCGGGCGATCGCGATCGCGGGGATCGCCCTCGGCTTCGGCACGATCGGCCTGATCATCATCGGCTAGGCGAGCTAGGAGGAACGGATGAGGAAGGTGAACATCGGCGAGCCGGGGTTCCGCTGGGACGAGGACGATCCGGAGGGGTTCCGAGCGGGGCTGTTTCGCCCCGGCCCCGACCTCGGCGCCGAGCGGCTCGGGCTCAGCGTCTACGAGATCCCGGCCGGGCAGGCGCTCTGCCCTTACCACTACGAGTACGGCGAGGAGGAGTGGCTGCTCGTCCTCGCCGGTGAGGCGACGGTCCGCCATCCCGGCGGTGAGGAAGTGCTTGGCCCGTGGGATCTGACCTGCTTTCCGGTCGGGCCGGAGGGCGCGCACGAGATCCGTAACGACGGCGAGGCGACGATCCGGGTGCTGATGTTCTCCAACGTCGCGCACCCGACCGCGACCGCCTACCCGGACAGTGACAAGGTCGGCGTCTGGACCGGCGTCGAGGGCGAGGACGTGATGGTCCACCGCTCGAGCCACGTCGGCTACTACTCGGGCGAGCCTCGCCTCGAGGATTCCTGAGCGATGGCCGGGCACGAGGGACTGCCGAGCTCGCGCCGGAGCCTGCTCGGGATCTCGTCCGAGGGCGATGAGGTCTGGCTGATCCGCGGGATCGCCCAAAAGCAGTACACGTGCCCGGGCTGCTACGGCGACGTCGAGATCGGCGAGGACCACGTGATCGCGCAGACGGTGATGCGCCTCGGCGGGACCGAGCACCGCCACTGGCACCGCGGCTGTGCGAAGCGGATCCTCGAGCCCGGGCTGAGCCGGGTCAAGGCGGTCAACGCCCGCGAGTCGGGCCGGCAGAAGCTCGAGAGCCGGGGAAGACGGCCGGCCGGCAAGCGCGGGCGGCGGACGCCGCGGAGCTGATCGGCGTCAGGAGGACGAGGCGGAGCCGGTGCCGGAGGCGGCGTCGGCCTTGTCGATCGCGGCCTCGAGCTCGGTCTTGCTGAAAGCGCCCTCGATCGCGGTCGAGACCTTCCCGTTCGCGTCGATCACGAACAGCCAGGGCTCCGACGGCAGGTTGAAGTCCTGGACCTGCGGCCGCGGCCCCTTGTTGGGGTCGTTGTCGTTGTAGATCTCCATGTCGACGTAGGCGGCGTCGTCGGGGCGCTCGTTCTTGACCTCCTCGGTGATGTCGACGACTGGGCCGCAGACGCGGCTGGTGCAGAGCGCCGGGGTCGCGAAGAGGAGCACGACCGGCTTCTTGCCGAGCACGTCGGCGTAGTCGACGTCGTGCATCGAGCTCGGCGGCTGGCGGGTGTCGATCTTCGTCAGGTCGCCGCCGACGTCGTCGGTCGTCGGCGTGTGCATCATCGGGGCCTCGTCGCCGGGCTGCGGGACGTCGGGGAACTTGCCGACGACGGCGCTCGGGACGCGGGCGTACGTGTAGGAGCCGTCGTTCTGGCGGAACATCGCGAGGATCTGCCACTCCCCCTTGCTCGGCATGTCGACTTCGGTGGTGTAGACGTACTTCGCGGCGTCGGGGTCCTGGGTCGTCGTCTTCGCCGCGAAGGCCGGTGGCGTCGCCAGCGAGTGGATCGTCGCCGGGTAGGGACCCTCGGCCTTGCCGTTCGGCTTGGCGGCGTAGATCGCGACGTCGGCATCGGAGACGTTGCCGTGATCGACGGTGAAGACGCCGAAGCCATAGCGATTCTTGCCCTCGTTGAAGACCTGCTGGGTCGGCGCGACGACGAGGTCGCTCTCGCCCGCGTCCTGAGTGAGCTGCTGGAACGTCTTGCCGCCGGCCGGGAAAGCGTCGGCGCTCGAAGCGGCGGTGGTGGCGGAGCCCGTGTCGTCGCTGCTGCCGCAGCCGGCGATCAGGGCGACGGCGAACGGAAGGGCGATCAGGGCGCGGATTCTCGGCGACAGCGGTTCGAGCACGGCGGCGAATCCTAGAGAAGCCGGTTCATTTACTTGACGGTTAGGCTCCCGCGACAGCGAAATCGACGAGGAGAGCACGTGGCAGACCGAGCAGCACTGGTGACCGGAGCATCGAGCGGGATCGGCTTGGCGATCAGCCATGCGCTCGCCGAGGACGGCTATGCCGTGACGATGTCGGCGCGGCGTCCCGACAAGCTCGATGCCGCGGTCGGGACCCTCGAGGCGGAAGGGCTCGAAGTCGCGTCGGTTCCCACCAACGTCACCTCCGAGGAGGAGCTGAAGGCGCTCGTCGCGGGCCATCGCGACCGCTACGGGCGCCTCGATGTGCTGATCAACAACGCCGGCGTCGGGATCGGCAGCGCGATCGACGAGATCGACACGAAGCGGCTCGACATGCAGCTCGACGTCAACCTGCGCTCGTACGTGATCGCGATGCGCGAGGCGATGCCGATGCTGCGTGAGGCGGGCGCCGAGCACGGCAAGGCGCTGATCGTCAACACGGCGTCGATCGCCGGCAAGGGCGGGCAGGGCTGGCTCGCCGTCTACTCGGCGACGAAGGCCGGCGTGATCGGGCTCAGCCAGGCTGCGCAGATGGAGGTCGCGCAGTCGGGGATCCAGGTGACGGCCCTCTGCCCCGCGTTCGTCGACACACCGATGACCGAGTGGGTCCAGGGTCAGGTCGCCCCCGAGCAGATGATCAAGCCCGAGGACCTCGCCGAGACGGTTCGGCTGCTGCTCCGGACGTCGCGGAACTGTCTGATCCCCGAGATCGTCTTCCAGCGACCGGGGGATCCGTCAGCGTTCTCGACCTGAGCGCTTAGGATCCGGTCCGGCTTTGGAACGACATGGGAGGAATCTGGGCGTGAAGGCTTCTCGGACCACCGGCAGCCGATCGAGGCTCGCGCTGGCGTGCCTGACGACGGTGCTCGCAGTCGCTGCGATCGTCGCCCCGGCGACGGCCTTTGCCGGCGACACGACCTGGATCTGCAAGCCGGGTCAGGCGGACGACCTCTGCGCCGGGACGATCGATGGCACGACGATCCCGCCGCCCGGCGAGCAGGCGCAGCCGCTCGGCTACACGCGTCCGAAGGACCCGCCGGTCGACTGCTTCTACCTGTATCCGACGCAGAGCGAGCAGGCCGGCCCCAACTCCAACCTCGACAAGGACCCGCCGATCCGGCGCGTCGTCGTCCAGCAGGCGCGGATGTTCTCGTCGGTCTGCGACGTCTACGCGCCGATGTACAGACAGGTGACGAACAACGGTGATCAGTCGACGCTGAACCACAGCGTCGAGGTCGCCTACCGGAGCGCCAGGTCCGGGTTCCGGGACTACCTCCGCAACTACAACGACGGTCGCGGCTTCATCCTCCTCGGCCACTCGCAGGGCGCCGCCCACGTCGCGCGGCTGATCGAGGAGATCGTCGACAAGCGGCCGGGGCTGCGGAAGCGCTTCGTCGGCGCGATCGCTCCCGGCGCCAACATCAGCGTCCCGATCGGCAAGGACGTCGGCGGCCTGTTCGACCACGTGCCGGCGTGCAGCGAGGTCGGCCAATACGGCTGCGTCGTCGCCTACTCGACCTTCGACGACGTGCCGGGCCAGTTCGCCCCGTTCTCGCGGGTCGACTTCGGCTACTGGATCTACCCCGACCCGCGTCCCGACCCCGCCTCCTACGAGGTGATCTGCACGAACCCGGCGCTTCTCGACGGCGGCGACGGGACGCTCGAGCCACTCGTCAACTTCGACTACCTGTTCAGTGCGCCCGACGCGGAGACGGCGAGCCCGTGGCGCGGCGAGCCCGACTTCTACCGGGCCGAGTGCAAGCGGCAGGGCGGCGCTCACTGGCTGAACCTGTCCAAGGTCGGCCTTCCGGGCGACAGCCGGCCGGACCTGGGCGCGGCGGTGGCTTCGGGTTCGAACTACCACGTGCCGGAGGTCAACCTAGCCGAGGGCAACCTGCTTCGGATCGCGGGGCTGCAGAGCGACTCGTATGAGGCCGATCAGGCCGCGATCGCGGCGAAGCTGCGCTCGCTGAAGGCGAAGCTGGGCGAGGGCAAGCAGCGGCTCGCCGAGCGGCGAAAGACGATCGAACGGCTCATGCGGAAGCTCGGCAAGGCGGATGGGCAGAAGCAGCGGAAAGCCCTGAAGCGACGGATGAGGGCGAATCGCAAGAAGGCAGCCACCGCTCGCGAGTCGATCAGATCGCTGAAGGAGCGGATCAGCGAGCTCGAGCAGCGACTCGCTTGAGGTGGGGGCGCCCGAGGCGGCGGATCCGGTAGACGAGGCCGGGGCGCTCGGGCGGCGCAAGGCGGGCCGGAAGCGTCCGGCGGGGCGAGTCGGTGCCGTCGACGGGGATGTCGTCGGCGAGGCTCGATTCGAGCAGGGCGACGAGGGTGCGGAGCTCGCGCGGCGTCGCCGGGCGCGGGCCGTCGGCGTCGGTGTAGCGGTCCCAGCTGCGGGCGAAGCCGGCGAGGTCGATGCGGCCGCCGCTGCGGTGGGCGGCAAGCATCGGGCAGATCCCGCCGCTCCGAGGGTCGGTGTAGGCGCCGACGATGATCTTGTTGTCGGCGATCCCGTCGAGCATGGCCCGCTTGGCGTGCTCCGGCATCTGCTCGACCGCGGCGCGCAGGCGCATGCAGGCGTTCCGCGGCCTCCTGTTCCGACGTCCGAGCATCGTCACTCCGATGGTGGCGGCTGCGCGTGGCGCCGGCAAGGGTGCGGGCCGGCGCCGGGACGGCCCTTGCAGGGGCGGGCGTGAGGGCGATCGTCGCCGCCTTCGGCGACGCCGGCCATGCCTTCCCGGCGATCGCGCTCGGCCGGGCGCTGGCCGGTCGCGGTGCCGAGGTGACAGTGCAGACGTGGGAGCGCTGGCGGGAGCCGGTCGAGGCGCTCGGGCTCAGGTTCGGGGCGGCGCAGGAGTACGAGGTGTTCCCTCCCCCACCGCCCGGCGAGGGCGCCGGCGCGGGCGAGGCGGCGCTGGCGATGCTGCCGCTCCTCGACGAGGTCGGGCCGGACGTCGTCGTCAGCGACATCCTGACGCTGGCGCCGTCCCTGGCAGCGGAGCTGCGCGGGGTGCCGTGGGCGACGCTGATCCCCCACCTCTACCCGGTCCACGATCCGGGGATGCCGTTCTTCGGGATCGGGATGGGGCCGCCGCGGACGGCGATCGGGCGGGCGGGCTGGCGGGCGGCGCTGCCGGCGCTCGAGACGGGGCTCCGGGTCGGACGCCGAGAGCTGAACGAGACGCGGGCGCGGGTCGGCCTGCCGCCGCAGGAGCGCTTCCACGGCGGCATCAGCGACCGGCTGGCGATCGTCGGCACGTTTCCGCAGCTCGAATACCCGCGCGACTGGCCGGCGGAGGTCGTGATCACCGGGCCGCTCGAGTTCGAGCTGCCCCATCCGCTCGTCGAGCTGTCCGCCGGCGACGACCCGCTGGTCCTCGTCGCCTCGAGCACCGCCCAGGACCCCGAGTGCGCGCTGATCCGCCGCTGCTTCGCCGGCCTCGAACACGAGCCGGTCCGGGTGATCGCGACGACCAACGGTCACACGCCGGAGCGGCCGATCGAGGTGCCGGCGAACGGCATGCTCGTCGACTGGCTGTCCTATTCGCAGGTGATGGCCGCTGCCGACCTCGTCGTCTGCCACGGCGGCCACGGCACCCTCGCCCGCGCCCTGTCGCTCGGCAAGCCGCTGCTCATCTCTCCCGCGATCGGCGACATGGCCGAGAACGCCGAGCGCGTCGCCTGGGCCGGCGCCGGCCTCACCGTCCCCGGCCGCCTCCGCCGCCCGGCGCCGATCCGCTGGGCCGTCCGCACCCTCCTCGAGGACGACCGCTACCGCCGGGCGGCGGAGCGGATCGGCGCGAGCGAGTGGGCCCGCGACGGCGCCGAGCGCGCGGCGGAGGCGGTAGAGGTCAAGGCAGCATCGTGAACTGCCACCTCTACAATGCCCGGCCGACGCTTCGGTTCGGCACGTCATTTGTATTGCTGTAATCGGATTCGCGTTAACGATCCCCGGTGATGTAACGGCAGCATCCTTCACTGTTAATGAAGTCGTAGTGGTTCGAATCCACTCCGGGGAGTTTCTTCCGGAAACTAACTTCGGTTAATGATGAGGCCGAGCTGCAGCGGCAACTCTGTCACCCCGGCTTCCACCTCGACATGGCAGTTCGCGCAGAGGAGCACGCACTTGGCAGCTTCCTCCCGCGCCTGGCTCAACCCGATCGTGCGACCGCTCGAAGTCACCGGAAACCGCTTCGTCGCCGGATCGAGGTGATGGAAATGCAACGCGCCGATCGCGCGGTCGTAGCCACAGATCGCACACCCGCCGCCGGCCTCCTCGACGAGTACTCGTTTGACCCGGCGGCGACGTCGAGACACTGCTTCCTGCCGGCATTGCCGGCAACGCCAGCTTCCTGCGGAATCGGCGAAGAACTCCGTCTCGCCGTGATGGCGGCACTTGAACGTGCCCCGCGTTTCACCTGACCGAAGCAACTCGGCCCTACGTTCCGCGCGGATCTCTTTCGGGTGCGGCAATCCGTACCTGTCGATCCAGTAGCGAACCGTCTGAATCCCGACTTCGAGCTCCTTCGCGATCTGCCCAAGGGTCAACCCACGAGCAACGAGCGGTTCCAGATCAGCGCGCTTGATGCCCTTGCCGGGGCGGAACTTGCGAGATCCGTTCGCTACCAGGCCGTGGCGCTTGACCCAGTAGCCAACGGTGCCCGGAGGCCGACCGACGAGCTTGCCGATCTCGGGGAGGGACATGCCGTCGTTGAGGCATTGCTCCAGAAACGCCTTGTCCAAGCCCTTTGCCACCAGTCGAGGATGGCAACCAGGGCGGACGGAAAAAGGGAACGTACGTTCGTGAGCGTCGTCAGGAGACCGCGGCGCGGGCGGCGGCGATCAGGGCGTCGACGTCGGACTCGGCCGTGTCCCAGGAGCACATCCAGCGGACGATGTCGGCGTCCTCGTCCCAGACGTAGAAGGGATGCTCGCCGGGGAGGTCGCGGAGGAGGGCGTCGATCGCGGGGCGCGGGAGCTGCGCGAAGACGCCGTTCGCCTCGACCGGGTGGACGACCTCGAGACCGTCGATGCCTTCGACGCCGACGGCGAGCCGGGCCGCCATCGCGTTCGCGTGCTCGGCGTTGCGGCGCCAGAGGTCACCCTCGCCGAAGAGAGCGTCGAACTGGGCGCTGAGGAAGCGCATCTTCGAGGCGAGTTGCATGCCCTGCTTGCGGATCAGCTCGA
>DASTTY010000103.1:0-18630 GCA_035759925.1 Solirubrobacterales bacterium
CGAGGCGGTCGTCGCCGCGGCGGCCGAGGCGGGGACGATGATCGAGATCAACGGCAACCCGAACCGCCGCGACCTCAACGATCACAACGCCCGCCTCGCCGCCGAGGCCGGCGTCCCGATCGTCTGCAACACCGACGCGCACCGGACATCGACGCTGCGTTTCATCGAGTACTCGGTCGCGACCGCGCGCCGCGCCGGTCTGACCGCTGCGCAGGTCGCCAACACCCGGACCTGGGCGCAGCTCCGCAAGCTCCGCGGGACGAACTAGCTCGGCGAGCCGGCGGCACCGCGGCGCAGGCCGGGCGTGCGGATCAGCCTGATCGGGTCGAACGCCGAGCCGTGCTCGACGTAGAAGCAGATCCCGTCGCGCTCCTCGACGGCGGTCACGGCCGCCTCCCGGTTCCGCCACGCCGAGGCAACCCCGAGGGCGAACCCGGTCGCAATCGCCGGGACCTGCGGGAACCAGAGGCCGGCGGCGCCGGCCAGGATCGCGAACAGCGCGATCGGCCAGAGCCTGGCGAGCGCGATCCGCACCGGGGTCTCGGCCGGGAGCTGAGTCGAGGTCTTCGCGGCGGCGAGCGGGCCACGGAGGACGTCGGCGGTCCGGGCGGGACGGCCGAGCCAGGTTCCGACCGCGATCGCGACCAGCCACCAGCCGAGCGCGAGCGCCGCGAGGACGTCGTCGCCGGTGCCGTTGATCGTCACCGCCGAGATCGCGGCGAGGCCAGTGGCCTCGATCGCGACGAGCAGAACCGTTCCGCGAAGCAGGTCCTTGTACTGCATCAGCCCGCGAGCGCGACCAGGATCGGGAGCAGGCCGGCCGGGCCGGCAACGACGACGTCGGCGCGCCGGGTGATCTCCTCCGGTCCCTCGGCGGAGGCGACGCCGATCCGGACCGCTTGCCCGAGCCGCCCCGAGGCGACGAGGCGGTCGAGCGCCGAGTAGGCGTCGAGGTCGGTGCGATCGTCGCCGGCGTAGAGGGCGGCCGTCGCGGCGCTGCCGAGCAACAGCGACTCGACGGCGGTTCCCTTGTCGACCTCGCCGGGCGGTCGCAGCTCGAGCACCTTGCGGCCGCGGTGAAGGACGAGCCCCGCGGCCTCGGCCCGGGCGGCGATCCGCTCGGCCAGGGCCTCGGCGCCGGCCTCGTCGGCGGCGCCGCGCCAGTGCAGGGCGACGATCGGCCCCTTGTCCTCGACCCGGAGCCCGGCGGCGTCGATCTCCGCCGCGTCGAGCTCGCCGGCGAAATCGGCGGCCGCCCGAGCGTCCGCGCCGAGCTCCGGCGCGGCGCGCGCCTCGGAGGCGTTCGGGAGCAGCAGCTCGAACCCGTGGTTGCCGATGTAGGTCAGCTTCTCGAGCCCGACGATCCGCCGGGCGACGGTCGCACGGCGGCCGCTGACGACCGCGACGGCGGCGTAGCGGTCGGCGATCCGGGCGAGCGCGACGCGGGCCTCGTCGGGAACGGCGGCGAGCTCGGGCCGTTCGACGATCGGCGCGAGGGTGCCGTCGAGGTCGCAGAGGATCGCCGCGGCGCCCGGCTCGGCCAGCAGCGGCTCGATCGCGGCAGGTCGGCCCGGGTCGCTCATGCTCATCTAGTATCGCGGCGTGCCCGCGAACCGGACGATCCGCTTCGCCGCGATCGGGGTGCTGGCCGGGGCCTTCAGCGGTCTGTTCGGGGTCGGAGGCGGAATCGTGATGGTGCCGCTGCTGATCATGCTCGGCTTCGGCGAGCGCCGGGCGACCGCGACTTCGCTGTCGGCGATCGTCGTCATCGCCGCCGCGGCGGCGGCGCTCCACGGCCTCTACGGCAACGTGCGCCTCGGCGATGCGGCGCTGCTCGTCGTCCCCGCCGCCGCCGGTGTCGGCATCGGCGTCGCCGTCCAGCAGCGGATCCCCGAGCGGGCCGTCTCGCTGCTCTTCGCGCTGCTCCTGTTCGTCGTCGCCGCCGAGCTGATCGTGCCCTGATGGACGTCGCCCTGGCAATCCTCCTCGCCCTCTTCGGCGGCGCCGTCGGCGGCCTCCTCGGCGTCGGCGGCGGGATCCTCTTCGTCCCGGCGCTGGCGATCTTCCTCGGCAACAGCCAGCTCGAGGCCGAGGCGACCTCGCTTCTCGTGATCGTCCCGATGGCGGTCGTCGGGACCTGGCGACAGGTTCGTCACGGCAACGTCGACGTCCGCGACGGGCTGTTGATCGGCGTGCTCTCGCTGCCCGGCGTCGTCGTCGGGGTCGTCGTCGCCAACGCGCTCCCGCAGCGGGCCCTCGAGCTCGGCTTTGCGGCCCTGTCGCTGATCGTCGCCGCACGGCTTCTCAAGCGCGGCCTCGCGGAGCCCGACCCGGAGCCGGAAGCGGCCGCGAGGTGAGCGACGGGATCGACATCGGCCAGGGCGCCTTCATCCCGATCGCCGAGATCGAGCTCCGGGCGAGCCGCTCCGGCGGCCCGGGCGGCCAGCACGCCAACGTCACCGCCTCGCGGGTCGAGGCGGCCTTCGACGTCCGCGCCTCGGCGGCATTGAGCGGCGCGCTCAAGGACCGGATCGCCGGCCGGCTCGGGCCCCGCGTCACCGCCGTCTCGCAGGAGACGCGCGGCCAGGCGCGGAACCGTGAGATCGCGCTCGAGCGGCTGCGGCGCCGGCTCGCCGATGCCGCGACCCCGCGCAAGCAGCGGCGCCCGACCAGGCCGGGCCGCTCCGCCCGCGAGGAGCGGCTGCGGGCGAAGCGCCGCCAGTCCGAGCGCAAGCGCCTCCGCCGGCGACCGAGCGCGGAGGATTAGCCGGCGGACGCATCCGCGCGCCGGGTGCTACCTCAAACCCTGCTCGAGCGCGCCCTTGACCGCGGCGTCGAGGGCGTTGATCCGAGCCAGCGCGAGCGCCTCGGCGGAGGCGAAGCCGGAGCCGGAGCCGCGAACGCGGCCGGCGGCCTCGGGGCCGTGATGGCTGAGCACGCAGTGGAGCAGCGCCAGGCGCCGCGGCGGCTCGAGGCGGACGGCCGTGGGCTCGATCAGCGACGCGCCGATCGCGAGGTGACCGAGCATCGCCCCCTCGTCGCTGATCCCGAACTCGGCGCCGTAGGTGAACTCGCGGGCCTTGCCGACGTCGTGGAGGAGCGCCGCCGCCATCAGCAGATCCGAGTCGAGCTTCGGATGGAGCTGGCAGACCTCGCCGACGAGCGTCCCGACCGCGACCGTGTGCTCGAGGAGGCCGCCGAGGTAGGCGTGATGGCCGCTGCGGGTACAGGGCGCGCGCCGGAACTCCGACGCCACCGGCTCGGTGTCGAGGACCCGCTCGACGACCTCGCGGAGCGCCTCGTCGTAGACCTCGCGGGTCAGGTGCTCGAGAAACCCGTTCAGCTCGTCGATCGAGCGGTACGCGGACGGCAGGAACTCGGCCGGGTCGAACGAGCCCGGCTCGATCCGCCGCAGCGCCGTCACCTCGGCCGAGAGGTTGCCGCGGAAGCGCTCGACCTTGCCGCGGACCTCGATCGCGTCGCCGCGCTCGAAGCGGGAGCCGAGCAGATCGACGTCGCGGAAGATCCGGGCCGGAATCGAGCCGGTCCGGTCGCGGAGCTCGAGGCTCAGGTAGGGAGAGCCGTTCTTCGCCTGCTGGCGATCCTTGCGTACCACCGCAAAGCGCCCCGCGAGGGGTCGGCCCGGTTGCAACGCCGCGATCCCCTCGGGGGTCGGAGCGGCTGCGGGATTGGCGGTGGCCTCATCGATGCGGCGATCATGCAGCCCGTGCCGGACGCACCGCCCGGTCCTCCCGACCGTCGCTGCGACGATCGGGCGGCGCTACTGTGAACCGGATGGATCCGATCGTCTGGGAACGGGAGCCGCCGGAGCTGCGCTCGCCGGTGCTGGTCGCCTCGTTCTCGGGATGGAACGACGCCGCCAGCGCCGCCGGGACCGCCCTCGGGGCGATCGGCGCCGCGTTCGAGACCGATCTCGTCGCCCGGATCGACCCCGAGGAGTTCTTCGACTTCCAAGCCAACCGCCCGGCGATCGAGATCTCGGCGGGAACGATGCAGGGGGTCGAGTGGCCCGACAACCTGATCGTCTCGGCTCGGGCCGACGACGCCGAGCGCGACCTGCTGGTGATCAGCGGGACCGAGCCGAGCACGCGCTGGCGGACCTTCTGCAACGCCGTCCTCGACGTCGCCGAGACATGCGGGGTCGAGTCGGTGGTCACGTTCGGATCGCTGATCGCCGACGTCGCCCACACCCGTCCGGTCCCGATCACCGGCCTCGCCACCGACGAGGCGATGATCGAGCAGCTCGGCTTCGAGGACGTCGCCTACGAGGGACCGACCGGGATCCTCGGGATCTTCCACGCCGCCTGCCGCGAGCGCGGCCTGGCCGCGGCCAGCCTCTGGGCCGCCGTCCCCCACTACGCCGCCGCGGTCCCGAACCCGAAGGCCGGGCTCGCCCTGCTCCGCCGGCTCGAGGGGATGATCGGGATCGCCGTCGAGGCGACCGAGCTCGAGGAGGCGGCGGTCGCGTTCGAGCAGCAGGTGACCGAGGCGGTTGCCGCCAACCCGGAGATCAAGGAGATGGTCGAACAGCTCGAGGAGCAGCAGGACGAGGTCGCCGGGTTCTCGCAGGAGGAGGTCCCGTCGGGGGACGCGATCGCACGCGAGTTCCAGCGGTTCCTCCGCCAGCAGCCCGAGTAGCGCGACCCTCATCGGACTCTCATCACGGTCCGCCACCGTGACGGCGCAGGGTCGCGACGGCGCGGCCCGCGATCGGAAAGGGGATAGGGATGAGAGCATCGAGAACGATCGGGTCGGGGGCGGTGATCGCGCTGATCGTCGTCGCGCTTGCCACCTCCTCCGCGGCCGGAGCGTCCGCGCGCAGCGGGTTCGGCTCCGGCTCGGCGAGCATCACGAATCGGTTCCTGCCGATCTCCGACTTCCACCGCTGCGTCCTGCGCGGCAACGACGGCGGGCAGCGGCTGCGGATCGTCCGGGTCCTGATGAATCGGACGAAGGTCATTCACTTCCACGGTCGCGCCGTCCGCGCCGCGGTGGTCCGCGACACCGTCCGCAACCTGCGCAGCGATCGCCGGATCGAGAAGACGATCGACTACTTCGCCCAGGACCGGCGCGGCGGCGTCCACTACCTCGGCGAGGACGTCGACGAGTACCCCGCCGGCGGCGGGGTCAGCCACGAGGGCCAGTGGCGCGCCGGCCGGCGCGGTGCCCGCCCCGGCCTGCTGATGCCCGCCGCGCCCGCGGTCGGCCGCCGGTTCAAGTCCGAGAATGCGCCGCCCATCGCGGTCGAGAAGGACAAGATCGTCGCGATGAACGGCCGGCAGACGGTCCGCGGCGTCCGCTACCGGCACGTGATGACGATCCGCGAGCACGCGACGGTCCCGAAGCCGGCCGAGTTCGAGACGAAGACCTACGCTCGGGGCGTCGGCGTGATCACCGAGGCCAGCGGCGGCGTCGGCCTCGTCAACTGCACGTGACGGTCAGGCTTCGGACGCTGGGCAGATGAGGCGGAAGTCGCACCACGAGCAGACCTCGAACGAAGGGCGCGGCTCGAAGTCCTGACCGGTGATGCCGGCGGCCACCTCGGCGACGGTGCGCTCGACGCGCTCTACCGCGTCGGGCTCGCCGCCGGCGGGGACCTTCTCGTCATCGAGGACGTACCAGTAGGAGCCGTCGGCCGCCTCGATGTCCCAGGCCTTGCGGGCGGCGACGCGGTAGAGGGCGATCTGCAGGTCGTCGGCGAGGTCGGCCGCCGCTTTCGGGGGGCCGGTCTTGTAGTCGATCAGCTCGTAGCTCCCGTCGGGATGGCGGTCGACCCGGTCGACGCGGCCGCCGATCGTCGTCTCGCCGATCTTGAACGAGAAGCGTCGCTCCAGCCAGACCGGCCGGGCGGCGCCGGCGGTGTGGCGCTCGTGGTAGCGGGCGAGGGCGGCGACGGCACGGTCGCGGTACTGAAGCTCGTCGTCGGAGAATCCGAACCCGGTCCGGCGCCAGCCCGCCTCGAAGAGCCCGAGCAGCCGGTTCAGGCCGCCGTCGTCGCCCCCGGCGGCGTCGACATCGCGGATCTCGTCGGCGTGGTAGCGCTCGAGGACGTTGTGGATCAGGATCCCGAAGCGCTGGTTGATCGTCGGCTCCTGCGGGATCGCGAAGACGCGGGCGAACTTGTACTTGAGCGGGCAGGTCAGGTAGAGGTCGACGTCGGAGGCCGAAAGCGCCAGCCCGCCGCCGCGCTTCGGCAGGAACGCCTCGAGTCCCGGCTCGGCCCGGCTCGCCAGCTCCTCGCTGCGGCGGGTCCGGTCGCGGCCCTCGTCGAGGACGTACTCGTCGAGGGCGGAGCGATCGAGCTCGGCGAGCTGCTCGGGGGTGGCGATCCGGCCGATCAGCTCGTTCAGGGCGGCGATCGCGTCGCGCTCCGACTCCGAGCCGGGCCGCTGAATCAGCGCCGCCAGCTTCAGCAGCTCGAAGTAGCGGGCGACGGCGCGGTTGACGTCCTCGGCGGTGTCGAGGCGCATCTCGCTGAGCGCCGCGCCGGCACGCCAGGATGCTTCGAGCACCTCGTCGCGGAGCATCCGGTAGGTCGCATGAAGGCCCTCGGCCGGGCCGAACAGCTCCTCCTCGTGGGCCTCCTCGGTGCCGTCGAGGGTCGCGCGGATCGATTCGTAGAGCGGCGAGGGGGCGCTGGCGGCCCCGCGCACCTCGCGCGGATGGGAGAGGACGATCATGCTCTGTGCCCGGCTCGCCGCCAGGTAGCCGCGACGGGCGCGAAGCGCATCGGCGACGTCCTCGGCCGGCGGCCGCTCGTCCTCGAGCAGCCCCTCGGGGATCCACCCGGTCCGCTCGGCGCCCCAGCGCAGCGCCCCGCGCGCGAGCCCGAGCAGGTAGACGCGCTCGAAGTCCATCCCCTTGACCTGCTCGGGCTCGGCGAGCAGGACGGCCCCCTGCGGCGGCGGCTCGGCGGGGCGGCTGAACCGCTGACCCGCCTCTCCGACCGCTGCGAGGTAGCGGACGAAGTCGCGAGTCGATCCGTCGGGCCGGCGCCGGGTCCAGCCGGCGGCCAGCTCGGCGAGCCGCGAGAGGTTGACGAGCCGTTCGGCGGTCTCGGGGCTGGCGGCGAACAGCCCGTGGCGGCGGAATCCGACCCGTTCGATCAGCCGCCGCACGAAGACGTCGGCGCGGAGTCCGTCGAACGCTCCGGCGGCCGCGCGGTAGAGCTTCAGGAACGAGCGGAGACGGTCGCGGGACGGCGGCGGCAGCTGCGGGCTCTCGAGCGCCGCCTCGACGGCCGAGACCATGTCGAGCTTCCGGCGCCGCGCGATCGTCGTACAGCGGGCGAGGTCGACCGACCGCAGCTCGACCGGCGGCCTCGTCAGCGCCCGGACGACCGCCGCCGAGTCGCTCGGATCGGCGAGGGCACGCAGCCAGGCGATCGCGTCGCGGACCTCGGGACGGCCGAAGAACGCCGCCGACCCGGAGCTCCGGAAGGGGACGTTGCGCTCCTCGAGCGCGGCGGCGACGAGCCGGCTCTCGCGTGTCGATGCCCCGGTGAGGATGCAGACGTCCTCGGGCCGGGACTCGCCGGCGGCGATCAGGTGCTCGATCTCGCGCGCGACCGCCTGCGCTTCGGCCCGCTCGTTCGCACAGCTCCAGAACCGGACCGCCGCAGAATCGCCGGAGCCATTGCCTCCGGCCCGGCCCGCCGGCGCCGGCAGGAGCTCCCGGTAGGAGGCGGGCACGAGGCCCGCCGCCGTCCCGACCGCCGCGGCGAGGGCGCCGGTCGAGCGGCGACTCGGGCCGAGCGCGATCCGCTCGGCCTCGGCGAACCGGCGCAGGAACCCGAGCGCGGCCGCCTCTCCGCAGCCATCGCCCGGGCGCAACCCCTGGTCGGGATCGCAGGCCGCGACGACGTTTCCGTGCGGGGCGATCAGCGGCAGGGAGGCGATCTGCGGGCGTCCGGCGTCCTCGAGCTCGTCGACGAGCAGCCACTCGAAGCGGTGGCCGAGGGCGGCGCTGAGATCGGGGTGGCGGGTGAGGACGCGGCCGAGCTCGAGGACGAGCTCGTTCTCGTCGAGCATCCCGAGCTCGAGCATGATCGCGTCGTGGCGATCGAATAGGTCGGCGAACTCGAGCTCGCGCAGGGCCACCTCGCGCTCGGAGCGACCGCCGGCGCCGCGCTCGGCGGCGCGGGCGCGGTCGCGGAGGTCGGCCGGGCCGATCCCCTCGGCCTTGAGCGCGTCGATCCGCTCGAGCAGGCCGGCGAGCAGGCCGGCCGGGTTGCCGCGGATCTCATGCCGGCGGAGCGGCAGCTCGTCGAGCCTGTCGAGGAGGAGCGCGAGCCGGTCGGCCGGTGCCGCGACCTCGAAGAACGGATCGATCCCGGCCTCGAGCGAGTAGTCGCGCAACAGCCGCTCGCCGAGGCCCGACCAGGTCTCGATCCAGACCTCCTCGAACGAGCCGCCGACCAGCTCGGCGACGCGGTCGCGGAGCCGCGTCCGGTTGGCGGTGGTCCGGCTCAGCAGGATGATCCGCTCGACGGTGACCCCGGAGCCGGCCAGGGCCGCCGCCTTGCGGGCCAGCAGCTCGGTCCGGCCCGAGCCCGCCGTACCGAGGACGAGGGCCGAGCCGGATTCGATCGCGAGCGCCCGCGCGAAGCCGTCGTCGGTCTGCGATCCCTCCATCGGCGCAACGGTAGCGATGGCCGCGTTGGCCGCCAAGCGCCTGCCAATACCATTGCCCGCGTGGAGCGCGAGATCGATTGGCTCGATGCCTGCCGGCGGATGGCCGCCCGCCAGGCGGACCTGTTCGAGCGGACCCGCAGCATCGCCGAGCGAACCGAGTACGAGGGCCGCGGCGAGGGCGGCGACATGACCCTGAAGCTCGACCGCCAGTGCGAGGACATCGTCTTCGAGGAGCTCGAGCGGATCGCCGCGGCGGGGACGGCGCTCTCGGCCGTCAGCGAGGAGCGCGGCGAGGTGACGCTCGGCGGCGGCGAGGCCGCCCACCGGGTCGTCATCGATCCGATCGACGGCTCGATGAACGTGCGCCGGACGATCCCCTCCCATTCGCTCTCGATCGCGGTCGCCGACGGCGACTCGATGGCCGATGTCCACTTCGGCTTCGTCCACGACTTCGGAGCCGGCGAGGAGTTCTCGGCGGTCCGCGGCGACGGCGCCCGCCTCGACGGCATCCCGATCGATCCGCCCCGCGAGGAGATGCCGCTCGAGGTGGTCGGGCTCGAGTCCTCCGATCCGCGCTGGATCGTCGGCGCGATCGAGGACCTGCAGGGCAAGACCTACCGGATCCGCTCGATCGGCTCGATCGCGATCACGCTCTCCTACGTCGCCACCGGGCGCTTCGACGGAATGCTCTCCGCTCGCGGCTGCCGCTCGGTCGACGCCGCGGCGGCGCAGCTCGTCGTCCGCGAGGCGGGCTGCGGGATCGCCTTCGTCGGCTACGGACTCAGCGACGCGGCGCTCGACCTCGAGACCCGCTACCCGGTCATCGCGGCCCGCTCGGGCGCCCATCTCGAGATCGTGCTCGAAGCGCTCGAGGCGGGGATGGCCCGTCAGACCGACTGACGGCGCCCGTGACCGAGCTCGTCGACTGGACGCTGGCACGGCGGATCGCCTCGACCGGGATCGGCGAGCGCGGTCCGACGATGCGCGGGGCGCCCGACCTCGCCGCCGCCGGCGAGCGGGCGAGCGCCGCCGTCCGTGGCTATACCGGCCTCGATCCACGCGAGCCGCTGCCCGCGCCGGAATGGATCAGCCGCCGCGATTGGATCGACGTCAACCTCGCATCGGTCCGCGAGATCACTGCCGTAGCAGCCACCCGCCTCGGGGATGCAGCGGAGCGGCAGCCGCTCGCGGCGGTGGCCGGCCGCGTCCTCGCGGTCGAGATCGGCGCCCTGCTCGGCTTCGCTGCGCGCCACGTCCTCGGCCAGTACGAGTACCCGCTGCTCGGCGGCGAGCGGGCGCCGCGGCTGCTCTTCGTCGGCGAGAACATCGATGTCGCCGCGGCCCAGCTCGCCGCGAAGCCGGATCCGGTCCTCGACTGGATCGCCCTTCACGAGACGACCCACTCCGTCCAGTTCGCGGCGGCGCCGTGGCTGCGCGCCCACGTCGGCGGGCTGGCGCGAACGCTGCTCGCCGAGGCGCCGGTCCGGCTCCCCGTCGCCGAGATCCTCGCCCGGGCCCGGGAGGTCGCGACGAGCGATCCGCGGCAGACGTTCGAGGAGATCCGGGGCTCCGATCCGGTCTCGCTGCTGGCGCCGGCCGAGTCGCTCACGACGATCAACAGCCTCCAGGCGGTGATGGCCTCGGTCGAGGGCTACGCCGAGCACGTCATGGACGCTGCCGCCGGCAACCTCGGGGCGGCGATCGCCGAGCTTCGTGCCGGCCTCGACGCGCGGCGGCGGAACCGCAGCGTCCCGGTGCGGATCCTCTCGTGGCTGTTCGGATTCGAGCTGAAGCTGCGCCAGTACGAGCAGGGGAAGCGCTTCTGCGATGCGGTCGTCGCCACCGCCGGGATCGCCGGCCTGAACGGCGCCTGGGAGCGACCGGAGGCGCTGCCGGACCGGGGCGAGCTGACCGATCCGGACGCGTGGATCGAGCGCGTCCTCGCCCCCGCGGTTGCCTGACGAGTCAGGCTCCACCGGTTCACGCGACTGTGACGAGGCTCACAGCCGTGCTGTAACCGGGTTAGCGGTCGCGTGTAAGAACATGCGTTCGGTGCTACACTTCGAACATCCTTAGTTTTAAGGAACTTAGATTGGGCACCACTTTCCAGAACCCACGAAGCCAGAGGGGATGAGAACTCGAATGGCAACCACAACCAACAGCAGCGCCCGCTCGAAGAGCGCGGCCCGCAGCAAGTCCAAGTCGACCGCGAAGGCCCAGGCCACCAAGACCCGGACCTCGGCCCGCAAGACCGCCGCGTCCGCGAAGCGGGGCGCCCAGCGCACCGAGGCCACGGCGAAGAGCTCGGCCGACGCGACCGCCCGCGAGGCGGAGGGCACCCTCAACCAGGCCCGTGCCGGCGTCAACGCCGCCGGTGACTACGTCGTCGCCGCCGCCGAGACCGCGATCGACATCCCGGTCGGCGCCGCGCTGACGGCCGCCGAGCGGCTCAACGAGATCAGCGACCGGCTGAACACGCCGAGCAAGCGCGAGGTCCAGGTCCGCCGGGTCCGCACGCAGCTCCGCCGTGAGCTCAACAAGGTCGAGCGCCGCGGCGGCAGCGCCCGCAAGCGCGCGGTCCAGCGCGCCAAGCGCACCCGCAACCAGGTCGAGCGCGAGGCCAAGAAGGCCCGCCGCGAGGTCAAGAAGGCCCGCACGCAGGTCGAGCGCGAGGTCAAGGCACGGCGCCGCGACGCGGAGTCGACGCTGAAGACCAACCGCAACGAGGCCGAGAAGCGCGTTCGCGAGGTCAGCGAGCGGGTCCGCGCGCTGGTCTGAGGACCACTTAGCCCGGATGCCGGGTCGCGGGACACCGCGACCCATGAGAGGAAGCATCCGGAGGGATCTGCCCGCACTCATATCTCGCGGGTAGACACGGGGGGCTTCGGCCTCCCACCTCTCCTCCCCGACCAGCGGGCTCCTCAGTGGGCCCGCTGGTCTTTTTCTTCCCCCAGATCATGGCCAATGGCCCGCCCCGCCTGGTCCCTCGCTCAGGCACCACCGGGCGCCGTCAATCGGGCGCCCTCCCCACTGCGCCCGTTCCGCGGGTGGCGTGGGGGCGTGCCGACTCGGCCGTGCGTGAGCACGGCCGAGCGGTACCCCCCGCGACAGGACCCGCGGCCACCAACCCCACACGGAGGGCGCCGCAGCAACTTTGAGAAGATGACCCCGATGGCTGTACCGACCGAAGAACAGGTGACCGAGGCCCTTCGATCCGTGATCGACCCCGAGCTGCGCCGCTCGATCGTCGAGCTCGAGATGGTGCGATCGATCGAGATCCATCCGGAGGGGCGGGTCGACGTCGTCGTCTCGCTGACGACGCCCGGCTGTCCGATCCGGGCCCAGTTCGAGCGGGCGGTCGCCGAGAACGTCGGCAAGCTCGAGGGGGTGACGAGCGTCGGCGTCGGCTTCGATGTCCTCTCCGACAGCGAGAAGCAGGGGCTCCAGCAGAAGCTCGGCCGGCCCGGCGGCCTCCCCGAGGGCGCCCTCGCCCAGGTCAAGAACGTGATCTGCGTCGCCTCCGGCAAGGGCGGCGTCGGCAAGTCGACGATGACCGCGAACCTGGCGGCGGCGCTGACCGCGGAGGGCAAGTCGGCCGGGGCGCTCGACTGCGACGTCTACGGCTACTCGATCCCGAGGATGCTCGGCGTCAACAACCGGCCCGAGGTCAACGCCGAGCGCAAGATCCTCCCGATCGAGTCGCCGAGCGGGGTCAAGGTGATGTCGATCGGCTTCTTCGTCGAGGAGAACGCCGCCGTCGTCTGGCGCGGACCGATGCTCCACAAGGCGATCCAGCAGTTCCTCGAGGACGTCGACTGGGGCGAGCTCGACTACCTGCTGCTCGATCTGCCGCCCGGGACCGGCGACGTCTCGATGACGCTCGCCCAGCTCCTTCCGCAGGCGCGGATCCTGATCGTGACGACGCCGCAGCCGGCCGCCCAGACCGTCGCCGCGCGGGCCGCCGAGATGGCCGCCAAGGTCGATCTCGAGCTACTCGGCGTGATCGAGAACATGTCCGGCTTCACCGCTCCCGACGGGCAGCGATTCACGATCTTCGGCGAGGGCGGCGGCCAGACGCTCGCCGACGAGCTCGACGTGCCGCTGCTCGGCAAGGTGCCGCTCGAGGAGGCGCTGCGCGAGCACTCCGACGCCGGCGACCCGCTCGCGATATCCGAGCCCGACGCGGCGGCTTCGATCGCGATCCGGGAGGCCGCGCGCGGGATCATCGCCGCGACGCCCGTCGAGCTGCCGCTGATGCAGGCCGTCGCCGCCGACATGCCCGCGGCTCCGGCGCCGCTCGGCGGCACCGAGCTTCCGGTCGTCCAGGCCGGAGGCTGACCGGCCGGCGGCTCGGCCGCCGGATCTACACGGGCGGGCGGCGCGGCTCCTCGGCGGCGAGCATCGTGCCCGCGAGCGTCAGCGTCGCCGCGAGCCCGCAGACGACGATCGCGAGCGCGGAGAGCAGGAAGCCGGCGCTGGTGCTCGTCCACGGGATCCCCCGGTAGCTGAGCGCGGCGAGCGCGAACAGCCCGAGGCCCCCGAGCGCCAGCGCGAGCAGGCCGAGCTCGGTCGTCCCGATCCGGATCCGCGGAAGCGGGATCCGGCGGCCGTGTCGCTCGTCCCTGTCGGCGGGGTCGGGAAAGGCGTGGCTGATCGCGGCGAAGGCCGCACCGACGGCGATCACGACGAGGAAGGCGCCGACGGCGTCGCTCGGGCGGTGCCAGCCGGCGGCCACCACGGCGACGCCGAACGCCGAGCCGAACAGCCCGGCGCCGACGGCGGTCGGGACCAGCAGGCGACGCGGCACCACGAGCATCGCCGCGACCGCCACCGCCATCCCGACCGTCGTGTGTCCGGAGGGATAGGAGTTGTCGAAGATGAAGCTGGTGACGAGGTTGGGGCGCTCGAGCAGCCAGTGCTTGAGGATCTCGGTGGCGAGAACGGAGACTCCGATCGAGGCTGCCGCGAAGATCGCCAGCCGCGGCCTGCGACGGACCACCGCGACGGCGGCGACCAGGACGACGGCGAGCAGCAGCGAGCCGATCGAGACGATCCGCAGGAAGCTGTCCGCCTGCGCGGCCCGCGAGGCGAAGAAGTCGTGGCCCACGAAGGAGTGCTCATCGAGGCGCTGGCCCCAGTAGGTCCGGACGACGAGCAGGTAGAGGACGACGACCGCCGCGGCGGACGCGAACGCGAGGACGACGAGGCCTCGCGGCAGCCGTGCGGCCGATCCGCCCCTCTCCGGGGCGCCGCCGCGGCTACTTGCTCGCGAAGTAGTCGGCGTTGAGCTGGGCGAAGTGCGCCCACTCACCGGGAAGCTGGTCCTCGGCGAAGCAGGCGTCCACCGGGCAGGCCTCGACGCACGCGTCGCAATCGATGCACTCGTCGGGATCGATGTAGAGCTGCTGCTGCGCCTCGTAGTCCGGCTCGTCGGGAGTCGGGTGGATGCAGTCGACCGGGCAGACCTCGACGCACGAGTTGTCCTTCTCCCCGATGCAAGGCTCTGCGATGACGTAGGTCAAGGTTTCGGATTCCTTCTCGTTCGGTTGCTTCGCTTTGGGGCCGATCCGGGCGAACCGGCAGAGCGGTCCATTGTACGGGGCGGGCGCCGCTCCGGATCGTCGAGGGTAGGGTTGACGCCGATGATCCTGCTCACCGGAGGGACCGGTGTCGTCGGCTCGGCGCTGCTGCCGATGCTGCTCGACGAGGGCCACGAGGTCCGCTGCCTCGTCCGCGACCCGCGCCGCCTCGGGCCGGAGCGCGTCCGGGTGCAGCTCTCGCTCGCCGATCTCGGCGATCCGCGCGGCCTCCGCCACGCGGTCCGCGGCGTCGACACCGTGATCCACCTCGCAGCGGCGATCCGCGACCAGCCTCCGCGCAAGGTCGAGGAGATCACCGCGCTCGGCACCCACCGGCTGCTCGCCGCCGCCGAGGCCGCGGGCGTCCGCCGCTTCGTCTTCTTCAGCGCGCTCGGGGCGACCCCGTTCCAGCGGACCCGGTTCTTCCGCTCGAAGGCGCTCGCCGAGGAGCGCGTCAGCAGCTCGCCGCTCGAGACGACCGTCTTTGCGCCGTCGATCATCTACGACCGCCACGACACCTGGGTGACGTGGATGCGGCGGCTGGCGCTGCTGCCGCTGCTGCCGATCTCGGGCCGCGGCCAGGCCGCCTACGAGCCGATCTGGGCTCACGACGCGGCGCGGGCGGTGATCGCCTCGCTCGACCGCCCTCCCGCCCGCTTCGAGCTCGTCGGCCCGGACCGGCTCACCTACGAGCAGCAGGCGCGGCTGATCGCCGCCGCCGCCGGCCGCCATCGCCCGTCGATCCACGTCCCGCTGCCGTTCGTGCGCTCGGCGCTGATCTGGCTGCGGCGGATCTTCGGCGAGGTCGCCTTCGCCACCTGGGAGGAGGCCGAGCTGCTCGAGGTGCCGATGGTCAGCGAGCGCGGCACCGCCGACGTCCGCGATCTCGGCGTCGACCCGGTCGCGATGCGCCAGGTGCTCGGAGCAGGGTCGGGCTGAGCCGTCAGCCGGCGTCTGCTCGGGCGATCAGCGCGGCGGCCTCGTCCTCGACGCCCTCGGCCATCCACTCGACGTGGTCGACGAGGGCGGGATCGGCGTTGAAGCCGAAGTAGAGGTGATCGGCGAGGGAGACGGCCGCGATCCGGAGGCCGTGACGGAGGCCGATCTCGGCGATCGAGTGGAGCGCCTCGACCGGCGCACCGAGGACGCTGACCGGGTGCCGCGGCCCGGGCACGTTGGAGACGTTGACGGCGAACTCGCGCGGGCTGCTCTCGATCCGCTCGACGAGCGCCGCGAGCCTCGCCGAGTGCCTGCCGAGCGCGGCCGCGACGTGGTCGAGCTGCTCCGCGTCGTGCTCCTCCTTGCGGATCGCCGTCTCGCGATTGACGGCCCGGAGACGCTCAGCCGGATCGTCGATCCCGAGCGGCAGCCGCACCGAGAAGAAGGAGTCGCGGTTGCCGGCGTCGTCACCCTCGCGGTGGAGGCTGACCGGGACGCGGACGCGGACGTCGCCGAGCGGGCCATGATGGCGCTCGAGCCAGCGCCGCAGCGAGCCCGCGACGACCGCGAGGACGGCGTCGTTGAGGGTCGCACCGGCGAGGTCGCGGGCGGCGTCGTGGAGGCGGCCGAGCGGCGCCTCGGCGATTGCGATCCGGCGCTGGGTCCCGATCCTGCCGTCGAACGGCGAGCGATGCAGCGACCCCGCGAACTCGCGCTCGATGAACGCGGCGAGGTGGGCGCGGCGGCGCTCGTGGTCGGGATGCTCACCCGGCGGCGCCGAGTGGCCGCTCCCCGTACTCGCTGCGGCCGCCGGCGCCGCGTCCCAGAGGAGCTCGGCGGCGAACCGCATCGCCGCCGTGCCGTCGGCGAGGGCGTGGTGGATCCGCCAGACCAGGACCGCGCCGCCGCCCGGGCGGGCGACGACGTCGATCGCCCAGAGCGGCCGGTCGCGGTCGAGGCGCTGCTCGAAGAGGCGGGCGATCTCGCCGAGCTCGGCCTCGCGGCTCGGCGCCGCACCGAGCTCGGCAGCGCCGACGTGCCGGGCGACGTCGAAGTCCGCGTCGGGCACCCAGGCCGGCTGCTCGGCGCTGCCGCCGAGCTTCCGGGTCAGTTCCGGGACGGCGGTGATCCGCTCGCCGATCAGATCCCGCAGATCATGGAAGGAGGGAGCACCGTGGCCGAGCGCGACGAGCTTGCAGGTGTGGCCGGCGATCCAGGAGCACTCGAGGTCGAGGATCGCCTTGTCCTCGGGCCCGAGCGGGATCGCCCCGACGTCGCTCACCCGGCGATGATCGCAGGGCTCGCTCCGAACCGGACCGAACCGCCGCGCCGCTTCGCCTCGTACAGCGCCCGATCGGCCTCGCCATGGAGCTCCTCGCCGTCGACCTCGTCGCCGGCGCGGGCGGCGCCGCCGATGCTGGCGGCAAGCGGCACCGCCGCGTCCCGGAACGCCGCCGCGATGCCGATCCGGAGCCGCTCGGCGACCATCGTCGCCTGCGCCTCGCCGGCGCCGGGCAGGAGCACCGCGAACTCGTCGCCACCGATCCGGGCCGGCCAGTCGACCGTGCGGATGCTGGCGCGGATGACGCCGGCGACGACCCTGAGCGCCTCGTCGCCGGCGAGGTGCCCGGAGGTGTCGTTGAGCTGCTTGAAACGGTCGAGGTCGAGGATCAGCAGTGCGACCCGGTCGCCGGAGCGGTCGAGGCGCGCCAGCTCGGCGAAGAGGCGCTCGTCGAAGGCACGGCGGTTCGGCAGTCCGGTGAGCTGGTCGGTGCGGGCGGTCCGCTCGAGCGTGTTGAGGAGGGACTCGATCCGGGTCCGCAGGGCGAGGACGAGCAGGCCGACGCCGAGCGTCGTCGCGACCCCGTTGACCCAGAGCTCGACCGGTCCCTGCTGGTCGTCGAGCACGACGGCGACCGCGTACAGCGCCGCGATCCAGGCGGTCTGGACGAGCGCCCACCGCGGCCGCAGGAAGTAGAAGGCGAAGATGCCGAGCCAGACGAAGTAGGTGACGTAGGCGCCCGACCGACCTGGCACCGAGACCATCGCGACGGTGACGACGACCGAGCCGAGCGCGACCGTCGCGCCGATCGCCCACCACGGCGCCGATCGGCGCCGTACCCAGAGCGCGGTCCCGGCCGCCAGCGACGCGGCGAAGGCCACCGTCGGGGCGACGAAGTCGGTCCCGTCCGGGTGCGGCAGCAGGTAGGTGGTGAAGCCGATCGTCGCGCCGGCGATCGCGATCGCGGCGAGCAGCGTCGCCGCGAGCTCCCGCTCGGAGCTGACGTCGAGCAGGCTCCGTATCCGCGCCAGCGCGCGATCCCATCTCACACCCATTCATCGGCAGGAACGTGCTTCTCGCTTGAGCGGATCAGGAATGCATGCACCCCGGGACGAAGAAAGGGCCCGGGGAGATCCCGGGCCCCACAACGCGAAAGGGCCCGGGATTCTCCCGGGCCCTTTCCGAAAGCGGCGCGGCCGGTCGCCCGACCGCGGGAGTCCCGAAGGGCTCCCTACATCATGCCGCCCATGTCCGGCATGCCACCGGGCATCCCGGCAGCGCCACCCTCCTCGGGCGGCTCGGCCACGATGCACTCCGTGGTGAGGATGTTCTTGGCGATCGAGGCCGCGTTCTGCAGCGCCGAGCGCGTGACCATGGTCGGGTCGATGACGCCGTCCTTGATCAGGTCGCCGTACTCGCCGGTGCCCGCGTTGAGACCCTCACCGGGCTTCATGTCGCGCACCTTGTTGACGACGACCGAGCCCTCGAATCCCGAGTTCTCGGCGATCTGACGGAGCGGCTCCTCGAGCGCCCGGCGGATGATCTCCGCGCCGGTCGACTCGTCGGACTCGAGGCCCTTGGCGTCGACCGCGTCCTGGGCGTTGAGGAGAGCGACGCCACCGCCGGGGACGATGCCCTCCTCGAGGGCGGCCCGGGTAGCCTGCAGCGCGTCCTCGACGCGATGCTTCTTCTCCTTCATCTCGGTCTCGGTGGCGGCGCCGACCTTGACGACCGCGACACCGCCCGCGAGCTTCGCGAGACGCTCCTGGAGCTTCTCCCGATCGAAGTCGGAGTCGGTGTTCTCGATCTCGGAGCGGATCTGGCCGATCCGGCCCTCGATCTGCGCCTTCTCGCCGGCCCCGTCGATGATCGTCGTCGTGTCCTTGCTGACGACGACGCGGCGGGCCTTCCCGAGCTGGCTGAGCTGGGTGTTCTCCAGCTTCAGGCCCATCTCCTCGGTGATGACCTCGCCGCCGCTGAGGATCGCGATGTCCTCGAGCATCCGCTTGCGGCGATCGCCGAAGCCGGGGGCCTTGACCGCGACGCCGGTGAAGGTGCCGCGGAGCTTGTTGACCACCAGCGTCGCCAGCGACTCACCCTCGACGTCCTCGGCGACGATCACGAGCGGCTTGCCGCCCTGCATCGTCTGCTCGAGGATCGGCAGGATGTCGCGGAC
>DASTTY010000104.1:0-15621 GCA_035759925.1 Solirubrobacterales bacterium
ACCTTCGACTACTACGCCCAGGACACGGCGGGCAACGTCTGGTACATGGGCGAGCTGTCGCTCGAGAAGGTGCACGGGAAGTTCACCAAGGCGAGTGACTCGTGGCTGTCCGGCGTCGACGGCGCCGAGCCCGGGATCATCATGCCCGCCGATCCGCAGCCGGGGGACGAGTACCGGCAGGAGTACTACCCGCCCGGCGAAGCGCTCGACGAGGCGCACGTCCTCTCGCTGCACGGAAAGGCGGCGGTGCCCTACGGCACCTACGGCGACGTCCTCGTCACCAGCGAATACAGCCCGCTCGAGCCGCAGACCGAGCAGAAGTACTACGTCTCGGGAGTCGGAGAGGTGAAGGAGAAGGTCGTCAAGGGCCATCACGAGGAGTTCAAGCTCGTCGCGATCACGCACTGAGCCGAGCCGGCCGGCACAGGACTAGGCGGCGAGCATGTTGCCCATCAGCTCGATCGCGCCGGCCTTGTGGAGGTGGTCGTTGAGGTTGCCGCACTTCGGGCTCTGCACGCAGGAGGGGCAACCCTCCGCACACGGGCACTCGCCGACGAGCCGGGCGGCGTCGCCGACGAGCCGGGCGAACTCGTCGTAGCCGCGGCGGGAGATGCCGACGCCGCCGGGATGGCCGTCGTAGATGAAGATCGTCGGCCGGCCGGTCTGCATGTGGACGTTGGTCGAGAGGCCGCCGATGTCCCAGCGGTCGCACATCGCGAGCAGCGGCAGGACCGCGATCTGGGTGTGCTCGGAGGCGTGCAGGGCGCCGAGCTGGACGTCGGGCGGCAGCGCCTCGGGGCCGGCGAGCTCGTCGGGGAGGACGTACCAGAGCGCCTGGGTCGCGTAGCTCTGCTCGGGCAGGTCGAGGGCGACGAAGTCGAACGCCTCGTCGCCGTGGCCGTCGCCGATCCGCTTCCGCTGGAACGCGATCACCTGCTCGCTGACCGAGACGATCCCGAAGTGGAGCTCGACGCCGAGGACGTCGCGCTTCGCCTCGATCCGCTCGATGTAGATCTCGGTCTCCTCGCGCGGCTGGGTGTACCAGTCGCCGCTGAACGGCTCGACGATCGCGCGGCGCTGCTCGAGGTCGAGCTCGCGGACCTCGTAGGAGCGGCCGAGGTGCAGGTAGACGGCGCCGGGATGGACGGTCGAAAAGGCGCGCTCGGCCTCGACCGTCCCGAGCAGCTCGCCGCTGGTCGCATCGACGACGGTCACCGAGTCCGCCGACGCCGAGCGGAGGCTGACACCACCGGCCGGGTAGCCGGACCCGCGGACGGCGAGCAGCCCGGCGCGGCCCTTGCGGAGGTAGCCGTGGGTGAGCAGGGCGTCGGCGCGCTCGCGCCAGCCGTCGCCGAGGATCTCGTCGTCGCGGGCGGAACCGAGCGGCGACTCGAACGCGGCGGCGAGCAGGTGCGCGGACTGGATCCGCTCGTTGGTGTGATCGAGGATCGCCGCCTCGACCGGCCTGGTCAGAAACTCGGTCGGGTGGCGGCAGAAGAACTGGTCGAGCCCGTCGATGCCGGCGAGGTAGACGGCGAGGCCATCGCGGCGCCGTCCCGCCCTTCCCCACATCTGCCGGAGGCTCGCGACCGTGCCCGGGAAGCCGACGCAGATCGCCGCGTCGAGCTCGCCGATGTCGATCCCGAGCTCGAGCGCGTTCGTCGCCACGACCGCCCGCAGCTCCCCGGCGGCCAGCCGCCGCTCGATCTCGCGGCGCTGCTGCGGCGTGTAGCCGGCCCGGTATGGCGCGATCGCGTCGGCGAGGTCGCGACGGTCGCGCTCGGCGAGCTGATCGCGGGTGAACTTGTGGATCAGCTCGGCGCCACGACGGCTGCCGACGAAGCAGATCGTCCGGACCCCGGCGATGGTCAGCTCGCTGAGCATGTCGGCCGCCTCGGAGAGCGCCGAGCGGCGGGCGCCGGCGGCGCGGTCGGTCAGCGGCGGGTTCCAGATCGCGATCCGCCGGCCGGCCCGCGGGGCGGCGTCGCTGTCGATCGGGTGAAACGGCGTGCCGACGAGCCGCTCGGCGAGCTCGAGCGGGTTGGCGATCGTCGCCGAGGTGAGGACGAACCGCGGCTCGGAGCCGTAGAGGGCGGCGACCCGGCGGAGCCGCCGGAGCACGTTGGCGACATGCGAGCCGAAGACGCCCCGGTAGACGTGAGCCTCGTCGACGACGACGAAGCGCAGGTTCGCGAACACGTCGCCCCAGTTGCGGTGGTGGGGCAGGACGCCGACGTGCAGCATGTCCGGGTTGGTGAGGATCAGGTTCGAGCCGCGGCGGACCGCGGAACGCTCCTCGCGCGGGGTGTCGCCGTCGTAGATCGCCGGCCGCAGGCCGCCCGGCGCGATCTCGGCGAGCTTGCGGGCCTGATCCTGGGCGAGCGCCTTCGTCGGGTAGAGGTAGAGCGCCCGTACCTTCGGGTCGCGCGCGATCGCGTCGAGGACCGGCATGTTGAACGCGAGCGACTTCCCCGAGGCGGTGCCGCTGGTGACGATCACGTTCGCGGTCTCGCTCGCCCGCAGCGCCTCGAGCTGGTGCGCGTAGAGGGTCGTGATCCCGCTTCGCTCCAGCGCCGCTCGCAGGTCGGGATGGAGCTGATCGGGGAGCTGCACCTCGCTCGCCTCCTGCTCGCGCTCGGCGCTCTCGGCGACGAGCCGGCCGTCGGCGCGGCCGGGGTCGATCGCCGCCCGCCAGGCCTCGTCGATCGCCGAGCCCCAGGGCAGGTCGGCCGTTTCAGCGCCGCGCATCATCGGCCCGCCGCGGCCGCCGCGATCCTGGCCGCCACCCGGACCGCGTCGAGGGCCTCGAAGTCGTGGAGGCGGTGGATCTGGGCGCCCTTGGCGGCCGCCAGCGCCGCGGCGGCGATCGTGCCGTTGCCGCGCTCGGCGGCGGGCAGCCGGTCGGCCCAGGAGCCGGCGAGGAGCGCGCCGATGAAGTCCTTGCGCGAGAGCGACACGTAGAGGGGCCGGCCGAGCGCGTGGAGCTCGTCGAGGCGGCGGAGGATCTCGACGTCGTCGGCGACGGTCAGGTCGAAGTCGAGACCGGGATCGATCGCGATCGACTCCTCGGCCACCCCGAGCGCCACCGCCCGCTCGATCCGCTCCGCGAAGAACTCCTTGAGGCGGTCGACGACGTCGTCGTAGCGCGGCGCCGGCCGATCGACCCGCGGCGGCCCCTCGGTGTGCATCAGCACGTAGCCGCAGCCCGAGCCCGCGACCGCCTCGAGCATCGCGTCGGTCCCGCCGCCGATGTCGTTGACCGCGCCCGCGCCCGCCGCGGCCGCCGCGGTGGCGACCTCGGGGACGAACGTGTCGGCGCTGACCGCGGCGTCGGTCGCGTCGGCGAGGCCGGCGATCGCCGGAATCAGCCGCTCGATCTCATCGGCGGCGGCGACCGGCGGTCCGGAGCGGGCGGCGACGGCGCCGACGTCGACCATCTCGAACCCGCGCTCGACGAGCGCGATCCCGTCCGCGACCGCCTGCTCGGCGGTGCCGCTCCGCGACCCCTCGTACATCGAGTCGACGGTGACGTTGACGATCGCGGCCCCGACGACGGCTCCGCGGGCCTCGAGGTCGAGCGTGCGGTCGGCGAGGCGCCAGGCGGGCATCCGGATCAGGCGAGCCGGAAGACGTCGTCGTAGGCGGCGACGTCGAAGTCGGCCTCGTCGCCGCGCCCGTCCGCGTGTGCCTGCAGCAATCCGAACATGCCCTCGAAGAACTCCCACGTCCGCAGCGGCGGGCGCACCTCCCAGCGCACCCTCGCCGCCTCGTCGGGATGGCCGCCGAACTCGTGCGGGGTCCCGGCCGGGACGATCAGCTCGTCGCCCTCGCGGAGGATCCGCTCCTCGCCGTCGACGACGGTCCGCACCGCCCCGGAGATGACCACGAAGTGCTCGTCCTGGGCGGGATGGAAGTGAGCCGGAGCCGGAGCGCCGCCGGCCGCGTAGGTCGTCTCCATGACGAGGACCTCATCGTCCTCGGACTGTCGCTCCAGGGTCTGGCCGGTGAAGGGGTTGGTCAGCACCGGGCAACTATCCCACCTTCCCCGCCCCACTACGCTGGCTGCGCCGATGGCCCTGCGCTGCCTCTACACCGACCTCGACGGGACCCTGCTCGGCCGCTTCGGATCGCTCTTCGCCGATGCCGACGGGAACTTCTCCCGCAACCAGGCGCTGATGCTCGAGGCCTGCCACCGGGCCGGCGTCGAGGTCGTCGTGATGTCCGGACGCCGTGAGACGCAGGTGCATTCCGACTCGCGGCTGATCGGCCAGAGCTCCTACATCTACGAGGCCGGCTGCGGCATGGTTATCGACCGCGAGCGGACGATCCTGACCGGCGAGCGCTGGATGCCCGACGAGACCGGCAGCCCGGCCGAGCGGATCGTCGCCTCCGGGCTTCCGGCCCGCCTCTTCGAGCACTTCGCAGGGCGGCTGGAGTGGCACGCTCCCTGGCACGAGGGCCGGGTCCTCTCGCTGCTCTTCCGAGGGGAGGTCGACGTCGCCGAGGCCAACGAGCTGATCGCCGCCGACGCCGACGGCGAGGACCTCCGCTTCCTCGACAACGGCGCGATCAGCCGGACGATGCCGGGGATCGAGACCGCCCACGCCTATCACCTCGTCCCCGGCGGGGCCAGCAAGGGAAAGGCGGTCGGCGCCCATATGCGCGCCCGCGGCTACCTCCGCGAGGAGTGCATCGCCGCCGGCGACTCGATCGAGGACCTCGGCTCCGCCGAGTACGTCGACCGGTTCTTCTGCATGGCGAACGGCTACGAGAAGGACGAGGCGCTGCGAACCGCGCTCGGCGCCTTCGACAACGTCACCGTCACCGAGGGACGGATGGGCGACGGCGTCTACGAGGCGGTGGTGGGCACCCTCGCCGGGCTCCCCGAGTAGCTGTCAGCCCGGCACGACCCCGCGGGCGAACCAGGCTCGCGCCTCGAGCGTGAACGGTCCATCGGCGAGCGCGGTGCGGCAATGCTCGCGGACGAGCGCCTGGTCGTCGCTGCTCAGATCGGCGAGTGCCTTCCCCGACGGCCCGACCCAGAAGGTGAACGGGGCCCAGAAGTCGTCGAAGCCCGTGTAGTCGGCCGAGACGGTCAGCGAATCGTCGACGACGTCGACCAGGCCCGCACGCTCCAGGAGCTTCCCGATCTGCCCGCGACCCGTGCCCGCCCGGTGCTCGGTGCGCTCCGAGCCGGGTCGCACAGCGCCCATCGCCGACCAGAAGATGCTCAACATCCTCATTCCCCCCTCCTCGAAGTCCCACATGCAGGACGCCACGATGCCGCCGGGCCGGACGACGCGAGCCATTTCCCGGCTGACCGCCGCAGCGTCGTCGACGTGGGCGAGAACGAGACACGAAAGGGCAGCATCGAACACATCGCCGGCCCATGGCAGCGATTCGGCCGCGCCGGTTCGCACGTCGGCTTCGGGAACGCGCCGACGGCACTCGGCGACGAACTGCTGAGCCGGATCGATCGCCGCGACCCGCTCGGCGCCGGCCCTTCGAGCGAGCTCGGCTGTCAACGCACCGGGACCGCAGCCGACGTCGAGAACGCGAAGCCCCGCACCGACCCCCGCTGCGTCGGCGAGCTTCGCGGCCAGCGGCTCCGAGTACCGCCCCATGAATCGGTCGTAGTGATCCGGCGCTGAGCTGAACTGCCCCATCTCGGTCCCTCAGTGTCCCGCAATGACCATCGGGACGCGCGGGCCCGAACCGGCACAACGCCGTCCCGTCTGCACTAGGCTCTTGCCGCCGCGCCCCGAGCGGGCGAACACGACTCCGGGAGAGGGAGAGACCTTGCGGAAGCTGGTGCTGTTGTTGGGAGTCCTCGTCGCGTTGATTGCGGCACCGTCGGCCGTCGCCGCCCCACCGACGTCGATCTTCGGCGGCGACGTCGACTGCGGCACGGTGACCGACGTCGGCACCGGCAACGACGCGGTGCCCGGTTCGCTCGGCCAGACCTGGTGCGGCACCTTCTCTCCCGGCGCCACGGGACCGACGCTGACCGCCGACATCGACGACCCGCGGAGCACGACGAAGACGTTCGACGGCGTCCCGCTCGACGTCAACTTCGCGCTGCCGAGCACCGGCAGCGCCCCCTACCCGGTCGTCGGGGTCTACCACGGCTACGGCGGCTCGAAGTTCGGCTTCAAGTCGATGCAGCACTACCTCGACCAGGGCTACGCCGTCTATTCGCTGAGCCAGCGCGGCTTCGGTGAGTCCTGCCGGACCCAGCAGTCGCGCGACGCCGACCCGACCGGCTGCGCGAAGGGCTACGTCCACCTGATGGACATCCGCTACGAGGTCCGCGACTCGCAGCTGCTGCTCGGCGAGCTCGTCGACGAGGGGCTGGTCGATCCGAACAAGATCGCCGCCACCGGCGGCTCCTACGGCGGCGGCATGTCGCTGGAGATGGCCGCGCTCAAGGACCGGACGATGCTGCTCGACGGCACGCTCGTTCCCTGGGAGAGCCCCGAGGGGACGCCGATGAGCCTCGCCGTCGCGTCCCCCAACGTCCCCTGGAGCGAGCTCACCTACGCGCTCGCGCCGAACGGCAACAACCTCGACTACATCGAGGACGCCGGCTACTTCGGCCGCGTCGGTGTGATGAAGGAGTCCTACGTCCAGGGGCTCTCGACCCAGGGCTTCAAGGCGCCGATCGGCAGCGACCCGCGCGCCGACATCGACGGCTGGAAGGCGCGCCTCGACCAGGGCGAGCCCTACGACGGCGACCCGGAGGTCGCGGCGATGATCGACGAGATCAACACCTATCACTCCGCCTACGGGGTCGACCACAGCGAGTCGCCGGCGCCGCTTCTGATCAGCTCCGGGTTCACCGACGACCTCTTCCCGGTCAACGAGGCGACCCGCTTCTACAACCGGACCCGGGCCGAGTACCCGGACACCCCGCTGGCGCTGTTCTTCGGGTCCTTCGGCCACCCGCGCGGGCAGAACCAGTCGAACGTGGTCCAGGCGCTGGGGAACCTCGAGGACGAGTGGCTCGCCCACTACCTGAAGGGCAGCGGACCGCAGCCCGCCTCGAACGTGACGACCTACACCCAGACCTGTCCGAACGGCAGCGACGGCGCCGGCCCCTACACGGCTCCGGACTGGGCCTCGATCGCGCCCGGCGAGATCCGCCTCCGCGACGACGGCGGCCCGCAGACCGTCGATCCGAACGGCGGCGACCCGGCGGTCGGCGCGACGTTCAACCCGCTCGGCGCGACCGCCTGCTCGACCGCGCCCGGCGCCGAGGAGCCCGGGACCGCCAACTACGAGCTGCCGGCGGCGCCCGCCGGGGGCTACACGGTGATGGGCGCCGCGACCGTGATCGCGAACATCAACCTGCCCGGCGACAACTCGCAGGTCGCCGCCCGGCTCGTCGACGTCTCCCCGGACGGGACGACGAAGACGCTCGTCGAGCGCGGCCTCTGGCGCCCCCGCAAGCAGGGCCCGCAGGTCTTCCAGCTCTTCGCGAACGGCTGGAAGGTCGAGGAGGGGCACGTCCTGCGGCTCGAGCTCCTGCCCCGTGACGCGGCGCAGAAGACCCCCGGCGGCTTCCTCAGCAACTACGGGCGGCCCTCGAACGGTCAGCAGGCGGCGACGATCGACAACGTCGACCTCCGCGTCCCGGTGCTCGAAGCTCCGGGCTCGCTCGGCGGGATGGTCACCGACCCGGCGCCGAAGGTGCTGCCGAAGCGTGCCGGAGTCGAGCTCGCGCCCGGCTACGGGTCGGTCGGTGCGGTCGCGATCCGCGGCGACCTCGAGCTGGCCGGGAAGCCGGTCGTGAAGGGCAAGCGCCTGCGCGTGAAGATGACCTGCGATGGCGACGCCAACTACAGCTGCCACAAGGCGCGGCTGAAGCTGAAGGGGGCGCCGAAGGGCAAGAAGGCGCGCGGCAAGAACGCCGTCCTCGCCCGCGGCGAGGACATTCGCATCGCCGCCGGCGAGACCGAGAAGCTGAAGCTGAAGCTGACGAAGCGGGCCCGGAAGCTGTTCGGCGGCCGCCACGCGCCTCGCAAGCTCCGCACCGAGGTGCTGATCGGCGGCGAGTCGGCCGGTTTCACGACGACGAAGCGGGGACGATGAAGGCATAGCCCGAAGCCGGACCGTCATCTAGGCTGCGGCCGTGAGCCTCCCCTCGGTGCCGATCGCCGACAACCTGCTGGCCGCGCGGGAGCTGATGGCGTTCACGCTCGGCTTCCACATCATCCTCGCCTGCGTCGGGGTGGCGCTGCCGGCGATGATGCTGATCGCCGAGTTCAAGGGGCGGCGCAACGACGACGAGGTCGCACTCGACCTCGCCAAGCGCTGGTCGAAGGCCGCCGCCGTCCTGTTCGCGGTCGGGGCGGTCACCGGAACCGTCCTCTCGTTCGAGATGGGCCTGCTCTGGCCGAACTTCATGGAGCGGTTCGGCGACGTCTTCGGCACCGGCTTCGCGATCGAGGGGATCTTCTTCTTCACCGAGGCGATCTTCATCGCGATCTACATCTACGGCTGGAAGCGGATCGACGGCTGGAAGCACTGGTGGACCGGGGTGCCGATCGTGATCGCCGGGGTCGGCGGCGCGTTCAGCGTCGTCGCCGTCAACTCGTGGATGAACCAGCCGCAGGGCTTCGCGCTCGACGGGTCCGGCAACCCGACCGGGGTCGAACCGCTGTCGGCGCTGTTCAATCCGGCGACCGTCTACGAGTTCCCGCACATGCTGCTCGCCGCCTACATGGTCGTCGGCTTCGGGCTCGCCTCGATCTACGCGATCTCGATGCTGCGCAGCCCGGCGAAGCGGAGCGATCGCCGCCACCGGCTCGGGCTGCTGATCCCGCTCACGGTCGCGGCGCTGCTGACGCCGGTTCAGATCTTCGTCGGCGACGTCGCCGCGCGCGGGGTCGCCGACCACCAGCCCGCGAAGTTCGCCGGCATGGAGTGCATCTACGAGACCGGGCCCGACCAGACGGAGTGGCTCGGCGGGATCTGCACCGACGACGAGGTCAGGTGGGGGATCGGCATCCCCGGGCTCGACTCGCTGCTCGTCGGCTTCAGCACCGACACCGTCGTCACCGGCTTCGACCAGATCCCCGACGACGAGGAGCCGCCCGCGCACACGCTCCTCCACCTCGCCTTCGACACGATGGTCGGGATCGGGTTCGCGCTGCTCGCGCTCGGCGGCTGGCTCGGGTTCTACTGGTGGCGCAAGCGCGACTTCCCGGCGACGAAGTGGTTCCTGCGCGCGGTCGCGCTCAGCGGCATCGGCGCGGTGGTCGCCATGGAGGCGGGCTGGATCGTCACCGAGGTCGGTCGCCAGCCATGGATCGTCCAGGGACTGATGCGAACCGAGGACGCGGTGACGAACGCCGGCGGCCTCTGGTTCGTGCTCGTCGGCGCGATCTTCCTCTATGCCGGGCTCGGCGCGATCGCCGTCGTGTCGCTGCGGCGGATCGCCAGCCGCCAAGAGCCGGGCGGGGACGTCGGCGCCGGCCTCCCCTACGGGCCCCCTGCGGAGGAGCCGGGCCGATGAGCAAGCCCGATGTCGTCGCCGCGATCCTCTGCGCCGGGGCGACCCTCTACGCGATCTTCGGCGGCGCCGACTTCGGTGCCGGCGTCTGGGAGCTGTTCGCGGCGCGGAAACGCGACCGCGGCCTCCGCGAGCGGATCGAGCAGCGGGTGGCGCTGTCGCTCGGCCCCGTCTGGGAGGCCAACCACGTCTGGCTGATCTTCACCCTGGTCGTGCTCTGGACCGGGTTTCCGGACGCGTTCGCGCCGATCATGGAGACGCTCTACGTGCCGCTGGCGCTGGCGGCGATCGGGATCGTCCTGCGCGGCTCCGGGTTCGCGTTCGGCCACACCCTCGGCGACGTCGGCGCCCAGCGCGCCCACGTCGTCTTCGCGGTCTCGTCGCTGATCACCCCCTTCTTCCTCGGCTGCGTGGTCGGGGCGATCGCCGCCGGCGAGGTCGAGGCGGGCGGCTCCGGCAACGCGCTCGGCTGGATCGGCCCGCTGCCGATCCTGGTCGGCGTCCTGTTCGTCGCGAGCTGCGCCTACATCGCCGCCGTCTTCCTCCTCGACGACTGCCGCCGCGCCGGCGAGGAGGAGCTCGGTGAGTACTTCCTGCGCCGCTCGATCGCCGCAGCGGTCGTCGCCGGAGCCCTCGCGGCCGCCGGGCTGATCGTCCTCCACGCCGACGCCCGCGGCATCTTCGACGGGCTGTTCGACGAGGGGCTGCCGTTCCTGATCGCCTCGGTGATCTTCGGGCTCGTGACCCTGGTCGGTCTCCTCCGCGGCTGGTCGCGGGCACTGCGGCCGCTCGCGATCGGCGCCGTCGTCGCCCTGGTCGCCGGGTGGGCGGTCGCCCAGTTCCCGTACCTGCTGCCGGACACCCTGACGGTTGCCGACGGAGCCGGCGACGGCGCCGCCCTGACCGCGCTGATCGTCGTCTTCATCGTCGCCCTCGTGACCGTCGTCCCGTCACTGGCGCTGCTGTTCAGGCTCGCCCAGCGCCAGGCGCTCGAGTGAGCCCGCGGCGCTCTCCGATCGGGGCGCCGGGTGGGTACGCTGGACGGCGATGAGCACCGGTCACGCGACAGACGCCGAGGAGGAGTACCTGCAGGCCCTCTTCTGGCTGCAGGAGGCGGAGCTGCCGATGACCGGCGCCAACGTCGCCAAGGCGATGCAGCTCGCGCCGCCGACCGTCCACGAGATGATCGGCCGCCTCGTCGAAGACGGCTACATCGCCCGCGAGCCCGACAAGTCGCTGCGCTTCACCGATGACGGACGCCGCCACGCCGAGGCGATCGTCACCCGCCACCGCCTGATCGAGCGCTTCCTCACCGACGTCCTCGGGATCCCCTGGGACGAGGTCCATGAGGAGGCCGAACGGATGGAGCATGCGATGTCGCCGCGGATGGAGGAGCGGATGATGGCCGCGATCGGCGACGCCAAGACCTGCCCGCACGGCCATCCGATCATCCTCGAGGAGCGGATCCGGGGCTCGCTGCTCGCCGACTGCGAAGTCGGCGCGAAGGTCCGGATCCTCCGCTTCGAGAACGAGGCCGAGGAGCTCCTCCACTACCTCCGCGACGCCGGATTCGAACCGGGGATGGAGGCGACCGTGAAGAGCTCCGACGACGAGGAGGTCGTGATCACCTCCGCCGACGGCGACCACGTCGTCTCCTTCAGCGTCGCCGAGACCGTCTCGGTCGTCGCCGATCCGGCGCCGCCGCCGCGGGCGGCGCTGCCCGAGCAGCTGCAGCTCTCGCGCGACAAGTACGGCCGCTGAGGCGACGGTCCTGCAACGACCCGAGCCCGCCGGAACGGGGCGGGCTCGGGCTCCCTATGGGGCAGGCGCGCCGTCTCGGGGAGGAGGGCGGCGCGTTTCTCGGCGCGTCCGGCGCCAAGTCGTTCGGCTACGCGACCCGCTGCTCCCCGGTCGGCGGCTCGCCGCAGATCTGGCGGAGCCGGCGGTAGAGGCGCTCGTCGCGCGGCTTGCTCACCGGGGTGGTCCGGCGGGCGGATGCCTCGTGATCGCGGACGGCCGCGGCCAGGGCGTAGAAGCGTCGTTCCATGTTGCGCCTCGTCACCTCGGCGCGCTGATCCTCCGGGATCCCCTCGAAGAAGCTGATTGGCATGGCGTCCTCCAACACAAACGACCTTTGTTCACCAGATCACTCGACAATAGCGCATCTGGCTTAAGCGGCGCTAACAAGTTGCGAATGACAAGTTATTTTTCGGAGAAGAGCCGTCGCCGGGGTGGGGCGACGATTCGGCTGGAGAGGAAACGCGGCCCTCAGCCGCGGACCGACTCGAGCGCCGCGGCGATCCGGGCGATGCCCTCGGGGACGTCGCCGGGCGGGACGCTGGCGAACGAGAGGCGCAGCGATCGCTCGCCGCCCTCGAGCATGAAGTCGGGGCCGGCGACGAAGGCGACGCCGCGCTCCTTGGCGGGCGCGAGGATCTGCCGGGTGTCGGTGCCCTCGGCGAGGTCGAGCCAGAGGAAGTAGCCGCCACCGGGGGCGACGAACTCAGCCTCGGGGATCTGCTCGCCGAGCTCGGTGACGACCGCGTCGCGGCGTTCGGCGAGGGCCGCGTTGACCGACTCGATGTTGCGGTCGAGCGCGCCCGAGCGGCAGAGCTCGAAGACGATCGACTCGGCCAGCATGTTCGGTGAGATGTAGGTCTCTCCGGCGCCCTTGGCGAGGCCGGCGATCTCCTCGGCGGGACCGACCAGGTAGCCGACGCGGACGCCGGGGCTGACCGTCTTCGAGAACGAGGAGGCGTGGACGACCTTGGCGTCGGTGCCCTCGGCGAGCGCGAGCATCGTCGGCAGCTGCTCGCCGCCGAAGCGGACCTCGCGGTAGGGATCGTCTTCGAAGATCCAGAAGCCGTGCTCGGCGGAGAGCTCGACGAGGCGCCGGCGCTTCGACTCCGAGAGCGTGCAGCCGGCCGGGTTGTGGAAGTTCGGGATGACGTGGACGAGCTTCGGGCGGTGCCCGTCGGCGAGCGCCTGCTCGAGCCCCTCGACCTCGATCCCGTCCGCTTCGAGCGGGATCCCGATCCGATCGACGCCGAGCTTGGCGAGCATCAGCAGCGTCCGGTCGTAGGAGGGCTGCTCGACGACGACCTCGTCGCCGGATGCGAGCAGCGTGCTGAACAGCATCCACCCCGCCTCCAGCGAGCCGTTCGTGACCATCACCCGGGCCGGGTCGACGCCGCCGTGGCGCTCCCCGATCCATTCGCAGAGCCCGGGATGGCCGACCCCGGTGCCGTAGGAGAGCGCTCGCGTCGAGTCGCCGTCGAGCGCCGCCGTGGCGGCAGCGCGCACGGCCTCGACCGGGAGCAGGTCGGCGCTCGGCGCGCCGCGCGCGAAGGAGATCATCTGCTCGGCCATGGCCGGGCGAGTATAAGCCGGGGGCCGCGGGGTCCAACGATGAGTTCTCGGACCCACTGCGGTCTCAAGAACCGCAAAGGACGACCAAGGAGGAACGATGGGAAGGATCGTCATAACCGAGTTCATCTCGATGGACGGGGTGATGCAGGCGCCCGGCGGCGAACCGTTCAAGTACGAGGGCTGGACCTTCGAATTCGACCGGGGCGACGACGGCAACACGTTCAAGGCGGAGGAGATCTACGACGCGGAGGCGCAGCTGATCGGCCGCATCACCTACGAGAGCTTCGCCGGCGCCTGGCCGCAGTACGAGGAGGAGTGGGAGGGCGACATGAAGGAGTTCGCCCGCCGCTTCAACTCGATGCCGAAGTACGTGGTCTCAGCCACCCTCGAGGACCCGGACTGGACCAACACCACGGTCATCGACGGCAGCGGCGACGTCCCGGCTGAGGTGAGAAGGCTGAAGGAGGAGACCGACGGGAACATCCTGGTCTCCGGCAGCCGCCGGCTCGCCCAGACGCTGCTCGAGAACGACCTCGTCGACGAGCTCCGTCTGATGGTCTTCCCGGTGGTGCTCGGGACCGGGCACAGGCTGTTCGACGAGTTCAGCGACAAGTCCACCTGGAAGCTCGCGGAGAGCAACCCCGTCGGCTCCGACGGGGTCCTGACCCTGGTCTACCAGCGGGCGTGAGCGGCGCTGTGGATCCCGTCAGCCGACCGTATCGGCGGCGATCGCTGCGGCCTCGCTCGGGCTCCGCCCGACCTGGACGCCCTTCGCCTCGAAGGCCTGCTTCTTCGCCTCGGCCGTGCCGGACGAGCCGGAGATGATCGCCCCGGCGTGCCCCATCTGCTTGCCCGGAGGAGCGGTGAACCCGGCGATGTAGGCGACGACCGGCTTCGTGACGTGCTCGGCGATGTAGTCGGCGGCGCGCTCCTCGGCGTCGCCGCCGATCTCGCCGACGAGGACGATCAGCTCGGTCTCGGGGTCGTTCTCGTAGAGCTCGAGGATGTCGATGAAGTCGGAGCCGACGATCGGGTCGCCGCCGATGCCGACGATCGAGGAGTTGCCGAGGCCCGCCTGCTTGAGCTCGTTGCCGATCTGGTAGGTGAGCGTCCCCGACTTCGAGACGACGCCGATCGAGCCCTGCGAGAAGAACTGGGCGGGGATGATCCCGACGTTGGCCTTGCCCGGCGACAGCGCGCCCGGGCAGTTCGGGCCGATCAGCCGGACGCCGGCCTCGCGGGCCTTCCAGTAGGTCGGCAGCATGTCGTGGACGGGGATGCCCTCGGTGATCGCGATCACGGTGCCGATCCCGGCGTCGATCGCCTCGTTGATCGACGCGGCGGCGAAACGGGCGGGGACGAAGACCATCGAGGTGTTGGCCCCGGCCTCGGAGACGGCCTCGGCGACCGTGTCGAAGATCGGCACCCCGTCGACGTCCTGGCCGCCCTTCTTCGGGGTGACGCCGGCGACCAGATCGGTGCCGTAGTCGCGGTTGCGGAGCCCGTGGAAGCTGCCCTCGCGGCCGGTCAGCCCGCTCACCACGAGCTTCGTGTCTTCCCCGACGATTATCGACACCGCTCTGTCCTCTGTCCTCTGTCCGCTGTCCTCTGCTCAGCCATTCGCCAGCTCCACGACCTGCTCGGCCGCCCCGAGCATCGTCTCGGCGTTGTGGAGGCCGTCGAGGTTCGCCTCGGCGAGGAGCTGCAGCCCCTCCTCGGAGTTGGTGCCGTCGAGGCGGACGACCAGCGGCACGTCCATGTCGACCCGCTCGTAGGCCTCGATGATCCCTCGCGCGACCTCGTCGCAGCGGGTGATCCCGCCGAAGATGTTGAAGAGGACCGCGGTGACCTTCGGATCGGAGGTGATCACCTCGAGCGCATCGACGATCGCGTCCGCCTTCGAGCCGCCGCCGGCGTCGAGGAAGTTCGCCGGCTGGCCGCCGGCCTGGGCGACGACGTCGAGCGTCGACATCACCAGGCCCGCGCCGTTGCCGAGGATGCCGACGTTGCCGTCGAGCTTGACGTAGGTCAGCCCGCGCTCGCGCGCCATGCGCTCCTGCGGATCCTCGCCCTCGGTGTTGCGCAGGGCCGCGTTGTCGGCGTGGCGGAACAGGCTGTTGTCGTCGAGCGTGACCTTGGCGTCGAGCGCCATCACCTCGCGGTTGGACGTGACGATCAGCGGGTTGACCTCGACGAGCATCGCCTCCTCGGCGACGAACGCGTCGTAGAGCTTGGTCAGCAGCGCGCCGAGCGGGCGCACGACGTCGCCGTCGACGCCCGCGCCGAACGCGAGCCGGCGGGCGTGGAAGTCCTGGAACCCGAGCAGCGGGTCGACGTGCAGGCGGGCGATCGCGTCGGGGTCCGAGTCGGCGACCTCCTCGATGTCCACGCCGCCCTGCGTGGAGAGCATGACCAGCGGCTGCTTCGCCGAGCGGTCGAAGACGATCGACGCGTAGTACTCCGCGGCGATGTCGGAGGCGGCCTCGATCCACACCTCGTGGACGATGTGGCCCTTGATGTCCATGCCGAGGATGGCGCGCGCGTGCTCCTCGGCCTCGGCGCGGTCGTTGGCCAGCTTGATCCCGCCCGCCTTGCCGCGGCCGCCGATCAGGACCTGCGCCGTCACGACGCAGGGGCAGCCGAGCTCGTCGGCGGCGGCGACCGCCTGCTCGACCGTGGTGGCGGGCGCGCCCTTCGGCACCGGCACGCCGTGGCGCGCGAAGAGCTGCTTGCCCTGG
>DASTTY010000105.1:0-6692 GCA_035759925.1 Solirubrobacterales bacterium
GTCAACGACCGCTATCCGCTCGCCGAGGAGATCGAGGCGTGCCTGCGCTGGCGCGAGGCCCGCAACCGCCGTATCTACATCGAGTACCTGATGCTCGCCGGCGTCAACGACGACCCCGAGCAGGCGCTAATCCTCGCCGAGGTCCTGCGGCCGCGCGAGGCATTCAAGGTCAACCTGATCCCGTTCAACCCGACCCCGGGCGACCTCTCGGGGAGCCCGCGCGAGTCGATCGCCGCCTTCCGCTCGGTGCTCGCGCGCAGTGGCATCCCGACGACCGTCCGGCTCACCCGCGGCCGTGACATAGAGGCCGCCTGCGGCCAATTGGCAGCGACGGCCTAAGCCTGGTCGCTCAGCTCGACGCGCTCGATCCTCTGCGGCTCCACCGGGCGGTCGCCGGGGCCGGTCTCGGTGCCCTCGATCGCGTCGACCGTCTCCATCCCGGAGACGACGCGGCCGAAGACCGTGTGCTTGCCGTTCAGCCAGGGGGCCTCGTCGACGGTGACGATGAAGAACTGCGAGCCGTTCGTGTTCGGGCCGGCGTTGGCCATCGCGAGCGCCCCGCGCTCGACCTTGTGGTCGTTGAACTCGTCATCGAACGTGTAGCCGGGGCCGCCGGTCCCAGTGCCCTCCGGGCAGCCGCCCTGGATCATGAAGTCGGGGATCACCCGATGGAAGATCAGATCGTCGTAGAAGCCCTCCGAGGCGAGCTTGCGGAAGTTCTCGACCGTCTTCGGAGCGTCCTCGTCGTGGAGCTCGAGCTCGATCGGACCGGCGTTGGTGTGCATGGTTGCGCGTGACATGGCCGCAACAGTAGACGAGCGGTACGGGCCGACCGGCGCCGCGTCGGACCGGCCCGCGACTTTTCCGCCTGTGCGATGTTGCAGCCTCTGGGCACGTTGACCTCCGGACCGAAAACCGCGGCGGCACGCGGGCGGCGGGCTGCCGCCGTCGTGGCCTGCCTGCTCGCGACGCTCGTCCTGCTCGCCGCCGGCGGCGAGAGTGCCGGCGCCGCGAAGGGCGGCGGCGGCAAGCCCCCGAACATCGTCGTCATCGTCACCGACGATCAGGCACGCTCGACGATGTCGCCGGAGGTGATGCCGAACCTGTATTCGCGGCTGATCCCCGACGGCACGTCGTTCTCCGACTTCGTCGTGACGACGCCGCTCTGCTGCCCGTCCCGAGCCGCCTTCATGACCGGCCAGTACGGCCACAACAACGGCGTCCTCAGCAACTTCTACCCGGACCTGCGGCAGAAGCGCCAGGTCCTCGCCTCGTGGCTCGGGCGGCGCGGCTACCGGACCGCCCACGTCGGCAAGTTCCTCAACAACTACGAGGAGCAGGACAAGCCGCAGACCGTCGCCCCCGGCTGGGACCTCTGGTTCACCCAGCTCGAGAAGCGCAAGTACTACGACTGGAAGGCATCGCTGAACGGCGACGTCGTCCGCTACGGCGACAACGACCGCGACAACGTCACCTCGGTCACCTCGCGCTACGCGACCCGGTGGGCGTCGCGACTCGCAGGCCAGAAGGACCCCTTCTTCCTCCAGGTCGACTACTACGCCCCCCACGGCGCCCCCGGCCGCGACGACGGGAACTGCCCCAGCGCGCCGAAGCCCGAGCCCGAGGACATCGGACGGTTCGCGGACGTGCCGCTGCCGAAGCCGCCGAGCTTCAACCAGGACGACGTCTCCGAGATGCCGTCGTTCATCCGCAACAAGCCGAAGCTGACCGACGACGACATCGCGAAGGTCACCCAGCACTATCGCTGCTCGATCGAGTCGCTGTACGGCGTCGATCGCGGGATCGGCGAGATCTGGGACGCGATCGGCGCCCAGGGCGAGCTCAACCGGACCGTCTTCGTCTTCACCTCCGACAACGGCTACTTCTTCGGCGAGCACCGGATCCCGAAGGGGAAGCCCTACCCCTACGAGGAGAACATCCGGATGCCGTTGACGATCAGGGTGCCGCCGCGCTACCGGGACCGCGCCCCGCTCGTCCCGACCTCGAACGCACCGGTCGCCAACATCGACGTCGCACCGACGCTGCTCGAGCTCGCCGGCGCCGAGCCCTGCCTGCGCGGGGATCGCTGCCGGACCCTCGACGGGCGCTCGCTGATGCCGCTCATCGACGGCGAGGGACGGTTCCCCGAGACCCGCGGGATCGCCCTCGAGCGCTCGAGCTGCGATTTCCGCGGCGTCCGCTGGGACGAGAAGCTCTACATCTCCTACTCGGTCGCCGGTACGAGCGGCTGCGTGCCCGGCGAGGCGGAGATGTACGACGTCGACGCCGACCCGTTCCAGCTCCACGACCTGCTGCCGGCGGCCTCGGGCTCCGCGAACGACGAGCTCCGTCGCAAGCTCGCCAGGAAGATGCGCCGGCTCGGGACCTGTACGGGGATTCGCGGCCGTGACCCCCGGCCGCCGCCCGGGTTCCACTTCTGCGAGTGACGCCGGGACCGGCGCCCGCGCCGCCGTCGCGGGATAGTCTGAACCGGCCTTGGGAGAGGGAGGATCGATTCGTCCACGCGTTCGCGGCGCCCGGCTGCGGGCGGCGGCCGTCGCGCTTGCCACGCTCGCGGCGGCGGGCCTGCTCGCGTCGAGCGCCGCCGCCGAGTTTCCCTACAGCCGTAACGCCAGCCCGACCGGCTACGACGACCTCTGGTTGAACGCCGGCCAGGTTCCCAGCGACCTCGGCGGCAACACCTTCAAGTTCGCGGCGACCCCCGATCCGGCGAACACGACCAACAACGCGAACCCGGTCGAGCTCGGCGGCGTCCGCGGCGCCCACGTCGTCGACGCCGACGCCGCGGCCGAGACCGCCTTCCGAACGACGACCGGCCGACCCGACGTGACGATCGCGATCCTCGACTCGGGGATCAAGTGGAACGACGCCGGCGCGATGAGCGATCTCCGCAGGAAGACGCGGATCAGCACCGGCGAGGCGCCGAAGCCGCGCAACGACGGGCTCTCGACGGCGAACGAGCCCGGCGAGGACTGCAGCGGCAGCGGTCCCTACAGCCACGCCGGCGAGTGGGACCTGAACGGCGACGGCGTCTTCAACCTGATCGACTACTCCTGCGACGACCGGGTCCAGGCGGACACGCCGAAGGGCGTCGGCCCGCCGGGGATGTTCGAGCCCCAGGACCTGCTGATCGCCTTCAGCGACGGGGTCGACGACGACGGCAACGGCTACGTCGACGACCTCGTCGGCTGGGACTTCCTCGACGACGACAACGATCCGTTCGACGACGTCCAGTACGGCCACGGGACCGGCGAGGCGCGGGACTCGACCGCGGAGGCCGACAACGGCGGCGACGTCGGCTCCTGCCCGAACTGCATGGCCGTCTACCTGCGCGTCGGCGACAGCTTCGTCGCCGACGTCAACCGGTTCGGCGCCGCGGTCACCTACGCGACCGACAACGACGTTCAGATAATCCAGGAGGCGCTCGGCACGCTCAACAACTCGAGCCTCGCCCGCCAGGCGGTCGAGTACGCCTACCGCCACGGCGTGACCGTGCTGGCCTCGGCCGCCGACGAGGCAGCTCAGCACAACAACTGGCCGTCGAGCCTGCCGCACGTGATCGTCGCCAACTCGGTCACCGACGGCGACGGCGCGGTCCCGAACGAGTCGTACCTCGCCTTCAACGGCTGCACCAACTTCGGCGCCAAGATCACCGTCGCGATCCCGAGCACCTCCTGCTCCTCGAATGCGGTCGGCCTCGCCGCCGGCTACGCGGGGCTGATCTACAGCGCCGCTCTGAACGCCACCGGCGCCGGCGCCCTCGATCCCTACCCGGACCGTTCCCAGTGCGAGCTGGTCGGCGGCGATCCCTGCCCGATCACCCCGAACGAGATCCGCCAGCTCCTCGCCTCGGGAAGCGTCGGCGGGACGCCGCAGGCCGACGACGTCGATTTCGCCGGCTCCCCGCCGGGCTCGGCGAACGAGCCGTCGTGCTCGCCGACGCCGCTGCCGGACTGCACGAGCCCCTACGGGCCCGGTGGCGATCTGCTCGACCAGGTGAAGGCGAACCGCCAGGTCTTCGGGGCGCCGGTGCCGTCGACGAGCTATCCGGCGCGGAAGGGCTTCGACCAGTTCTACGGCTACGGACGGGCGAACACGAACCGGGCCGTCAAGGCGGTCGTCGACGATCCGGCGGCCCCGAGCCCGGCCGAGCTGCCTCCCGAGGCCGAGATCAGCAGCCCCGGCTGGTTCGCCGAGATCGACCCGATGGAGGCTTCGATCGACGTTTCCGGCACGGTCTTCGCGCGCGGCGAGCCATATCGCTGCCGCCTCTACGTAGCGCCGGGCCAGTATCCGAACAACGCGACGACGACCGACACGCCCCCCGGCGACTTCGCGCCGCTCTCGAACGGCTGGTGCGACGGCTCGACCGTCCACGCCGGCGCAGCCGCGGCGAGCGCCCACGACGGCGTCATCGGCTCGATCGACGTCGCGGCGCTGCGTCAGCGCTTCCCCGCCGGCACCGACTTCAGCGGGCCGATCCCGCCCGCCTCGGCCGCGACCGGCAACGGCCGGCCGTTCTTCGCGCCGCATGCGTTCACGTTCAGGGTCGTCGTCACCCCGACGACCGGCACGGCGCGGACCGGCGAGGACCAGCGGACGGCCTGGCTGCATCACGACCGCGACCTCCTGAACGGGTTCCCGCGGACGATCGGCGCCGGCGGGCAGGTCGGCGGGCCCGGGTCGGTGCCGACGGCGGACGGAGCCTCCTCGCCCGCCTTCGCCGACCTCGACGGCGACAACCGCAACGAGCTCGTCTTCGCCGACTCCGACGGCTTCGTCCACGCGATCGGCCCCGACGGCGCCGAGCTGCCCGGCTGGCCGGTCCGCGGTGACGAGCCCGGATTCGTCGCCGGTCACGATTCCTCGCCCGCCTACTCGGACGGGGTCGGCACCGATCTCGGCGGCGCCTTCCTCGCCGCGGTCGCGATCGGCGACACCGACGGCGACGGGATCCCCGAGGTCTACGCGGCCGATGCCGAGGGCAAGCTCTACGGCTGGAGCGCCGAGGGCCGGCGCGTCTTCACCGAGCAGTCGAACCCGGACTGGTCGGGACGGCCGCTGACCCCGTTCGTGAACGTCCGCGACGGCAAGGCGAACCGGACCCAGCACGGCTTCTTCGGCGCCCCGGTGATCGCTGACCTCGACGGCGACGGCAGGCAGGAGGTGATCGCCGCCGCGATGGACCGCCACGTCTACGCCTGGAGCGGCCACGACACCGACCCGGACGCGCCGGGCGGGGCGGCTCCGGCGCCCGGCTACCCGGTCCTCGTCGTCGATCCGGCCAAGGTCGCCGCCGTCGATCCGGACACCCATGCGGTCAGCTACGACCCCGGCGCCGGCGCGTTCATGCAGGGCGCGATCATCGACACCCCCGCGGTCGGCGACATCACCGGCGACGGCGTGCCCGAGGTCGTCGTCGGCACCAACGAGGAGTACGACGAGCCGCTCAACCTCGGCAATCCCGGCGGACTCGGGCTGCTGATCGGCGCCGGCCTCGTCGATCCGGGCAACTCCCGGGTCTTCGCGCTGCGGGCGAGCGGCGGCGGCGACGCCGACCCGCTGCCGACCGACGCCCTGGTCCCGGGCTGGCCGTTCCCGGTCGGGATGCTGCTCACCGAGACCCTGCCGATCGTCGGCGAGGGAATCGCCGGCCCGCCCGTGATCGGGCCCGTCGACTGCCCGAGCGGCGGCGCCGGCAGCAAGGTCGGCACGGCGACCGCCGCCGGGCCCGCCTACGTGATCAACGGCGACGGGACCTCCTGCTACGGGTCTGCGTCGGGTAAGGCGAACGCGCTCTCACCCGACTTCGGCGGCGCCGCCCACGCGACTGACACGCCGCTGATCCCGGCGCTCGGCAACCCTGCGTTCGGCGCCGCTGGTGGGGCCGGCGAGGACGATCCCGCCTTCGTGATGGGCGCGATCGGCCTCTTCAAGGCGCTCGACCTCCAGGTCGTCGACTACCAGAGCGGCCAGGACCTGCTCGGCGTCTGGGACCCGGCGAGCGGTGGCTTCCGGGCCGGCTTCCCGGCGACCGTGAACGACCTCCAGCTGCTCACCGGCCCGGCCGTCGCCGACGTCGACGGGCAGGGCGGCGAGGAGGTGCTGACCGGCAGCTCGAGCCAGGACCTGGTCGCTTACGGGCCGTCCGGCACCCCGGCCGCCGGCTGGCCGAAGCTGACGACCGACTGGACGGTCGCGACGCCGCTGATCGGCAGCTTCGGCACGGTCGACACGAAGGGCTCTGCCTCGAAGGTCGTCGTCGGGATCACCCGCTCCGGCTACATACACGCTTACCGGACCGACGCGCCGGCCTGCTCGCCGTCCTCGTCGCCGCGGTTTCACCACGACAACGCCAACTCCGGCGATTACTCACGCGATGCCGTCCTTCCCGGCGCGCCGACGAAGCTGAAGGCGAAGGGCGGCGAGCTGACCTTCGTCGCCCCCGGTGACGACCTGCTCTGCGGCATCGTCGACCACTACGAGATGGCGACCGCGAAGCAGTCGATCGATGAAGGCTCGTTCGCGGACGCGAAGCCGCTCGGCGGTGTGCCGAAGCCGAAGGCCGCGGGCGCGAAGCAGAAGCTCGACGTTCCGGCCAAGTCGAAGGGCTGGATCGCGCTCCGCGCGGTCGACGAGCAGGGCAACGTCGGCCGGGTCGCGACCGTGAA
>DASTTY010000106.1:0-36524 GCA_035759925.1 Solirubrobacterales bacterium
CGCGGCCCAGGTGACCGCCGACAACGCCGCCCGCAAGGGCATGGAGCACGGGCTCGAGCGCGTCGAGGTCCACGCCAAGGGCGCCGGCTCCGGCCGCGAGACCGCGATCCGGGCGCTGCAGGCCGCCGGCCTGCAGGTGACCTCGGTCCGCGATGTCACCCCGCAGGCTCACAACGGCTGCCGCCCGAAGAAGCGGAGACGAGTCTAAGCATGGCCCGCGATACCGGACCGCAGTGCAAGCAGTGCCGCCGCGAGGGCACGAAGCTGTTCCTCAAGGGCGAGCGCTGCCTCACCGACAAGTGCGGCGTCGAGCGCCGCTCCTACCCGCCGGGCGAGCACGGCCGCGGTCGCCTGCGCGCCTCCGAGTACCGCCAGCAGCTCCGCGAGAAGCAGAAGGCTCGCCGCTACTACCAGGTCCTCGAGAAGCAGTTCCGCGCCTACTACGACAAGGCCTCCCGCCAGGACGGCGTCACCGGCGAGAACCTGCTGCGGCTGCTCGAGCGCCGCTTCGACAACGTCCTGGTCCGGCTCGGGTTCGCGGCCTCGCGGCGTCAGGCCCGCCAGCTGATCCGGCACGGCCACTGGCAGGTCAACGGCCGCCGAGTCGACATCCCCAGCTACCAGCTCAAGCCCGAGGACATCATCTCGATCAAGTCGGGCTCCGACGCCGAGACGACGGTCCGCGTCGCCACCGAACTGATTTCAACCGTGCCCCCCTGGCTGCAGGCCGATCACGACTCGCTCACCGCCAAGGTCTTGCGCCTCCCCGAGCGGGACGAGATCGACTCGCCGATTTCCGAGCAGCTCATCGTCGAGCTGTACTCGAAGTAGGGGCTCCGAAAAACCGCGACGGAAGGAAGCGCCAAATGACCACCCTGCCCGATTTTCAGACTCCGACGATCTCCGGCGAGGAGATCACCGACAACCAGGGCACGTTCACCATCGAGCCTCTCGACAAGGGCTTCGGCTACACGTACGGCAACAGCCTGCGCCGGGTCCTGCTCTCGTCGCTGAAGGGCGCCGCGATCACCAGCGTTCGGATCGAGGGAGTCGCCCACGAGTTCTCGAGCATCTCGGGGATCAAGGAGGACGTCACCGACATCATTCTCAACCTCAAGGACATCGTCGTCCGGATGCACACCGACGCCGACGTCGTCGAGGTGCCGCTGGTCGCGACCGGTCCGGGTGAGATCACGGCCGCCGACCTCGAGGTCCCGGCCGGCGTCGAGATCCTCAACCCCGAGGCCCCGATTGCGACGCTCGAGAAGAAGACGAAGCTGGAGATGTACCTGACGGTCGGCCGCGGCCGCGGCTACTCGCCGGCCGAGGACAACAAGACGGAGGACCAGCCGATCGGCGTCATCCCGATCGACTCGATCTTCTCGCCGATCAAGCGGGCGTCCTACAGGGTCGACTCCTCGCGCGTCGGTCAGCGGACCGACTTCGACAAGCTCTCGCTGCAGCTCGAGACCGACGGCTCGCTCGAGCCCGGCGCGGCGCTGCGTGAAGCGGCCGAGCTGATGATCGCGAGCCTGGCGATCTTCACCGACGCCGATCGCGTCGAGGAGCTCACCCAGACCAACGGCGCCGAGCCCGAAGCGGCCGATGACGGCGCCGCGGTCGGCGGTGGCGACGATCGGCTGATCGAGGAGCTCGAGATCGGCGTCCGCGCCTACAACTGCCTGAAGCGAGCCGGCGTGCAGACGATCGGCGACCTCCAGGCGAAGTCGGAATCGGAGCTGAAGGCGATCCCGAACTTCGGCGAGCGCTCGATCGAAGAGGTCATCGAGGCCATGCACGGCCTCGGCTTGGCGCTCCGCGACGAGTAGGCTCCGGGCCGACGAGGACAGGACCCCAGCCATGCGCCACAAGAGGAACCGCCACAAGCTGAGTCGCGACTCCGCCCATCGCAAGGCGCTGATGAAGAACCTGTCGCGGCAGCTCATCGAGCACGAGCGGATCCAGACCAGCCAGGCTAAGGCGAAGGCCGTCAAGCCCCAGGTCGAGCGGATGATCACGATCGCCAAGCGCGGCGACCTCCATTCGCGGCGGCTGCTCCTCTCGCGGCTCGGCCAGGACAAGTTCATCGTCCACAAGCTCGTCGACGAGATCGCGCCTCGCTACAGCGAGCGCCCGGGCGGCTATACGCGGATCGTCAAGCTCGGCCCGCGTCGGTCCGACTCCACGGAGATGGTCTACCTCGAACTGGTCTAGGCGGGTCGCCCGATGGCGACCTTTCGTCTCGACCTCGCCTACGACGGCGCGCGGTTCCGGGGCTGGGCGCGGCAGCCGGGGCTGCGGACGGTGCAGGGCGAGCTCGAGGATGCGCTCACGCGGGTGATCGGCGAGCCGGTCGCGCTGACCGTCGCCGGGCGGACCGACGCGGGCGTCCACGCGCTCGCCCAGGTCGCTTCGTTCACGACCGGGCGCGAGGTTCCGGAATCGCTGCCGGCGGCGTTGAACGCGCTCACCGGCCCCGACCTGGCGATCTCCGCGGTCACCGCTGCGCCCGGCTTCGACGCCCGCCGGCAGGCCCGCTCGCGGCGCTACCGCTACCGGGTCGAGGTCGGCTCCCCGCCTGATCCGTTCGAGCGCGGTCGCGCCCACAACTGGCCGCATCCGCTCGACCGCGAGGCGCTCGTCGCGTGCGCGGCGCTGCTCGCCGGCAGCCACGACTTCACGGCGTTCACCCCGACCGAGACCGAGCACGTCCGCTTCGAGCGCAACGTCGTCGACGCGATTTGGGCCGCCGAGGGCGACCGCGTCCTCAGCTTCGAGATCGAGGCCGACGCCTTCATGCGGAACATGGTCCGGGTCCTTGCCGGGACGATGCTGGAGGTGGGCGGCGGCCGCCGCGACGTCGACGGCTTCGCGGCACTGCTCGACGGTGCGCCGCGCTCCGCCGCCGGCCCGACCGCTCCCGCGCACGGTCTCTACCTGGTCGGGGTCAGGTACTAGCCTCAGGACGTTCGTGTCGGGTGTTGCAAGCGCCCCGGGCCGCTGTTAGGTTGGCTGACGGATTCGATCAGGAGGAGTTGACGTGTGCCTGGCCATCCCAGGACTTGTCCTCGAGGTGATCGACGAGCCGAACCGACTCGCCAAGGTGGACGTGGCAGGGGTCCGCAGGACCGTGAACATCGGGTTGCTCGACGCCGAGGGTGAGGGTGCCGTTCCCGGCGACTGGGTCCTCATCCATGTCGGCTTCGCGATCTCCAAGGTCGACGAGGAGGAGGCGATCGCGACCCGCCGGCTGCTCGAGGGAATGGGCGCCGACTACGAGCAGGAGCTCGCCGAGCTGAAGGCGAGCGTGATCGAATGACCGCACCGTCCTCCGCGCGCGGCGCCTGCCGATCGGACGCGGAGGACGGCTGCATCACCTGTGGGGACGTGGCCGTCGAGCTGACCGTCGAGCTCGTCGACGTCGACCGCGGCCTCGCCCTCTGCAGCGACGCGGCGGGCAGGCAGGAGAGCGTCGAGATCGCCCTCGTCGGCCCGGTCCGGACCGGCGACCGGCTGCTCGTTCATGCCGGTACCGCGATCTCGCATCTCGGCTCCGCTGCGAACCCGGCCGACCCCGGACGCGCAGCGGAGGAGGTCGGCCGGCCTTGAAGTACGTCGACGAGTTCCGCGACGCCGAGCTCGGGCGAGCGCTGGCGGCCGAGATCCTCTCGCTCGTCGAGCCCGGCCGCGACTACAAGCTGATGGAGGTCTGCGGGGGCCACACCCACTCGATCTACAAGTACGGGATCGACGACCTGCTCCCCGAGAACGTCGAGCTGGTCCACGGTCCCGGCTGCCCGGTCTGCGTGATCCCGATGGGCCGGGTCGACGACGGGCTCGCGATCGCCCGCCACGAGGAGGTCATCTTCACCTGCTTCGGCGACATGATGCGCGTCCCCGGCTCCGAGCAGACGTTCATCGACGCGAAGGCGGCCGGCGCCGACATCCGCATGGTCTACTCGCCGCTCGATGCCCTGCGGATCGCCAAGGCGAACCCCGACCGCACCGTCGTCTTCTTCGCGATCGGCTTCGAGACGACCGCGCCCTCGACCGCGCTGACCCTGAAGCGGGCCAAGGCCGAGGGCGTCGGGAACTTCCTCTGCATCTGCAACCACGTGACGATCGTGCCGCCGTTGCGAGCGTTGCTCGAATCGCCCGACCTGCGGCTCGACGGCTTCATCGGGCCCGGCCACGTCTCGACGATCGTCGGCGCCCGCCCGTTCGAGTTCATCCCGCGCGATTACGGCAGACCCCTGGTCACATCTGGGTTCGAGCCGCTCGACGTCCTCCACGGGATCGCGATGATCCTCCGCCAGATCGCCGAGGGCCGGGCCGAGGTCGAGAACCAGTACGCCCGCGTCGTCCCCTACGACGGCAACCACGCCGCCCTCGCGGTGATGGCCGAGGTCTTCGAGGTGCGGCCGCACTTCGAGTGGCGCGGCCTCGGCTTCATCTCCCAAAGCGGGCTGCGGCTCTCGGATGCCTACGCCGACTTCGACGCCGAGCGCCGTTACGAGACGCCCGGAGTGCGCGTCGCCGATCCGAAGGCCTGCCAGTGCGGCGAGGTCCTCAAGGGCGTGATCAAGCCGTGGGAGTGCAAGGTCTTCGGAACCGCCTGCACCCCCGAGCACGCGATCGGCACCTGCATGGTCTCCCCCGAGGGGGCCTGCGCCGCCTATTACAACTACGGGCGGTTCGCGCGGGAGCGGGAGGTGGTCTGATGACCGCCGATCCCGCCGCCGTCTCCGATCGCGAGCAGCGGATCCTCGGGATCATCGAAACGGCGCGGGCGAAACGGCCGAAGTTCAAGGCCGAGCAGGTGACGATGGCCCACGGCGCCGGCGGCAAGGCGACCCAGACGCTGATCGAGGGCCTGTTGGTGCCGGCGTTCGCGGGTGGGGATGCCGACGCCGGCGAGCCTCGCGGCCTGGCCGAGCTGGCCGACGCAGGCACCGTGGCGATCACCGACAGCGGGGTGGCGATGAGCACCGACAGCTACGTCGTCAGGCCGATTCGATTCCCCGGCGGCTCGATCGGCGAGCTTGCGATCAACGGGACCGTCAACGACCTCGCGATGGCGGGCGCCCGCGCGGAGGCGATCACGGTCGCGCTCGTCCTCGAGGAGGGGCTCGCGGCCGCGGAGCTGCGCGCCGAGGTCGAGGCGATCGCGGCGGCGGCCGACGTCGCCGGCGTCGAGATCGTCGCCGGCGACACCAAGGTCGTCGAGCGCGGCCACTGCGATTCGATGTACATCACGACGACCGGGATCGGCCGGATCGACCAGCGCGCCTCGCTGTCGCCGGCGGCGCTCGAACCCGGTGACCGCGTGCTCGTCTCCGGCCCGATCGGCGATCACGGGACCGCGATCATGCTCGCCCGCGACGAGTTCGACCTCGACGCCGACATCGAGTCGGACACCCAGTCGCTCTGGCCGGCAGCGGCAGCGCTGATCGCGACGGTCGGGGACGGGCTGCGCTGCATGCGCGACGCGACCCGCGGCGGCGTCGCGACCGTCCTCAACGAGCTCGCTCGCGCGTCGGGGGTCGCGATCGTCAGCCGCGAGGCCGACGTCCCGGTCCGCCCGGCGGTCGCCGGCGCCGCCGAGATCCTCGGGATCGACCCGATGTACGTCGCCAACGAGGGCCGGATGGTCGCGATCGTCGCTCCCGAGGCCGCCGCCGAGGCGCTGGCTGCGCTGCGGAGCGTCGCCGGCAGCGAGGAGGCGGCCGAGATCGGCGAGGTCAGGACCGAGCCCCCGGGGATGGTCCTCGTCGAGACCGCATTCGGGGGCAGGCGGGTCATGGATCTGCTCGCCGGCGACCCGCTGCCGAGGATCTGCTGATGGGACTCCGGGGCGGGACGGCCGAGAGCTTGAGATTGAGTCGAGACCGATCGAGGCCGGGTCACCGGCGCTCCGGGAAGGAGAGTTGACGATGGCGGCAACCGCGGCAACCGAGTTCGTGCCGAACCAGAACGAGACCGAGGCGGTCGAGGCGCACGTGATCTGGATGACGACGGGACTGTCGTGCGACGGCGACTCCGTCGCGATGACGTCGGCGGTCAACCCGAGCCTCGAGGACATCATCACCCAGTCGATCCCGGGGATGCCGAAGGTGATCGTCCACAACCCGGTGCTCGCCTACGAGAACGGTCCCGAGTTCATCGAGTACTGGTGGAAGGCCGAGCGCGGCGAGCTCGACCCGTTCGTGCTCTGCGTCGAGGGCTCGATCCCGAACGAGAACCTCTCCGGCGAGGGCTACTTCGCGGCGATCGGCGACGATCCGGAGACCGGCCAGCCGATCACGACGAGCGAGTGGCTCGACCGGCTCGCCCCGAAGGCGGCGGCGGTCGTCGCGATCGGCACCTGCGCCACCTACGGCGGCATCCCGGCGATGAAGAACAACCCGACCGGGGCGATGGGGGTGGCCGACCACCTCGGCTGGAGCTGGAAGTCGAAGGCGGGCCTGCCGGTCGTGAACATTCCCGGCTGTCCGGCTCAGCCCGACAACATGACCGAGGTGCTGCTGTATCTGGCGCTGCATCTGGCCGGGCTCGCCCCGGCGCCGGAGCTCGACAACGCGCTGCGGCCGAAGTGGCTGTTCGGCCGGACCGTGCGCGAGGGCTGCAACCGCGCCGGCTTCACCGAACAGGGCAACTTCGCCACCGAGTACGGCGACGACCCGCGCTGCCTCGTCAAGCTCGGCTGCAAGGGCCCGGTCGTCAAGTGCAACGTCCCGATCCGCGGCTGGGTCGACGGGTACGGCGGCTGCCCGAACGTGGGCGGGATCTGCATGGCCTGCACGATGCCCGGCTTCCCCGACAAGTACATGCCGTTCATGGACGAGGATGCAGCCGGACGCTGGGCGGCGCGGGTCGAGGGGTTCACGCTGGGGCCGATCCTCCGCTACTTCCGGCACCGCAACATCCGCACGAAATACGACGTCGAGCCGGACTGGCGGAAGCCCGGCAACACGCTGACGAGCGGCTACCGGTCGCGCTCGTCGAGCTACGCGCCGCCCGGGTCGTGAGCGGGCCTGACGGTCGGACGACTTCAACGAGTCAGGAGGCAGTGAGATGGCAACGGTAGAGACACCGAAGAGCGACCAGAAGGTGATGGTCAAGGAGATGTCGTGGGATCCGATCACCCGGATCGTCGGCAGCCTCGGCATCCACACCGAGATCGACTTCTCCAACCAGACGGTCAACAAGTGCTACTCGACGTCGATGATCTTCCGCGGGTTCGACATCTTCATGAAGGGGATCGACCCGCGCGACGCGCACTTCATCACCAGCCGGATCTGCGGCATCTGCGGGGACAATCACTGCACCTGCTCCTGCCTGAACCAGAACATGGCCTACGGGGTGAAGCCGCCGCCGCTCGGCGACCTCGCGTTCAACCTCGCGGAGACCGCGGACTACATGTTCGACCACGCGATCTTCAACGACTGCATGTGCAACGTCGACTTCTGCGAGCAGATGGTCAAGGAGACGAACCCGAGCCTGCTCGCGAAGGCCGAGAGCACCGCGGCGCCACACTCGGACGTGCACGGCTACCGGACGATCGCCGACATCATGCGCGGGCTCAACCCGTTCACCGGCGACTTCTACCTGGAGACGCTGCAGGTGGCGCGCTACACGCGCGAGATGTACTGCCTGTTCGGGGGCCGGCACACGCACCCGTCGACGATCATGCCCGGCGGCTGCAGTGCCCAGATCACCCATCAGACGCTGACCGACTACTACGTGCGGCTGATGCGGTACTTCGAGTACTGCAAGCGGACCGTGCCCATGCACGACGACCTCTACGACTTCTTCCTCGAGGAGTTGCCGGGCTACGACATGGTCGGCTTCCGCGAGACCGACCTGGTCTGCTGGGGCTCGTTCGACGATCCGGATTACGTCGACTACTCGTACGCGAACATGAACGAGTGGGGCAACCACCGGTACGTGACGCCGGGGCTGGTCTTCGGCGGCGAGCTGATCACCACCGATCTCGTCGACATCAACCTGGCGATCCGGATCCTGCTCGGGTCGTCCTACTTCGACGACTGGACCGAGAGCCAGGCGCCGTTCGTGACCAAGGACCCGCTCGGAAACCCGGTCGACGCCCGGCATCCGTGGAACAAGGTGACCCTGCCGAAGCCGCAGAAGCGCGACTTCAACGACAAGTACAGCTGGGTCGTCTCGCCGCGGATGTACGACGAGCGCAACGAGCGCTACGTCGCCTGCGACACCGGCGGCGGGCCGTTCGCCCGCCAGTGGGTGACCGCGAAGGCCGGCAAGGTCGACTTCGGTTACTGCAAGGCGACCGGCGACAGCATCCAGATGGTCCTGCCGAAGACGGCCGGCATGCCGGAGATGGAGCTCGAGTGGAAGCTGCCGGAGAAGTCGAACGCGATCGAGCGCGACCGCGCCCGCTCCTACCACGAGGCCTACTCGGCGCTGGTCGGCCTGCACTGCCTCGAGCGCGCGTTCAAGGAGGTCCGGGCGGGCCGGACGAAGTCCTGGAAGGACTTCGAGGTCCCCGAGCAGGCGGTCAGCTGCGGGTTCCACGAGGCCGCGCGCGGCGTTCTCAGTCATCACATGGTGATCGAGGAGGGCAAGATCGCGAACTACCAGCCCTACCCGCCGACGCCGTGGAACGCCAGCGTCCGCGACAGCCACGGGACCCCGGGCCCGTACGAGGATGCCGTGCAGAACACGCCGATCTTCGAGGAGAACGGTCCCGAGGACTTCAAGGGCGTCGACATCATGCGCGCCGTGCGCAGCTTCGACCCCTGCCTGCCTTGCGGAGTTCACATGTACGACGGCGCCGGCCGGGTCCGCAAGGTGATGCACACGCCGACCGGGATGTGCTGAATGGCGGCTCGCGAGGCAGCGCCGGAGGAGCTGATCGACCGCTTCCGGGAGCTTCACGCCGACCTCGAGCGGATCGAGGACCCGCGGGCCCGGGCCGGCTGCGAGGAGCTGATCGCGGTCGTCCTCGATCTCTACGGCGAGGGGCTGCGGCGGATCTTCGCCGCCCTCGAGGACGGCGGCGAGCCTGCCGCCGGGCTCCGTGAGCAGCTCGCCGACGACGGGGTCGTCGCGAGCCTGATGCTGATCCACGACCTCTATCCGGTGCCGCTCGCCGAGCGGGTCGGCGAGGCGCTCGACAGCGTCCGGCCCTACATGGAGTCGCACGGCGGCGACGTCGAGCTGCTCGCGGTCGAGGACGGCATCGCCAGGATCCGCCTGTCGGGGAGCTGTGACGGCTGCCCGGCATCCGCATCGACGCTCGAGCTGGCGATCAAGCAGGCCCTCGACGCCCGCGCTCCCGACCTCGAGGCGCTCGAGGTCGAAGGCGGGGTCGCGAGCCCCGGGATCGACGCCGCGGCCGACGGGATGGAGCTGCCGGTCGTGCAGACGCCGGCTGCGAACGGAGCCGTGGCCGGACCGGTGAGCGCGGACGCTGCGGCGGGAGAGGCCCCGATCGGGCTGCCGTCCTGGTTCGGGATCGACGGGGTCGCCGGCCTCGAAGACGGGGAGCTGACTTCGACCGCGGCTGCGGGCCTGCCGCTGGTGGTCGCCAACGTGGACGGAAAGCTGCTCGCCTACCGGGACGCTTGCGCGGAATGCGGCGGCCCGCTCGAGCGCGGCGTCCTCGCCGACGGCGTCCTCGCCTGCCCGGGCTGCTCGCGCCGCTACTACCTGCCGCGGGCGGGGCGCTCGCTCGACGATCAGCGCCTGCAGCTCGAGCCGGTCCCGCTGCTGCGCGAGAACGGCGCCGTCCGGGTGGCCGTCGCGACGTGAACGGCCAGGCCGACCTGGTCGGTGGCCTGCGCCGGCTCGCCGGACGCAGCGGCGCGACGATGACCGTCGCCGGCGATGTGGTGGCTGCGGGCGAGGAGCGCTGCGAGCTCTGCGGCGCCGGCCTGCCGACCGATCACCGGCACCTGATCGACCTCGACGACCGTCGCCTGCTCTGTGCCTGCGAGACCTGCTGGTCGGTCCGCTCCGGCGAGGCGCGCTTCCGGCCCGCGGGTGCCCGCACGGAGTGGCTCGGCGACTTCGACCTTCCCGACGAGGCGTGGACTAGCTTCGCCATCCCGGTCGGGCTCGCGTTCTTCATGCGGACCGGCGAGCCGGAGCGGGTGTTCGCCCTCTACCCGAGCCCGGCGGGGGCGACCGAATCGGAGATCGACCCGGACGCATGGGAGCGCCTGCAGGCGCTCAACCCCGCCCTCGACCGGCTCGAGCCGGATTCCGAGGCATTGATCGTCAACCGGATGTCGGATCCCCACCAGCACGCGGTCGTCCCGATCGACGAGTGCTACCGGCTCGTCGGGATGATCAAGTCGAGCTGGGAGGGGATCTCCGGCGGTCCGGGCCCGGAGGAGGCGATCGGGCGGTTCTTCGCCGAGCTCCGGGTCAAGGCCGCGACCGGCGGCGAGCTGCGGGGGTTCGGCGGCGATGTCTGAGGGCGATCGCCTCGGCGTCGAGCCGCGACCGCGGCCTGCCGACATGCTCGCCGAGGGACCCGACCGGGCGCCGCCGCTCGACCGCCCGGACCCGGAGTTCGAGATCGTCGCCGCCCGCGGACTCGAGCGGACCGCGACACCAACGCTGAGCCTGACCGCTCGGATCATTGACGAGTCCGGCATCGAGATCTACACGGCGGCGCTGTCGGTGCTGCTGACGATCGAGCCCGGCCGGCGCCGCCACGAGCCGGCCGAGCGGGAGCGGTTGGTCGAGCTGTTCGGCGAGCCCGAGCGATGGCAGGCGACGACGGAGGCGCTCCGCTGGACGCAGGTCGACGTCCTCGCCCCGAGCTTCAGCGGCGAGACCCTTCTCGAGATCCCGGTTCCCTGCAGCTTCGACCACGAGATCGCGGCCACCAAGTACTTCGCCGGCCTCGGCGACGGCGTGATCCCGCTGCGGCTGCACTTCAACGGGACGGTCTTCTACCGGGGGCACGGCGAGCGCCTCCAGATGATGCCGCTGCCATGGGACCGGTCGACCCGCTTCGACCTGCCGGTGTCGACGTGGAGCGGGATGATCGAGCGCCACTACCCGGAGGGGGCCTGGATCCGCGTCTCCGACGAGACGCTGAAGCGGCTTGGACGGCTGAAGTCGAGCGCGGCCGGCAGTCCGACGTTCGACGGCTGCGTCGCCGGGCTCCTCGATCGCGACCGTGAGGGAGGGGGCGACGATGAATGAGGCGGCCGAGCAACTCGCCGACTCGCTGCTCTACGAGGGCTACGCCCTCTATCCCTACACCCCGGGCACGACCAAGAACGCGACCCCGACGCCGTTCGGGATCGCCTATCCGCCGGCCTACGCGGCCGCACAGCGAGCCGCGTTCGACCACGTCCGGGTCGAGGTCGTCGTCCTGCCCGCGGCGGCCGGGGGGACGGCCGAGATCGAGGCGGCAGCCGTCTTCCTGCTCTCCGAAGGGCCCGACAACCGCGCCCGTCCTCGCCGGATCGGTGTCGCGCGGACGCCGCTGGAGGAGTTGATCGCGAGCCCGGGCGAGGCCGAGTTCGCGTTCGGTGGCGTCGGTGGCGTCAGCGGCCGGATCGAGCTCAGCGCCTCACCGGCGGAGGGCGGATCGACGCGGGTCCGTGCGACGGTCGCCAACTCGACCCCGCTGGCGCCATCGGAGGCTCAGGGGATGGACCGCGCGGCCGCGTTGCGCCGTTCGCTGCTCTCCTGCCAGACGCTTCTCGGGCTGCGCGGCGCCCGATTCGTGTCGCCGCTCGAGGACGAGGGCGAGGTCGGCCGCGCCGTGCAGGGCTGCGAGAACGTCAACACCTGGCCGGTCCTCGCCTCGCCCGATGACGACGCCGTGCTCGGCGCCGCGATCCTCCTCCCCGACCATCCCGCGATCGCCGCCGAGAGCCGGGTCAACACGTTCGACAACACCGAGATCGAGGAGGCGCTCCTGCTCCACGTGCGGACGCTCAGCGACGCCGAGCGGGAGGCGATCGAGGAGCAGGACGATCCGATCGTCCGCTCGATGATCGATCGGGCCGGCTCGACGACCGCCGAGGAGATGCTCGCCCTGCACGGGATGATGCGGGAGGACCCGCCTGCGAGCGCTGGAGCGGAGGTCAGGGGCGAGCGCGAGCTCACGGTCGGCGATCGCAGCTTCCGGCTCGACGGCAAGGTCGTGCTCCGGCCCGGCTCCGGCGGCGACCCCTACGACGGGATGATGGACGGCCGGACGGCGACGATCAGGCGCATCTACATCGATTACGACGGCCGTCCGCATCTCGGGGTGACGATCGACGACGACCCGATGGCCGAGGTCCTCGACGAGAGCGGCCGCTACCTGTTCTTCTTCCCGGACGAGGTCGAGGAGGCGAACGGATGACCGGCGGCAAGCGGATCCTCGTGGCCGGCATCGGCAACGCCTGGATGAAGGACGACGGCTTCGGCGGCCGGGTCGCCGAGCGCCTCGAGGCGCGCGAGCTGCCCGATGGGGTGGCCGTGTTCGACTTCGGGACCGGCGGGCTCGATCTCGCCTACGAGGTGATGCGCGGCTACGACGCCCTCGTGCTCGTCGACGTCAGCCGCAAGGGCGGTGAGGCCGGCACCCTCTACGTGATGGACGCCGACCCCGACGATGTCGAGCCGATCGGCGACGGCGAGGTGGTCAGCCCGCACGCCATGGACCCGCACACGGTGCTCCGGTTCGTCAAGACCGTCGGCGGCTGGCCGGGCCGGATCCTCGTGATCGCCTGCGAGCCCGGGACCGTCGAGGAGATGGGCCTCGAGCTCTCGCCGGCGGTCGCCGACGCCGTCGGGCGGGCCGTCGACCTCGTCCTCGAGACGGTCGACGAGCTGCTCGGCGACGCAGCCTGGGAGCAGGACCGCGAGGTGGCCTCCGATGCATGAGCTGTCGATCTCGAGCGCCGTCGTCGAGACCGCCCTGGCGCATGCCGGTGGACGCCGGATCTCGACGGTGAACGTCCGGGTCGGGCGGCTCCGGCAGGTCGTACCGGAGTCGCTCGCGTTCTACTTCGGGATCGTCAGCCGCGACACCGATTGCGAGGACGCGAGCCTCGAGCTCGAGCTGATCGACGCGCTGATGGGCTGCGACTGCTGCGGGCAGGAGTGGGATCCGGCGCCCCCCGCCGAGCCCGCGATCCATTCGGGACTCGAATCGATGTCGCTCTTGCCCCAGTTCCGGTGCCCGGCCTGCGAGGGCGTCGGCGCTCGCGTGCTTCGCGGCGAGGAGCTCGAGGTCGAGTCGATCGAGGTCGAGGACGGAGACCCGGAACCCGACCGATCGCCGAGCGGGCGTGCCGCAACGCCGGGCTGACCGATCAAGCTGAACGAAAAGGAGATTCGATGCACCGCACCAAGATCAAGATCGCCGAGGACGCGCTCGACGCCAACACGACGATCGCGACGGCGAACCGGGCTGACTTCGATCGCGCCGGAGTCGCCGTCGTCAACCTGATGAGCGCGCCCGGAGCGGGCAAGACCTCGCTGCTCGAGCGCGCCCTTGCCGGCGCCGACGTCCGGGTCGGCGTGCTCGAGGGCGACGTCCAGGGATCGATGGACGCCGACCGGATCTCGGCGCTCCACGTCCCGGTCGTCCAGCTCAACACCGACGGCGGCTTCGGCGGCGAGTGCCACCTCGACGCCAACATGGTCCGCTCGGCGTTGCCCGACTTCGACCTCGACGACCTCGACCTGCTCGTGGTCGAGAACGTCGGCAACCTCGTCTGCCCGGCAGAGTTCCGGATCGGCGAGGACGCCAAGGCGATGATCTGCTCGGTCACCGAGGGCGAGGACAAGCCGATCAAGTACCCGCTGATGTTCCGGACGTGCGACATCGTCGCCGTCAACAAGATCGACCTGCTCCCGCACCTCGACTTCGACCTCGACCTGCTGCTCGACAACATCGCCGCGGTCAATCCCGATGCGGAGGTCATGCGGGTCAGCGCCAGGACCGGCGAGGGGATCGCGGACTTCCGAAACTGGCTGCTCGGGGTGGGCGGACGCGACGAGGTGCCGGCGTGACCGAAGCCCTGGAGGGCACCGAGGCGACCTCCCAGCCTGGAGAGGTCGCGCTGCCGCTCGACTCCGAGCAGGCGGCGGCGACGCTCGAGGGCCTCGCCGAGGCGCGCACCGAGGCCAACCGGGAGTTCTTCGCGCGTGAGTCGGAGCGGCTCGCCCGCTGCTGTCACCGGATGGCGGAGCGCTTCGCACGCGGGGGGCGACTGATCGCGCTCGGGGCGTCCCCGACGGCACGATCCGACGCCCGTCACGTCTCGGTCGAGTTCGTTCACCCGGTGATCGTCGGCAAGCGGGCGCTGCCGGCACTCGCGGTGACCGCCGAGGGCGGATCGGTCGCCGCCCGCGCCGCAGAGCTGATCGAGCCCGACGACATCGTGATCGGCTTCGGCGAGGGCGAGGAGGCCGGCGACGAGGTCACCGGCGCGCTCGGCCGGGCTCGGGACGGGGGAGCGCTGACGCTCGGCTTCCCGGCCCCGGCGGCGACCGAATCCGGGCCCGCGGCGGAGTGGAGCTTCGCCGCGCCCGGCGAGGACGCGTTCGTGCGGCAGGAGGTCGTCGAGACGGCCTACCACGTGCTCTGGGAGCTGGTTCACGTCTTCTTCGACCACCGCGGACTGCTCGAGGGGCGCGAATCGCGGGCCGAGGCCGACCCCGGTGCGGCGGGCTTCCTCTATCCGTTCCTCGCCGAGGCCGAGCGCGACCTCGACGCGGTGATCGATGACGTCTGCCGCTCCGCCCTCGCCAAGTCCGAGGAGGTCGGGGGGCTGCGCCGCGAAAGCCTCGAGGACAACGCCGAGGTCCTCCTCGCTGCGACGGCGGAGCTCCGCGCGAAGCTCGGGAGCGGCGGCAGGCTGCTCGCGATCGGCAACGGCGGCTCGGCGACCGACGCGATGGACGTCGTCGCCGACTTCCGCTCCGACGGCGGCGGGCGCTGGACGCCTCGCCGCGCCATCGACCTGACCGAGGACTCGCCGATCCTGACTGCGGTCGCCAACGACATCGGCGTCGCCGAGATCTTCCAGCGACAGGTGATCGCCTACGGTCGCCCCGGAGACGTCCTGATCGCGTTCTCGACCAGCGGCGGCTCGGAGAACCTCCTCTCGGCACTTGCCGAGGCTCGCAAGCTGGGCGTCGCGACGATCGCCATGGCCGGCTACGGGGGCGGAGCGATCGCGGAAGGGGGCCTCGCCGATCACGTCGTCGTGACCGACTCGCAGAACATCCCGCGGATCCAGGAGGCCCAGGCGAGCGCCTACCACGGCCTCCGCGAGCTGGTCGGCTAGCCGTGGCGACCCGTCTGTCCCAGCCGGGCCCGATCGGGAGGGAGGAGTCGCGCCGGCTGCGGGTGCGGGTCGAGGGCGTCGTCCAGGGGGTCGGGTTCCGTCCTCACGTCTACCGGCTCGCGACCGGGGAGGGGCTCGCCGGCCATGTCTTCAACGACGAGCGGGGGGTGCTGATCGAGGTCGAGGGCGCGCGGGCCGACCTCGACCGGTTCCTGCGCCGCCTCGGCGACGAGGCCCCGGCGCTGGCGCACGTCGAGCGGGTCAGCGAGGAGGAGATCGAGCCCGCCGGCGATCACGGCTTCGAGATCGCGCCGAGCCGGGCGGCCGGAGCGGCGGACGCTCTGGTCTCGGCGGACACCGCCACCTGCGCGGACTGCCTCGCCGAGCTCCGCGACCCCGCCGACCGTCGCCATCGCTACCCGTTCACGAACTGCACGAACTGCGGGCCGCGCTTCACGATCGTCCGCGACGTTCCCTACGACCGCCCGGCGACGACGATGGCCGCGTTCGCGATGTGCGAGCGCTGCCGCGCCGAGTACGAGGATCCCGCCGATCGCCGTTTTCACGCCCAGCCGAACGCCTGCCCGGACTGCGGCCCGCGGGCCGAGCTCCGCGACGCCCGAACGTGGGAGGAGATCGCCGATCCGGGGGCGGGGGATGTTGTCGAAGCCGCCGCACGGGCAGTGCTCGACGGCCGGATCGCCGCCGTCAAGGGCCTCGGCGGCTACCACCTGGCGGCGCGCGCCGACGACGAGCGCGCGGTGTCGGCGCTGCGCGCCCGCAAGCACCGTGAGGACAAGCCGTTCGCCGTGATGGCGCCCGACCTCGAGGCGGCGCGCCGCCTGGTCGAGCTGACGAGTGCCGACGAGCGCCATCTGACCGGGCCCCGACGGCCGATCGTCGTCGCCCGCGAGCGGGCGGCGTCGGGGGTCGCACCGTCGGTCGCCCCCCGCAGCGCCGACCTCGGGGTGATGCTTCCCTACGCGCCGCTGCACCACCTGCTCGCCGCCGACGCGGCGGTCCCGCTGGTCCTCACCTCCGGCAATGTCTCCGACGAGCCGATCGCGTTCGCCGACGACGATGCGCGCGAGCGGCTCGCTCCGATCGCCGATCTGTTCCTGCTCCACGACCGGCCGATCCACGTCCGCACCGACGACTCGGTCCTGCGCACGCTCGACCCGGACATCCGGACCGAGCCGCTGCTGATCCGGCGCTCGCGCGGCTACGTGCCGGAGGCGCTCGGATTGCCGCTCGACGCTCCGCCGCTGCTCGCGACCGGGGCCGAGCTGAAGTCGACGTTCGCGATCGCGAAGGGGCGGAGGGCCTGGGTCTCCCACCACATCGGCGACCTCAAGAACTTCGAGACGCTGAACGCGTTCCGCTCCGGGATCGCCCACTTCGAGCGCCTGTTCGCGGTGACGCCGCGCCTCGTCGCCCACGACCTCCACCCCGACTACCTCTCGACCCGCTACGCGCTCGAGCGCGACGACCTCGAGCCGCTCGGCGTCCAGCACCATCACGCCCATCTCGCCGCCGCCCTCGCCGAGCATGGTCATACCGGACCCGCCGCCGGAGCGATCTTCGACGGCGCCGGATACGGCCCCGACGGCACGGTCTGGGGAGGCGAGCTGCTCGTCGGCTCGCTCGGCGGCTATGAACGCGCCGGCCTGATGTTCCCCGTCCGGCTGCCCGGCGGCGACGCCGCGACCCGGGAGCCGTGGCGGATGGCCTGCTCGTGGCTCGCGGCGGCGCTCGGCCGCGACGATCCGCCGCTTCCCGCGACACTGGTCGGCGCCGTCGGCGGCAAGCGCTGGGAGCAGGTCTCCGATCTGGTCCGCTCCGGCGTCTCCTCGCCGATCACGAGCAGTGCCGGCCGGCTCTTCGACGCGGTCGCGGCGATCGCCGGCGTCCGCCACACGGTCGATCACGAGGGGCAGGCGGCGGCCGAGCTCGAAGGAATCGCCGATCGCGACGAGGCCGGCGGCGCCGGCTACGAGATCCCGCTGATCGGCGAAGACGAGGGCCCGATCCTGATCGATGCCCGCGAGGTGATCCGCGCCGTCGCCGCCGACGCCGGCGCCGGGGTGGCGGCGGCGGTCGTCTCCGGGCGCTTCCACGCCGGCCTGGCGATCACGACCGCCGCCGCCTGCGCGCGGATCGCCTCCGACCGCGGCCTCGACCGGGTCGTCCTCTCGGGCGGCGTCTTCCAGAATCGGCTCCTGCTCGAGCGGACCTGGCGGGAGCTGACGGCGAGCGGGCTCGAGGTGCTCGTGCCGGCGGCGCTGCCGCCGAACGACGGCGGGATCGCCTTCGGGCAGGCCGCCGTCGCCGCCGCGACGCTCGCCGCCTCGTGACGGCCGCCGACCTCGACCGGATCCTCGCCGAGCCGGTCCATACCGGCTCCGGCTACAAGCCCTTCCGGGAGATGAGCGCCGCGGAGGTCGAGTCCCGGGCCGAGGAGCTCGCCGGCGCCGCCGAGGTCCCGGCGATGCAGCGGATGGCGGCGGTTGCTTCGGCCTGGCACGGCCTCGCCGCGGCGATGCGGACGGCCGAGGCGGCCACGGTCGCCGACCTCGACCGCGGCGAGCTCGAGTCCCGCGCCGATCGCCTCCACGTCATCCCGCCCGGCGGCAGCTTCCTGTGAAGGATCGAGGGCGACGAACCGACGAGATGGCGGACGTTCCGTCGCCTTCTATCCGGCCGGCTTCCCGGCGCAGGCGGCGCAGAGGCCGAGGATCGGGAAGTGGCTGAAATGGGCCTCGAAGCCATTCGCGGAGCGGACCTCGGATCGGATCGCCTCGAGCTGGGCGGCGCTGAGACGGGAGAGCTCGCCACAGCGCTCGCAGACGGCGTAGGCGTGCTCGTCCCCGGCGACGAGCGCGTAGAGGCCGGGACCGTGGCCGATGTGGACGTGGCGGACCATGCCGAGCCGCTCGAAGAGCTCGAGGTTGCGATACGCGGAAGGCAGGTCGCAGCCGCTCACCCTGCCCCCGAGCCCGCTCGCGAGGTATTCGGCCGAGACCGGTCCCTCGGCGGCGAGCAGCGCCTCGAGCGCGGCCCGGCGAGTCGCCGAAACGCGCAGCCCCTGCGATCGCAGGACCGCCATGGCCTCGTCGATGCCGGTGACGACACGAGGCGCCGAGTAGGAGGCGGACGGCATCGGTTCAGCCCTCGCCGCCGCTCGCGAGGCCGACCGACCAGCGCTCCTCGATCCGGCCGAACCTCCAGACAGCGAGCGCGACCGCCCAGGTGAGCACGAACAGCACCGCGATCGCATAGCCGACCAGGTTGAGGTCGAGGGCGGAGACGAAGTCCCAGGGCTGCCCCGACAGGCTGAGCTTCTCGGCGAGCACCGAGACGAGTTCGATCGTGCCGATCACGAGCGCGACCGCCACCGACAGCGCCGTCACGGTCAGGTTGTAGAAGATCTTCCGGATCGGCCTCGAGAACGCCCATCCGTAGGCGAAATTCATGAACGCTCCGTCGATCGTGTCGAGGAGCGTCATCCCCGCCGCGAACAGGATCGGCAGGCAGAGGATCGCGTAGATCGGCAGGCCGCCGGCCGCCGCGGTCCCGGCGGTCGCCAGCAGCGCAACCTCCGTCGCGGTGTCGAACCCGAGACCGAACAGCATCCCGATCGGGTACATGTGCCAGGAGCTGCGGACCGTCCGGGTGGCGCGCCCGTAGAGCCGGTTCATCAGCCCGCGCCGGTTCAGCTGCTCCTCGAGCTCGCGCTCGTCGTAGTCGCCGCGCCGCATCCGCCGGAAGACACCGAGGATCCCGGCGAGGACGACCAGGTTGACGATGCCGAGGACGATCAGGAACGAGCCCGAGACGGTCGGGCCGATCAGCCCGGTCGCCTGGTGCAGGGTCGAGTCGTCGGCCTCGACGGCGCCGCTCAGTCCCCTGATCCCGACTGCGAGCGCGGCGGCGAGCAGGAAGACGATCGTCGAGTGCCCGAGCGAGAAGAAGAAGCCGACCGCGAGCGGGCGCTGCCCGTCGGCCATCAGCTTCCGGGTGGTGTTGTCGATCGCGCCGATGTGATCGGCGTCGAACGCGTGCCGGAGCCCGAGCGTGTAGGCGGTGAGCCCGAGCCCGACGCCGAAGACGGCGCCGTTTCCGAGACTCAGGTCGGCTGGGACGACGAGCGCGAAGAGCATCCCGAAGCCGGCGAGATGAAGACCGAGGACAACCGCCGTCAGCCCGCCGGCGCGGCGCCACTCGGCGGCGGTGAGGGCCCGTCGCAGTCGTGCGATCCGGCCCCGCTGCCGGGGCACGGGTCGTCCTGCCGCCATCCGCGAACCTCCTCCTGGAGCGTGCGCCGAACTGCTTCCGACCGTAACGCCGGTAGCTCGCAATTGCAAGCCGGTTTCATCTAGATCGGCCCGTAGAATCGCCCCGGTGCGGGTTCTGCTCACCAACGACGACGGGATCGGCGCCTCCGGCCTGCAGGCGCTGCGCCGGGCGCTGCTCGAGATCGACGGGATCGAGCTGCACGTCATCGCCCCGGACTCGAACCGCAGCGCCACCGCCCGCTCGATCACGACGCGCTCGCCGCTCTGGGTCGAGGAGGTCAGCTTCGACGACGGGACGGTCGGCTACGCGACCGAGGGCACCCCGGTCGACTGCGTCCGCTTCGCCGACCTCGGGCTCGTCGGCGAGCGCCCGGAGCTGATCGTCTCCGGCATCAACCCCGGCGCCAACCTCGGCGACGACGTCACCTATTCGGGAACGGTGGCGGCGGCGCTCGAGGGGATCGTCCTCGGCATCCCGGCGATCGCGGTCTCCCAGCAGTCGCTGCCGCCGAAGCTCGACTTTCAGCTCGGTCGCCGCTTCGACTTCTCGGTCTCGGCGCCGCTGACGGCAGCCCTGGCCGCGATCGTCGCCGACGGGCGACTGCCGACCGGGACGCTGCTGAACGTCAACTGCCCCGGCGAGGAGCCGTGCGGGATCGACGTGACCCGGCTCGGCAAGCGGGTCTACGACGACGAGCTCAAACAGGTGGACGAGGACGGAAACGGCCGCAAGCGCTACCGGATCTACGGCTTCGAGCCCGGTTTCGAGGACGAGGAGGGAACCGATCTCGCCGCCGTCGCGCGCGGAGAGATCGCGATCACCCCGCTGCACTTCGACCTGACCGCGCATCCGCGCCTCGATGCGGTCCGCGACCTGCAGCTCGACGGCGCCCTCGAGCGGGTCCTGGAGACGGTCCGGGCGTGAACGCCGGCGGCGACCCGGCGGCCCGGAGCGCCGAGCTGCGGGAGCGGATCGGCGAGCTCGACCACGCCTACTACGTCCTCGACGATCCGCTCGTCGGCGACGACGTCTACGACGGCCTGCTCGACGAGCTCCGCGCGATCGAGTCCGAGCATCCGGAGCTGCGGACGCCGGATTCGCCGACGCAGCGCGTCGGCGGCAAGCCGGTCGAGGGCTTCGAGCAGTACGAGCACCTCGAGCCGATGCTCTCGCTCGGCAATGCCCGCAGCGCCGAGGAGCTCGAGGCATGGGAGGGACGGATCCGCAACCTCCTGAAGCGCTTCGACATCGAGGCGGGCGAGATCACGTACGTGACCGAGCCGAAGATCGACGGCCTCGCGATCTCGCTGACCTACGAGGACGGGGTCTTCGTCCGCGGCACGACCCGCGGCGACGGCCGGATCGGCGAGGACGTCACCCACAACCTCCGCACGATCCGCTCGATCCCGCTGCGGATCCCCGATCCGCCGGAGCTGATCGAGGTCCGCGGCGAGATCTACTTCCCGCGCTCCGGCTTCGAGCAGCTCAACGCCGAGCGTGCCGAGGCGGGGCTGGCGACCTTCGCCAACCCGCGCAACGCCGCCGCCGGGACGATCCGCCAGCACGACCCGGCGCTGGCGGCGAGCCGGCCGCTGCAGATCTGGACCTACGGGATCGGCTTCCGGCGCGGCGTCGATCACGCGACCCACAGCGACGAGCTCGACTGGCTGCGCGAGCGCGGCTTCCGCGTCAACGACGGGATCGCCGTCCACGCCAGCGACCGCGAGGTGGTCGAGCGCTGCCAGTGGTGGGAGCAGGAGCGGGAGGGCCTCGACTACGAGATCGACGGCGCCGTCGTCAAGGTCGACGATCGCGGCCTCTGGCGCGAGCTCGGCGTCGTCGGCCGCGAGCCGCGCTGGGCGATCGCCTGGAAGTTCCCGCCGATGACGGCGACCACCAAGCTCAACGACATCGTCTGGAACGTCGGCCGGACCGGCCACCTGATCCCGTTCGCGATGCTCGAGCCGACTCACGTCAGCGGCGTCACGGTCAGCACCGCGACCCTCCACAACGAGGAGGACCTCGCCCGCAAGGACGTCCGGGTCGGCGACGAGGTGATCATCACCCGCGCTGGCGACGTCATCCCCCAGGTCGTGGCGCCGCTGATCCAGCGCCGCGAGGGCAGGCGGCTGCGGAAGGCGCGGCCCCCGAAGAAGTGCCCGATCTGCGGCACGCCGACCGTCAAGCCGGAGGGGGTCTGGACGATCTGCCCGAACCGGACCGGCTGCCCCGGTCAGGTCTTTCAGCACGTCAAGCACTTCGTCCAGCGCGCCGCGATGGACATCGACGGCCTCGGCGAGAAGCAGGTGAAGCGGTTCCTCGACGACGGCCTGATCGATGACGCGGCGGGGATCTACGAGCTCAGCGAAGAGCAGCTCACGGCACTCGAGGGCTTCGGCGAGGTCTCGGCGGCGAACCTGCTCGCCGCGATCGAGGAGTCGAAGCGGGCGCCGTTCTCACGCGTCCTCTTCGCGCTCGGGCTCGACGGCGTCGGATCGGTGACGGCCGAGGCGCTGTCGCGGCACTTCGGCTCGATCGACGAGCTGCTCGACGCCGGAGAGGAGCGGATCCTCGAGGTCGACGGGGTCGGCCCGATCCTCGCCGAGTCGATCGTCGAGCAGCTCGCCGACGAGCGGACGCTGGCGCTGATCGGCGAGCTCCGCCGCCACGGCCTCCGCTTCGAGCTCGACGCCGCCGAGCGCCGCGCCGGGTCGGGCCCGCTCAGCGAGAAGACGTTCGTGCTGACCGGGACCCTGCCCGACCTCAGTCGCGAGCAGGCGACCGAGCTGATCAAGGGCGCCGGCGGCAAGGTGACCGGCTCGGTCTCGAAGAAGACCGACTACGTGGTCGCCGGCGACAGCCCCGGCTCGAAGCTGGCGAAGGCCGAGAAGCTCGGCGTCGAGATCGTCGACGAGGCCGGCCTCCGCGACCTGCTCGGCTAGGTGACCGACCGCACGCAGAGGCCCTGGTTCCTGAAGCCGAACCGGGCCCAGCCGCCGTTTCGGCAGTCGGCCTTCGACGCCGGCCCCGGCTGGGCGTCGGTGACGACGGCGCGCCCGATCAGCTGTCCGCCGAACCAGCCGGGGGCGCCGGTCTCGCAATCGAGGTCCTGCCCGATCTCGGGTAGCACGGGGTAGTACTCGAAGCGGTCCTGCCCATTGCCGCCGTTGTCGGTCAGACGGATGATCAGGCTGAGCAGGCCCGGGATCGAGGCGAAGGGGCCGTTGATCTCGAGAACGGCCACGTTGCCGGTCACCTTCAAGCAGCTCACCGGCCCGGAGAACTGGTAGCTGCCGAGGAGGAGGGTGAACGACGCCGTCCCCTGCGGGTCCTCGCCGGCGGGACCGCTGGAAGCGTCGACGTCGATCGCGGAGGCGCTGAAATCGTCGGTGATCAGGTTGTCGCCGGTGGCCGTCGCGGTGTCGCGCGGCTGCGGGGGCGGTGGCTCCGCCGCGGCGCCTGCGGGAGCGAGGGCGACGGCCACGATGGCGACCGCGAGGGCCGCCGCGGCGCCTGCTGTCCGCGCCAAAGCCGGCATGGAACGAGCCTAACCGCGGAGGCGGGAGATCGCCACCACCATCTCGTCCTGGATGTGATGGGCGCCGTCGAGGCTCGAGACGCCGTTCATCAGCAGCGAGAAGACGACGAGGCCGCGCTTGGTCTTGCAGTAGCCGGAGAGGTTCGAGACGCCGGTCAGGGTCCCGGTCTTGCCGCGGCAGCGTCCGGCCGCGGCGGAGCCGTTCATCCGCGAGCGCAGGGTGCCGTCCTTGCCGGCGATCGCCAGCGACTTGTAGAGCGGCTTGGCGAGCTCGCCATCGCGCTGGGCGGCGATCAGCAGCCGGGCGACGTTGCGCGGCGAGGAGCGATTCGAGGCCGTCAGCCCGGAGCCGTCACGGGCGCGGACCCTGGAGCCGACCTGGCGGGCGAACCGCTCGACCGCCTTGGCGCCACCGTTGGTCGTCCCCTTCCGGCCGCCCTTCGCCCAGAGCCGCTTCAGCAACATCTCCGCATAGAAGTTGACCGAGTCCTTGTTGGTCGCGCGGACGAGCGACTTGATCGTCGCCGACTCGTGCTCGGCGATCGCGTCACGGCCGCGCAGCGAGCCCGGTGTCCGCCTGACCTTGACCTTGCCGCCGACCCTGACGCCGGCGTCGCGGAGGCCGTTCCGGAACGCCTTCGCGGCCGCCTTCGCCGGATCGCCGGAGTAGGTCGAGCCGCCATAGACGAGGCCGCTCAGCGGCGCGATGTAGGGGCTCGGGCCCCAGTTCGAGTCGGGGACGCCCCGGCGGCGGTCGAAGACGCTGTCGTCGCCGATCACGCGGCCGCCGATCCGGCGGATCCCGGCCCTGCGGACCTGGCGGGCGAGATCGTCGACCCCGCTGGAGCCGAACGAGGGATCGCCGCCGCCGATCAGGTAGACGTCGCCGCGGAGCTTGCCCTTGCGGACCTTGCCGCCGATCTTGACGCGGGTCGGGATCCGCCCCTTCGGACCGAGGCGGTGCAGGGCGGTGATCGTCGTGAAGAGCTTCTCGTTCGAGGCCAGCTTCCGCGAGTGGCCGGCGTTGCGGTCGAAGATCGGCTTGCCCGACTTGCCGCCGATCCTCGTCACGAAGTAGCCGCTCGAACCCGGGGCGCGCTTGGCGAGCCGGGCGAGCTTGCGGCGCAGCTTGCCGCGGCTGATCGGACGACGCTCGGCGCGGGCGGGGGCGGAATCGCCGCGGAAGGCGAGGTCGGGCCCCGGCAGCGCCTGCCGGCCGGTCGTCGCCGGGGAGGCGGCGGCGGGGGCGGCGGCGAGCAGCGCGGCAGCGGCGAGCAGTGTCGCGAGGAGCGTCCGGGCGGGCATCGGGGCGCGAGTGTAGATACCCGTGCAGCGGCCCGGTCGGGGTGAACCCGCAGACGCGAAGGGGAAGTGCGGATAGATTCGCGGTGACTACCGTCCGATCCGGGTGTTGGCGCTGCCATAATTGGCCATGCCGATGAGCGAGGTAGTCCAGCTCGATGCGGCGAGCCGCGCCAAGAAGGCCCGCGGCCGCCGGCGCAGCCGATCGAAGACGGCTCTCGTTCTCGGCGGCGGCGGGTTCACCGGTGCCGTCTACGAGATCGGCGCCCTCCGCGCCTTCGACCTGCTCGCGGTCAACCGCACCGTCAACGACTTCGACGTCTACGTCGGCACCAGCGCGGGCTCGTTCGTCGGCAGTGCCGTCGCCAACGGCGTCACGCCCGAGGAGATGATGCGGGTCCTCAACAAGAACCTGCCCTCGCCGCTTCGCGACATGGACCTCGGGATGCTGCTGCGCCCGAACTACAAGGGCTTCGCGGCGGCCGGGCTGAAGCTGCCGTTCCGGCTCGCCGGGATCACCCGCGACCTCGCCCGGACGCTCGCCGAGACGTCGGTGATGGACGTTGCATCGGCCCTCGCCGCCGGCCTCCCGAAGGGGCTCTACACCGGGGCCGGGATCGAGAAGTACGTGGCCGAGATGCTCGCCGACCCGGATCGCACCGACGACTTCCGGATGCTCGCCAACGAGCTCTACCTGTGCGCGACCGAGATCGACACGACCGAGCGGATCGTCCTCGGCGACGGCGAATGGCGGGACGTGCCGATCTCGCGGGCGGTCGCCGCCTCGACAGCGCTGCCGCTCGTCTACGAGCCGGTCGAGATCAAGGGCAGGGAGATGATGGACGGCGGGATCCGCTCGACGACCAACATCGACATCGCGGTCGAGAAGGGCGCCAAGTTCATCGTTGTCGTCAACCCGATCGTCCCGTTCATCAACGACTTCACCAAGCGCGTCCCGACGATCTTCGGCAGCCGCGTCCGCCGCGTCTCCGACATGGGCTTCGTGGCCCTCGCCAACCAGGCCGCGCGGATGATCGCCCACGACCGCCTCCACCGTGCCGTCGAGGAGTGGTCGGTCAAGTACCCGGGCGTCGACATCATCCTGATCGAGCCCGAGTTCGGCGACGAGCTGATGTTCGCGACCTCGATCATGGACTACCGGGCGCGCCTGCAGATCGCCAAGCACGGCTTCGAGTCGGTGACCCTGCGCCTCGCCCGCGACTACGACCGCTACCGCGAGATCGCCGAGCGCCACGGCATCCAGATCTCCGCCCGCCGGATCCGCCACGTCCTCGACCAGGTCGAGCGCGAGCGCGACCAGACGCCCGCCTGGCGCCGCGTCTTCGAGCAGACGACCGGCGCGCTGCTCAGATAACAGAGGACAGAGGACAGAGGACAGAGGACAGCCCCTCGACCCTGTCCTCTGTCAGCGAGCCGCAAGGCGAGCGATCTGTCCTCTGTCGCGCCTACTCGTACAGCGCCTCGATCTGCTCCTCGTACTTCTCCGCGACGACGTTGCGCTTGACCTTCATCGTCGGGGTCAGCTCGCCGGTCTCCTGGGAGAGGTCCTGGGGGAGGATCTCGATCTTCTTGACCTGCTCGACGCGGGCGAAGCGGGCGTTGACCTGCTCGACGTGGGCCATGATCGAGGCGTGGACGTCCGCGTTGGCGGCGAGCGCCGCGGGATCGTCGGGCAGGTCGTTCTCGGCCGCGTAGGCGGCGGCCGCCTCGGGGTCGAGGGTGACGAGAGCGACCAGGTAGGGACGGCGGTCGCCGACGACGACGCACTGGCTGACGAGCGGGTGCTGCTTGATCTCGGCCTCGAGGTTGGCGGGGGTGATGTTCTTGCCCCCGGCGGTGATGATGATGTCCTTCTTGCGGCCGGTGATCGACAGGTAACCGTCACTGTCGATCTCGCCGATGTCGCCGGTGTGGAGCCAGCCGTCGACGATGGTCTCCGACGTCGCCTCCTCGTTCTTGTAGTAGCCCTGGAAGATGTTCGGGCCCTTGATCAGGACCTCGCCGTCGTCGGCGATCTTCACCTCGCAGCCCGGGAACGGCCGGCCGACGGTCCCGAACTTGAAGTCGGACGGCGTCGAGATCGTCGCCGCCGTCGAGGTCTCGGTCATCCCGTAGCCCTCGAGGACGAGGACGCCGGCGGCGTCGAAGAACTCGAGGATGTCGGAGTTGATCGGAGCGGCCCCGCTGACGCACTGGCGGACCCGGCCCCCGAACAGGCCGCGGATCTTGCCGAGCACCTGGGAGTCGGCGATCGCGTACTGGCGCGCGAGCAGGAAGCCGGGCTTCTCGCCGCGACGCTCGGTCTCGCGCATCCTCTTGCCGACGCCGATCGCCCACCAGAAGATCCGCTTCTTGAGCCCGCCCTCTTTTTCGGCCGCTGAGGTCGCAGCCGTGTAGATCTTCTCGAAGATCCGCGGCACCGAGGGGAAGTAATGGGGCTTTACCTCGCCGAGGTTGGGGATGATCTTCAGCGGGTCGCGCTCCCAGTAGGCGATCGATCCGCCGATGTCGAAGCTGCCGAGCTGGAGCAGCAGCGCGAACGAGTGCGCGAGCGGCAGGAACAGGTAGACGATGTCGCCGGGCTCGACGACGGAGACCGACATGGTCATGTCGAGCATCGCCCGGTAGTTGCCGTGGCTGATCACGCAGCCCTTCGGCGGGCCGGTCGTCCCGGACGTGTAGATGAACGTGCAGATGTCGTCGGGAGTCACCGACGAGTAGCGCGCTTCCCACTCGGATCGGTCGCGGCTCTCGCCGCGGCGGCGCAGCTCGTCGAGACCGATCGCGTCGCCGGCGGTGCCTTCCATGATCACGATCTGCTCGAGCTTCGGGAGCCGGTCGCGGACCGCCCTGATCTTCGCGAGCTGCTCCTCGTCCTCGACGATCACGAGCCGCGCGTCGGAGTTCTCGAGGACGTACTGGCACTCCTCGGCGGAGTTCGTCTGGTAGATCGGGACGACGGTCGCACCGACGCTGAGCGCGGCGAAGTCGGCGTAGGTCCACTCGGGCCTGGTGTTGGCGAGGATCGAGACCTTGTCACCCTTCTCGATCCCGAGGTCGATCAGCCCGAGTGCGAGCTTCTCGACGATCTCGCCGACTTCGGTGAACGAGTGGCTGACCCAGCGGCCGGACTCGTCCTTCCAGCGGATCGCAGGCCGCTCGCCGTAGACCTTCGCGGAGAGCGGCAGGAGGTCGGCGATCGTCTTGCTCCCGGTGCCGCCGCCGGCGGTAGCCTCGGAAACGGTCGCTGCCTCCATCACGTCTCGCTCCTCTTCGTCGCCGCGTCCGGGACCGGGCCGGTCCCCGTGGAGGCAGTGTATGGAAACCGTGCCCCGGCTCTACGCCGGGGCCGGAGGCTCAGGCTGCCCGCTCCTGAGTCCGCTTGGAGAGCGCGCGCAGCGACGTCATGAACAGGGTCTTGTCGATCCTGCCGTGGAAGATCGGGATCCCCATCTGCACACACCTCTCGATCACCTCCTGCCGCTTCATGTCGACCTCGTCGGCCAGCTCCGTGGGCGTCAGGTGATTCGCCAAGGCGTTCCTCCTCGTGGATGGACCCGTCCCCGGATGTATATCGCCTGTCGTTGACGTGTCAAGCCTGGCCATTCGTCCAGGTCCGGGCGCCGCCGCTGGCGGCCGGCCGCGATGCGCCGATGACCCGGTGGAGCGCGGCGATCTCCGTCGCCAGCGACATCTCCTGGTCAGCGTCGGCCCCGCCCTGCGGGGTCGACGTCTGCTCGGGGCCGGATCAGCCGCCGCTCTACGATGGTCGCCGTGACGATCGAGCAGACCGATCCCGCCGGCCCGCCGGCGCCGGGCGCCGGCGACGCGTTCGTCGAGTCGCTGATGGACACCGACCTCTACTCGATGGGGGCGTTCTTCTGCGACCAGCATCCCGAGCTCGTCGACGAGGTCGTCGCGCGCAGCGCCGAGATCGAGCGAACCGGCCTGTCCGCCTACGCCACTGCGGCGACGATCGACGTCGAGGAGGCGTTCGGGATGCTCCTCACCGGCCTCTCGGTCCGCTACTACAAGGCCGTCGCGGGCTAGACGCATCTGACGATGCAGAGTCGCTGGATTCCACTGACGATCCTCAGCGTGGCCGCAATCGGCCTGCTCGCGGCGATCGTCTCGCTATCGGTCGGCGAGCACCGCGAGGAGAAGTTCACGATCAGCGGCTCCGGCGAGGTCCAGGAGCTGGTCGGCGGCATCCCCCAGCTCGGCGACCGGCTCGGATCCGACGACGCGCCGATCACGATCGACGTCTTCAACGACATCCAGTGCACCCGCTGCGCCGACTATCAGCGCGAGGTCATCGATCCGCTGATCAACGACTACGTACGTCCCGGCGACGCGCAGATGATCTTCCGCCACTACCCGCTCGGCGGCAAGCCGGTGACTCTCGGCGGCGTCGCCGCCGAGGCGGCAGGCCAGCAGGATCGCCAGTGGCAGTTCATCGAGGTCTTCATCCGCAACCTCGACCAGGTGCCGGCGGAGGGCGTCACCCAGGAGTTCCTCAACGAGATCGCATCGGCGACCCCGAAGCTCGAGGTCACCGATTGGGAGCAGGCGATGCAGGGCGACGAGGCCGAGCAGGCGGCGACGGCCGGCAACGACCTCGGGACGAAGCTGAAGATCACGGCCAACCCGGCGGTCGTCGTCACCGGCGCCAACGGCAGCGAGGAGCTCGACGACGCCCCCGGCATCGACGACATCGAAGCCGCCATCGACAGCGTCAGTTAGGCATACTGGTTCGCCCTCGGGGCGTGGCGCAGCCTGGTAGCGCGCACCGTTCGGGTCGGTGAGGTCCCCGGTTCAAATCCGGGCGCCCCGATTGGCCTCAAGCACAACTCGATACCGCGTCGCTCGTACGAGCGAGCCCCGGCGCCCGGCGCAGCGCGGATCCATACAGTCCCAGCCGATGACGGGTTCGTGGAGAAGGTGCTCGTCGCTCGGACGGGCCGGCCTGGCGCTCGCCGCTGCGGCGCTCGCCCTGGCGGTGTCGGGCGCACCTGCGAACGCAGCGGCCGCCGACGCGACGATCGTCTCCGAGCAGCGGATCGATAGCCGCCTTCGGGAGCTGACGATCGCTGCTCCCGCCCTCGCGGCTGAGACGAAGGTCCGGGTGCTGCTGCCGGACGGCTACCGGGCCGACGACGGGCGGCGTTACCCCGTCCTCTACCTGCTGCACGGCGCCGGCGGCGACGAGACCGACTGGACGGATGCCGGCGGGGCCGAGCAGGCGACCGCGGGCAAGCCGGTGATCGTCGTCATGCCGGACGGCGGCAGAGCGGGCTGGTACACGGATTGGTCCAACGACGGCGCCGGCGGCCCTCCGGCCTGGGAGCGCTACCACGTCCGCGAGCTGATCCCGCTGATCGATCAGCGCTTCCGCACCGTCGCGGCGCGGCGCGGGCGAGCGATCGCGGGGCTCTCGATGGGCGGATTCGGCGCGTTCAGCTACGCGGCACGCCACCCGGACCTGTTCACGGCGGCGGCCAGCTACTCGGGCGGCGTCGATCTCAACGCCGAGCTCTTCGGCGCGCCGATCGGGTTGATCGCTGTCGATGGCTCGCTCTCGCTGGCCGGATTCGACGCCACCGGGGCGAGCCTGTTCGGCGACTTCGATACCGAGAACATCCTCTGGCGCGCCCACAACCCCGTCGACCTGGCGGCGAACCTCGGCGGCCTCAAGCTCGCCCTCTACACCGGCAACGGCCTCCCCGGCGGCCCGTTCGGCCCGGCCGACGGCCAGGACATCATCGAGGTCGGCGCCCACGAGATGAACGTCAACCTCGACCGCCGTCTCGGCCGGCTCGGGCTCCCGCACCGCTGGGTCGACTACGGACCGGGCGGGCACACCTGGCCATACTGGCGCCGCGACCTTCGCAGGACGGTCCCGTGGCTGCTGAGGCGCTTCGCCCACCCGCGTCCGGTTTCCCGGCCGGTCCAGTTCACGGCGGTCGAGCCGAGCTACGAGGCCTACGGCTGGCGGGTCCGGCTGCGGCGGCCGAACGCCGAGTTCAGCACCCTCGGCGAGGCGCGAAGGCGCGGCTTCGAGCTGACCGGCAGCGGACGCGCACTGGTCCGGACCCCGCCGCGCTACCGCCCGGGAGCGCGTTACCTCGTGCGAATCAAGCGGGTCGGGGATGGCTCCGGCAGCATGCAGCGACGGGCAGTACAAGAGCGTCGCCTCGAGGTCACCCACTCCGGCCAGCTTCGGGTACGGCTGCGGCTCGCGGCCACGAACCGCTTCGACGAGGGCTCGCCCGCGGCCGCCGGCGCCCCGGTCCATTCGGGCACCGTGCGGGTCGCCTTCAGTCGCCTCCGCGGCGATCGCTGAGCTCGGCGAAGAAGTCCAGCGCCTCCGGGTTGGCCAGGGACTCGCGGCTCGCCGCCCGCTCCGGCGGCGTCCCCATCAGGATCCGCTTGACCGGCACCTCGAGGACCTTGCCGGAGAGGGTTCGCGGGACCGCGGCGATCGCCATCACCTCGCTCGGGACGTGGCGCGGCGAGCACTGCTCGCGAACCGCCAGCGCGATCCGCCTCGTCAGCTCCTCGTCGAGCTCGACGCCGTCGGCGAGGACGACGAAGAGCGGCATCCAGCTGTCGGTGCCCTCGCGGGGAACGTCGACGACGAGCGCGTCGACGATCTCGTCGAGCGACAGCACCGCGCGATAGATCTCGCTGGTCCCCATCCGGACGCCGCCGCGGTTGATCGTCGAGTCGGAGCGACCGTAGATGATCGCGGTGCCGCGGTCGGTGATCTCGATCCAGTCGCCGTGGCGCCAGACGCCCGGGTAGGTGTCGAAGTAGCTCTCGCGGAGCCGGCTGCCGTCCTCGTCGTCCCAGAAGTAGATCGGCATCGACGGCATCGGCTGGGTGATGACGAGCTCGCCGACCTCGCCGACGAGGTCCTCGCCGCCGGGCCCGAAGGCGTGGAGGTCGGCGCCGAGCGCCCGCGCCTGCAGCTCGCCTTCGTAGACGGGCAGGGTCGGGACGCCGCCGACGAACGCCGTGCAGACGTCGGTCCCGCCCGACGTCGAAAACAGCCAGGTGTCGGAGCCGAGCTGCTCGTAGATCCAGTCGAAGCCCTCGGGGGAGAGCGGCGATCCGGTCGAGCCGACCGCCTCAAGGCGCGAGAGCTCACGTCCCTCGCCGGGCTCGACCCCGGCCTTCATGCAGCTCGCGATGAACGCGGCGCTGGTCCCGAACGTCGTGATCTCGGCATCGCTCGCGAGCTGCCAGAGCCTGCCGAGGTCGGGATGGCCGGGGTTGCCGTCGAAGAGGACGATCTCGGCCTCGGTGAGGAGGACGCCGACGAGGAAGTTCCACATCATCCAGCCGGTCGTGGTGAACCAGAAGACCCGGTCGCCACGCTGGGCGTCGACGTGGAGGTTCATCTTCTTGAGGTGCTCGAGCAGCATCCCGCCGTGGCCGTGGACGATCGGTTTCGGCAGCCCGGTCGTGCCCGACGAGTAGAGGACCCAGAGGGGGTGGTCGAAGGGGAGCTCGGCGAACTCGAGCGGTGCGCCTTCGGGGCCGAGGAAGCCGGGCTCCCAGCCGCTGCCGTCGAGGTAGCCGAGCCGGATCGTCCGCTCGAGGCCGGGGATCTCGGCGGCGATCTCGGCGACGCCGGCCGAGCGGTCGAAGTCGCGCCCGCCGTAGCGGTAGCCGTCGACCGCCAGCAGCACCTTGGGTCGGATCTGGGCGAACCGGTCGATGACGCTGCGGGCGCCGAACTCGGGCGCCGCCGAGGACCAGATCGCGCCCAGGGAGGCGACGGCGAAGAAGGCCGGGATCGTCTCGAGGACGTTCGGCAGATAGGCGGCGACGCGGTCGCCGGGGCCGACGCCGAGCGCCGTCAGCCCGGCGCGAATCCGCGCCGTCTGATCGGCGAGCTCGCCCCAGGTGCAGGTCTCGAGCCCGCGCAGCTCGGAGGCGTGATGGATCGCGACGGAGTCGCGATCGCGCCCGGCGAAAGCGTGGCCGGCGTAGTTGACAGCCGCGCCCGGGAACCACTGCGCGCCCGGCATCGAGCGGTCGGCGAGCACCTCGTCGTAGCCGCCCGACACCCCGAAATGCGACCAGATCAGCGCCCAGAAGCGCTCGATGTCGTCGATCGACCAGCGCCAGAGCTCGCCGTAGTCCTCGGGAAGCCCGTGCTCGCGGGCAAAGGTCGTGAGCTGGGCCCGCTCGATGCGCTCGCGCGATGGCGTCCAGAGCTTCGGGGGCGCGGCGTCGGGCATCGGGGCGCGCATCCTATTGGCGGTGCGGGGGGTCGCCGAATGGCGGACCGGACAACGGGTATAGATTCAGGTGACCGACGGATCGACCAAGGAGAACCGAATGGCTTACGAAGTTCCCGATCTTCCCTACGGCTACGACGCCCTCGAGCCCCACATCGACGAGGCGACGATGAAGGTCCACCACGACAAGCACCATCAGGCCTACGTCGACAAGGCGAACGCCGCCCTCGAAGGCACCGAATGGGCCGACAAGGACGTCGAGGAGGTCCTGAAGAACCTCGACAGCCTCCCCGCCGACAAGCGGACCGCGGTCCGCAACAACGGCGGCGGCCACGCCAACCACACCTTCTTCTGGCAGATCATGAGCCCGGACGGTGGCGGAGAGCCCTCCGGGGCCCTCGCCGATGCGATCGCCGAGAAGTTCGGCAGCTTCGACGCCTTCAAGGAGGAGTTCAAGAACGCCGGCGTCGGCCAGTTCGGCTCCGGCTGGGCCTGGCTCGTCCATGACGGCAGCGGCCTCGCGGTCACCTCGACAGCGAACCAGGACTCGCCCGTCTCCGACGGCCAGACCCCGCTGCTCGGCGCCGACGTCTGGGAGCACGCCTACTACCTGAAGTACCAGAACAAGCGCCCCGACTACCTCGACGCCTTCTGGAACGTCGTCAACTGGGACGAGGTGGCAAGGCGCTACGAAGCGGCCGCGTAGATAACCGACCGGCCCCGGCGGAGCGGCCGGCGGACGACCCGTGACTGGGATGCGGCTTTCCCCTCTATGCGAGGGAAAATCCGCATCCGGGGCCGGGTAGCTGGCGGTTGGCCGCCCGAAAGGCGGCGCAGCGTCTCCGGCATCCCGCAGGGCGAAGCCCGAGGAGATGCCGTGATCTCGGCGCTGCCGCGGCCGGTCGTGAAGCCGGCGGAAGCGGACGCGCAGCGGAGCATTCCGCCGGGGTTATCTAGAACTTGACCTGGACGGGTTCGCGCTCAGCGCCGTCGTCGATCTCGAAGAACTCGCGGGCGGTGAAGCCGCCGGAGTTGGCGACGATCGAGTTCGGGAAGATCTGGATCTTCGTGTTGTAGGCCTGGACGTTTGAGTTGTAGATCCGGCGGGCGGCCTGGATCTCGTCCTCGATCTCGTTCAGGTTGCGCTGGAGCTGCTGGAAGTTCTCGGTGGCGCGAAGGTCCGGGTAGTTCTCGGCGACGGCGCGGAGGTCCGCGAGGGCGCCGGAGAGCTTCGCCTCGGCCTGCTGGGTGGCGGCGACGGTGCCCGCCTTCATCGCCTCGGCGCGGGCCTCGGTCGTCTTCGTGAAGACCGCCTGCTCGTGCGTCGCGTAGCCCTTGACGGTCTCGACCAGGTTCGGGACGAGGTCGTGACGGCGCTTGAGCTGTACGTCGATGCCGCTCCACGCCTCGTCGACGCGGTTGCGGCTGCCGATCATCGAGTTCCGGACCAGGATCCAGATCAACCCGCCGATGAGGACGAGCGCGACGATGATGATGATCACGACGGCCATGCTCGGGCAACTCTATCCGGCCCGGGGGCGGTCCGCAAAAGCACGCTGGCTTGCAGGTTTCCGGTGTTTGCGGTCATATGTACCCGTTTGCGCGCTCCCCTGTTAGCTTTTCGGCTGCAGGAAGTGCCCAATTAGCACCTCGGGGAAGGCGCAGGGACGACAATGGAGGCAGGGGCCCGTGACGAGCAGGGGCCGCGATCGACGCGGTCGCTTCGCCGTGCCTTCGTGCTCGCGGTCGTCCTGATCGCCGCCGTCGCCGCGGTCCTCGTCCTGACCGCCGGCAAGAGCGACTCCGACTACGAGATCACCGCCGAGTTCACGAACGCATCGCAGCTCGTCAAGGGCAACGTCGTCGTGATCGGCGGCACCGACGTCGGCCGCGTCAACGAGATCCGGCTCGGCGATCACGGCAACGCCCTCGTCACCTTCAGCGTCGACGACGCCTACGCGCCACTGCGGCGCGGGACGGTCGCCCAGGTCCGCTCCTACTCGCTCTCCGGCGTCGCCAACCGCCAGGTCCAGCTGACGCTGCCGCCCCGCGGCAAGGGCGGGGCGGAGATCCCCGACGGCGGCACGATGACCCGGGCCGAGACGGTCTCCGAGGTCGATCTCGACGAGCTCTTCAACACCCTCGACCCGAAGACCGTCGCCGACTTCAAGAACGTCATCAAGGGCTTCGCGACCTCCTACCGCGGGGTCGGCGAGGAGGCCAACCAGGGCTTCAAGTACCTGAACCCGTTCCTGTCGACGTCGCGGCGCACGTTCGCCGAGCTGACCCGGGACACGCCGGCGCTCGAGCAGCTCATCGTCAACGGCTCGAAGCTCTCGCACACCGTCGCCTCGCGCCGCGGCGACCTCTCGCAGCTGGTCGCCAACCTCGACGGGATGATGAATGCGATCGCCCGGCAGCGGACGTCGCTGCGGACGGCGCTCGCGGAGCTCCCTGACTTCATGCGGAACTTCAACACGACCGCGGTCAACCTGCGGTCGACCCTCGACGACCTCGACCCGCTCGTCGATGCGTCGAAGCCGGTCGCCGACCGGCTCGGCCCGTTCTTCCGCAACTTCCGCGCCGCCTCCGCCGACCTCGTCCCGACCGTCCGCGACCTCGACCGGATCGTCGCGACGCCCGGCAAGGACAACGACCTCGTCGATCTGACCCGCCTGCAGCCGCGACTCGCGAAGATCGCGGTCGGGCCCGTCAACCGCCACGGCGCCCAGCGTCGCGGCGCCCTTCCCGAGTCGAGTACGGCGCTGCACGACTCGCTCGACGAGCTCGCCTTCTTCCGCGCCTATTCGCCGGAGCTGACCGGCTGGTTCGACGACTTCGGGCACTCCGGGATCATCGACGCGAACGGCGGCATCGGCCGGATCGGCACGACCTTCAACACGTTCTCGATCGCCGCCAACGACCTGCCGATAATCGACCTCACCGGCCTGCTCGCGCAGACCGCCAACGAGCAGTACTTCCCGGCGCCGGGCGCCCCGACCGGCGCCGAGATCGGCAACTACAAGCGCTGTCCCGGCTCGAACGAGCGGCCGGCGCCGGACGGCAGCAACCCGTGGGCTCCCGACGGCCTCAACTGCGACACCTCGATCGTCCCGCCGGGCCCATGAGACGGCTACTCGTCATCGCCGCCCTGATCGCCGCCACGGTCGCCGGCCTCGCCGCGAGCGCCGCCGGCGATGACCAGCACACCTACTTCATCGAGTTCGACAACGCCTTCGGGCTGACCAACGGCTCCGAGGTCAAGGTCGCCGGCGTCGCCGCCGGGACGGTCACCGATCTCGACGTCAACGCGAGCAAGCGTGCCGTCGTCAAGGTCGAGCTGAGCGGCCCGGTCTCGGTGCTCGGCGAGGACACGATCTGCCGCAGCCAGCCGCAGTCGCTGATCGCCGAGTACTTCATCGACTGCACCCCGAAGGGGCCGCCGATCGAGGTCCCCGACTCGAGCGACGACGAACGCGTCCAGAACCCCGACATCCCGGTCGCGCAGACGCGCCAGACCGTCCAGAACGACCTCGTCCTGAACACGCTGCGGATGCCGTTCCGCGAGCGCCTCACCCTGCTCATCAACGAGTTCGGGACGGCGCTCGCCGGCAACGGCGAGAACCTCAACAAGGCGATCCGGCGCGGCGCCCCGGCGCTCGAGCAGACCCGCCAGGTGACGCAGATCCTCGCCGGCCAGAACACGACGATCCGCGACCTCAACGTCAACGCCGACCGGATCCTCGCGAAGCTCGCCGAGCGCCGCCGCGACGTCACCCGGTTCATCGAGGAGGCGAAGAACACCGCCGAGATCGCCAACACCCG
>DASTTY010000107.1:0-3548 GCA_035759925.1 Solirubrobacterales bacterium
TCGCGCGCAAGAAGCCGCCGTTCGGGATCGCCCAGATCGGCAAGTCATTCCGGAACGAGATCACGCCCGGCAACTTCATCTTCCGGACGCGTGAGTTCGAGCAGATGGAGATGGAGTTCTTCTGCCCGCCGGACGAGGCCGAGCGCTGGCACGAGCACTGGATGAAGGAGCGGATGGACTGGTATACGGACCTCGGCGTCCAGCCCGCCAACCTGACCCTGCGGGCGCACGGCGCCGATGAGCTCTCGCACTACTCGAGCGCCACCTCCGACATCGAGTACCGCTTCCCGATGGGGTACTCGGAGCTCGAGGGGATCGCCGACCGCGGCGACTTCGACCTCACCCAGCACGCCGAGCACAGCGGCGAGAAGCTCGAGTACTTCGACCAGCAGAGCGGCGAGCGCTACGTCCCGCACGTGATCGAGCCGGCCGCCGGCGTCGACCGGGCGATGCTCGCCTTCATCGTCGACGCCTACGACGTCGAGGAGGTCGAGGGGCGCTCGCGGACCGTCCTCCGCCTCCACCCCAGGCTCGCCCCGGTCAAGGTCGCCGTGATGCCGCTCGTCAACCGCGACGGGATGCCCGAGCGCGCCCGGGAGGTCTTCGACTCCCTGCGCCGCCGGATCGGCGCCGAGTACGACCAGGGCGGCTCGATCGGCAAGCGCTACCGCCGCCAGGACGAGATCGGCACCCCCTGGGGGATCACGATCGACGGTGAGACGGCCGGCGACGACACCGTCACCCTCCGCGACCGCGACTCGCTGACCCAGGAGCGCGTCCCGATCGAAGGGCTCGCCGACCGCCTTCTCGCCAAGCTGGCCGAGGACTGGCGGAGCCCGAAGCTGGGCTGAGGGCGGCGGCCGCCTAGACCTGCGCGGCGACGATGCTGATCGCCAGGAAGATCGCGGCGGCGGCGGTGACGAGCAGCAAAGTCCGCCCGCCCCGGCCGCGGATCGTGAAGGCGAGGGCGAGGAACGCGGCGACCCCGGCGAGGACGGCACCGATCCAGCCGGCGCCGACGACGACCGGCTTGATCGAGCCGGAGAAGTCGTAGCACTCGTAGACGCCGCTCACCTCGGCCCTGTTGACGTCCTCGCAGAGCTTCGTGTCGTTGACGTCGATCATGACCGCGACGGCGACGGCGCAGATGATCGCGAGGGCGAGGGCGAGGACCACCGCCCCGATCCGCAGTCCGGCATTCGCCCTGCCGTCGTCGCCCCGGCCCGACGGCGGCGCAGCGGGCGGCGGCGGCTGGCCACCCGGCGGCGGCGTCGCCGACCCTCCCGGTGGCGGCGTCTGGGACGACTCCATCGCCGGGCAACCTATTCGATCGCACGGATGGCTGCCCGCCGCGGATTCCGGGATCGTTGTGTGACATCGATCACGCAGGACTGGCTGGCTGGCCAGTCGCGGCGATATGCTGGACCGACCATCAATCGCGGCCGCGGGAACCGAGGTCGATGCGCCCGAGGAGGCTCGAATGTCAGTCGCTGAGCACAACCTGACCAGCCGGATCACCTACACGGACCTGTACCGGCGGTGGGAGCAGAACAATTGGTCCGCCATGGACCTCGACTTCAGCCGCGACAAGGAGGGATGGGACGGGCTGAGCGAGATCCAGCGCAAGTCGGCGCTCTGGATCTACTCGATGTTCTTCTTCGGCGAGGACTCGGTGACCGACAATCTCTCCCCCTACATCGACGCCGCCCCGCTCGAGGAGCAGAAGTACTTCCTCGCGACCCAGCAGGTCGATGAGGCCCGTCACGCGATCTTCTTCCACCGCTTCTTCAGCGAGGTGATCGGCGCCGGCGACGACATCGCCGCGACGCTCGCCTTCACCGAACAGCATCTCGGCTGGGGCTACCGGCAGGTGTTCAACCGGCTCGACAGGATGGCCGAGGAGCTGCGCCGCGATCGCTCGCTGCCGAAGTTCGCGCAGGCGATCACCCTCTACCACCTGGTCGTCGAGGCGGCCATGGCCCAGCCCGGTCAGCACTTCATCGAGGACTTCTTCGTCCGCGAGGGGACGATGCCGGGCTTCAGCGCCGGCATGGAGCACGTCTCCCGCGACGAGCAGCGCCACATCGGCTTCGGCGTCAAGGTCCTCAGCGAGCTCCTCGCCGAGTCCGACGAGTGCAAGGCCGCCGTCGACGAGCTGCTCACCGAGGTGATGCCGTGGCTGTCATCGGTCTTCATCCCGCCTAACTGGGACCGCGAGTACACCCGCTGCTACGGCTTCGAGCTCGAGGAGATCGCCGCCTGGGGCTTCAAGGCGGTCGAGATGAAGTGGAAGGCGATCGGCTATCCGATGCAGGAGATGCCGCCCGGCGTCGCCCCGATCGACTTCGAGCTCGACCCGGTCGAGCGGGCGACGAACGTGATCAAGATGGCGCAGGCGGGGGTGATCGGCGAGCCCGGGCAGGATCCGGACAGCTCGGCCGAGACCCAGCGGCTCTACTTCGACTCGGTCGGCCGCGCGGTCGACCCGTCGGCCGTCAACGGCCACGGGCCGTTCACGGTCCAGTGGCGGTTCAGCGACGCGGCGCCGTGGCATCTCGTCGTCGCCAACGGCTCGACCCGTGCCGAGCCGGGAGAGGCGGCCACTGCCGATGTGACCGTCGAGGCGAGCTGGCGGGACTTCATCGAGGTCAGCAAGGGCGCGATGGCGCCGCCGCTCGCGCTCCTGCAGCGACGGCTCAAGCTCCGCGGCGGTCCCCGCAACCTGTTCACGTTCGCGAGGCTCTTCGGATAGCGTCGCGGCCATCGTGAGCGTCGACGCCGTCCGCACGCCCGACGAACGCTTCGCCGGGCTCCCCGGCTATCCCTGGGAACCGCATTACCTGGAGCGCGACGGGCTGCGCCTGGCGCGGGTCGACGAGGGCGAGGGGCCGACCGTCGTCCTCTTCCACGGCGAGCCGACCTGGTCGTTCCTGTGGCGGAAGGTGATGCCGCCGCTGCTCGACGCCGGCTACCGCTGCATCGCCCCCGACCTCCCCGGCTTCGGCCGCTCCGACAAGCCGACCGACCTCGGCTGGTACACCTACGACCGCCACGTCGATGCCGCCACCTGGATGCTCGAGCAGGCCGGCGTCCGTGACGCGACGTTCGTCGTCCACGACTGGGGCGGTCCGGTCGGGATGCGGGTCGCCGCCGAGCGCCCCGAGATCTGCTCGCGGATCGTCGTCATGGACACGGGCATCTTCAACGGCCGGCAGCGGATGACCGACGCCTGGAAGGCCTTCCGCGACTTCGTCGAGCGGACCGAGGACCTGCCGATCTCGATGCTCGTCAAGGGTGCCTGCGCCATCGAGCCGGGCGAGGACGTCGTCGCCGCCTACGACGCCCCGTTCCCGGATCCGGCGTCGAAGGCGGGCGCCCGCGCCTTCCCGCTGATGCTGCCGACGAGCCCCGACGATCCCGGGGCCGCCGAGGGCTCGGCCGCGGCCGAGGGCATCGCCGCCCGGAACCTGCCGTCGCTCTGCCTCTGGGCCGACTCCGACCCGATCATCCCGATCGAGACCGGCCGTGCCGTCGCCACGCGTCTCAAC
>DASTTY010000108.1:0-4552 GCA_035759925.1 Solirubrobacterales bacterium
CGAGCGGCAGCTTGGTGAGCCGCTCCTCGACGTCCTCACGGGCGTGGAAGAGCCGCGGGTTGAGCCGGAAGCGGTTGAAGTAGTGGGAGAGCGCGCCGACGTTCGGCGAGATCGACATCCCGTTGTCGTTGAGCACGATCACGATCGGTGTGTCGAGGCCACCGGCGTGATGGAGCGCCTCGTAGGCGACGCCGCCGGTGAGCGCGCCGTCGCCGATCACCGCGACCACCTTGCCGTCCTCGCCGATGCCGCGGCGCATCGCCTCCTTGAGGCCGACGGCGTATCCGATCGAGGTCGAGGCGTGGCCGGCGCCCATGATGTCGTGCTCGGACTCGGGGATCGAGCAGAACGGCGCGAGGCCGCCGTACTGGCGGATCGTCGCGAGCCGGTCCCGGCGGCCGGTGAGGATCTTGTGCGGGTAGGCCTGGTGGCCGACGTCCCAGAGGACCTTGTCGCGCGGCGTCTCCATCAGGCTGTGCAGCGCGACCGCGAGCTCGCAGGTCCCGAGGTTGGCGCCGAAGTGCCCGCCGATCTCGCCGATCGTGTCGATGATCAGCTCGCGGGTCTCCTGCGCGACCTGCTGGAGCTGGTCGTCGTCGAGCCCGTGCAGGTCGAGAGGTCTCTCGATGCCGGCGAGGAGGTACGGGTTGTCGGTGCGGTCGCTGTCGCTCATCTGCCCGGTGAGTCGTGCGGCCCGCGGCGAGCGGACCTCCAGGATTGTCACAGGTTGCCCGCTTTGGGTCACGGCCAATCGCGGCTCTGAAACGGACCCGAGAACGAGAAGGGCCCGGAGCGCGAACGCCCCGGGCCCAACCCACTCAGGGACGCGGGTCGAAGGCGCCCCGCATGACCTGCTGACCGATCAGCCGATCGCGGTGACGATCAGGTTGCCGCCGGCCTGTCCGCCATCGCTTTCGGCGGTCCGGACGGCCGCCCGGATCGACAGCGTGGCGCCGCCGGACGGGACGTCGACGATCATGCTGCCATTTGCCTGGGCGGCATTGTTCCCGTCATCGGGGACGTCGCCGCTCCATAGCGTTCCTCTGTTGACGCCGTTGACGAAGACCTTGGCGACGCCATACTCGGCACCGGCCGCCGCACCGCCCTCGAAGTCGAAGAACTGGACCGTGCCCTCGATCTTGTAGGTCCCTTCATCGAGATCGACCGGATCGACGAGCTGGGTGCCACCGTCAGCCGCCGGGCCGCCACTGTTCACGGGAAGGGCGGGAACGTCGACGACGCTCGTCCCAGGGAATTCCGAGCTCGGCGGCGTGATCTCGTCGGCGACGAGCACCTGTCCCGCCGGGCCCTGCACCCCGGTGTCGCCTTGCGGCCCTTGCGGGCCGCGCGGTCCGCGCCGGCCGCGCGGTCCGCGGTCACCCTCCAGCGAGCGCTTCGCCTGGTTGCTGAAGTCCTTGTTCTTCAGCGTCTTGTTCTTGATCTTGCTGCTCGCAACCGAGTTGCGAACGAGATGCTTGCCGTTGATCTTCGACGCGGCATAGGCGCCGCCGGTCAGCGCGACGACGAGCGCGACGACCGCGACGAGCATCGAACCGCTGGGCTTGCGCCCCTTCACGTACTTCATGTACGTCCCCTCTTTCTGTATTTGTCCCGCGCTTTGAAACCGGCGTGAGACGTCAGTTCCACCGAAGCCCTGCCGGTTGCCCGTGGGAGGTACGGGCCGCGCGCTTGCTCAGCGTTCGACCCTAGTGATTCGTCCGAGATTGTGCGTAGTCGCACAATCTAGGAACCTTTCCTCCGCCATGCAATCTCAGGTCAGGAAGTGCGCGTGACGATGAACGAGGCGATTCCGTGCAGGTTCTCGACTGCGCCGCTGGCATCCTCGAGCGATCGGGTCGCCTTGCGATAGGACTCGGCCGCCAGCTCGCGCGCCCGCTCGAGCCCGTAGAGGCTCACGTAGGTGACCTTGCCGTGGCGCTCGTCGGAGCCGCTCGGTTTGCCGAGCTCGTGGTCGCTTCCGGTGACGTCGAGGATGTCGTCGACGATCTGAAACAGCAGGCCGAGCTCGGCGGCGAAGCGGCGGTACGGCGCGGCCTCATCGCCGGAGCGGCCGGCGAGCTCCAGTGCCGAGCCGACGCTGGCGGCGATCAGCCGGCCCGTCTTCAGCGAATGGAGCATCCGCAGCGAGTCGGGGTCCTCCCCGCCGCCGACGACGTCGACGTACTGGCCGCCGACCATCCCGTCGACGCCTGTGGCCGCGGCGATCTCGCGGACCGCGGCGAGCACCCGGTCCGGCTCGCCACGCTGATCGCAGGCGAGCCGCACGGCTTCCGCGAACAGCGCATCGCCGGCGAGGATCGCGACGTCCTCCCCGTGCGCGACGTGCGAGGTCGGCCGGCCGCGGCGGAGGTCGTCGTCGTCCATCGCCGGCAGGTCGTCGTGGATCAGCGAGTAGGTGTGGATCAGCTCCAGCGAAGCGGCGATCGGCAGCAACTCACTGGGCTCGAGCCCGAGCGCCCGGGCCGTCGCCAGGCAGAGCACCGGTCGGATCCGCTTGCCGCCCGCGAGCAGCGAGTAACGCATCGCCTCCTCGAGCCCGGCGGTCTCGGGCCGCGGCGAGTAGACGTGGCGCTCGAGGTGCTCTTCGACGAGCTGCCGGAGATCCTCCGGATAGTCGCTCACGGCTCGGCTCAGGTGCTCTCGGCCCGCTCCGCCGCCGCCCGCGCTGCGTCGGCCGCGGTCGTCCCGGCCTCGGCCGCCAGCCGGGCCGCCTCCTTGGCGAGCTCGACCGCGTCGGCGTCTCCGGTCGCCGGGTCGGCCAGCGCGGCGGCGATCTCCTCGAGCCGCTCCGAGGCCTGGCGCAGCTCGTCGATGCCCGGGGCCGCGCTCACGCTCGCGCCTCCTCGGCACCGACGCGTCGCGCCACCGACGAGAGGACGCCGTTGACGAAGCCCGGCGCCTCGGTCCCGCAGTAGCGGCGGGTGACCGAGACGGCCTCGTCGATCGAGACGGGCACCGGGATCTCCTCGCGGTGCAGCATCTCGAACACGGCGATCCGCATGATCCCGAGCTCGAGCGGCGCGATTCGCCCGAGCGTCCAGCCGTGGGCGCTGGCGCCGATCTCGGCGTCGATCTCGGCGAGGTTGGCGTCGGCGCCCTCGGCGAGGTCGCGCGTGAACGGCTTCGCGCCCGCCAGCAGGTCGTCCAGCGGGCGACCGGTGACGTCGCGCTGATACAGCGCGAAGGCGGCGTCGCGGCGTTGATCTGATCGGCGCACGCCGGGGAGGTTACGCGGCCCGGTCGGCGGCGCGATCGGCGTCGGCGCGCGGAAGGGCGGCTACGCCCGCGAGACGTACTCGCCGGAGCGGGTGTCAACCCGGACCGTCTCGCCCTCGTCGATGAAGAGCGGCACGTCGATCGTCACCCCCGTCTCGAGCGTCGCCGGCTTCGAGCCGCCGCCGGATGCCGTGTCACCCTTGAGCCCGGGCTGGGTCTCGGTGACGGCAAGATCGACGGCGCTCGGGATCTGGAGGCCGGCCGGGCGCTCATCGACGAAGAGGATCTCGACCTCGTCGTTGGGACGGACCCAGCGCATCGCGTCCGGGTCGAGGTCGGCGGGGAGCTCGAGCTGCTCGTAGCTCTGGTTGTCCATGAAGACCTGGGCGTCGCCGGAGTCGTAGAGGTACTGCATGCGGCGGGTCTCGGTCCGGACCGGCCGGAACTTCTCGCCGGCGCGGAACGTCTTGTCGATCACCGAGCCGTCGTCGGCGCGGCGGAGCTTCGTCCGCACGAACGCGCCGCCCTTGCCGGGCTTGACGTGCTGGAACTCCATGATCCGGAAGACCTTGCCGTCGACCTCGATGTGGGTCCCGTTCTTGAACTGATTGGTCGAAATCACGGCGCGGAGAGTAGCGGCGCGGAACCGGGATGGACCGAACGCCGACATCAGAGCCGGGACGCCCCCGTCGTTCAACGCGGCTATGTTTTTCCTCAATCGTTGGCCATCACGGAGGTTGACCGGCCGCGCGAGCGGCGGCGAGGATCCAGCGAGGCGCCGTTCAGGCCGGCGTCCGTACCGAGAGGAGAGCTCATGAAGATGCGCATGCTCGTCGCGCTGGCGGTGGGCGCGATCGCGTTCGTCGTCGCCGGCTGCGGCGATGACGACGACTCGTCCGACACGACGACGATCAAGGTCGTCGAGCGGGCCGAGACAGATGTCCTCCAGCACATCGGCCCGGCGAACGAGAAGGACTCGACCGGCGACGTGCTCGGGTTCGCCAACGACCTCTACGACGAGAACAACGAGTCGAAGGTCGGCACCGACAACGGCTTCTGCATCCGCACGGCGCCCGGCAAGGCGTTCGAGTGCGCTTGGACCGCCAGCCTCGACGGCGGCCAGATCACCGTCCAGGGTCCGTTCCTCGACAGCTCCGACTCGGAGCTGGCGATCACCGGCGGTACCGGCGACTACGACACCGCCTCCGGGACGATGTCGCTGCACGCCCGCAACGACAAGGGAACCGAGTACGACTTCACCTACGAGGTGAACACGGACGGGTGACGATCAGCGGGGCGCGACGGCCGTTACCCC
>DASTTY010000109.1:0-98141 GCA_035759925.1 Solirubrobacterales bacterium
CTCCGCGAATTTCTCGAGCCCGGCCGGCATCGACTCGACCGGCACGAACGCCGAGGAGATGAATGTAATCGGGAAGATGATCGTGAAGCCGATCCCGTTCGCCGCCTCCGGGGATGAGACCGACATCCCGATCAGCGCGAAGATCCACGAGAACGCGTAGCCGAACAGGAGCAGCAGCGCGAAGCCGGCGAGGATCTCCAGGATCCCGGTCTGGAACGAGAAGCCGATGATCAGCCCGGTGCCGACGAGGATCACGATCGAGAGCGAGTTGGTGACGACGTCGGCCAGCGTCCGGCCCGCGAGCACCGAGGCGCGAGAGGTCGGCAGCGACCGGAACCGGTCGATCAGCCCCTTCGTCAGGTCCTCGGCAAGACCGAGTGCGGTCACGAAGCCGCCGAAGGCGGTGTTCTGGACGATGATCCCCGGGATCAGGAAGTCGATGTAGTCGAAGCCCGGCGTCGAGATCGCGCCGCCGAAGACGAACGCGAACAGCAGCACGAACATGACGGGCTGGATCGTGAATCCGATCAGCAGGTCGGGCGAGCGCGGCAGCCGGACCAGGTTCCGCTCGGCCATCACCAGCGTGTCGGGCACGAAGCGGCTCATGCCGCCACTTCCTCGCACTCGTCGCCGGACCGCTCGCTCTCCTCGTCGGCGAGCTCACGGCCGGTCAGCGTCAGGAACACGTCGTCGAGGGTCGGCCGGCGAACGGCGACATCGTCGGCGTCGATCCCGGCCTGATCGAGGCGCCGGGCCGCTTCCATGATCGTGCCCTGCTCGCGGGCGACGCGAACGCTCACCCGAGCGTCGTCGACGGCGGGCTGCTCCTCAGACATCGGCGCCAGCGCCATCGCGGCGTCGGCGGCGCGCGAGGCGTCGGTGAGGTGGACTTCGACGCGGAGGCCGCCGACGCGCTCCTTGAGCTCGTCGGCGGTTCCGTCGGCGATCACCCGCCCCCGGTCGATGACCGCGATCCGATCGGCGAGGCGATCCGCCTCGTCGAGGTACTGCGTGGTCAGCAGCACGGTCGTGCCTTCGGCGACGAGGCCCTCGATCGTCTCCCAGAGCTCGAGCCGGCTGCGCGGGTCGAGGCCGGTGGTCGGCTCGTCGAGGAAGAGGACCGGCGGGTCGGCGACGAGCGCGGCAGCAAGGTCGAGGCGGCGGCGCATTCCGCCCGAGTAGGTCTTCGCGATCCGCCCGCCGGCGTCGCTGAGGCTGAAGCGGTCGAGCAGCTCGTCGGCCCGTCGCCGGGCTTCGGCGCGGCGCTTGCCGTAGAGGCGGCCGACCATGACGAGGTTCTCGATGCCGGTCAGGTTCTCGTCGACCGCCGCGTACTGACCGGCGAGCCCGATCTGGGCCCGCAGCGCCGGTGCCTCGGCGACGACGTCGAGGCCGATCACGCTGGCGTCGCCGGCGTCGGGTGGGAGCAGCGTCGTGAGGACGCGGACAGCGGTCGTCTTGCCGGCGCCGTTCGGCCCGAGCACCCCGAGCACGGTGCCGCGCTCGGCCTCGAGGTCGATGCCGTCGAGGGCGCGGACGTCCCCGTAGGACTTGACGAGCCCGCGGACGGAGATCGCGGGCGGGCTTGTTCGTCGTTCGATCATGCAGCTCCTCGAGGACAGGCGATGGGGCGGTTCGTCGTGGGAAGGGACCGGTTCGGAGCCGGAGACTCATCGCTCCACTCACCGGTCGTCTTGCCTGCGCTCACACTAAGTAGCATTGCGGTCAGCTTCTGACCTCGATTCGAGGTTTACTTCGGGTTGTGGCCGCCACCACCTCGAGCCGGCTCCTGGAGCTCCTATCGCTATTGCAGGCCCGCCGCGACTGGCCCGGGTCCGAGCTCGCCGACCGGCTCGAGGTCTCGCGGCGGACGATCCGCCGCGACGTCGATCGCCTCCGCGACCTCGGCTACCCGGTCGAGTCGCTGAGCGGGCGGGCGGGCGGCTACCGGCTCCAGGCGGGCACCGCGATGCCGCCGCTGCTGCTCGACGAGGAGGAGGCGATCGCGATCGCGGTCGGCCTGCGGACCGCGGCGCAGGCGTCGGTCGCCGGGATCGAGGAGACCTCGGTCCGCGCCTTGGTCAAGCTCGAGCAGGTCCTCCCCGGGCACCTGCGGCGACGGGTCAGCGCCCTCGGCGGCGCCACCGACACGCTCCCCGGCGGCGGCCCGACCGTCGATCCGCAAGCGCTGACGACGATCGCCTCCGCCTGCCGCGACCACGAGCGTCTCCGCTTCGCCTACCGCGCCCGCGACGGCTCCGCGACCCGGCGGCTCGTCGAGCCTCACTCGCTGGCCAACCTCGGCCGGCGCTGGTACCTCGTCGCCTGGGACTGCGATCGCGACGCCTGGCGCACCTTCCGCGTCGACCGCCTCGCCTCCCCGGCGCCGGCCGGTGGCCGCTTCGGCGCCCGCGAGCTACCCGGCGGCGCCGATCCCGCGGCCTACGTCGCCGCCAACCTCAGCGGCGGCACGGAGACCTACGAGGCGCGCATCACCGTCCACTGCCCGGCCGACCAGCTCCGCGAGCGCCCCTGGATGCAGGAGGAGATCCGCTCCCTCGACGACGACACCTGCGAGTACCGGCCCGCCGACGTCGATCTCGACTGGCTGGCATTGCGGATCGCGATGATCCCGTTCGACTACGAGGTCGACGGACCGTCTGAGCTGATCGAGCGCCTGCGCTCGCTCCAGCAGCGCGTCGCCCGCTCGATCGGTTGAGGGGCCGCGCGTGGCCCTCAGCGGCCGGGCTGCGGCAACGGCGGGACCGGCTTGCGGCAGGAGGAGCCGGCGCAGTCGGCGAGGTCCTCGGCGGCGCCGCGGAGGATCGCCTTGATCCGGGCGTAGCGGGGATCGTCATGGACGCTCTCGAGCTCCCAGGGGTCCTTCTTGAGGTCGTAGAGGCCCTCCTGGCCGTCCTCCTGGAGGTCATAGCGGTAACGCTTCGTGCGGACCGCGATGTAGGTCGGCACGCCGCGCGGGTTCGGCGCCGTCTCGAGGAAGACGCCGCGATCGGCGAGCACGCCCTTCGGGTCGGCGGCCGCCTTCAGCAGCGACATCCCGTCGAGCTTGAAGCCGCGCTTCGGCTTCGCGCCGGCGATGTCGAGGATCGTCCGCGCCAGGTCGGCGTTGCTGGTCACGCCCTCGACCTTGCGGCCGGCCGGGAAGCCCGGGCCCTCGATCATCAGCGGGACCCGCGAGGAGCCCTCGTAGGGGACGTACTTGACGCCGGCTGCGGTGCCGTCCTCGGTAACCGGGTCGCGGAGGCGATGCTCGCCGAGGATCCAGCCGTTGTCGGAGGTGAAGATGATCACGGTGTTGCGGTACTCGCCGGTCCGCCTCAGCTTCCTGACGACGTTCTCGACCATGTCGTCGACGCCGAGCAGGGAGCCCATGCGTCCACGCCAGTGCTCCTGCAGCTCGGCCTGCTGCTGGGCGGTCATCTGGGTCGGGAAGAACGCCGCCAGCGTCGTCGGCTTGTCGGAGATGTCGGCTTCGTTGAAGTTCGGGTAGATCGGCATCGAGCGATTGGCGAAGGCGTCGGCGTAGCGCGGCGGCGGCAGCGCCGGCGAGCCCTCCCGCGTGGCGCCTGACGCGGTCGCGACCGTGTGCGGCGCATTCGGCGCAAGGCTCATGAAGAACGGTTTGCGGGCCTTCGATGCATCGCGGATCGCGTGATCGGCGAGACGGGTGTAGACGTCGGTTGAGTAGTTGCGCTCCGTCCGCGCGTACGTCTTCAGGTCGCCGTTGTTGTTGATCGTCATCCCGTAGTAGTCGTACGTCGACGGATCGACGCCGCCGTGCCAGTCGTCCCAGCCCGTCGGGACCTCGGTCGGCTTCTGCTCGCCGTACTCGTTCAGGTACTTGCCGATGTGGATCGTCCGGTAGCCGGCGCGGCCGAGCCAGACGGGCAGGGTCTCGCGGCCGTCGAGCATCCGGTAGCCGCCCCACGGCCAGTTGTTCCAGAGGACGCCGTGGTTGTGGGCGTACTGGCCGGTCAAGAACGTCGCCCGCGACGGGCAGCAGAGCGGGTAGTTGACGAAGTTGCGATCGAACGTGACGCCCTCACGGCCGATCAGCCGCCGCGTCTTCGGCATCACCGGCATCGACCGGAAGTCCTGATCGTCGGTCATGATGACGACCACGTTGGGCGGCTCGGCCCGGCTCTCCCCGGCGGCGGGCGAGGGCAGCACGAGCGCCGCGAGCAGCGCGACCGCCAAGGTCATCCTCCCGATCATGCGAGCAGGCTACCGGATCTATTGATTCCTCGTCAATAGAGGTCCGCCCAGGTATGCTGCCGATGATGTCCGGAACCAGAACACGTCTCGATCCGGGGGTACGCCGCGAGCAGATCCTCGCCGCCGCCCGCGAGGTGTTCGTGGCCGACGACTACGCCCACGCCTCGATGGAGGCGGTCGCACGCCGCGCCGGCGTCACCACGGGCCTCGTCAACCACTACTTCGGGACCAAGCGCGACCTCTACCTGGCCGTCGTCGCCGACCTCGCCGCGGGGCTGCCGGAGATGGTCGACACCGACCTCCCCGACCTCGCGCTCGAGGACCTGATCGCCCGCAACATGGCCAGGTTCCTCGACGCCTTCGAGCGCAACCACGAGGTTCTCTCGATGCTGCTCGGCGGCGAGGGCGGCCTCGGCCGCGACCCCGAGGTCGAGGCGATCATGAGCGGCGCCCGGGACCGGATCGTGATGCGGATGGCCTACAACCACGCCGGCGACGATCCATCGCCGGAGCTCCTGCTCGCCCTCCGCGTCTTCCAGGGGACCGCCGAGGCGGCCGCGAAGGAGTGGCTGCGCTACGGGCGCGCCACCCGGGCCGAGGTCGAGGCGCTGCTGACCCGGACCCTGCTGGCGATGATCGGCGACCTCTCGCGGCGCTGAGTCAGCCGGCTTCCGAGTAAGCGGGCTCCGGCTCGCCGCTCCGCTGCGCCTCCGGGTCCATCCCGGCCTCGGCCTCGTTGCCGCGCGGCCGTTCCGGCTCGAGGACCGCCAGCGCGACGACGAACGCCGCCACGACGAGACCGGTAGCCACCGCGAAGGCGAGCTCGTAGCCGCCGGTGAGGGCGGCCCGCGTCGAGTCGCCCTGCGCGAGGAGGTCGTCGGTGCGGCTCGCCGACAGCGTCGCCAGCACGGCGAGGCCGATCGCCGCCCCGACCTGGGCGGTCGTGTTGACCAGCCCCGAGGCGAGCCCGGCATCCTCGCGGGTCGCTCCCGACATCGCCAGCGTCATCAGTGCCGGGAAGCAGACCCCGACGCCGAGCCCGAGCAGCAGCGTCGGCGGCAGCACGTCGGCGACGTAGGAGCCGTCGACGGGGACCGTCGCGAACAGCGCCAGGCCGAGCGCGATCAGCAGCAGGCCCGGCAGCAGCGTCCGCTGGGCGCCGAAGCGCATGATCAGCGGCTCCGCGTAGCGGACCGACAGGGTGCCCATCACCAACGTCGTGGGCAGGAACGCGAGCCCGGTCTCGAGCGCGTCGTAGCCGAGCACCTCCTGCAGATAGAGGACCCCGAGGAAGAACATCCCGAACATCCCGGCGACGGTCAGCGCCTGGATCAGGTTCGCGCCGGAAACGTTCCGGGAGCGGAAGATCCGCAGCGGCACGAGCGGGTTGCGGGCGATCGACTCACGGACGACGAAGGCGACGAGCAGGGCCAGCGAAGCCGTCGCCAGCGCCAGCGTCGTCGCATCGCCCCAGCCGTCCTTGGCCGCCGGCTCGACGATCGTGTAGACGCCGAGCATCAGCGAAGCGGTGATCAGGATCGCGCCGAGCACGTCGGCGCCGTGGCCGAACCCGGGCCCGCGGTCACGCTCGAGCAGCCGCATCGAGGCGACGGCGGTGAAGAGCCCGATCGGGACGTTGATGAAGAAGATCCAGTGCCACGAGATCGCCTGGGTCAGGACGCCGCCGGCGAGCAGGCCGACCGAGCCGCCGGCCGAGGCGACGAACGCATAGACGCCGATCGCCTTCGCCTGCTCGCGCGGCTGCGGGAACATCGTCACGATCATTCCCAGGACAACCGCGGCGGTCATCGCGCCGCCGATGCCCTGGACGAAGCGCGCGGCGACGATCATCGCCTGGCTCTGGGCGAACCCGCAGAGGAGCGAAGCGAGTGTGAAGACGGCGAGGCCGGCCAGGAAGACGTCGAGGCGCGAGATCAGGTCGCCGAGCCGGCCGGCGAGCAGCAGCAGCCCCCCGAACGCGATCAGATAGGCGTTGACGACCCAGGCGAGGCTCGATTGCGAGAACCCGAGGTCGGACTGGATCGCCGGCAGCGCGACGTTCACGACGGTCGCGTCGAGGACGATCATCAGGACGCCCGCGCAGAGCACGTAGAGGGCGATCCAGCGTGAGCGATCCGCTTCCGGCGATTCGGTGGCGCGCCCTGCGTTTGCGTTGGTCTCGGTCATCTCCATCCTCGCGTCTCGTCCTTTCCGGTCGTTTCCAGTCGAGACAGCCGGGCCATCGGGAATTAATCGGTTCCGGACGACCGATTCGACCGGGCGCTCAGCGAGCGCCGCGGCGGTTACTGCTCGTAGCCCTCGACCGTGCCGGCGTCGCGGACCGACGTGTTGTCGGGATCGAGTCGGTACTCCTCGTGCGCCTCGCGCTGGCGGAGGAGGTCCCAGACCTGGTCGAGCTGGACCTTGACCTCCTCGAGGCGCTGGTGGCGCTCGTCGTCGGGGCCCCTGCCGACCGACTCGGCGAGCAACCGCCGTTCCTCGGCGACCAGCTCCTCGATCCGGTTCCGCAGCTTCGCGTCGTCCATCGCGACCACCTTAGCGATGTGCACCGGCGGCGACGGGCGTGCGATCAGACACCGAGTACGGCGCTGAAGGCGAGCATGAACGCAGCGCCGAGCAGGGCTCCGAGGATCGCATCGCGGCGCTGCGCGCGGAGCGCGTCCGGGAAGACCGAGACGACGACGAGGGCAAGCATCGCGCCGGCGGCGAACGCGAACGAGAGCGGCAGGAGCGCGGTGACCTCCTCGACGAGCAGGAAGGCGATCACAGCGCCGATCGGCTGCGGGATGCTCGACACGATCGCCGCCCAGAACTGCGCCCAGAAGCCGTAGCCGGCGGTCGCCATCGGGATCGCGGTGCTCGTCCCCTCGGGGATGTTCTGAATCGCGATCGCGACGACGATGAACAGCCCGAGGCCCTCCGTCGTCGATGCATACGCGGTCCCGATCGCGAAGCCCTCGGGGAGGCTGTGGACGAGCAGCACCAGGAAGACGAGGACCCAGGTCCGGTCGCCGTCGCCGTCGCCGATCGCGGCCGGCGGCGAGACTTCGAGAAGGTGCCGGGCGACGAGCAGGAAGGCGACGCCGGCGGCGAATCCGACCGTGACCGCACCGGCGCTGCCCTCGTCGAGCGCCGGGAGCAGGAGGCCGACGATCGCGGCGATCAGCATCACTCCGGACGCGACGCCGAGCAGCGCGCCGCGGAGCTCGGTGGCGCGCTCGCCGAGCATCGCCACCGGGATCACCCCCAGCCCCGTCGCGACGGTCGTCGCCGACGCGACGAGGATCAGCTCGATCATCGGTCGATTACTACCGCGGCCGGCCGGCGAGCTCGTCCGTAGTCGCCGGGGATCCTCGTCGGGTCAATCGAGCGGCCGCGGGTCGAGCGCCCAGTCGAGCGCGAAGTCGGCGACCTCCTCCCAGTCGGGCGCGCCCGGGAAATGGGGACGGCCCGGGAACTCGCGGTAGGCGGTCAGGGCCTTCGAGCCGGCGTACTTCTCGGCGTTGTGGCGGGTCGCCTTCGGCGGGATGATGTGATCGTTCTCGAAGGCGATGAAGAGCAGCGGCGCCCGCTCGTCGTTCTCGAACCGCACCTCGGTCGGCGGATGCCGGTGGAGGTTCGCGAAGGCGCCCTCGAACAGGACCGTCGCGGCGGCCGGGACCGCGTAGCGCTCGTAGATCGCATCCGAGTCGGCCTCGGACAGCGTGTTGGTGAAGGCGTAGTGGAACTGCCTGGCGTCGAGCGGAACGGCCCGGCCGCGGTTGAGCGGGTTGCGGAGGACCGGTGCCGACGCCTTGATCGTCGAGAGCGGCAGGTCGGGAACGCCCTTGACCGTGCCCGACGCCACACCGACGCCGGCGCTGCCGAGGCCGCGGTCGACGAGCAGCTGCGTGAAGGCGCCGCCGAAGGAGTGGCCGATGATGATCGGCGCCTCGTCGAGTCCCGCGATCAGCTCGGCGTAGTGGTCGACGATCGTCTCGATGTCGAGACCGGCGATCGGCGTCGGGTCCTCGTTCAGGGCCTCGACCTCGACTTCCATACCGGGCCAGGCCGGCGCGATGACGCGGTGGCCGCGCTCCTCGTAACGAGCGGCCCAGCGCTCCCAGCTTCGCGGCGTCAGCCAGAGCCCGTGGATGAGAACGATCGTCCGGCCTCCGTCGCCGCCGCTCATGGTGCGGCCCAGCCTACCCGCGGCTCAGATCTGCGGCTCGGGTCCCGGCTCCGGCTCCGGCGCCGGCAGCGGCTCGCCTGGAGGGTTCGGCGGGGAGGGATCCGGCGGCGGTCCCGGCCCGGGATCGGGGCTTGGGTCCGGGGGCGAGGGATCGGGCTCAGGCGGCTCCGGCGGCCCAGGGTCGGGCTGCGGATGCGGAGTCGGCGGGCTCGGCACCTCGAGAAGGAGCGACATCGTCACCCACCTTTGCGATTGACGGCCGCCTGGAGCTGCTTCTTGTTCATGCTCGACCGCCCCTCGATGTTGAGCTTCTTTGCATCGTTGTAGAGCTGGTCCCGGGTCCGGCCGCCGGGGCCGCTGCCGGAGCGCTGTCCACCGCGTCGCCCGGACGAGATGTCGTTCGTCGAGCTCCTCGACCGCGTCCTCGACTCGCCGGAGCGGGCCTTCTCCTTGTTGACGGTCCGCGCCGCGATCTCCTCGGCGCGCTCCTCGGAGCGGCCGGCGTCCCTCTCGCTCTCCTTGACGTGCTCGTACTGGCGAGCCCGCTTCGTGCCCTTCTTTACTCCGCGGGGCGGCATCTCGATCCTCCTCGGTCGCCTTCCCCCGCTGCGCTACCCGCGGCCTTCGGCGGCAAACCTCGTCGCCTCGAGGTCGTCGACGAGCTCGACCACGGACGCATAGACGACCTCGGCGCCCGCCTCCTCGAGCTCCGCCGAGGAGAATCCGCCGGTCAGCACCGCGATCGTCGGGACGTCCGCGCGGCGCGCCGCCTCGACGTCCCAGGTCGAATCGCCGACCATCACGGCCTCGGCACCGGCGATCCGCTTGAGCGCGGCGTGGATCAGGTCGGGCTCCGGCTTGGTCCGCTCGACGTCGTCGGACGTCGTGTAAGCGGAGATCAGCTCGGAGCAGTCGAGCAGCTCGATGTAGTGGCCGACCTCGTCCTCCTTGGCGGAGCTGGCGAGGACGACCTCGACGCCGCGTCCGGCGAGCGTCGCGATCAGCTCGGCGGCGCCTTCGAACGGGCAGACCTCACCGATCAGCTCCGAGTAGAAGCGCCCTTCGGCGTCGCGGATCGCGTCGCCGTGCTCCGCCTCGACCTCGTCGCCGGCAACGGCGGCGACGAGCTGATCGCCGCCCATCCCGATGTGGCGGTGGATCCTCCAGATCGGCGGGGTGACGTCATGCTCGCGAAAGGCCCGGAACCAGGCGATCGCGTGCTGGTAGTTGGAGTCGACCAGGGTCCCGTCGACGTCGAGGATCGCCGCCGGCGTCATCGGTTGCGGCCAAGTCCCCGGACGAGGGGCGCCCCGAACCACGTCCAGACGATCAGTGCCGCGATCAGAACACAGACGATCACCGCGAACGCGTCGCTGAAGACGACCATCGTGACGAGCAGGAGCACCGCGGCGATGGCACCGCCGAGGCAGATCAGTCCAACGACCATCAGCCGGTTGGCGCTGTCCACGACCCACTCGAGGTCGCGCTCCCGGAACCGGAGGCGGTGGCGCGCGGTCGGGGCGATGAAGCAGACCGACGAGATCGCGGTCAGGACGAGGGCGACGAAGTAGACGACCTTCTCGGTCTGGTCGACGTCGACCCAGCCCTGCTGGAACGGGACGACGAGCAGGAATGCGAACAGGAACTGGATGCCCGGGAAGGCCACCCGGAGCTCCTGGAGCAGATCGCGCAGGTTGCGGTCGATCCGCTCCTGCCTCGTCTCGTTGCGATCTCCGGCACCGTCGCTCGCCATCGCCGGAAAGATTGCCGCATCGAGGAGGATCCGAAACATCGGCGAGTGGAATCGGGTTCCCGCTTGCGGGACGCTGCCCTTTCCCCACGAACGCGACGGGCGGCACCCGGTGCCGCCCGTCGCTGGTCGTTGTCGTCTGGAGTCGGGTGCTCAGTCGTCCTGGCGGATCGCCTCGACGTCGAGCGCCAGCTTCACCTTGTCGGCGACGACGGCGTTACCGCTGCCGAGTGCCGCGTTGAAGCGCATCCCGTAGTCCTTCCGGGACAGCTGTCCGGTCACCTCGAGACCCGTCCGCAGCTCACCCTCGGGGCCGGTCTCGATCCCGCCGAGCTCGGCGTTGAGCTCGATCGGGTTCGTGACCCCGTTGATCGTCAGGTCGCCGACGATCTTGTAGTTCTCGTCGTCGACCTGCTCGATGGAGGTCGACTCGAACTCGAGCTCCGGGTGGTTGTCGGCGTCGAAGAAGTCCGCCGACCGGAGGTGCTCGTCGCGCTGCGGCTGGTTGGTGTTGACCGACGCGGTCTTGACCGTGCCGCGGGCGTGGAGCTGGCCGTTCTCGTCGACCTCGAGGACGCCGTCGTAGTCGTGGAACTCGCCACGGACCGTCGAAACGCCCATGTGCTTGACCGCGAAGCCGACCTTCGTGTGGGCCGTGTCGATGGCCCAGGTGCCGCTCGGAAGACCTGTCTTGGTGATCGTCGCTGTGCTCATTGCCGTCATCTCCTTCATCTGTTACTTGCGCCTACAAAATTTGTCGATGCAATGATCCTAGCAGATGATCTTTGCGTATGCAACCTTCTCTGGTCTCGATCGTTCGCATGCCGGCATCCCCGACTCCGTACCCTCCGCCGCCGTGGCGACACAGGAGAAGATGTCCAGCAAGCAGACGCCGGCAAGGGTCGCCGTCGTCGAGCGCACCGAGCGCGTGACGCCCCAGGTGATCCGGATCGCCTTCGGCGGACCGGCCCTCGAGGGCTTCGAGGCCGGTCCGTTCACCGATCACTACGTGAAGCTGCAGCTACCGCCTGCGGGCGCCGGCTACGAACCGCCGTTCGCGATCGACGAGGTCAAGGCGGAGCTGCCACGCGAGCGCTGGCCGCGGGTGCGCACCTACTCGGTTCGTGACTGGAACGCCGACACGGGCTTGCTGACGATCGACTTCGTCAACCACGGCAGCTCCGGCGTCGCCGGACCATGGGCGGCCGCCGCGCGGCCCGGCGACCGCGTCCAGCTGATCGGTCCCGGCGGTGCCTACACACCCGATCCCGGCGCCGACTGGCACCTGCTCGCCGGCGATGCGTGCGTGCTGCCCGCGATCGCCTCGTCGCTGAGGCGGATCGGCGCCGGCGTGCCGGTCGTGGTCGTCGCCGCCGTCGACGGGCCCGAGGAGGAGCAGGAGCTGGTCACTGCCGGCGATCTCGAGTTGCACTGGGTCCACCGCGACGCCGCCGCCGAGCTCGACCGCGACCCGCTCGTCGAGGCGGTGCGGGAGCTGCCGTTCCGGCCCGGTCGGGTCCACGGCTTCGTCCACGGCGAAGCCGGTGCGGTCCGGCAGCTCCGCCGGCATTTGATCGCCGATCGCGGCGTCCCGATCGCCGACCTCTCGATCTCCGGCTACTGGAAGCGGCGCCGGACCGAGGAGGGATGGCGCGAGGACAAGCCGGAGTGGAAGCGGCTCGTCGAGCAGGATCTCGCCGGCAAGGCGGCCTGAGGCGCTTCAGCCACCGAGCGGCGAGGGCGGGATCCGGGGCTCCCCGGTGATCTCGGGGATCCGCATCGCGATCTCGTCCTCGTAGCACCACGACCAGTCCTCGCCGGGCTGGATCGAGCGGATCAGCGCATGACCGCTGGCGGCGGCATGGGCCGACGCGTGCCGGTTCGGCGAGCTGTCGCAGCAGCCGACGTGCCCGCAGCTCAGGCAGATCCGCAGGTGCACCCATCCGTCGCCCGTCCGCAGGCAGTCCTCGCAGCCGGCAACCGCTTCCGGGAGCTCGGTGATCTCGACCTGATCGAGGTGGGTGCAGCCGGCCATCGGCCACCAATCATGTCAGGGCCGGCTCGCCGGAACGCCGCGAAGCTGCTCGAGCTGCTCGATCACAGCCTCCTCGCGAGCGCGCCCGACCGCGAGGACAGCGGCGCCGACGCTTGCGCCATCCCCATCACCGTCGGCGACGGGGACGGCGTCGAGCGCAGCGAGCCGCTGCCGCGCCGCCGCCAGCAGCGCCGCGATCTTCGCGTCGAGCTCGGCGGCGGTCATCTGGCCTGCGAAGAGGAGCTTGACGAGCGGGTGGTCGATGAAGAGCTCGTGGTCGAGTCCGGCGCCCTCGTCGCGGTCGCCGCGCAGCCACTCCCGGAAGGCGACCTCGCCGGCGCCGGTCGCCGCGTACACCCGCCTCCTCCTGCCGCCGTCGCGGTGCTCCGACGACGAAGCGAGCTCGAGCCGTTCGAGGCGGGCGAGCAGCGGATAGAGGACGCCGTCGTTGATCCGGCGCTCGCGCGGCAGGCCCGGACCGAGCCTGGCCTTGAGCCCGTAGCCATGATCGGGACGCTCGACTAGCAGCCCGAGAACGACGGCCTCGAGCTTCGTCGGCCTCCGCGCCTGAGCATTCATCCGGGCTCAGGTCGCGATCGGCTCGCGGAGCTTCGCGACGATCTCACCGTAGAGGCCGGCCTTGATCCCGCTGACGGTCGCCGGATTCTTGCCCGCCAGGGCCGCCGCTCGCTCGGCGGCGGCGGTCACGAGCGCACCCTCGGCGCTGGTCGCATCGGCGATCCCGAGCCGGAGCGCATCGTCGGCGCCGTAGCGGGCGCCGCTCAGCATCGCCTCGTGGGCCGCCTGCGGCGTCAGCCGGCCGGCGATCAGCGCGCTCATCCCCGGCAGGAAGACGAGATCGACGTCGACCTCGGGGAAGCAGACGTAGCCACGGTCCTCGCGCATCACCCGGGCGTCGCAGGCAAGCGCCAGCATCGCGCCGCCGCCGAAAGCATGACCGTTGACCGCGGCGACGGTGGCGAACGGGGCGGTCAGGATCCGGGCCAGCAGCGTCATCGTCCGCTCGACCGACGCCATCGCATCGGCGGGATCGGCGGTGCCCATCCAGTCGAGATCGAGCCCGAGCGAGAAGAACTTGCCCTCGCCGGTGAGGACCGCCGCGGGGTTGCCGTCCATCGCCTCGATCTCGTCGAGGGCCTCCTCGATCTCGGTCAGGTGGTCGGGGTGAAAGCGATTCTCGCCGCGATCCATGATCGCCACGACGATCCTTCCGTCACGCTCCAGCCGCATCTCGGTTCCTCTCCGCATCGTTTCCGTTGTCGAGGCGAATCTTACCTATGTCCTAGGTATAGCCGCCAGATCGCCCGATCGGGGTTATGGCGAACCGGGGTTCATGCTTAGGATTGCCGCCGGCAAGCAACACTGGAGGCGAGGATGAGCGGAGCGGATCGGACGATGCCCCTGTCGCGGGCGTCGCTGGCGCGGATCGAGGGACGGAACTGGCTGATCGAGGGCGCGCCGCGGGACGAGATCCCCGCCGAGGGAGTCGAGCCGATCGTCGCGATGCGGATCATCAACCAGGAGATCGTCCTCGACGGGATTCCGGAGCGGAACCTGGCGACGTTCGTGACCACCTGGATGGAGCCCGAGGCCCAACAGGTGATCGCCGAGAACCTCCATCGCAACTTCATCGATCACGCCGAGTACCCGGAGACCGCCGAGATCGAGCAGCGCTGCATCCGGATGCTGGCGAAGCTCTACCACGCCCCCGGCGAGACGACCGGGGCCCGCACCCAGGGCTCCTCGGAGGCGATCATGCTCGGAGCCCTGTCGCTGAAGTGGAAGTGGCGGAAGCGGCGGGAGGCCGCCGGCAAGCCCACCGACAAGCCGAACCTCGTCTTCGGCGGCGACGTCCACGTCGTCTGGGAGAAGTTCTGCCGGTACTTCGACGTCGAGCCGCGGATCGTCCCGCTGCAGCCCGGCAAGTACGTGATCGGTCCCGAAGACGTCGAGCCGCACGTCGACGAGAACACGATCGGCGTCGCCGCCGTCCTCGGCACGACCTTCACCGGCCACTCCGACGACATCGGCGGGATCAACGATCTGCTCGTCGCGCTGCGGGACGAGCGTGGCCTCGACGTGCCGCTCCACATCGATGCCGCCAGCGGCGGCTTCGTCTGGCCGTTCATCTACCCCGACACCGCCTGGGACTTCCGGCTCGAGCAAGTGCGCTCGATCAACGTCTCCGGCCACAAGTTCGGGATGGTCTATCCCGGCATCGGCTGGCTGGTCTTCCGCGAGAAGGCCGACCTCGCCGAGGACCTCGTCTTCTACGAGAACTATCTCGGCAAGACCGACGCGACGTTCACGCTCAACTTCTCGACCGGCTCGGCGATGGTCCTGGCCCAGTACTACAACCTGATTCGCTTCGGTCACGACGGCTACACCTTCGTGATGGACGTGATGAAGAAGAACTCGCAGTACCTCGGCGGCCGCCTCGCCGAGGTCGGCCCGTTCGAGATCGTCGGCGGCGACGCCGAGCAGCTGCCCGTCGTCGCCTTCCGGATCGCCGACGACGCCGACGTCCCCTACGACGAGTTCGACATCGCCTGGCAGGTCGCCGCCGAGCGCGGCTGGATGCTCCCCGCATACACGATGCCCCCGAACGCCGACGACGTGAAGATGCTGCGGGCGCTGGTCAAGCTGAACCTGAGCCGCGAGCTCGTCGGGACGCTCGCCGACGACATCGTCGAGGCCTGCGAGACGCTCGAGAAGAAGGGCGGCGCCAGCAAGCACGAGCGCAGGCAGGTCAAGACCGGCGTCGGCTACTGACCGCCGGCATCATCAGCACCGAGCCGATCAGGAAGCAGGTCGCCCCGACGGCGGTCGTGAAGTTCGCGGCCCCGAGGCTGAGGACGTTGCCGGTCGACGGGACCACGAACGCGGCGACGGCCGAGATCCCGAACGCGATGCTGCCGAGCAGGTTGACCAACGCGATCCGCTCCGGGCCGTCGCGGCGGCGTCCGCCGAGGAACGAGCCGTTGACCAATCGGTAGGCAAGCGCACTCGAGACGAGGAAGCAGATCGATCCGAACACGTCGGGAGCCCAGACGAGCCGGTCGGTCGCCCGGGTGTCGAGCGCATCCTGCATCGCATCGAAAGTGCTGATGTTGAAGAAGAGCGTGCCGGCGAGCTGGATGCCACTCGCCCACCAATCTGGGGCGTGTCCCCCGGTCAGCCGCGTCGTCAGGAACTGGACCAGCGCCGCCGCGGTGAAGAAGATCGAGCCGACGAAGAAGGTCATACCGTCGACGCTCGAGCCGACGAGCTGGACGTACCCGGGGAACGGCCCGACGAGGAAGCAGATGGAGCCGACGGCGAACAGAACCGCGATCACGGTGTTGGCCCTGCGGGCGCCCTCGCTCATGCGCTCGAGGCTATTCGTCGGATCGCGAGGCTAACTTTCACGCCATGGTCCGCGGCCGACTGCGACGGCACGGCGCCGGCGAGGGCGCGGCCTCCCGAGCCGAGGAGCAGGTCGTCGAGATCGACCCTGCCGAGCTGTCCGGCGTCTTCAACGTCCCCGGCTGGCTCCGTGACATCGGCCTGATGGCCTGGCTGCTCGTCGGGGTGACGCTGCTGATCTGCGGCCTCGTCTGGCTGCTGACGCTGACCCAGGTGATCACCGTCCCGGTGATCGTCGCCGGGATCGTCGCCGTCGTCGGCTCGCCGCTGGTCGCCTGGCTGCAGGGACACCGCGTCCCGCGGGCGCTCGGAGCGCTGCTCTTGATGCTCGGCGTCGTCCTCGTCGCCGTCGCGATCGGCGTCATGGTCGTCGCCGGCATCGACAGCGAGGCCGACAGCATCGCCGGCCACCTCGACGACGCGAAGGACACCCTCTCGGGCTGGCTCCAGGACGCCGGCGCCGGCCAGAGTCAGGCCGACCAGGCGAAACAGGACGTCGGCCAGGGCGCCGCCGATGCAGTCTCGGCGCTGCTCGGCGGCGTCATCCATGGCCTCACCGCCCTGTCGTCGCTCGCCTTCTTCGCGGCGATGACGATCCTCAGCCTCTTCTTCCTGCTCAAGGACGGGCCGGTGATCCGGAACTGGACGGAACGTCACATCGGCGTCCCGCCGCCGGTCGCCCGGATCATCACCGACCGGACGATCTCGTCGATGCGCGGCTACTTCCTCGGGACGACGCTCGTGGCCGTCTTCAGCGCCGTCGTCGTCGGCATCGGCTCGCTGATCATCGGCATCCCGCTCGTCGGGACGATCGTCGCCGTCACCTTCATCGCCGGCTACGTCCCTTATCTCGGCGCCTGGACGGCCGCGATCTTCGCGGTCTTGCTCGCGCTCGGGTCCGACGGCGTCGCGGCAGCCGGCGCGATGGCTGTCCTCCAGCTCCTCGCCAACGGGCCGCTCCAGCAGGTGGTTCAGCCGTTCGCGATGGGAACCGCGCTCGGCATCCACCCGCTCGCCGTCCTCATCGTCACGATTGCCGGCGGCGCCCTGTTCGGGACGGTCGGCCTGATCATCTCCGCCCCGCTCGTCGCCGCCGCGGTCCGGATCTCCTCCGACCTCGCCCGCGTCCGCGCCGAGGCCGGCGAGGACCGCGAAGAGCCCGCCGGCGGCGCCGACCCGGCCGCGGCCCCCGCATCGGGCTGATCCCCGGCGTCTCAGGCGGCGCTCAGAGCCGCGCGCCGATCTCGACCGCGTCGGCCTCCGGCTCGCCGACGCCGTCGTTCGCCCCCCTTCCCTCGTAGTACCAGGGGAGGAGCCGGCGCTCGACGAGGATCACGAGCCCGAACAGGGCGATGCCGATCACCGACAGGACGAAGATCGTCGCGAACATCGTCGCCGTCTCGGTGGCGTTGTTGAGGACGAGGATCAGGTGCCCGAGGCCCTCGGAGGACCCGACCCACTCGCCGAAGACGGCGCCGATCACCGCCAGTGCCGCCGCAACCTTGAGGCCGCTGAACAGGAACGGCAGGGCGGCGGGAAGCCGCGCGTGGCGAAACTGCTGCCAGCGTGAGGCACGCAGCGTGCGCAGCAGCCGGAGGAGCTGCGGGTCCGCAGCGCGGAGGCCATCGATCGAGTTGACCGCGATCGGGAAGAACGCGACGAGCGCCACGACCATGACCTTCGGACGCAGATCGAACCCGGTCCAGATCACGAAGATCGGCGCAACCGCCGGCACCGGCACCATCTGCGAGACCACGAGCCACGGATAGACCGCCCGCTCGACCGTCTGCGAGGAGCGGATCAGGACCGCGAGCAGGACGCCGAGAACGATCGCGAGGGCGAAGCCGATCAGGATCTCCTCGACGGTCACCCAGGTGTTGTCGATCAACAGATCGCGGTGCTCCCAGCCGGCCCGGGCGATCTCGGTCGGCGCCGGCAACGACGACTCCGGCACGTCGGAGACGACGGTGTAGAGCTGCCAGACGGCGAGCACGACGACCGCGAAGGCCGCCGGCGCGACGATTCGCATCGCCGCCGAGTCGAGACGGAGCCCGCGCTTGCCGTCGCCCTTCATGCCGCCGCCTCCGCCCCACGCCGCAGCGGCTCCATCAGCTCGGCCTTCAGCTCCGCGAACCGGGGATCCGTCGTCGTCGGCTCGCGCTCGCGGGGACGCTCGAGCCCGACGTCGACGGAGAGCTCGATCCGTCCCGGGCGCCCGGACATCACGTGGACGCGGTCGGAGAGGAACAGCGCCTCCTCGACATCGTGGGTGACGAACAGGATCGTCTTCCGGTCCTCCTGCCAGATCCGCAGCAGCCACTCCTGGAGCTCCTCGCGGGTCAGCGCGTCGAGTGCGCCGAAGGGCTCGTCGAGGAGCATCACGTCGTGACCGGCGAGGAAGGTGCGCAGCAGTGCCGCGCGCTGCCTCATGCCGCCGGACACCTGCGACGGCCACGCATCCCCGAAGCCGGCGAGCCCGAAGCGCGGCAGCTCGGCGCGCGCCCGCTCCCGCGCCTCGCGGCGGCTGACGCCGTCGAGCTGGAGGCCGAGCGCTGCGTTGTCGAGCACGGTCCGCCACGGCATCAACAGGTCGGCCTGCGGCATGTAGCCGACCGCGCCGAGCAGCTCGGCCGGCCGGCCATCGAGGAGGATCCGTCCGGCCGACGGCGGATCGAGGCCCGCGAGCAGGTTGAAGAGCGTCGACTTGCCGCAGCCCGACGGCCCGACGATCGAGACGAACTCACCCGGCACGACCTCCAGGTCGACTCCGTCGAGCGCGCGGACGGGACCGCCGCCGGAGCGTCCCGGGAACGTCTTCGTCAGGCCCTCGGCCCGCAGACGCGCCGGCTCCGCCATCCGCTCAGCCCGACCCGTCGACGAACTCGTTCGTCGCGTAGCGGCCCGGCCCGATCGGTTCGTCGATCAGGTGGTTGGCGATCAGGAACCGTGAGAGCGACCGCAGGTCGGCGGCGTCGAAGCGGCCGTACCGGTCGGCACCGGCCTCGAACAGCGGCAGGTAGGCGTCGAGCGAGGCCTTCGCGAATCGCTCCGGGATCGCCGGGTTCTCGCCGAGCAGGGCGTCGAGCCCGGCCTGTGGGTCGGCGAGGACGTGCTCGTAACCCTTGACCGTGGCGCTCACGAACGCCTGCATCAGGTCCGGCTCGGAGCTGATCTTGTCCACGGTCGAGAAGGCGACGAGACCAGGGTATCTCGGCCCCCCGTAGGCATCGAGGCCGAACGAGGTCGCCGGGTAGCCGTCGACCTCGACCTGGACGCCGTCGGAGGGCACGTAGCCGGTGAAGGCGTCGATCTTTCCGGCCTCGAGGTCCTGGACGCCGTTGAAGCCGATCGTCACCGTTTTCACGGTCGCCGGATCGCCACCGGCATCGGCGACCATCGTGTCGAGGACCGCGTCATCGGAGGGAACGCCGGTGATGCCGACCGTTCGTCCTTCGAGGTCGGCCGGCGAGTCGAAGCCGGACCGGTGCAGCGTGATCAGGCCGCCGAGCGGCCGCTGGACGATCGCCATGATCCCCTTGGCCCCGCGGCCCGCGGCGATCTGGCCGGCGACGTCGATGCCGTCGGCGAGCCCGAAGTCGGCCTTGCCGGCGTCGATCAGCTTCAGCGTGTCGGCGGTCGAGGTCGGCTCGATGATCTCGAGGTCGATCCCCGCGTCCTCGTAGTAGCCGTTGGCGACGGCGTCGTAGATGCCGGCGTGGACCGGGCCGGGCACGAAGTCGAGGACCAGGGTCGCATCCGCGCGCCGGTTCCCGGACCCGTCATCCGCGCTGCCGGACCCGTCGCCCCCACAGGCGGCGAGCGCGATCGCTGCGACCGCGACGAGCGCCGCCGCAGCTCTGATGCGGGATCGATGTGCGTCGGACGGACCGGTCACCTGTCCTCATGGTCGCTGGTCCTGCGTCTGCGGCGCTGCTTCCCCCGGAGGTCGAAGACGAGCGACCGGCTCGCCGCAACGCCGCAGGTCAGCCGGCCGGGGGCGGCAACGACGCCGTCTCGACGCGCTGACGGAGCGCGACGAGCGCGACGTGCGCGAACTGCCCGTAGGCCGGCGGCGGGTCGGTGGGATCGATGTACCCGCCGACCCAGAAGCCGCGCTCGCCGTGGAGCAGCGCCGCGCAGCACTCGGCGTCGAGGGGCTCGAACGCGGCGGCGGTCAGCTCGGCGATCGCCGCATCGACCTGGCGGCCGACGCGGGCGAGCCGCTCCGGGCCCCACTCGATCCCGGGGCCCCGGCCCTTGCCATGAGAGTTGCCGTCGCAGTGAGCGACGAATCCACACTCGGCGAGCTCGATCGCGCGGGCGAGCTCCGCCTCCCGGGCCGTGCGGGCGCCGGGGAAGGTCGGCAGGTCCTCGTAGAGGTCGGGGCGGAGCCGTAACGCGAACCGCTTGACGAGCCGCGAGGAGCGGTAGCCACGGCGATGCTGGGCGAAGCGGATCTCGGCGTCGCGGGCGCTCGAGCCGACGTAGACCCAGGGGATCCGGGGGTCGCGGCGCCGCCCGGCGCTCCGGTCGAGCTCGATCACGTAGACGCGGGCCATCAGATGATCGGTTCGCCACACGGCGGCCGGTCCCCGGAGCGGTCGCGATCGTGCAGGCGCGGCGGCGCTTGCAGAACGGCCCGCGTCGGCGGCGGCCGCTAAAGCTCGGCGGCCGGCGACTCGATATGCGAGTCATGGAGGCGGTGAGGAGCCCATCCGAAGCCAGCACGTCGCCCGGCACCGACGCGCCGGTCGTGACGATCTCCACCGCGGAGGACCGGAGGCGAATGCCCGCCTACACCGCGGAGCTGTTCGCATTCGTCGCGATCGGCGCCGCAATGGTGGTCCTGATCCCGGGCTCGACCGCGACGCGGGCGGCGGGGGCCGTGGCGCTGCTCGCGCTCGCCTGCTGGCGCGCCTACGCGCACGGCCGCGATCTCGACGTCTGGCAGCGAACCGTCCCCCCGCTGGTCTTCGCCGCCGCGATCAGCTCCCTCGCAGCGATCAGCTCCCAACCGCTCTACGACGTGATCCTCACCTTCAACGTGCTCCTCGTCGCCCTCCAGGAGGACCGGCGGACGCTCACGTTCGTGATCGCCGGGACCTGGCTGGCGCTGATCCCGCCGGCAGCGCTCCACGTCGACGAGCTCGCTCTCCGCGCCGCGGTCTGGGCCGTGCTGATCCCGGCGATCTCGCTGCCGGTTCAGCGCCGCTCCGAAGAGCTCCGCGAACGGGTCGGCCTCGGCCCGAAGCTGCGGGCGCTGCAGGCGACGATGCTCGCCGCGCCGGATTCGCGCGAGACCCTGGTCCGCGCCGCACCCGGCCTCGCAGGCTGCGAGGTCGTCGCCCTCGTCGAGCCGGACAGCGTCGGCAGCCTCGTCGTCACCGCCTCGAACGATCCGGAGCTGACCGGCATCGTCGTGCCGGAGGAGGAGCAGTCGCTCGTCCACCGCACCTTCGGCAGCGGCAGCCCCGTCTTCGTCCCCGACACCTCGCAGGCGGGCGGGATGCTGCCGAGCATCGCCGTCCGGTTCTCGGAGATCAGCTCCTGGTTCTGCGCGCCGGTGACGCGGAGCGGCGTCGTCGCCGCCGTTCTCTGCACGGGCTGGCGCGAGGGGATCCGCGGCGTTGACGACCTCCGGCTCGACGTCGTCCGCTCGCTCGCCTCGGAGGCCTCGACGACCATCGATCACACCGATCTGCTGCGCTCGCTCTCGGACACCGCCTCGCGTGACCCGCTGACCGGCCTCGTCAACCGGCGCGGCTGGGACGCGCTGCTCGCCCGGGAGATGGCGATCAGCCGCAGCCGCCGGACGCCACTGTCGGTGGCGATCATCGACCTCGACCGCTTCAAGGACTACAACGACGTCCACGGCCACCGCGCCGGGGACCGGCTGCTCCGCGAGGCGGCGGGCTCGTGGACCGCCGCGATCCGCCATCGCGACGAGCTGGCGCGCTGGGGCGGCGAGGAGTTCACGCTGCTGCTGCCGGAATGCGGCGGGGCCTGCGCGCTCGACGTCGTCGAGCGGCTCCGGGCGAGCACCCCCGGGGGACAGACCTGCTCGGCCGGCGTCGCCTCCTGGGATGGGACTGAGAGCCCGATCGAGCTCTTCGAGCGGATGGACGAGGCGCTCTACGCGGCGAAGGCCGCCGGGCGCGATCTGGCGATGCTCGCGCCGCCCTCCCCGCGGCCGCGGCTCCGGGCCGTGCGGGTCGCCTGACCCGTACCGATCCGCCCTAACCCGTTTCGCCGGTCGGCACTGCCGCCGCGACCGGCATCAGCTCCGGCCGTTTGGGGGATCGGCCGTCCCCGGAGGAGACTCCGCGCAGCCGGCGGAGGAGCCACGGCGCCATGTGCCGTCCCATCCAGACTGCATCGGATCCGTAGCGGGCCAGTGCCCGGCGCACCGGCGGGGGCGGCAGCGGCGGCGGCCGGCCATCGTCCGGCTCCTCGAGCCCTAGCGCGGTCGCGGCGGCACCCGCCATCCGCGCGTGGCCGCCGCCGTTGGCGTGGAGGCGATCCGGGCACCAGAGCGAGGGATGGGCGACGCCGTCGCGATCGAGGTCGACGAGGACGGCGCCGCGGGCAGCCGACATCGCCCGGACCCGGGCGTTGAAGTCGCTCACCCGGGCGCGGATCCGGGCCGCTGCGACGGTGATCACGGCGGTCGGGTCCGGGAAGGTGAAGGTCAGGACGGTCGCGCCCTGCGCGGAGAGCGCCGCGGCCATCGCGTCGAGGTCGCCGACGACACGATCGAGATCGAGCCGGCGGCGGAGGACGTCGTTGATCCCGCCGAGGATGCTGGCGAGGTCCGGCTCGAGCGCGAGCGCGGGCGCGAGCTGCTCGCTGCGGATCTGCGGGACCTTGCGCCCGCGGACCGCCAGGTTCGCGTAGGCGACGCCGGGGTTGTCGGCCGCGAGTCGCTCGGCGAGGCGGTCCGCCCAGCCGCGGTAGCCGCGGCCGTCGGGATAGGGGTCCTCGAGCCCCTCGGTGGTCGAATCGCCGAGCGCCACGAACCGTTCGAAGACCGGGGTCCGATTCGCGTCGCCGTCGGCCATGCCCGGAATCGTAGTGCCGTCGCGCTCCCTTACTCCACCCGCGGCCCGGGGAGGTTGCGGAACCGGAACGCCTCCGGCTCGCGGCCGGCCTGCACGAACCAGCACTCGCCGGACATCTCGCCGCCGAAGAGGGCGAGGACCGCATCGGCGACCCGCTCGGCGGGGATGATCGGGGTCCCCGACTCGAGCAGAGCCTCGCGGATCGGCGCGATGATGTTCGACTCGGCGAATCCCGGGCAGACGGCGTTGAAGCGGATCCCTTCGCTGACCAGGCCGAGGCCGAGCGAGCGGGCGAGGCCGACGACGGCGTGCTTGTTCGCCGCGTAGAGGGGGTCGAACGGCACCGCGGTGAGGCCGGCGAGCGAGGCGGTCGCGACGATCGCTCCCCCACCCCGCTCGCGCAGCGCCGGCAGTGCCGCGACGGTGCCGAAGACGACGCCGTCGAGGTTTATGCCCATCACCTGCCGGTAGCGGTCGAGGTCGAAGTCGTCGCCGAGGCCGATCCCGCTGGCGACGCCGGCGTTCAGATGGACGAGGTCGAGGCCGCCGTGCTCGCGCCGCACGACCTCGACGAGCTCGCGGTTGGCCTCGAGCGTCGCGATGTCGGTGGCGACGAACAGGCCGCCGATCTCCTCCGCGACCTCCTCGCCGGCCTCGTTCACGTCGGCGATCACCACCTCGGCACCGGCGCCGGCCAGTGCTCGCGCCGTGGCCGAGCCGAGGCCGCCGGCGCCGCCGGTGACGAGGGCCACCTTGCCGGACAGCTCCGCGGTCCCGGTCGGCGGCGTGCTCGCGCTCATCGCGCCACCCTATGCGACCCGCCGAACCGCGCGCCCGAACATCGCCGCCGGTGCGGATAGGGTCGCGCCGATGAGCCCGACGGACGGAGGAAGAGGGCGATGCTGCTGATCGCCATCGGCGCGGTCGTCCTCGCGATCGCCCTGTTCGTCCTGATCACCTACAACCGACTCGTCCGGATGCGCTTCGCCTGCGACAACTCGTGGGCGCAGATCGAGGTCGCGCTGAAGCTCCGCCACGACCTCGTCCCGAACCTCGTCGCTGCCGTCGCCGGCTATGCGGGCCACGAGCGGGCGACGTTCGAGCGGACCGCCGAGGCGCGCGGGGCCGCCGTCGCCGCCGTCGGGACCGGCCCGGCGGCGCAGGGACCGCTCGAGGGCACGCTCGCGGCCGGGATCGGCAACCTGATCGGCGTCGCCGAGGCGTATCCGGAGCTGAAGGCGAGCGCCAACTTCGCAGCCCTGCAGAGCGACCTCAACTCGATCGAGGAGCGGATCTCGATCACCCGCCGCGTCTACAACGACACCGTCGAGACGCTCAACACCGCGGTGTCCGTGTTCCCGCAGTCGCTCGTCGCCGGCGCCTTCGGCTTCCGCCCGCGCGAGTTCTTCACCGCCGATGCCGAGGCCCACGCCGCCCCGGTCGTCGACCTCGGGCCGACGGAGAAGCGGTGAAGCGCTTCCTGCTGCGCTTGATCGGCGCGCTCCTGATCATCGCCGTCGTCGCGGCGGTGAGCGCGGTGGCCCCGGCAATCCCGACCTCCGAGAAGGAGTACGAGATCACCGACGCGGACGTCTCGATCAGGCTCGAGAACGACGGCAGCCTGCTCGTCCACGAGGCGCTGCCGTTCGACTTCACCGGCAGCTTCTCGGGCGCCTACCGCGACATCCCGGTCCTCGACGGGGTCCAGCTCTCGGATTTCGGTGTCCGCGAGGCAGGCGACGGCCGCTATCGCCCGGGCGGCAACACCGCGCTCGGCTCATTGGACAGCCCGGGAACGTTCGGCGTCGAGAGGAGCGAGCACGGCTACCGGGTCGTCTGGCACTACTCGGCCGCCGACGAGACTCGGACCTTCGACCTCACCTACCGGGTGACCGGCGCGACGAAGGTCTACGACGACGTCGTCGACGTTGCCTGGAACGTCTGGGGGAGCCAGTGGGACTTCTGGCTCGACAGCCTCGACGCCGACATCGCCGCCGCCTCCGGGGCGGCGCCCGAAGGGGCCTGGGTGCGGCCGCGCTCACTCGGCGTCGATCCCGAGGTCGGGGCCGACGCGAGCGTCGCGATCGACCGCGTCCCCGAGGGCGAGGCGGTCGGCTTTCGCGCCGTCTTTCCGCGCGACTCGATCTCCTCGACCGGCGGCGCCAAGGTCGAAGCAGGCGACGGGCTCGCGAAGGTCGAGGGCGAGGAGGCGGCACTCGACGACGACTACAAGACGATCGACAAGCTCGAGAACTTCGCCGCCGACAATGCACTGCTGCTCGCCCTGATCGCCGCCGCGGCGGCGATCGCCGCCACCGCCGCGCTCGTGATCGCCGCCCGCGAACGCGACACCGGCGTCCCCGAGTACCTGCCGGAGCCGCCCGAGGACGTGCCGCCCGCGGTCGGCTACGCGATCGCGCACGAAGGCGATTACGACCAGCGGATCGTCCTCGCGACGCTGATGGACCTCGTCGATCGCGGCTTCTACGAGGCCCGGTCGGCGGCCGACGAGGACCTCGACCTCGAGATCAGACGTGGCGACCGGAGCGGCATCACCGGCCTGCAGCCGTACGAGACCGAGACGCTCGGGTTCTTCGACGAGCTGATCGGCGAGGAATGGGTCGCGCTCGGCGCGATGTCCGACCGGATTCCCAAGCATTCGAGCACCTGGCGGTCGCGCTGGCAGTCCCTGAACGGGAGCCTCGAGGACGCCGAGGAGGGCGCGATCTCCTGGGATCGTGACTACCGCTGGCTGAGGGGGCTGATCGCCTTCGCCGCCCTGATCGTCTTCGCCGTCCTGATCGCGCTGGTCTGGGCGCGAACCCACCGGATCGGCATCCCACTGACCGGCCTCGTCGCGACCCTGCTGCTGATCTTCGTCCCGCCGTCGAACTGGCTGCGCCGGCTCGATCCGGCTGCGCGCGAGCGCAACGAGCGCTGGAGCGCCTTCGAGAAGTGGACCCGGGACTTCCCGCGGCTCGAGGACGACCCGCCGGCGACCCTGAAGCTCTGGCGGCGGATCCTCGTGTATGCGATCGCGTTCGGAACCGCCGAGCGCGTCGCCGAGTCGGGCCGGATCCCGGCGCCGGTCGCCGAGGAGGCGGCGAGCACCGGCCTCTGGACGTCCTACGCGATCGCCTCCGGCAGCTTCGGAAGCGGCTTCGACGGCTTCTCCTCCGGGTTCGCGAGCCAGGTCGCGCCCGAGTCGAGCTCGGGGTCCGGCGGCGGAGGTGGCGGCGGCGGCGGCTTCTCGGGCGGCGGGGGTGGCGGCGCCTGGTAGCGACGGCCGATTCGGCCGTGGTGCTGGAGTAGTCTCCGGATTCCCGACACCGGCAACTGAAAGGAACTGAATGCTGATCGCCGATTACTCGTTCGGTGAGGCGCTGGGGACCGTCCTCGCCGTCTTCATCTTCGTGGCCTGGATCATGGTCCTGTTCACGATCCTCTCCGACCTCTTCCGCGACCACGAGATGTCAGGCTTGGGCAAGGCCATCTGGGTCGTCTTCCTGATCTTCATCCCGTTCCTGACCGCGCTCATCTATCTGATCGCCCGCGGCAGCGGCATGCGGGACCGCGCGCTCAAGGAGCAGGCGGAGCAGAAGAAGCATTTCGACGCCTACATCAAGGAGACGGCCGGCACCTCGAAGGTCGACGAGCTCGCGAACCTCGCCGAGCTGCACGACAAGGGCAAGGTCAGCGACTCCGAGTACGAGCAGCTGAAGGCGAAGCTGCTCGCCTGACCGGGACGGGCGCGCCCGGCCGCCGCGGCCGGGCGCCGCTCCCCCCTTCGGGGTCCCGGATCTAGCGCTCGCGCGCGCTCGTGCAGAGCGCGTCGACGAGGTGCTCGCGGTCGAGCGCGTCGGCGCCGAGGTCGCCGGGGCCGGTCCGGCTCGTGGCGAGCCCGTCGATGACGAGCCGCGCGTAACGACGCCACAGCCCCGGCTCCGTTTCGTGGGTCGCATCGCTGACCGCGGCGACCATCTCGACGAGCAGCGGCAGGTCCTCGAAGCGGAAGTCGGGGCGCAGCTCGCCGGCGTCCTGCGCGCGCGTCGCCAATTCGGCGACGAGCGGCTCGATCCGCGCCCGCGCGGCCGCGAGCCGCTCCTTGCCTCGGGTCGGGACGAGGAGCGCCTGCTTGAGGCTGCGGTCCTCGGCGTGCAGCTCGAGCGCCTGCTCGAGGAAGCCTGCGAAGCCGCTCCAGGGGTCGTCGGCGCCGAGCGCCTCGCGGGCCAGCGACTCGACTCGCGCCGTCTTCTCGTCGAGGAGCTCGTCGATAAGCGTTTCCCGGTCCGGGAAGCGCCGATAGACGGTCCCGACGCCGACACCGGCGTGCCTGGCGACGTCGTCGAGCCCGATGTCGACGCCACGCTCGGCGAACAGCACCGCCGCGGACGCGAGGATCCGTTTGCGGTTCCGCTCCGCGTCCCTGCGAAGCGGGCGCGCAGCCACAGCCGTCTGCGATGCGTCGGTCATGCGATGATCGTATCCGCCAAGCGGAGAGTTGCCTCCGCTTCAACTACTGAGGTTGGGAGCGGCGAGGGTGGACTCAGAGCGCGACGACGACGACGGCGAGATCGCCTACGGGACGGGCCCGGGGCGGTGGGTGCTCGCGATCGCCGTGCTCGGCTCGGGGATCGTCTTCCTCGACGGCACCGTCGTCAACGTCGCACTGCCACGGATCGGCGAGGACTTCGATGCCCAGACGAGCTCGCTGCAGTGGATCCTCAACGGCTACATGCTGACCCTGGCGTCGCTGATCCTGCTCGGCGGGTCGCTCGGCGATCGGCACGGCCGGCGGCTGATCTTCGTCGTCGGCGTCCTCTGGTTCACCGCCGCCTCGCTGCTCTGCGCGATCGCCCCGAGCGCCAACGCGCTGATCGTCGCCCGCCTGCTGCAGGGCGTCGGCGGCGCGCTGCTGACGCCCGGCAGCCTGGCGATGATCGAGGCGAGCTTCCGGCGGGAGGACCGCGCCCGGGCGATCGGCGCCTGGTCGGGCCTCGGCGGCGTCGCGACCGCCCTCGGGCCGCTGCTCGGCGGCTGGCTCGTCGAGGCGGTCTCGTGGCGGGCGATCTTCCTGATCAACGTCCCGATCGGCGCCTTCGTGGCGCTGATGGCGACCCGCCACGTCCCCGAGACCCGCGATCCCAACGCCCCCGAACGGCTCGACGGCATCGGCGCCGTGCTCGCCGCCGTCGGCCTCGGCGGGACGACCTACGCGCTGATCGAAGCGCCGGATGCGGGCTTCACGCCGGCGATCGCCGTCGCCGCGATCGCCGGCGTCGCCGCACTGATCGCGTTCATCGTCCAGGAGCGCCGCAGCGCTCATCCGATGATGCCGCTCGGACTCTTCTCCTCGCGTCAGTTCAGCGCCGCCAACGCCGTCACGTTCGTCGTCTACGCCGCCCTCAGCGGCGTCTTCTTCCTGCTCGTCGCCTTCCTCCAGATCGCCGCCGGCTACTCGCCGATCGCGGCCGGCGCCGCCTCGCTCCCGGTGACGGCGCTGATGCTCCTCTTCTCGGCCCGCGCGGGCGCCCTCGCGCAGCGGATCGGCGCCCGGGTCCCGCTGACCGTGGGACCGCTCGTGATCGCCGTCGGAATGGTGATGATGGGCCGGATCGACCCCGACGGCGACTACGTGACGTCGGTCCTGCCGTCCGTGATCGTCTTCGGTATCGGCCTGACCCTCGTCGTCGCACCGGTGACCGCGACGGTCCTCGCCGCCGCCGAGACCCGCTACTCGGGGATCGCCTCGGGGATCAACAACGCGGTCTCGCGGGTCGGCGGACTCCTCGCCGTCGCCGTCCTGCCGCTGATCGCCGGCCTCACCGGTGACTCGTTCTACGACCCCGCGGCGATGACTGACGGCTTCCGGACCGCGATGTACGTAACCGCCGGACTCTCCGCCCTCGGCGGCGTGATCGCCTGGCTGACGATCGACTCGCAGGTCCTCGAACGCGCCGAGCCGCCTTCCGAGGAGGTCGCACCCGATTTCGCGTGCGACGTCTGCGGCCCGAAGGTGCTCCCCTCCCACCGCGAGGAGGAGCCGGTGGCAGTCGGGTCCGAGTAGCTACTCCCGCGGCTTCGTCGCGGTCGTCATCGCGCCGGCGGCGCTCCCGGAGATGATCCGGCGGACAAGTCCGGGAGCGACGACGCGGAGGACGGCGGTGAGGCCGTAGGCGCGCGGCACCCACCGCTCGGCACGCCCGCCGGGGCCGGCGTCGACGATCGCCTCCGCGACCCTGTCCGGGGTCGAGACCATCCAGCGCGTCAACGGTTTCTCGCGCAGCTCGGTGGCCGGGAACCCCTCGGTCGCGATGAAGCCCGGCAGGACCAGGCCGACATGGACGCCGTGCTCGCGCTCCTCGACGTGGAGGGAATCGCTCCAGCCGATCAGCGCCGCCTTCGACGCCGAGTAGGCGCCGGCGCCGGGCCGCGAGACCCGGCCGGCCGTGCTGGCGACGTTGACGAGCGCGCTCGGCGCCGTGCGGCGCAGCAGCGGCAACGCCGCATCGGTGAGGCGGACGACGGCGTCGAAGTTGAGCCTCATCGTCCGCTCGACGTTCTCCCAGCCCTCGTCGCCGAAGCGCCCGCGCCAGGACGCGCCGGCGTTGTTGACGAGCAGGTCGAGCCGCTTGTGGTGCTCCTCGACGTGGGCGACGACCCGCGCCGGGGCGCCGGCGCCGGTCAGGTCGGCCGCGACCCAGGTCGTCGGCACCGGCAGCGAGTCGGCGAGGGCGCGGAGGCGCTCCTCGCGGCGAGCGACGAGGACCAGCTCGGCGCCGGGTTCGAGGGCGAGTCGCCGCGCCGTCGCCTCGCCGATCCCGCTCGATGCGCCGGTGACGAGGAAGACCCGGGTCATCAGCCGACGTCGAGGACGATCTTGCCGGTGGCGCCGCGCCGGTCGATCAGCTCCAGCGCTTCAGTTGCGCCGGCGACCGAGAGCGGGAACGAGGCGCCGATGAGCGGGCGGACCTCGCCGGAGCCGATCAGCTTCTCGAGCTCGGCGCCGACCTCACGGTTGACGTCGGGCTTGCCGATCACGAAGGCTCCCCAACCGGCGCCGATGACCTCGGTGTTGTTGAGGAGCAGGCGGTTGACCCGGACCTCCGGGATCGAGCCGGCGGTGAAGCCGACGACGACGAGCCGCCCGCCCTCGGCGAGCGAGCGCAGCGAGTCGGTGAAACGGTCACCCCCGACCGGGTCGAGCACGAGATCGACGCCGCCCCCCGAGAGCTCCTTCGCCTCGTCGCGCCACTCACCGTCGGAGCGGATCACCTCGTCCGCCCCGGCGTCGCGGGCGACGCGCTCCTTCTCGTCGGTCGAGACGACCGCGATCACGCTCGCGCCGACCCCCTTTGCGACCTGGATCGAGGCGGTGCCGATTCCACCGGCGGCACCGTGGACCAGCACGGTCTCTCCCGCCCGCAGGCGGCCGCGGAGCACGAGCGCGAACCAGGCCGTGTGGTAGTTGAGGATCAGGGCGGCGCCCTGACGGTCGTCGAGCTCGTCGGGGAGCGGGAACGTCAGGAACTCGGGGGCGACCGCGACCTCGGCGAAGCCGCCGAGCATCGGGAAGGCGGCGACCCGCTGCCCCGGCTCGAGGGCCGACCCGTCGGGTGCCGAGCGCACCGTTCCCGCGACTTCGCTGCCGGGAACGAACGGCAGCGGCGGCTTCACCTGGTACTCGCCGCGGGTCTGCAGCACCTCCGGGAACGAGACGCCGGCGGCCGCGACATCGACGAGGACGCCGCTGCCGGGCGTCAGCATGTGCGACGCCTCCGGCTCTGGGACGTCGGCCTCTCGCAGGGCCGAGTCCGGCCCGCTGAGGTCGACGATCTGGATCGCCTTCATCGGCCCGCCGCGCTACTTGCCCTTGCGGTGGCCGTCGAAGGAGATCACCTGCTGGATCCCGCTCGGGCGGTTCGCGTACCGCATGGTCTTCAGCGGCAGCGGACGGAAGTGGATCTGCTCGGCGGTGGCGTCCGAGTGCCACTGACTCGGATCGCCGGTGCCCTGCTCGGCGGCGATCTCGTCGCCCGACTTGTCGATCGCCTTCCAGATGTCGCTCTGGCACTTCGCGAGGTTGCCCTTGCCGCAGTAGGCGAGGTTGAACGGACTCGGGACGTGCCTGCCGAGGAGCGCGTCGATGTCGCGGTCGAAGTACTGGTACCAGCCCGAGTACTGGCCCGCCGGCGGCTGATCGAAGCGCGAGAACAGGCTGTCGAGCTCGTCGAGCTGGGAGCCGATCCGGGGCTTCATGAACGCGTTCGCGATGTTGTCCCACGACCCGTCCATCACCGCCGCGCCGGGCGCATCGACCAGGCCGTCGCCGTTGCGGTCGAGACGACTGCCGTGACGCTTGCGCCATTGGACCATCAGGTCGAGCATCTGCTGCGCCCGCGGGCTCGGCGCCTGGCTGCCGGCGAGCAGCTTGTTCAGCAGCGGCACCGTGTCGATCGCGCGGATGTCCTGGGTCGCGGCGGCGTTCATCGCCGCGGTGACCGACGCGAGCGACCACTTGCCGGACTGCGACTGGAGCCGCTTCAGGTTCGTGTCGAGCAGGTCGACCCGCTCGGCCGAGCCGGCCCGGCCCCACTGGTCATCCGCCGAGCCGAAGCCCTTCGCGGTGACCTGGTTCCAGTTGGTCATCGTCCCGTCCTTCGGGTCCTCGCCGTGCGGATGGCCGTTCTTGCTCAGGAAGCCCTTCCACTCGTACTTGCCGGTGCCCTTGGTGAGCAGTCCCGGATCGACGCCCTTGGCGCGGATCGGCAGCTTGCCGGCCGTGTAGACGGCGACGTGCTTGTCGTCGATGTAGAAGGAGTTGAACGTCTGCGGGGTCTTGGCGGCCGCGTTGTAGAACGACTTCGGGTCGTGCACCTGGCCGGTCGAGATCCGCCGGTTGAAGAGCAGGTCGAGGACGTCCTCGCCGTAGCTCGACCGCTTCGAGGCGATCGCGACCTTCTTGCCGTTCACGGTCGCATAACCGGTGACCGGCCCGTGCACGGTGGTCTTGAACGTCACCGGGTCGCCGTCGAGCGTGCCGGCGTCGAAGGTCTTCATGCTCCGGCACTTGCCCTTGTACCTGTACTTCGTGTCGCTGCCGCCGCAGAGCGTCTCCGCGTACTGGTCGATCACGTCGCCGCTGGCCGAGGTCAGCGTCGTTGCGAAGTCCTCGCCGCGGCCGATCAGCAGGTAGCCGGGGAACGGAGCCGACGTGGCGCCGCGCCAGCGCAGCCCGGGAGCGTTCATGTCGATCTCGTAGGTGAGGCCCGGGTAGAAGTAGCCGATCTGCGGGCCGCCGACCATCAGCGGGTTGCCGGTGTTCGAGCGATCGCCGGTGATCATCAGCGTGTTCGAGGCCTGAACCGGCTGCGGGGCGACCTTCGCGGCAAGCGCCTCGTCGGCGACCGCCGGGGTGGTCACGTAGCTGTCGTGATCGATGATCACGTTGCCCTTCGCCTTCTTCGGGATCTTCCCGTACGGGAACTTGCCGTCGATCGTCGTCGGCACGCCCTTGTTCTTGAACTGACGCAGGTCGTTGAAGGCCTTCATCCCCTTCTTCCCGCCGAGGCGGTCCTGGAGGCCGGCGAGGAACTGGGTCCGCCGCGCCTCGTCGCCACCGCCCTCGCCGAGGAACTGGTCCTTGAGGGCGTTCAGGGAGTAGATGTCGTTGCGGGTGAACGGCTCGACCGACGAGCCCACGTAGTCGTAGTAGCCGTTGATTCCGGCGATGAACGTGTCGATGTCGTGGAGGACCTTCTTGCCCTCCTTGCCCTGCGCCTTGAGCGCCTGCGTCTGCTGGGCGACGACGTCCTCGGTCTGCTGGCTGGGGACGAAGCTCTTCAGCTGCGTGACCAGCCCGATCGCGCTGAGCCCGGGTGCGTCGATCGCGGCGACGCGCGCGTTGTAGCGCGCCTGCTGGAGCAGCAGGCCGCGGTCCTCGGCGGCGATCCAGCCGGCTGCGTAGACGCCGTCGTCGTAGCTGTCGGCATCGACGTGCGGGACGCCGTAGACGTCGCGGGTGATCGTGATCCCGGGATGGCCGGCGACCGTCTCGATCGTGCCGGGGCCGTCGGTCCCGAGGCTGTTCAGTGCCTCCGACTTGAAGTACTCGGTGAGATCACCCTCGGTGACGTCGTCGAAGAGCGGCGTCAGCCCGTCGTACATGCTCGCCTGCGCGTCGTTCGGCATCGGCGCCGGCGGCTGGCCCGGCTGGAGCTGACCGGACGGGATGATGTTCAGCGCCGTGTCGGCATAGTCCTTCGCGGAGGCGACGGCGGGCAGCGCCAGCACCGTGACGGCAGCGATCGCAAGCGTGATCAGGCGGTTCGGCAAGGGGGCTCTCCTCGGGATCGGCCGCGGACGAAGCGGCGGGGCGGGCGCCACGATAGCGCGGCGGGGCGGGCGCCGGCGCCGGTTCTCGGCTCCGGGAGCCGCCTGACCGCCTCTATGATCCGCGGGCGCTCGCGCCGCTCCCGCGGCCGGGCCGATCGAAGGATGAGAGCCCGCTCCGACACCCTCACGCGGCGCCCGGCGACGGCGCTCGCGCTCGCGCTCGCAGCGCTGTCGATCGCCGGCTGCGGCGGTGGCGACGACACGACGCCGACGCGCGCGGCGACGACCGATCTGCCCACCGGCCCACTCTCGAAGTCGGAGCTGATCACCGAGGCCGACCAGCTCTGCGCCGACAGCACCGACCGGATCCTCGGCGAGGCCGACCCGCCGAGCTTCGGCAAGGACGGCCCCCAGCCCGACGAGGTCGAGGCCTCGGCCGACTTCTGGCGGGCGACCGCGAGCGAGGGGCAGGTCCTGGTCGACCAGCTCTCCGAGCTGCAGCCGCCGAAGTCGGAGGAGCAGCAGTGGGCGGAGTACGTGCGGCTACTCGACGCCGGCACCGTCGACTACGCGAACTCGCTCCTCGGCCCGGCCGAGGACGGCGATCCCGATGCCTTCTACCAGGCCGCGGTCGACGCCCAGAAGGAGCTGGTCCAGCTCGCCAAGGCCTCCCAGCGGCTCGGGCTGAAGGTCTGCGGCAGCAGGGACATCGGCTGACGCGGCGACGGACCGCGTGAGCGCCGACCGCCAGGACCGCCGGGCGGCGGTGGGGCTCGTCCTCACCGGCATCGCCTCCGTCCAGTTCGGCTCGGCGCTGGCCACGACCCTCTTCGACGAGGCCGGCCCGGCAGGCACGGTGCTCCTGCGAACCGCGTTCGCGGCGCTCGTCCTCGCCGCCATCTGGCGGCCGGCGATGCGCGGTCGCGGGGAGACGACGTGGCGCGCCGTCGCGCTCTACGGGGTCTGCCTCGTCGGCATGAACCTGTGCTTTTACGAATCCCTCGACCGGATCCCGCTCGGGATCGCGGTGACGCTCGAGTTCGTCGGGCCGCTGACGGTCGCGATCGTCGGCACCCGCAGCCGCCGCGACGTCATCTGGGTCGTCCTCGCGGCAGCCGGGGTAGTCCTCCTCGCGCCCGGTATCGGCGACGGCCTCGACGCGCTCGGGGTCGCACTCGCACTCACCGCCGGAGGATTCTGGGGCGCCTACATCCTGATCGCGGCGCGGATCGGCCGCGGATCGGCCGGCCTCGGCGGCCTCTCGGCGGCGATGATCTACGCGACGGTCATCCTCTTGCCGTTCGGCGTCGCCGACGCGGGCGCCGACCTACTCCATCCGGGGGTACTCGCGGCCGGGCTCGGCGTCGCCCTGCTCAGCTCGGTCCTTCCCTACACGGTCGAGCTCGAGGCGCTGCGGCGCCTGCCCGAGCGCACGTTCGGGGTGCTGCTCAGCCTCGAGCCGGCGGTCGCCGCGCTCGTCGGGCTGATCGTCCTCGACCAGCACCTGCTCGGCCGCGAGATCGTCGCGATCGCCCTCGTCGTCGCCGCGTCGGCGGGAGCCCTGAGCTCGACCGAGGCCGTCGAGGCGCCCCAGAGCTGAGTCAGCCTGCCGGCGGCGCCGGGACGGCGGGCTCGAAGCCCGGGCAGGAGCGAACCGGCACGCGCGGGTACTTCGGATAGGCCGGATCGGTTCGCGAGCGCTCGCAGAGCGAGAAGCTCGAGCCGCGCGTGTTGGCGACGATCCGCTGATGGCGGCAGCGGTCGCAAAGGCCTGCCCGGGGCGCCATGGCGGCGAGTCTAAGCCGTTACTTCACTTTGTATAGTGGGTGGCCGCCGCGAATGCCCACCTTCCGCCGCCTGCTCTCCTTCCTCGGCCCCTACCGGCGGCAGAACATCGCATCGATCATCCTCGCCTCGCTGGCGATGGGGATGACGGTGCTGATCCCCTGGCTGGTCGGCCGCGCCGTCAACGCGGTCGACGACGGCGACACCGACGGGCTCGTCCCGCTCGTGGTCGCGATCGTCGTCGCCGGGCTGCTCCGCCTCGGTCTGACCGCATCGCGGCGGGTCGTCGCCGGCAAGGTATCGCTCGCCGTCGAGTTCGACCTCCGCGAGCGGGTCTACCGGCATCTGCAGACGCTCGAGCTCGGCTACTTCGACTCCCAGCAGACCGGCCAGCTGATGTCGCGGGCGACCGTCGACCTGCAGTCGATCCGGTTCTTCCTCGGCTACGGGCTGATCTTCATCACCCAGAGCGCGCTGACCCTGGTCCTGGCCGCGGCGATCATGTTCGTGCTGCAGCCCGGGCTCGCAGCGCTGGCGCTGCTCCCGGTCCCGTTCGTCGTCTTCGCCGCCTCCCGCTACAACCGGACCTCGCGGCCGGCGCTGCAAGAGGTTCAGCAGCGGATCGCCGAGTTGACCGTCGAGGCCGAGGAGTCGGTCTCCGGGGTCCGCGTCGTCAAGGCATTCGCTCGCGAGCAGCACATGCTCGATCGCTTCCGCGACCGGGTCGTCCGCGTCTTCGACCAGAACGTCTTCTCCACCCGGCTGCGCGCCTTCTACAACCCGATGATCGCGTTCCTGCCGAACCTCGGCCTCGCGGTCGTCCTGCTCGTCGGTGGCCGCCAGGTGATCGACGGGACGTTGACGCTCGGCGACTTCACCGCCTTCTACACCTACCTGGTGATGCTGATCGGCCCGATGCGGATGCTCGGCACCGCGCTCGGGATGTCGCAGCGGGCGATCGCCTCCGGCAACCGCCTCTTCGAGATCCTCGACCGCGAGCCGGAGATCGAGAGTCCGCCCGGGGCCCCGGACCTGCCCCCGGGCGAGGGCCACGTCGTCCTCCGCGACGTCTCGCTCAGCTACGGCGCCGGCGACCCGGCGCTCGATGACGTCAACCTCGAGGTCGGGGCGGGCCGGGTCGTCGCCCTGGTCGGCCCTTCCGGATCCGGGAAGACCAGCCTCGTCGCGCTGCTGGCGCGGCTCTACGACCCGACCGCCGGCAGCGTCGAGATCGACGGCGCCGACCTTCGCGAAGTCGACCTCGGCTCGCTGCGGCGGCAGATCGCCTTCGTCGCCGACGACAGCTTCCTGTTCAGCGCCTCCGTCGCCGAGAACATCGCCTACGCGAAGCCGGATGCGAGCCGCGAGGAGATCGAGCTCGCCGCCCGCCGCGCCCAGGCCGCCGGGTTCATCGAGAGCCTCCCCGACGGCTACGAGACGATGGTCGGCGAGCGCGGCCTCACCCTGTCGGGCGGTCAGCGGCAGCGGATCGCGATCGCGCGGGCGCTGCTCGCCGACCCGCGGATCCTGATCCTCGACGACGCGACGTCCTCGGTCGACGCCCAGACCGAGGCGGCGATCAGGCGCGGGCTCGACGAGGCGCTCGAGGGCCGGACGACGTTCATCGTCGCCCACCGGCTCTCGACGATCTCGCTCGCCGACGAGATCGTCGTCCTCGACGGCGGCCGGCTCGTCGATCGCGGCACCCACGAGGAGCTGCTCGACCGCTGCCCGCTCTACCGCGAGATCGCCGACCACGGCCTCGCCGATCGGGCCTTCCTGCAGCGCGACCTCGAGGAGCGCGAGGAGGTGGCGCGGCTTTGACGAGGAGACAGAGGACAGAGGACAGAGGACAGGTGGCTGACAACGGACAGCAGACAGCGGACAGGAAGCAGTGCGAGGAGGACCAGGCTCGCGAGAGCGAGACGCGGGCGCCCTTCGGCGACGCCTGGCTGCTCGCGAAGTCGGTCTGGCGGACGGTCCGTGGCGATGACGATCGCGGCCGCAAGGTCCGCTGGCTGTTCGGCCTGCTCCGGCCCTACCGCGTCCGCGTGTTCTGGATGATGGTGGCGCTCGTCCTCGCCACGGCGGCGGCGCTCGCTCCCCCCTACCTCGCCGGCCTGGCGATCGACAAGGGAATCGGGTCCGACCCACCGGCGAACAGCGACCTGAACGCACTGACTCTGATCGTGGTTGCGTTCCTCGCCTCGGCAGCGATCTACTGGGCGGCCACCTACGTGCAGACGTACCTCGTCGGCTGGGTCGGGCAGCGGGCGCTGCAGGACCTCCGCGAGCGCATCTACACGCATCTGCAGAGCATGTCGCTCGGCTTCTACACGAGGAACCGCCCGGGCGTCCTGATCTCGCGGATGACCAACGACGTCCAAGCGCTCGACACGCTCGTCACCGACGGAATCGTGACGATGGTCTCGAGCGTGCTGACGCTGGTCGGCGTGATCGTGATCCTGCTCGCGATCGACGTCCAGCTCGCCCTGGTGACGTTCCTGACCTTCCCGGTCCTCGCGATCGGCAGCATCGTGTTCCGGATCGCCTCGGCGAACGCCTACCGGCTGACCCGCGAGAAGATCGCGAACATCACCGCCTACCTGCAGGAGAGCCTCAGCGGGGTCCGCGTCGTCCGCAGCTTCGGGCAGGAGCCGCGCCACCTCTCCGAGATGGCCGTCCTCAACGAGGAGAACCGCGAGGTCAACATGCGGACCGTCTACCTGAACGCGGCCTACTTCCCCGCCGTCGAGCTGCTCTCGGCGGTCGGCACGGCGGCGATCCTCCTCTTCGGCGGTTACCAGGTGGTCGACGGCAACGTCGAGCTCGGCGTCCTGTTCGCGTTCGTCGGCTACCTGCAGACGTTCTTCGACCCGATCCAGCAGATCAGCCAGCTCTACACGACCTACCAGCAAGGGATGGCCGCACTCGACAAGATCTTCGACCTGCTCGACACCGAGCCCGACCTCGTCGATCCGCCGAACGCGATCGACCCCGGCGAGATCCGCGGCGCGATCGATCTCGAGGGCGTCTGGTTCGGCTACGGCGACGATCCCGAACGCGACGGCGGCTGGGCGCTTCGCGACATCGACCTGCGGATCCTCCCCGGCCAGACGGTCGCGCTCGTCGGCGAGACCGGCGCCGGCAAGTCGACGCTCGCAAAGCTCGTCGCCCGCTTCTACGACCCCCAGCGCGGGCGAATCCTGATCGACGGCACCGACGTCCGCGACCTCGACTCGAACGCGCTCCGCAGCCGGCTCGGCATCGTCCCCCAGGAGGGCTTCCTGTTCAGCGGCACGATCGCCGACAACGTCGCCTTCGGGCGGCCGGGGGCCTCGACCGGGGAGATCATGGAGGCGCTGCGCACGGTAGGCGGCGAGCCGCTCGTCGCCGGGCTCCCCGCCGGGCTCGACACCGAGGTCGGCGAGCGGGGCACCTCGCTGTCGGCGGGCGAGCGGCAGATCGTCGCCTTCGCGCGGGCGCTGCTGGCCGAGCCGAGGATCCTGATCCTCGACGAGGCGACCTCGAACGTCGATGTCCGCACCGAGCGGCGGATCGAGCAGGGACTCGAGCGGCTCCTGGTCGGCCGGACGGCGATCGTGATCGCCCACCGGCTCTCGACCATCCGCCGGGCGAGCCGGATCGTCGTGCTCGAGAACGGCACGATCGCCGAGAGCGGCAGCCACGAGGAGCTGCTCGAGCTCGGCGGCGCCTACGCCCGCCTCTACGGCACCTGGGCAGCGGTGCCCGCCGCCTAGACGATCCGAGCGGTCGCCGGCTCAGCCGCCGGGGCTGATCCCGCCCGAGGAGCCGCCGCCGGAGGAGCCACCCGACGTGCCGCCCGAGCTGGTGCCTCCGGAGGGGCCGCTCGACGGCGGCGGAGTCACCGGCGCCGGCGTCGTCGTCGTCGGCACCGGGGTGGTGGTCGTCGCCGGGGGCGCCGTCGAAGTCGTCGTCGGGGCGACGTCGGACGGAGCACCGGTCGTCGTGTCGGAGATGGCGGTCCCGGTCTGGCCGCACTCGTCGAACCCGAACGACTCGCCGGCAGCCTGTGCATCGCTCTCGGCCTGGTCGAGCTGGACCGACAGCGACTCGGCGGCGGCGGTGTCTCCGGAGGCGAGGGCACTCTGCTGCTGGCCGAGAACCGAGATCTGCTCCTTGACCGCGTCGTAGTAGTCGGAGAGCGAGCCGTCGGGGTCCTCGGGCTTGCCCAGCGCCTGGAGGCCCTTCAGGGTCTGCTTGGTGATGTCCTCCTGCTGCTGGAGGGAGGTGGAGCTGCCCGAGCCGTCGGAGGTCAGGTTCGCGATCGCCGCGTTCGCCTCCGCGCAGCGCGCATCGGCGGCGGTGATGAACTCGTCCTTCGGGACCCCGCCAGCACCGGTCGTTGTCGAGGACGTCACCGACGACGTCGTCGCATCATCACCGCCGCAGCCGGCGCCCCAGATGGCGATCACGCCGATGGCCGCGACAGCCAGCCTGGCCGTCATCCCTCTCATCGCCCCGCAGGTTAGCGGCCCACCCGCCCCGCCAAGCCCACCTCTGGACGGATGTCCGACGCTTCCCGGCCGCTCGCGCCGCACGGGCCGGCAGGTGTACGGGGTTTCGGCAATGAGAAAAAGGCAGGAAGCCGCCACGAGCTGGTCACTGATCGGGATTGAGTACCCATAGGACCCTCAATCCCGATCAGTGGCCGTTAGAGGAGCCGAACTTCTACGAGCGAGGAGCGGAGCGACCGGAAACGCCCGTGAGAGGCCGTCGGGGATGCCGGCGCCGACACTCCACGAACCGGAGGCGCCGGTATCCCCGACGGCCCGCAACCCGGCGAGGTCGTGCCTGCAACGAGCGAGAGCTGCGGGCCAGGGATTCGAACCCCGAATACCTGTTCCAGAGACAGGCGTGTTGCCATTACACCAGCCCGCAGAGCTGCCGGTGAGATTAGCTAGATGCTCGGGGGATCGGTCATCTTCAGCCGAGGTCGTCGAGGTCGGCGTCCGGATCGGCGAGCATGGCCCGCTCGTCGCCGAGCTCGCGGCCCGACTCGATCAGTCGCCGGGCGGCCATGAGGTCCTCGGGACGGCCGATCGAAAGGGCTCCAACGAGGCGGCCGAAGCGCACGTACCAGGCCGACAGCTCGAGTGCTTCGGGGTCGCCGCGGAGGATGACCTCGTCCCACTCGGAGGCGCCGCCGATGTACTCGAGCGAGGCCCAGTCGGAGAGGTCGCTGAAGAAGTAGGGGACGACGGTGTAAGGCTGTTCGTCGCCGAGCATTCCGCGGGCGGCGTGGCGGCCCTGCTGGAGGGCGACGTCCCAATGTTCGAAGCGGACCGGGCCACCGTGCAGCTCGCTCTCGTAGCTGCAGCAATCGCCGGCCGCGAAGACGCCCGGCACCGAGGTCTCGAGTCCGGAGTCGCAGACGATCCCGTCGCCGACCTCGATGCCGGCACGGGCGGCGAGCATCGTGTCGGGCCGGACCCCGGTGCCGACGACGACCGCATCGCAGTCGATCGCGCGGCCGCTCTCGGTGAGGACCGTCTCGACCCGCTCGTCGCCCTCGAACGCTGCGACCGTCTCGCCGGTCACGACGTCCACGCCATGCTCGGCGAGGAGGCGCTGGAGCCGCTCGCCGACGTCGGTGCCGAAGCTGCGGGCGAGGACCACGGGCTCGATCTCGACGATCGTGCAGCGCTTCCCGATCGCAGTCAGCGAGGCGGCGACCTCGGCGCCGATGTAGCTGCCGCCGACACAGACGACGTGCTTGGCGGCGGCGACGTCGTCGCGGATCGCGTCGGAGCTGCCGAAGGCGCGCAGGTAGTGGATGCCCTCGAGCTGGGCACCGTCGACGCGGAGGATGTTCACCATCGCCCCCGTCGCCAGCAGCGCCTTGCCGAAGCGGATCCCCTCCCCGCCCTGGATCTTCGCCGTCCGAGCGTCCGGGTCGAGCGCGGTGACGCTCGTCCGGGTCAGCAGCTCGACGTCGTTCTTCTCGTACCAATCGCGAGGGTGGACGAAGGCCTCCTCCCGGGTCGCGTCGCCGCGGAGGTACTCCTTCGAGAGCGGCGGCCGGTCGTAGGGCGGCTCGGGCTCGCGGCCGACGAGCAGGATCGAGCCGTCGGCCCCGAGCCGGCGCAGCTCCGCGGCGCAGTGCGCCGATGCCACGCCGCCGCCGACGAGCAGGAAGTCGACCTCGCGGTCGGTCACCGGGTCAGTCGGGCTTCCGGTGGACCGTCGCCTGCTCGACGCCGAGATACCCCGTCAGCTCCTCCTCGACGGCGGGGTCGAGGACCGCGAGGACCTCGTCACCGGCCTGCAGCACGGTGTCCGGCGTCGGGACGAAGCCGGTCCCGTCGCGCATCACGCTGATCAGCAGGCTGCTCTTGGGCATGTTCAGCTCGTGCAGGGGGCTGCCGACGACCTGGGCGTCGTCGCCGATCAGCAGGTCGATGATCTCGATGTTCGCGTCGGCGAGATCGAGCAGGTGGACGAGCCCGTAGCGCGGCACCTGCCGCTCGATCAGCCGCAGGATCAGGTCCGTCGCCGAGACGTAGGGCTTGACGCCGAGCAGGTCGAAGTGCTGGCGGTTGCGCGGGTTGTTGACCCGGGCGATGACGCGATCGACGTCGTACTTGTCCTTGGCCACCTGGCAAATCAACAGGTTGTCCTCGTCGTCGCCGGTGACGGCGATGACCATGTCGGCGCGGGCGATCCCGGCCCGCTCGAGGACCCAGAGCTCGGAGGCGTCGCCGTAGAGGACGCGGTGCTCGAGCTCCTGCTCGACGGTCAGGTAACGCTCGCGGTCGGCCTCGATCAGCGTCACCTCGTGACCCTTGTCGATCAGCTCGCGGGCCAGGTTCCAACCGACCTTGCCGCCCCCGACGATCAGCATGTAGTCGCCGCCCTCATGCTCACCCATCTGCCTGTCCCTCCTTGCTCGCCGCGACCTCGCGGAGGTTCGTCTCGAGCATCTCGATCGCCGTCCGCGTCGGGCAGACCGTCGTCATCCCCTGGGTCGCGTACCACTCGGCCCGGTAGGGGTCGAGGATCCGGGCGATCACCGTCTCGACGTTGAACCGCCGCTGGGCGATCTGGGCGATGACGATGTTGGTGTTGTCGCCGTTCGTGGAGGCGACGAATACGTCGGCGCGCTCGATCCCGGCCGTCGTCAGGGCGTCGATCTCGAGGCCGGTGCCGACGGTGAACTGGCCGCCCGCGTCCTCCCACGACGTGTCGAGCCCGAGCTCGAGGCGGGCGTGCGAGTCGGGGTCCTCGTCGAGGCAGGAGACCTCATGGCCTTCGGCCAGCATCGCTCGCGCGACGGACGAGCCGACGCGCCCGGCTCCCACGATCAGGATCAGCATGCGGCGATCTTATTCACCGGGCGGAGCAGTCAGCAGGACCCGGCAGGGCGCATGCTTGAGGACGTACTCGCTGACCGGACCGATCTCCGCGGGCTTCGCCCCGCGCACGCCGCCGAGGATCGCGCCGCCGCGAACGAGCGTCGGCGGCTCGCCGCCGACGATGATCGCCTCGACGTCGTGCTCACGCGCCCGCTCGACGATCGCGGCACCGACGTCGCGGGCCAGAACGTAGCCGCTGTCGGCCTCGACCCCGGGGTACTCGTCGGCGATCTCGCGTGCCCGCGACAGCGCTCGCTCGGCGGCGCCGACCCGATCGGCCGGGATCGGGCCCTCGAGGGGGACGGTCAGCGGCAGGTCGATCACGTAGAGGAGCTCGAGGCGCGGGTTGCTCTGCCCTTCGAGCGGGTTCGACTCCGCCAGCCGGCAGGCGGTCTGGACGATGTCGTCGTCGAGCTTGCTGGTTCCCAGGACCGGCACGAGGACGCTGTCGAGCTCGACGTCGGGGCGATGCTTGAGCAGCGCCTGTTCGGGGACCGTCACCCGCTCGGTCATCGGCAGCCCCTGGACGACCCGGCGGTAGACGAAGTAAGAGACGAGACCGAAGACCATCCAGCCGCCGCCGACCCAGAGCGCCGCGCTCTGAATGACGAAGATCGAGACGAACGCGGCCCCGGTCAGAGCGATGCCGATCACCGCCGGGATCGGCACCGAGCCGCCGCGGACGCGAATCGACAGCGGCACCGTGTAGGGGCGGTCGCGCTCGGGCTCGCGGAAGCGCAGCCGGATCAGGGATGCGTGCGCGATCGAGATCGCCAGCGTCGCCCCGAACGCGAAGACCGCGGCGAGGAGCTCGATGTCGCCCGGCAGGACGAGGCCGACCGCGAACGCGGCGGCGATCAGGATCGCCACGTGCGGGGTCGATCGGCGGCCGCCGAGCTTGCCGAGCCAGCTCGGGATCTGGCGGTTGGTGGCGAGCACGTAGACGTGCCGGGAGAGGCCGAGCATCGTCACGGTCGCGGCGAAGAAGAGGATCAGCGGCGCGATCGCGACGACGGCCCACTTGAAGACGTCGGCCAGGATCGCCGGCTCGAAGGCGGTCGTCACGCCGAGCACCGGCGCGTCCTCGAACGTCGTCGCCAGCGCCGTGGTCGGGCCGTCGGGGCCGGCGACGACCGGCAGCGCCATCAGCGCGACGAACGACATCCCGACGTAGATGAACGGGACGACGAGCGTTCCGGCGCGGAGGACGTGGCGAAGGTCGGCGCGACGCCAGGCGAGATCGGGAGCGAGGTCCGAGGAGGCCTCGATTCCGGCGACCGCCACCATCGAGATCACCAGGGCGGTGGCGAGGCTCTCGAGGCTCGGCGTCCCGAAGGCATCGAGCGAGCTCGTCAGCGCACTCGGGTCCCAGACGACGATCGCGCCGACGACGACGAGCAGGACCTGGAGCAGCAGATCGGCCGCCGTCATCGCGACGAGCAGGCCCTGGCGGCGGCTGCCGGTGTAGCCGATGATGTTGATCCCGGCGACGGCCAGGACGACGGCGACCGCCACGATCGCCTCGCCGCTACCGTCGGTGAACTCGCTCGAGATCGGGCCGAGATAGTGCGGGACCGTGATCGCGGCGAGCGCGATCACGATCACGTAGTCGATCAGGATCGCCCAGCCGGCTACGAAGCTGACGAGCTCGTTGAACGCGTAGCGGGCGAGCGTGTTCGAGCCCCCGCGCTCGCGGTACATCGCCCCGCCCTCGACGTAGGTCATCGTCGTCACCACGTAGATCAGCCCGGCGACCGCGAAGACGGCCGGCGTCAGCGCCAGGGCGTCGTCGGCGACGACGCCGAGCGAGTAGTAGACCGAGAACGCGACCGCCGAGTGGGCGACCGCCCAGAGCCACGGCACGCCGAAGAATCGCCGGCCGAGCGCCGGCCGGGCCATTCGCCGCTCCCTCATCCCCCGGCCCTCAAGCCGGGCGCCGCATCGCCAGGTAGAGCCGTCCCCCGCCGATCGCCGCGAAGATGACCCCGAGCAGGACGCCGAGCGACGCCGGCCCGCCTCCCGCGGCCAGGGTTCGGATCACGATCAGGACCCCGAGCGCGAGGATCACGGACGAGAGAACCTTCGTTCCGCTCGAGCCGATCCGCTGCGGCGACGCCATCGGCGGCGATTGTAGTTGCCGTCCCGACGTCGCCGCCGCCGCAGCGAGCGGCTTGCCGGGGGCTCTCAGGCGGCGACCGCGACGCCGATGCCGGCCTGCTCCCCGTGCGGGTTCGCGGCGACGATGACGCGGCAGGGGCGCTTCGCGAGCACGCCCTGCAGCGTCTTGCCGTACAGCGGCGTTCCGTTCCGGTAGGTGAGCTGCATGACGATCGCGACGGCCTTGAGATCAATCGCCTCCTCGATGATCGCCTTCGGCGCCTGCCCGGGCCGGACCCGCTGGACGTGGCCGGTCACGCGGGCGCCGGGAATCAGCTTCGCCCGCTCGATCTTCGACTGTGCCTTCTCCTGCTGGCGCGGCAGCGGCGCGTCGATCGGCAGGTGCGCGGGGACGTTGAGCAGCGAGAGGACGTGGATTTCGCGACCCTTTCGGGCGGCGAGGCGGGCGGCGGTGCCGATCGTCTGCTCGGAGAAGGGATCGTCCTCGAACGGGACGAGGACCGAGTTGTACTCGACCTCCTCGACGTCGAGCGGCTCCGGCAGCACGACCGTGACCGTCTCTTTGATCGGCAGGTTGTGGCGGCGCCGGTAGCCGAGGTAGACGATCGAGCCGAAGATCATCCAGCCGAGTCCGATCGCCGCCGTGGCGGGGTTCATGACCATCACCACGACCCACGCGGAGAAGGTGCCGATGCCGCCGAACACGGCCGTGAGCGGGATCTCGACCCCGGCGACCCGCACGTTCCCCCTCGGCTTCCAGAGCCGCTCGCTGGTGTCGCGACGTCGCATCCACAGCACCGAGACGTGGGCGACCGTGAACGAGAGCATCGCGCCGAACGAGTACATCGTCGCGAGCAGGTCTGCCTGGCCGGGCAGCAGCGCGATCGCGGCGATGATCGAGAAGGTGATGATCGCGACGTGCGGCGTCCGGAACCGTGGGTGGATCTGCCGCAGCCGCTCCGGCAACTGGCGGTGCTGGCCCATCGAGAACGTCAGCCGCGAGACGCCGATCATCCCGGCGTTGGTGGCGATCACGAGGATCACCGCGGCGAGGACGCCGACGTAGACGCGGAGGACATCGGTGATGCCGGCACCGAGGCCGAGGTTCTCGACGATCCCGAGCACCGGGTCGCCGGCGAACGTGGTGCCGAGCTCGGTCGTGTAGCCGTCGGGGCCGAGCGTCACCGGCATCGCCGACAGCGCGATGATCGGCAGCAGCGCGTAGAGGCCGAGCACAGCAGCGACGACGTAGGCGCTGCCGCGCGGGATCGACCGCTCCGGCTCGATCGCTTCCTCGGACATGTTCGAGATCGTCTCGATGCCGGTGTAGGCGATCATCCCGAGCGCGATCCCGAGCGCGAAGTCGCCCCACGTCGGGGCGACGCCGAGGTCGACGTTGCCGATCAGCGTGTCGGGGCTGAAGACGAGGAGCATGCCGACGACGACCAGGAGCACCTGCGTCGCGAGATCGCCGAGAGCGAGGATCAGGTTGAGCCGCGCCGATTCCTGGGTGCCCTTGATGTTGAGCGCCGCGAGCGCGGCGATCAGCACGATCCCGCCGACGATGTCGCCCGGGCTCTCGCGGAGCGGCTCCCAGAAGACTCCCAGGTAGTGGGGGACGAAGAAGGCCGAGATCGCGACCGTGATGATGTAGTTGAGCATCTGGCCCCAGCCGGCCACGAAGCTGACCAGCTCGTTGAAGGCGTGGCGCGCGAAGCTCGCCGAACCCCCCGCCTCCGAGTGCATGACCGTTCCCTCGATGTAGGTCGCGGCGGTGCAGGCGAAGATCAGGCCCGAGATCATGAACGCGATCGGTGTCAGCCCGAGCGCGAACGCGGCGACGACGCCGAGCGCGTAGTAGATCGAGGAGCCGACGTTGCCGTAGGCGGCGCTGAACAGGGAGCCGACGCCGTGAACGCGTTGGAGAGACTGGTCGCGGGGGACGCGGTGCGCCATGCGGGGCGCGACTATACGACCGCGCCCGACCGCTACCGGCGCTCAGCCTCCGGGTGGGCCGCCGGCGCCCTCGTTGCCGCGCTTCAGCCCGACCCAGAGCCGCCCGAGCCCGAGCAGCAGGAAGAGCACGCAGATCGCGAACTCGCCCGACGCCGGGCCGGGGTCGCCGAAGCCGACGACGAGCATGCCGGCGACGGCGAAGAGGACGACGACGGCCGCGAAGAAGCTGCTCGCGATCTCATAGAGCGTCCGCTCGCGCTTCGGCGCCATCGGCCGAGGATGACAGCAAGCAGCGAGCAGCTAGCAGCAGCTCCGGGACTCAGGGCTGCTTGCTGAAGGCGCGCGGCAAAGCCGCGCGCCGTGCTGCCAGCTGCTCGCTGGTTGGCGCCTAGAAATGAATGATGGGGATGATCAGGATCGCGACGATGTTGGCGACCTTGATCATCGGGTTGATCGCCGGGCCGGCAGTGTCCTTGTAGGGGTCACCGACCGTGTCGCCGGTCACCGACGCGGCGTGGGCCTCGGAGCCCTTGCCGCCGTAGGCGCCATCCTCGATCAGCTTCTTGGCGTTGTCCCAGGCGCCGCCACCGGCGGTCATCGAGACGGCCATGAAGAAGCCGACGACGATCACGCCGATCAACAGGCCACCGAGCGCCTCGACGCTCCAGATGCCGATCAGGACGGGGATCACGATCGGGATCAGCGACGGCAGGATCATCTCCCGCTGCGCGGCTGCGGTCACGATCGCGACGGTGCCGCCGTAATCGGGCCGCTCGGTGCCCTCCATGATCCCGGGCCGTTCCTTGAACTGGCGGCGGACCTGCTCGACGACCTCGCCGCCGGCGCGGCCGACGGCCTCGATCGCCATCGAGGCGAACAGGTAGGTCATCAGGCCGCCGACGAGGAGACCGATCAGGACCTTCGGGTCACTGATGTCGAACGGGATCACGGAGATCCCCGCCTCGGCTTCGGCCTCGACCCGGAACGCCGCGAAGAGGACCAGCGCCGCTAGGACCGCGGAGCCGATCGCGTAGCCCTTCGTGACCGCCTTCGTCGTGTTGCCGACCGCGTCGAGCGGGTCGGTCACGTTGCGGACCTCCTCGGGTAGCTCCGCCATCTCGGCGATGCCGCCGGCGTTGTCGGTGATCGGGCCGAACGCGTCGAGGGCGACGATCAGGCCGGTCAGCGAGAGCTGCGCCATGACCGCGATCGCGATCCCGTAGATCCCGGCGATCTCGTTGGCGCCGAAGATCGCGGCCATGATGATCACCGCCGGGATCGCGGTGCCCTGGAATCCCTGTGCCAGCCCCTGGATGATGTTCGTGGCGTGGCCGGTGACCGACGCCTTCGAGATCGTCTTGACCGGCCGGAACCGCGTCGAGGTGTAGTAGTCGGTGACGATGAACAGGCCGGCGGTGACCGCGATGCCGATCAGCGCGCAGAACCAGAGGTCGGTCACCGAGGCGCCGGCGAGCGCGCTCTCCGGATCGGCGACGTTGAACTGCAGGGGATCAGACATCAGCCAGTCGGTGACCGGGTAGAAGACAATCGCCGAGAGGACGCCGGAGACGATCAGCCCCTTGTAGAGAGCGCCCTCGACGTTGCCGGTCTTGCTCCGCACCGAGAGGGCGCCGACGATCGAGGCGAGGATCGCGACGCCGCCGAGGATCAGCGGGTAGACGGCGACCTCGCGGGCGGCCTCGATGTTGAAGCTGAGGACGCCGAGCAGCATCACCGCGACCGCGGTGACCGCATACGTCTCGAACAGGTCGGCTGCCATCCCGGCGCAGTCGCCGACGTTGTCGCCGACGTTGTCGGCGATCACTGCCGGGTTGCGCGGGTCGTCCTCGGGGATCCCGGCCTCGACCTTGCCGACGAGGTCGGCGCCGACGTCGGCGGCCTTCGTGAAGATGCCGCCGCCGAGCCGGGCGAAGACGGAGATCAGCGAGCCGCCGAAGCCGAGGCCGACGAGCGCGTCGATGGCCTCCTTGTCCTCGTCGCCGGTGAGGACGAGGATCCCGAAGTAGCCGGCGACGCCGAGCAGGGCCAGGCCGACGACCAGCAGGCCGGTCACCGAGCCCCCCTTGAAGGCGGCGTCGAGCGCCGGCGGCACGCCACCGCGGGCGGCCTCGGCGACGCGCGCGTTCGAGCGCACCGAGACGTTCATGCCGATGTAGCCGGCGGCGCCGGAGAGGATGCCGCCGATCACGAAGCCGATGCCGGTCGAGACCCCCTGGAGGATCACGAGGACGATCGCGAGGACGATCGCGACCAGGCCGATGATCGTGTACTGGCGGTTCAGGTAGGCCTTCGCGCCCTCCTGGACCGCTCCGGAGATCTCCTGCATTCGCTCGTTGCCGGGAGAGAGGCTCAGCAACCGCTTGGTCACGAGCGCGCCGTAGAGGACCCCGGCGGCCGCGCAGACGAGCGCGATCACGACGCCGTGGTCGGTCAGGAAGTCAGTCAAGTTCGGATTCCCTCCATCGATCTGGACTCAAAAAGAGGCCGTCCCTGGTACGTGGGACGGCCACGAAAAGCCGGGGCAGCATACCCGGAAACGGCGGGCTGATGCGGTTCGGTTCTAGTCCGATCCGGGGGTCCAAAGTCGCGGCGGCGCCTTCTCGGAAGTGCCGCCGCCCGCGCCGCCGCCGCCCGGGGGCGTCCCCTCGCCGGGCCCGGGTCCGGCGCCGCCCCCGCCGCCCTCGCCGCCCTCGCCGGACTGCTGGGCGTAGAGCATCTGCAGCTGCGAGAGCGCGTTGCGGATCTCGTGCTGGGACTCCTCGTCGAGCGCGCCGACCATCCCGCGGACCGCTTCGATCCCGACGCGGGCCTGCTCGAGGTCTCGCTCGTCCTCCTTGGCGATCCGCCGGTAGGCGAGGTTGATGATGCTGACGACGCTCTGCGCGACCAGGTCCTGGACGCGGACGCGGCGCATCTCCTCCTCCATCTGCTGGAGCATCTGCTCCTGCTCGGGGGTGAGCTGCTCGGGGTCGGGGCCGCTTCCGGCGCCCTCGGGGCCCTGGCCGCCGCCCGCTCCGGTTCCCTCGGCTTCGCTCATGCCCGGACCTTACCCCGCCGCGAGGTAGCTGGCAGCGGTGCGGTCGACGGCCGTGCGGTAGGCCTCCGCGATCGCCGCCCCGGCATCGACCTCCGAGCGCATCCGCTGGGTGCCGTTCGGGCCGGTCGGGTCGAAGTCGCCGAGGTCGATCCCGAGCGCCCGGCGGGCGGGCTCGGTCCACTCGAGGAGTCGCTCGACCGCGACCGCCGTCGGGACCTCAGCCCCCTCGTCGAAGTCGATCATCCGCCCGTCGAGACCGTGGCGGATCGCCCGCCAGAGGTTTTCCTCGAGCTCGCGGGCGCGGCGGGGTGGAGCGAGGACGCCGTCGTCGTGGTCGGCGCACGCCTGCGCGACCGCGGCGACCATGAGCCCGGCCAGCGCGAACGACTCCTCGCCGTCCGTCTGCGAGTCGCAGATCCGCACCTCCACGGTCCCGAAGCTGTGATGGGGCCGGATGCTCCACCAGAGCTGGGTCGACTCGACGATCGAGCTCGTCCGCTCGAGGAGGTCGACGAACTCGGCGTAGGTCCGCCAATCGCCGAACGGGTCATGGATCCCGCAGCGCGGGAACGTCCGCGTGAAGATCTCGGTCCGGACCGAGGCGAGGCCGGTGTCGCGGTTGTCGAGGAACGGCGAGTTCGCGGAGATCGCGAGCAGGACCGGCAGGACGTTGCGCAGCGAGTCGCAGACGGCAACGGCGCGATCGGCGCCGCGGACGCCGACGTGGACGTGAAGGCTCCAGGTGTTGTTGCGCTGGGCGACCCAGCCGAGCTCGGCGCTGAGCCGGCGGTAGTGGGGGGTGTCGATGATCGCCTGATCGAGGTAGTTCGCCCACGGATGAGTTCCGCAGGCCGCCAGCGCCCGGCCTTCGCGGCCGGCGAGGTCGAACAGCAGACGGCGATGCTCGCGCTGGCGCCGCTTCATCTCGGCGAAGTCCTCGGACCGGCCCGAGCGGATCTCGATCTCGGTGTCGATCAGCTCGCCGCGCACGGACTCGGCGAGGAGTGGATCCTCCTGCGCCTCCTCGAACATCCGCTCGAAGCCGTGTGCGAGGTCGAGCGTGACCGGGTCGAGGATCGCGAACTCCTCCTCGACGGCCATCGTGAAGTCCGTCGCCTCCTCGAACCGCTCCCGTGCGGCGCCGAGGTCGAGGCTCTCGTCGCGAGCCACGGTCATGGGCTCACGCCAGGTAGAAGTACAGCGCGTAGAGGAGGTCGACTGCCGGGCTCGACGTGTGGACCGTCACCTCCGGCGGAACGTCGAGGAGCTGTTCGGAGTAGTTGAAGATGACCCGGACGCCGGCCTCGACGAGCCGGTCGGCGACCTCCTGAGCCGCCTCGGCAGGTACTGCGAGGACCCCGACGACCACCTCCTCGGCGCTGATGAAGTCCTCGAGCTCGTCGAGCGGGCGAACCTCGATCCCACCGATCTTCTTGCCGGTCAGCTTCGGCGAGACGTCGAAGATCGAGACGATCCGAAAGCCGTGGTCGGCGAAGATGTCGGAGGTGGCGATCGCCTGCCCGAGGTGGCCGGCCCCGAACAGCGCGATGTTGTGGTGCCCCGAGGTGCGGAGGATCTTGCGGATCTCGGCGACCAGGGAGTCGACGTTGTAGCCGACGCCGCGCTTGCCGAACTTGCCGAAGCCCGAGAGGTCGCGGCGGATCTGGGTCGAGTTGACGTGCGTCCACGAGGCGAGGTCCTGCGAGGAGATCGTCTCCCGGCCCATCTTCCGGGCCTGGATCAGGACCTGAAGGTAGCGGGCGAGCCGGGCCGCGACGCCGAGCGAGAGCCGCTCGGAAACCTGGCCGTTGCGAGTCGCGCCCGCGGCGGGAAGGTCTGTGGTGCGCCGCGCGCTCACTCCGCAAAGGTACCGAGCCGGGAGCGAAGGAGGTTGGCGTCGAGGACGAGCTCGCTGACGCGCTCGCCGTTGAGCTCGACGACGGGGATCAGCTCGAGCAGGCTCCGGTGCAGCTCGGGGTCGGTCTCGATGTCGACCTCGCGGAGCTCGAAGGCCGCCCCTTCGCGGCGCAATCCGTCGATCGCGACGCGCGCCTCGTCGCAGAGATGGCAGCCGGGACGGCCGTAGAGCGTGATCACGTCGGCGGGCATCAGGCGACCTAGCGGGCGGCGGCGTCGAGATCGAGATAGCCGGGATAGGCGATCGCCTCACTGTGGCGAGCGGCGGATCCGATCATCGCGGCGTTGTCGGTGCAGAGCTCGGGCGGGACGAGCTTGAGCCGGATGCCACGCTCGGCGCAGAGCTCGGCGGCCCGCTCGCGCAGCAGGGCGTTCGCCGCGACGCCGCCGCCGAGCGCAACCGCCTCCCACCCCCCGGTCTCGATCGCTCGTCGCAGCTTCGCGACGAGCTGGCCGACGACCGCGCTCTGAAAGCTCGCCGCGAGGTCGGCGCGGCGCTCCTCGGTCGCCTCGGCACCGAGGTCGCGCACCGCATAGACGAGCGCCGTCTTCAGCCCGCTGAAGCTGAAGTCGAGGCTGCCGTCGTGGCTCATCGCGATCGGGAGCCGGAACGCCTCCGGGTCGCCCGACTCGGCCTCGCGCTGGATCGCCGGCCCGCCTGGGAAACCGAGGCCGAGCAGTCGCGCGGCCTTGTCGAGCGCCTCGCCGGCGGCGTCGTCGAGCGTCTGACCGGCGACGGCGAACGTGCGATGGTCGTGGACCTCGGCGAGCAAGGTGTGGCCGCCGCTCGCGATCAGCGCCAGGAACGGCGGCTCGAGCGGATCCGGCTCGAGGAACGCGGCAGCGACGTGGCCGTGGAGGTGATCGACCGGGATCAGCGGCTTTCCGGTCGCCGCCGCCAGGGACTTCGCGGTGTTGACGCCGACGAGCAGGGCGCCGATCAGGCCCGGCTTCGCGGTCACCGCGATCGCATCGATCTCGCCGAGCCCGCTGCCGGCGTCCTCGAGCGCCGACTCGAGCACCGGGTTGATCAGCTCGAGGTGCTTCCGCGAGGCGACCTCCGGGACGATTCCGCCGTAACGCGCGTGCAGGCGCGCCTGCGAGGAAACGACATTGCTGAGCACGTTGGGGCCGTCGAGCACCGCCGCGCAGGTGTCGTCGCAGGACGTCTCGATGGCGAGGATCCGCGTCACGCAGCGACTCGGTCCTCAGAACCCGGGCTCGCCGAGCCACATGATCATGGCGTCCTCGCCGTTGTCGCTGTAGTAGCGGCGGCGGCGACCGGCGCGACGGAACCCGAGCTTCTCGTACATCGCGATCGCGGCGTGGTTGGAGACCCGGACCTCGAGCGTGTAGCGCTCGTCGCGGCCGGCCTCGTCCAGCATCCGCTCGACCATCCGTGCGGCGACGCCGAGCCGGCGCAGATCGGGATCGACGGCGACGTTCATCAGGTGGAAGACGTCGGCGTAGCGCGAGCAGACGAGGTAGCCGATGATCTCGTCGCCGGCGACGGCGGCGATGCAGACGCCGGAGGGCTTCGAGACCTCGAGGACGAACATCGCCAGCGACCACGGCGCCGGGAACGAGCGCCGCTCGATCGACAGGACGGCCGGGAGATCGCCGTAGGCGATCCGCCGGAACGTGACCTCGCCGGGGCCGATGATCGCTGATTCAGCTGCCATTTCGCTCAAGCCAACGCTCCGCGTCGGGTCGTCTCATGTACTTCGGGGTCACGCCGGCCGGGAAATGCGCCGAGCCGGGGCCCATCTTGGCGGCCAACCGGCAGACCTGCCGCGCCGAGAGACGGTGCGCAGGATCGTCGTCAGCCGGGATGACGAGGCCCTCGGCCTCGATCTCGCTCCTGAATCGTACTGCGCCCTCGCCGGCGGCAATCGCGTCTTCGAGGTCGCCGCCGAGCGCCGCGACGACCCCGCCGGGAGCGGCGACCACCGGTTCGCAGGGGCCGGCACCGCGGTCGACGGCGGCGAAGACCTCGCCGCGGCGGGCATCGACGATGCCGACCCGGGGTCGCCCTACCGCTCGCTCGTCGTCGGCGATCCCGGCGGCGAGCGCCGCGGTCGTGTCGATCCCCGCGACCGGCAGGCGGCGGGCCTGGGAGAGCGCCCGCGCCGTGCTGATCGCGATCCGAAGGCCGGTGAACGACCCCGGGCCCCTGCCGACCGCGATCGCCCCGATCCGCTCCCATCCGCCGGCCTCGCCGACGGCGGTATCGATCATCCCGAGCAGCGCCGCGCCGGCCACCGGCCGGCCATCTGGGCCGGGTCCCTGCGCCGCCTCGTGGACGACCTCGTCGTCGCCGGCGAGCACCGCCACCGTCGTCCAAGCCGTCGCCGTGTCGAAGCCGAGGATCACCGGTGCCTCACGATCGTGATCAGCCGTTCGTCGCCGCCGGCGTGGACGAGCTCGACTTTCGCCGCCGGCCGGGCGATCACGGCGGCGGCCGGCCCCGGCCACTCGACGAACGCGATCGCGTCCGCCGTCAGGTAATCGTCGAGCAGCGCCGGGTCCTCACCGGCGAGCCCGGAGTCGCCGGCGAGCCGGTACAGGTCGAGGTGCGAGACGGGCACGCGTCCCTCGTAGCGCTGGCCGATCGTGAAGGTCGGCGACGTGACCGGTCCCGAAACCCCGAGCGCCCGGGCGGCGCCGCGCACGAAGGTCGTCTTGCCGGAGCCGAGGTCGCCGGTCAGCAGGACGACGTCGCCGGGGCGCAGGCCGGCGGCGAGCTCGGCGGCGATCTCCTCGGTCCGCCCGGCGCCGTCGGAGCGGTGCCGCTCCCGCCGTTCGCTCGCGCCCGGCATCTACGGCGCGAAGATGTCGAGCTGGTCCTCGCCGCGCCCGGGCCCGGGCGGCGGCGCCTCTGCCGGCGCCCCTGCCGGCATCTCCGCCTGCGCCTGTTCCGGCGCCGGCTCGGCGAGCAGGCGGCCGAGCGTCGCGAAGTCCTCGCTCATCGTGGCCCGCAGGCCCGGCGTCCGCAGCGCCGCCGCCGGATGGAGGATCGGGAAGACGCGGACGGTCCGCTCGCCGAGCTGATGGAGCTGAGGCTTTCCGCGAACCTTCGTGATCCCGGTCTGGTTGGCGGTGATCAGCTTCGTCGCGAAGTTCCCGAGCGTCACGATCACCTTCGGCTCGATCAGCCGGACCTTCTCGAGCAGGTAGGGCCGGCACGCCTCGAGCTCGCCGGGCTGCGGATCGCGATTGCCCGGCGGCCTGCACATCAGCGTGTTGGCGATGAAGACGGAGTCGCGGTCGAGGCCGATCTCGCCGAGCAGCTCGTTGAGCAGGCCGCCGGCCCGGCCGACGAACGGAAGGCCCCGGCGGTCCTCTTCGGCACCAGGGGCTTCGCCGATGAACATCAGGTCCGCATCGGCGTTGCCGGCGCCGAAGACCACCTTCGTGCGGGTCTCGGCGAGCGGGCAGAGCGTGCATCCTGACGCCTCCCGATAGACCTCGACGAGCGCCTCGCGACGTTCGGTCGCTTCGCTCACGAGCCCGGCTTCCGCTCCCGGTTGCGGGCGAGATCGCGCTTGAAGCGCCGGCGGGCCCCGTCCCGATCGATCCCGCGGCGATCCTCCATCCGCCGCTTCTGCGCGGCCGTCGGCTGCCGGCTCAGACCGAACGACGAGAACCGGCGGCCGGCGCCGGCCTTCCCGCAGGAGGGACAGGCCGCCGCCTCCGTTCCGGCCGGGACCAGCTCCTCGAACAGCGCGCCGCATTCGCCGCATTCGAACTCGTAGATCGGCATCGGGCCTGATCGTAGACGGGGACGCGGATCGGGCCTGCGGCGCGGCTATCATCCGGGGCCGGCTCGTGGCCGCTATCCGACGGGAAGCGGACCGATCACGACCGAGCCGGTCTCGAACAGCAAGACGACCGTCTGGTATCTCGACCGGGAACTGGAACGGATGCAGCCCCCGAACCCGCAAATCTCCCCGATCCCGCCGATCACGCTGGTCGGCGCCGGGCGCGTGGGCGGCAGCATCCACCGGGCCCTCATCGCCGCCGGTGCCGACGCCCGCCTGCTCGGCCGCGACGAATCCGGCGGCGGCGATGCCGAGGCCGTCCTTCTCTGCGTCCCCGACGGCGAGATCGAGTCCGCCTGCCGGCGGGCCGTCGCCACGACTCCCCACCTCCGCTTCGCCGGCCACACCAGCGGCTCGAGGTCGCTGTCCGCGCTCGATTCGGCCGCCGCGGCCGGCGTCGACTGCTTCTCGCTGCACCCGCTGCAGACCGTTCCCGACGGCGCGACCGACCTCACCGGTGCGCCGGCGGCGATCGCCGGCACCACGCCCGGGGCGGTCGCGTTCGCGCACGCGATCGCGGACCGCTGCCAGATGGTCCCCTTCGACGTGCCCGAGGAGTCCCGCGCCGCCTATCACGCCGCCGCCGCGATCGCCTCGAACTTCCTCGTCGCCCTCGAGGCGAGCGCCGAGGAGCTGCTCGAGGCGGCCGGGGTCGACGATGCCCGCGAGCTTCTCGCCCCGCTCGTCCTCCGCACCGCAGCGAACTGGGCTGAGCGTGGCGAGGCGGCGCTGACCGGCCCGATCGCCCGTGGCGACGAGGCAACCGTGGCGGCCCATCTCGATGCGATCGCCGCTGCCGCCCCGCGGCTGCTCCCGCTGTATGAGGCACTCGCCGAGCGGACCCGCGAGATCGCGGCTTGCCGGGAGCGGCGATGAGGGTCGTCGAGACCAAGCGGAAGCTGCGCGAGGCGCTCGCCCCGGCCCGGCGCGAGGAGCAGACGATCGGCCTGGTGCCGACGATGGGCTACCTCCACGACGGCCACGTCGCACTGATCGAGGCCGCCCGCAGCGAGTGCGATGTAGTGGTGATGAGCCTGTTCGTCAACCCGGCGCAGTTCGGGCCCGGCGAGGACCTCGAGAGCTACCCCCGCGACCGCGACCGCGATGTCGCGATCGCCGAAGCGGCCGGCGTCGACCTCGTCTATGCCCCCGCCGTCGAGGAGGCGTACCCGCCCGGCTTCGCGACTTCGGTCGAGGTCGAAGGGCTGACCGAGGTCCTCTGCGGCGCCCCCGGCCGGCGCGGGCCCGAGCACTTCCGAGGGGTCACGACGATCGTCGCCAAGCTCTTCAACGCCGTCGGCCCCGATGCCGCCTACTTCGGCCAGAAGGACGCCCAGCAGGTGGTCGTGATCCGCCGGATGGTCGCCGACCTCGACTTCCCGGTCCGGATCGAGGTCCGGCCTACCGTCCGTGAGGCCGACGGCCTGGCGATGTCGTCGCGGAACGCCCATCTGAGCCCGGCCGACCGCGGGCGGGCGCCGGCGCTGCACCGGGCGTTGAGCGCAGCGGCGGCGAGCGCCCTGCCGGGATCTGCGGTCGACGATGCGCTCGCCGCTGCGCGGGCCGAGCTCGCCGAGTCCGGCGTCGAGGCCGAGTACCTCGAAGCCCGCGACGCCGAGGACCTCAGTCCGATCGAGAGCTTCAACGGCCGCCCGGCTCTGATCGCCGTCGCGGCGCGGGTCGGAGACACCCGGCTGATCGACAACGTCGTCGTCGAACCGGCGGCGCCACAACCAGAGAGGCAGGAACCCCGATGAGCACCGAACCACGGGTACCGAACACCCCGCCCGACGAGCGCCCGAAGGTCTCGATCCCCCGCTTGCACGAGATGCGCGAGCTCGGCGAGCCGATCGCGATGGTCACCGCCTACGACTTCCCGTCGGCGCAGGTGGCCGAGGAGGCCGGCGTCGACATCGTCCTCGTCGGAGATTCCGGGGCGATGACCGTGCTCGGCTACGACACGACGGTCCCGGTCGGTATGGACGAGATGCTGATGCTCGCCGCCGCCGCTCGCCGCGGCCTGAAGACGGCGTTCCTGGTCGGCGACATGCCGTTCGGCTCCTACGAGAACTCGAACGAGCAGGCGATCGCCAATGCCCAGCGGTTCATCAAGGAAGCGGGGTGCGACGCGGTCAAGCTCGAACGCGGCGGCGCCTCGGTCGATCGTGCACGGGCGATCGTCCGGGCTGGGATTCCGGTGATGGGCCACGTCGGCCTGACGCCGCAGACGGCGACCGCGCTCGGCGGTTACAAGGCGCAGGGCCGGACCGGCGAGAAGGCCGCCCAGATCGCCGAGGACGCCTTCGCGCTCCAGGCCGTCGGCTGCTTCGCGATCGTCTTCGAGGCCGTGCCCGCCGCCGTGACCAAGGCGATCATGCCGCGGATGGAGGTGCCGACGATCGGGATCGGCGCCGGCGACGCCACCGACGGTCAGGTTCTCGTCTTCCACGACCTGCTCGGCATCAACACCGGCCATACGGCCCGCTTCGTCAAGCGCTATGCCGACATCCACGACGCGATGGTCGCCGGCCTCGGCGCCTACGTCACCGACGTCCGCAACGGTCGCTTCCCGGAGGACTCGCATACCTATTCGATCGACCCCGACGAGCTCGCCGCCCTCGAGCAGTACCTGGAGCAGGACACCCTCGCGGGCAGTAGCCCCTGGGACTGGTAGGACCTACGGGCCGACCTTGGCGTTCGAGCTGATCCTGTCGATCGTCCACTGCCCGTCGAGGTTGATCAGCGTGACCTCGAGGGTCTCGCCGCCGAACACCCCGCCCTTCGGCTTCGCGGTGACCATGGTTCCCGTGGCCCCGTTGATCGGCGTGATCGTCACGGCCTTCGCCATCGCTGAGGGCTTCCGGGCCGCCTCGCATCCCTTCACGTTGCCGTAGGAGCGCTTGACGAACTGCGGCGTGACCAGCTTCGTGCAAACGTCCGGAGCCTTGGCCTTCGTCAGGTAAGTCGCGACGGTCGTCTTGACCTGCTCCTCGTCGGTGGCCGGCTGCCCCTGGTTGCCGCCGTTCTGAGTCGTTCCCTTGCCGGTCGTCGTCTGCGCCACGACCGGGCCGGTGGTCGGCGGCTCCTCCTTCTCGCCGCAACCGGCGGCAGCGAGCGCCAGCGCGAGCATGGCGGCGAGAACTGCGGCGGCGGAGCGAAGCTTCACGCCCGACAGGCTAGATGACCGATTCATCCCCACCGCCTTCGGGCCGCGGCTCGATCTCACGGATGACCTTCGCCGGCGCGCCCGCCGAGATCGTCCACGGTGGCGTGTCGCGGGTAACGACCGAGTTCGACCCGATCACGCTGTGCTCGCCGATCTCGGTGCCGCCGGTGACGACGACGCCCTTGCCGAGCCAGGAGTTGGCGCCGATCCGGACCGGGCCGCGAGCGACAAAGCCCTGCCAGGTCACCGGCAGCTCCGGGTCGTCGTAGCGGTGGTCGGCGTCCCCGACGAAGCAATGGTTGGCGAACATGACGTGGTCGCCGATCTCGATCGACTCCTGCGCCGCCAGCATCGTTTCCCGGTTCAGGAAGCAGCCGCGGCCGATCGCGATCCGCGCCTCCGCCGCCAGCGTGATCCAGCAGCCGGGCTCGAGCAGCGTCCCCTCGCCGATCGTGAGCCGGCCGTCGTCGAGCGCCTCGAGCACCTCGCCCTCGATCGGATGGCGGACGAAGAACCCGCCCCGGGCGGCGTGACGGTTGATCCGCCAGCGGTTCAGGAAACGGTGCGTGCGGTCGTACCAGCGTCGCTTCGCCCACCACATCCGCCAGCCACGCTGCGGCGTCACGTAGGGGTCTCGGCCCGCCACGGCTGTAGCTTCCCAGACGTGGCTTTCGGAGACGCGGCAGGCGAGCAGACCCGGGAGGAGCGGCTCGAGATCGCCCGCCGCTACCGCGAGCGCCGCGGCGCCGAACTGCGGGCGCTGGCCGCATCCGCGGTCGACGGCGAAGTCGTCGCCGCGGGCGAGTTCAGCACCGTGCCGACCGAGGCGATCGCGTCGATCCCGGGACTCGGCATGGTGCTCCTGCCGATCGCGCGGCGCCGGAGCCGCAAGCTCGGCCTCTCGCCGAAGATCCTCCTCGCCCTGACCGAGGCGGCCGTCGAGGCGCTCCTGCTCGAGGCGGCCGGCCTCCGGCGCGATGAGACCGAGGTCCGACCGGGCCGCTCCTGGCCGCGCGAAGAGGTCCGGGCGGAGAACCGCGGCCGGGCGTTCATGCGCGACAAGGTCCTACTCCACGTCCCGGACGCCGGGGAACCGCTCACCCTCTACGCGCCGAGCCTGCGGACGAGCCCGTGGAGCGCCGAAGTCGTCCGCCTGCTCGGCGGCGAGGCGCCGGACCCGCTCGACCTCGGCGGCTAGGGAGTCAGGGCGTCCGGACCAAGGACGCAGGAGGAGAAGCGGCCAAGCGGGCCGTGAGCCGACGAGGACGCCGAGCCGGGCGAACCTCGGCCCCTAGCCCGTCCAGGTGACGTGCCACCACTCGGTTGGCGCCTCGGACTTCGTCCAGCCGTACTGCCAGCCGATCTGGTCGACGATGTCCCGCATCTGCGGCGTGGCGAGGTCGACCGACACCCCGAGCTCGTGCGACGACATGCCCGGTGGGTTGGCGGGCGAGCCGACCCCGGACAGGTACAGCTCGTACATCTCGCCCTGCTGGGTCGACGTCCGGTAGGCCGAGAGCGGCCCGGCCGGGTAGAGATCGACTCCGTAGGTGGAGAGCGACGCCTGCCGCATCGCATTCCAGGCCGCCGCGGCGCCGGCGTCGAGGTAGAGGTCCCCCCATGGGCTCGGGATCGACCCGAGCCACGGTGCCGGGGCAGTGCTCGTCGATGTCGTCGTTGCCGGGTCGGTCGCGGTCGTCGAAGTCGCAGTCGTCGTCACGCCGGTCTCCGCCAGGCTCGGTACCGAGAGCGTGTTGCCGGCGATCAGGAGGTAGTCGCTGGAAACGCCGTTCCAGGCGGCCAGGGTGTCGGTGCTGAGACCGTTCGCCGCGGCGATCCCCGACAGCGTCTCCCCGGGCTGGATCGTGTGCGACACCGCCGCCGTCGCCGGCGCGGCCAGGGCCGTGGACACGACGGCGGTGGCGGCAACCGCCAGAGTCTTTCTCACCTGCATGCGAACCCCGTTCAGCGGCTCGCGCTCACACTCCTGCGGAAAAGGCTGTCCGGTGCACGATCCGCAACGGATCGTTCAGGCGCGGCCCTCGCCCGACCCGCTCAGGCGGCGACGGGTTCGCGCTCGCCCGCCGAGCGCTCGACCTTCGGCTCGACCAGCTCCTCGAGGAAGCGGCCGGTGTAGGAGCCGGGCTCGGTCGCGACCTGCTCGGGCGTGCCGGTGGCGATGATCTCGCCGCCGCCGTCGCCGCCCTCGGGACCGAGGTCGACGATCCAGTCAGCAGACTTGATGACGTCGAGGTTGTGCTCGATCACGACGACCGTATTGCCGGCGTCGACGAGCCTCGAGAGCACGTCGAGCAGGCGCTCGACGTCGGCGAAGTGGAGGCCCGTCGTCGGCTCGTCGAGTATGTAGAGCGTCTCGCCGGTCGCGATCTTCGACAGCTCCGTCGCCAGCTTGACGCGCTGCGCCTCGCCGCCGGACAGCGTCGTCGCCGGCTGACCGAGACGGATGTAGTCGAGCCCGACGTCGTGCAGGGTCTGCAGGCGTCGATGGATCTTCGGGATCTTCGCGAAGAAGCCGACGGCCTCCTCGACCGGCATCTCGAGGACGTCGGCGATCGACTTGCCCTTGAACCGGACCTCGAGCGTCTCGCGGTTGTAGCGGCGGCCGTGGCACTGCTCGCAGGGCACGTAGACGTCGGGCAGGAAGTGCATCTCGATCTTGATCTGCCCGTCGCCCTTGCAGACCTCGCAACGCCCGCCCTTGACGTTGAAGCTGAACCGTCCCGGCTGATAGCCGCGGGCACGCGCCTCCTTCGTCTGCGCGAAGAGCTGGCGGATGTGGTCGAAGACGCCGGTGTAGGTGGCCGGGTTGGAGCGCGGCGTCCGGCCGATCGGCGACTGGTCGATGTTGATGACCTTGTCGATGCTCGCGATCCCCTCGATCCGGTCGTGGGCGCCGGGGCGGCTGCGGGCGCGATGAAGACGGTTGGCGACCGAGCGGTAGAGCGTCTCGTTGACGAGCGTCGACTTCCCGGACCCGGAGACGCCGGTCACGCAGGTGAAGGTGCCGAGCGGAATCGCCGCGTCGACGTTCCTGAGGTTGTGCTCGCGGGCGCCGCGGACGACCAGCTCGCCGCGGCCCTTGCGCCGCTCCGCCGGCACCGGGATCGCCAGCTTCCCCGACAGGTACCGCCCGGTCAGCGACGCCGGGTTGCGGATCACCTGCGCCGGGGTGCCGGCAGCGACGATCCGGCCGCCGTGCTCACCGGCGCCGGGACCGAGGTCGACGAGGTAGTCGGCGGCGCGCATCGTCCCCTCGTCGTGCTCGACGACGATCACGGTGTTGCCGAGGTCGCGGAGCCGTTCGAGCGTGCCGATCAGCTTCGCGTTGTCGCGCTGGTGGAGGCCGATCGACGGCTCGTCGAGGATGTAGAGGACGCCGACGAGGCTGGAGCCGATCTGGGTCGCGAGCCGGATCCGCTGGGCCTCGCCACCGGAGAGGGTCGTCGCCGCCCGCTCCAGGGTCAAATAGCCGATCCCGACCGAGACCAGGAAGGTCAGTCGCTCCTCGACCTCGCGGACGACCAGCCTCGCGATCGCCCGCTCGGTCTCGGTCAGCTCGACGGATGCGATCCACTCGAGCGCGTCGCGCGCCGACAGCCGCGTGTAGTCGTAGATCGACAGGCCCCCGACCGTCACCGCGAGGCTCTCCGGCCGGAGGCGCGCGCCGCCGCAGGCAGGGCACGGCTGCAGCGCCATCAGGCCTTCGATCCGCTCGCGGGTCTTGTCCGAGTCGGTGTTCGCGTAACGCCGCTCGAGGCCGGCCGTGATCCCCTCGAAGCGGGCGTTGTAGCTGCGGCGCCGCCCGAACCGGTTCTTGTAGGTGATCTGGTGGCGCTGGCCGCCGGTGCCCTCGAGCAGCACCTTGCGGTCGGCGTCGGGAAGGTCCTGCCATGGCGTGTCGAGGTCGATGCCGTAGGCCTCGCAGACCGCCTCGACGAGGCGCCGGTAGTACATCGACGCCGCCCCCATCCAGGTCGAGAGCGCCCCCTCGGAGATCGAGAGGGTCGGGTCGGGGATGCAGAGCTCCGGATCGATCACCCGCTGGAAGCCGAGCCCGTGACAGCGCTCGCAGGCACCGTGCGGAGAGTTGAACGAGAAGATCCGCGGCTCGATCTCCGGCATCGACGTGCCGCAGTTGAGGCAGGCGAACTTCTCGCTGAAGACCAGCACCTCGCCGCGCTTGCCGGCGCTCGGCCCCGAGAGCGTCTGCGCGCCGGCGACGTCGACGTCCGCGCCGGCGTCGACGAGCTCGACCTCGACCAATCCGTCGGCCAGCCCCGCCGCCGCCTCGATCGACTCGGCGAGGCGCTTGCGGAGCCCCTCCTTCATGACGAGCCGGTCGACGACGATCGCGATGTCGTGCTTGAAGCGTTTGTCGAGGATGATCTCCTCGTCGAGGCGGCGCAGGTCGCCGTCGATGACGGCACGGGCGTAGCCCTGCTGGCGCATCTCCTCGAGCAGCTTCCCGTACTCGCCCTTGCGCTCGCGGACGACCGGAGCGAGGACCATGAAGCGGGTGTCGGGCTCGAGGGTCATCACCCGGTCGGTGATCTGCTCGAGCGACTGCCCGGCGATCGGCTCGCCGCAGGTCGGGCAGTGCGGCTTGCCGATCCGCGACCAGAGCAGCCGCAGGTAGTCGTAGATCTCGGTGACGGTGCCGACCGTCGATCGCGGGTTCCGCGACGTCGTCTTCTGGTCGATCGAGATCGCCGGGCTGAGGCCCTCGATCGAGTCGACGTCCGGCTTGTCCATCTGGCCGAGAAACTGGCGGGCGTACGCCGACAGGGACTCGACGTAGCGACGCTGGCCCTCGGCGTAGATCGTGTCGAAGGCGAGGCTCGACTTGCCGGACCCCGACAGCCCGGTCATCACGACCAGGGAGTCGCGCGGCAGCTCGACATCGACGTTCTTGAGGTTGTGCTCGCGGGCACCGGAAACGACGATCCGCCCGCTCTTCGAGTTCGATCCCACTGTCACCGGAAGTTTACGCGCACGAACGGACGTTCGCCAGCGTCCGGCGTCTCCCGGTCCGTCAGCGCTTGGCGCGCTCGAGGACGTCGTCCAGCAGCGCCTCGACGCCGGCGACGGGGCCGAAGTCGGCCTCGATCTGCGTCGCGATCTCGTCGCGCGAGGCGCCCTCGAGAGCCATGTTCATCGCCACGAGCCTGGCGCCGCCGTGGTCGGAGCTGGAAGCGCCGAGAGCCTCGGCCGTCGCCGGCGGCTCGCGATCGCCGCCGCGCAGCTGCGCGATCAGCTCCTCGTCGCTCGGCGGCGCCGAGGCGGTCTCATCGGTCGCGGGAGCCCGGTCGGTCGCCGCCGGCTCAGGAGTCCCGGGCGCCACCGCGGCCTCGGTCTTCCCCGCTTCGTCCGTGGCCGGGTCGTCCGCGGCTGGATCTTCGACCGCCGACTCGCCGACCCGCGCCGGCCCGCCGGGAACGCTCGACGCCAGGTCGCGGCCGAGCGCGCCGACCTGCGAGCGCAGCCGGTCGGCCTGCGAGATCAGGCCCTCGACCGCGCCGCGCGCCTGCTCGATCCTGCCGCTCGCCTCGCGGTTGGCGGCATCGACGGTCCGCTCCGACTCGGTCCGTGCCGCCGCCCGGATCTCCTCCGCCTCCGCCTCCGCGACACCGCGGATCCGCCGCGCCTCGGTCTCGGCGTCGGCGACGATCGCAATCGCGGCCTGCTCGGCCGCGGCGACGATCTCGCGCACGCGCTCGGCGGCGAGATCGGCCGCCGCGCTACCCGCTTGATCGTCAGGGATCGCCATCGGCAGCCATTATCCCCGATGGATCCCGAGCAGCGGCCTCACGCGGTATCAGGCTTCCTGACGAGGCCGGGAGGTCGCTGATCAAGGTCGCAGGAGGCGAAGCGGCCTTCGGCCGTGAGCCGACGCGGACGCCGAGCAGCGGTCTCCCGGGCCGTCAGGCCTTCATGCCCTCGAGGTCGCGGCGCAACTCCTTGAGCTCGTCCCGGAGCCGGCCGGCCTCCTCGAAGCGGAGCTCCTCGGCGGCCGCGAGCATCTCCTCCTCGACCGAGACGATCACCTTCTCGAGGTCGGCGGGATCCTCGATCGGCCGGCCGTCGAGCGTCGCGCTCGTCCGCCGCCGCCGAGCCGGCGCGTTCGACTCCATCGCGAGGAAGTCGGACATGTCGCTGATCCCCTTCGTGACCGTCTCCGGCGTGATCCCGTGCTCGCGGTTGTAGGCGAGCTGGATCTCGCGGCGGCGGTTGGTCTCCTCGATCGCCGTCCGCATCGCCTCGCTCTCGCGATCGGCGTACATCAGCACCTTGCCCTCGACGTTCCGCGCGGCGCGGCCGATCGTCTGGATCAGGCTCGTCGACCCGCGCAGGAACCCCTCCTTGTCGGCGTCGAGGATCGCGACCAGGCCGACCTCGGGGATGTCGAGACCCTCGCGAAGCAGGTTGACGCCGACGAGGACGTCGTACTCGCCGAGGCGGAGGTCGCGGATGATCTGGATCCGCTCGATCGTGTCGACCTCGGAGTGCAGGTAGCGGACCCGGAACCCGTGCTCGAGCAGGTACTCGGTCAGGTCCTCGGACATCTTCTTGGTCAGGGTCGTGACCAGGCAGCGCTCCTTGCGCTCGACCCGGATCCGGACCTCGTTCATGAGGTCGTCGATCTGGTTCTTGGTCTCGCGGACCTCGACCTCCGGGTCGACGATCCCGGTCGGGCGGACGATCTGCTCGACGATCCGCTCCGATCGGACCCGCTCGAACTCCCCCGGCGTCGCCGAGACCATCACGACCTGCCCGACCCGGTCGAGGAACTCGTCGAACTTGAGCGGCCGGTTGTCGATTGCGCTCGGCAGCCGGAAGCCGTGATCGACCAGCGTCAGCTTCCGGGAGCGGTCGCCCTCGTACATGCCGCCGATCTGCGGCATGGTCTGGTGCGACTCGTCGACGAAGACGACGAAGTCGCTCGGGAAGTAGTCGATCAACGTATGCGGAGCCGAGCCGGCGGGCCGGTCGTCGAGGATCCGCGAGTAGTTCTCGATCCCGTTGCAGAACCCCAGCTCCTTGAGCATCTCGAGGTCGTACTGGGTGCGCTGGCGGAGCCGGTGGGCCTCGAGATCCTTCCCCTCCGCCTCGAAGACCTTGACCCGCTCCTCGAGCTCGAATCGGATCTCGTCGACGGCGCGGTCGATCGTCTCCTCCTTGGTGACGTAGTGGGTCGCCGGCCAGACCGAGACGTGAGTGACCTCGTCGAGGATCTCGCCGGTCAGCGGATCGAAATGGGTGATCGACTCGACCTCGTCACCGAACAGGTTGATCCGGTATGCCGACTCGGCATAGGCGGGGAAGACCTCGAGGACCTCGCCCATCACCCGGAAGCTGCCGCGGGTCAGGATCGTGTCGTTGCGCTGGTACTGCATCGCGATCAGCTGCCGGAACAGCGTCTCGCGCTCGATCCACTCGCCGACCTTGAAGAGGACCATCTGCTCGCGGTAGAGCTCCGGCGAGCCGATCCCGTAGATGCAGGAGACCGAGGCGACGATGATCACGTCGCGGCGCGCGAACAGCGCCGCCGTGGCGGCGTGGCGGAGGCGGTCGATCTCGTCGTTGATCGTCGCGTCCTTCTCGATGTAGAGGTCCTGCGCGGGCACGTAGGCCTCGGGCTGGTAGTAGTCGTAGTAGGAGACGAAGTACTCGACCGCCGCCTCCGGGAAGAACTCGCGGAACTCGTTGCAGAGCTGCGCCGCCAGGGTCTTGTTGTGGGCGATCACGAGCGCCGGCCGGCCGAGCCGCTCGATCGTCCCCGCCATCGTGAACGTCTTGCCGGTCCCGGTCGCCCCGAGCAGCGTCAGGAAGCGCTGGTCGGCGGCGACGCCCTCGGCGAGGGAGTCGATCGCCTTCGGCTGGTCGGCCGTCGCGGTGTAGGCGGAGTTGAGCTGGAACTCGGGCACCGGCCGAGGTTAACGGGCGCCGGCAACCGCTCCCGCGGCGCGTGACCGGCAGACACGCGGCTCCATGCGACACTGCCGTTCCGATGGGCGAGCACCGCGGCGATCCCCCCGCCACCGCCGAGCACGCCGCCGCCGTCGCCGACGCGCGGGCGGCGCTGGCCGGCTCGTCCGGCCGGCCGCTCGGCCCGCTCCCGGCCGGGTTCGCGACGACGCGGGCGGCGATGCACCGGGCCGCCGAGGAGATCCTGAAGCCACGACGCGAGGCCGAGACCGGCAACGAGATCGCGCTCCGCTTCACCACCGGCGGGTTCGGGACCCCGCCCTGGGAGGACGGGCTCGCCAGCGGCACGAGCGGCCAGCTCCGCGTCGAGGGGCTCGACCTGGTCGCCACCGACGGTGACGAGGCCCACCGCGAGCGCCTCGCCGACTCCGGCCTCGACGCGGACTCCGCTGCGGCGCTCGCTGCCTGGTTCGCCTTCGGGACGGTGGTCCTGGCCGACCTGATCGACCTCCACGGCGACCTCGAGCCGACGCCGATCCGGCTCTGGCCCGAGCATTTCGACGTCGCCACCGAGCTCGGACCCGAGGACGCCGGCACCCGCGCGACCTTCGGCGCCTCCCCCGGCGATGAGCACCATGCCGAGCCCTACCTGTACGTGGCACCCTGGGCCGCGCCGGCGAGCGACGCGGGCTGGAACGCGACCGGCTTCAGCGGCGCCCAGCTGACCTACGCCGGGCTCCTCGCGAGCGGCGACCAGCTCGGGGCCGCAGCGGCGTTCTTCGCCGACCGCCTCGCCGCGCTGCGCGGCTAGGAGCTGCGGGCATCGATGGCCGTGATCGCCAGGCTCCCGGCATCGCGCTTCGCCTTCTCGCTCGCCTCGGGGACCTCGCCGAGTATCCGGTAGGCGACCTCCGCCGGATCGATGCCGATCCCGCTCGCGGCGGCCGGATCGAGCCGCTCGACCACCTCCTTGCTGACGAGCGTCCCGCCGCCGCGGCAGACCTCCTGGATCCGCGCAGCCTGGTTCACCTCGTCGCCGAGCGCGGTGACCTCGAGCCGGCCGCCGGTGACGATCTGGCCGATCACGAGGGTCGCTCCCCAGTGGACGCCGACGTTGACCCGGACCGCGCCGCTCTCGCTGCTGAGGCGGGTCACGTACTCCTGGATCCTTCGCGCCGCTTCGATCGCGCCCCGCGCCGCCTCCGGCTCGCCACCGCACTGCTCCGCCAGGAAGAAGGCGGAAACGCCGTCGCCGACGTGCTTGCCGACGATCCCGCCGCCGTCGATGACGGCCCCGTCGATCGCCGTCGTCAGATCGCGGATCATCGCGAAGTATGCAGTCGACGAGAGCTTGCGGCTGTGCACGCCGGAGTCCTCGAGGTCGCAGAAGAGGATCGCCGCCGGCCGCCGCGCCGGCTCGGTCAGCGCCGCCATCCGCTCGAACATCCGGTCGTCACCGCGCGAGAGCATCGCCTGGACGCTGCCGCGGAGAGCACCACCCACGTAGAGGCCGAGGATCCCGGCGAATCCGCCATCGGGGCGGACGAGCCGGACGGCGAGCCGGCCGACGTTCGCCGGCGAGCCATCCGCGAAGGTCGTCGCGAAGCTGCCGGCCCAGGCGATCAACGGTTCCCTCGGCTCGATCTCGTCGAACGGGCCCGCCAGCGAGCCCAGGTCGGGCAGGATCCGATCCTCGATATCGCCCATGTCGTGGCGCATGTACGGACCCTCGCGCAGCCACCAGGCCAGCGCCGACTCCTCGCTCAGCCTCCAGACCTCGGGGGCCACTGCATTGCGGACGGTCGAGATGACCCCGTAACCGAGGGCCTCGTCATCGTCGAAGCCGACGAGGTTGCGGAGCTCGGAGCTCACGTAGCGGAGCCGCCACTCGGCGTCGAGCACCTCGCCGGTCAGGCGGGCGTCCTCGAGCGCCCGTGCGGCTTCGGCAAGAGTCGGATCCGACGGGAGCGGGTGCGGATATCCCTCCGCTTCCACAGCGCTTTCAATCTATCCGGCGGCGGCGTGACGTCGTGGCCGGGGTAGGGTGCGAGCCGATGTCGACGTCGCAGCGCCTGCTCGCCGCCTTCTGGGTCCTTGCCGGGGCCAACCACTTCCTGATGCCGAAGGCGTACCGCGCGATCGTGCCCGACTATCTGCCCGCCCATCGCGAGCTGGTGATCTGGAGCGGCGTCGCCGAGATTGCCGGTGGGATCGCCGTGATCCCGTCGCGAACGCGGCGATTCGCCCGTTGGTGGCTGCTCGGCGTCCTCGCCGCCGTCTACCCGGCGAACATCCACATGGCGCTCCACCCGGAGCGCTACGAGCGGGTCCCGCCGATCGGCCTCTGGGCGCGGCTGCCCCTGCAGTTCCTCTGTGCCTGGTGGGTCTGGAAGGCGACCGCCAGATAACCGCTCGACTCGCAGCCCTCCGGGCTGCTCGACTGCGCCGACCGGCCGGGTCATGGCCCCGGCCGGTCTCCCGGGTACCGGTTGCTCAGAGACCCAATTCCTCCGCGTACTTGTCGCGGTACTGCTCGCGCCGCTCGAGCACGTCCTTGACGTAGTCGTAGGTCTCAGGGAACTCGATGTCGTCGATCTTCATCTTGGCGCCGCCCCAGGCGTCGGCGTTGCCCTCGCCGGCGTTGTAGGCGGCGAGGGCGGCAACGACGTCGCCGTCGTACTTGTCGAGCAGGTAGGCGAGGTAGAAGGTGCCGTAGCGGATGTTCAGGTCCGGATCGGCGAGGTCGTCGTAGACGAACGTCTCCCCCCCGGAGAGCGTCTCGATCGTGTCGGCGGTGTCGGGCGTGATCTGCATCAGCCCGCGCGCTCCGGCTGACGACGTCTGGTCCTCGAATTTCGACTCCTCGTAGATCACCGCCGCGATCAGGTCGGCGGGGACGCCCTTTTCGCGCGCCTGCTGGCGGATGATGTCGTCGTGGCGGAGCGGCAGCGTCAGCTCGTCGATGGTGCCACCGATGTCGAACCGCGAGACCCCGATCACGACCGCGATCACGAGCAGGACGGCGACGATCAAAAACAGCCGTCCGAGCCGGGTCACCCCGGCCGTGTCCTTGCGCCGGGCCGCGCTCATCGCGCCGCGACGAGCGCCGGGTAGAGTCGCGCCAGCTCGGCCTCGAGGTCGGCGATCGAGCCGTGGTTCTCGACTACGTGGGTCGCCTTCGCCGCTTTCTCCTCCTGGCTGAGCTGCCGGCCGTCTCGTCCTTCGAGGCTACCGTGGCCGCGCGCGGCGGCGCGCGCCATCCGCTGTTGGTCCGCGGCGACCACCGTGATCGTCGCGTCGAACGTCGGCGCCATGTCGCCCTCGAACAGGAGCGGCACCTCGACGACAGCGACGGCCGTGCCCTCGGGCAGGCCTCCCGCCCACTCCTGGACCCGATCGCGGACGAGCGGGTGAAGCAGCGCCTCGAGCCAGTGGAGCTCGTCCCGGCGCTCGAAGACGACCGCGGCGACGGCGGCCCGGTCGACCTCGCCGCCGGGGGCGACCTCCGGTCCCCAGCGGTCGACGAGGGCGTCGCGGACCGCGGCGGTCCCGAGCAGCTCGTGGACGAGGCCGTCGGTGGAGACGGTCTCGGCGCCAAGATCGGCGAGGATCCGCAGTGCCTCCGACTTCCCGGCGGCGATGCCCCCCGTCAACCCGATCAGCGAGGGACCGGGCACGCGATCAGGAGTCTTCGGCCCCTGGCTCGGCGTCGCTGTCGGCTTCGGCCTCGGGGGCGTCCTCGGCGGGCTCCTCCACGGACTCCGGGGCCGGCTCGGCTTCGGCGGCCGGTTCCGCTTCGACCTCGGCTGCCGGCTCGGCCTCGGCTGCGGCCGCGGCCTCGGCTTCGGCTTCGACCGCGGCGTGGGCGGCGGCGAGGTCCTCGTCGGTGATCTCGAGGCCGCCCGACTTCGGCGCCTCGTCGGCGAAGACCTCCTCGGAGAGCCCGAGCTCGGTGTCGGCGCCCTCGGGCGCCTCGGCCCCCTGGCCGGCCTGGGTGGCGGCCGCCTGGAAGGCATCGCGGAGCGGCAGCCCGCCCTCGCCGACGCGCTTGATCGAGAGCGAGATGCGGCGGCGCTCCTCGTCGATCTCGAGGATCTTGACGCGGACCTCCTCGCCGGGCTGGACGACCTCGCCGGGGGTCTCGACGTGATGCTCGGCCAGCTCGGAGATGTGGACCAGGCCCTCGACGCCGGGAACGATCTCGACGAAGGCGCCGAAGGCGACGACCTTCGTGACCTTGCCGGAGAGCGAGGAGCCGGGGCCGTAGGAGTTGAGGACCGTCTGCCACGGGTCCTCCTGCGTCTGCTTGAGGCCGAGCGAGATGCGCTGGCGGTCACGGTCGATGTCGAGCACCTTGACCTTGACGGTCTCGCCGATGTTGAGGACCTCGGAAGGATGGTTGACGTGACTCCAGCTGATCTCGGAGATGTGGATCAGGCCGTCGATGCCCTCGAGATCGACGAACGCCCCGAAGTCGACGATGTTGGAGACCTTGCCCTCGACGATCTGACCAGGCTGCAACCGGGTGAGGATCTGCTCGCGGACCTCCTTGCGCTCGTCCTCGAGTACGGCGCGGCGGGAGAGGACGACGTTGTTGCGGCTGCGGTTGAGCTCGATGACCTTGCACTCGATCGTCTGGCCGGTGAACTCTTCGAGGTTGTGGACGCGGCGGATGTCGACGAGCGAGGCGGGGAGGAAGCCGCGGACCCCGAGGTCGAGGATGAGGCCGCCCTTGACGACCTCGATGACCGTGCCCTCGACCGGCTCGCCGGACTCGGCCGCGGCCTCGATCTTCCGCCACGCCTTCTCGAAGCGGGCGCGCTTCTTGGAGAGGATCAGGCGACCCTCCTGGTCCTCCTTGGTCAGGACCAGGGCGTCGACCTGCTCGCCGAGCGAGACCTCGTCGGCGGGGTCGACCGAGCGGCGGATCGAGAGCTCGTGGGAGGGGATGACGCCTTCCGACTTCCAGCCGATGTCGAGCAGCACCTCGTCCTTGTCGATGCGGACGACGGTGCCGCTGACGACGTCACCCTCCTCGAAGTGGGTGATCGTCGCGTCGTAGTTCGGGAAGATCTTGCCGTCGAGCTCGAGCAACAGGCCGTTCGAGCCCTCGACGGGGGTTGCGCCTTCGGGCGCCAGAAGCGCTCCGCCGGCTGTCTGAGTCGCGGACATGGACGCGGGATGATTGCAGAGGCGCTGCCCCGGCGCAGCTAGCCGCGGTCACGGCGGAGGCGACGGTCGAGCCGCGACGCCAGGTCCCTCCCCCGCGCCTGCATTTCGTCCTCCCGCACGCGGATCACGACGTACCTCTCGGCGCGGAGCCTCGCGTCCCGGCGGGCGTCCGATTCGCGGGCGCGCGGGGAGTCGTGGTAGTCGCTGTCGACCTCGACGACCAGTCTTGCCGATGGCCAGAGGAAGTCGACCTCGTAGCCGCGCAGCGGCACGTTGACGAGCGGGATCGGCAGCTCATGGTCGGCGCAGAAGCGCAGGAAGCGGGCTTCGCCGCGCGAGCGGGTCCGCTCGAAGGGCAGATGGGCGGCGCGGGCGAGCGCGAGCAGTACCCCGGTGCCGGGCCGGCCCCTCGAGCGCATGCACGCGGCCTCGACCCGGCCGGCGGTGAAGGCCCCGATCCGGATTCCCTCGTCGAAAGTCGCGGTCAGCCGGGCCCGGGTCATCCCGCCGGCGATGTCGACGAGGGTTCGCGCCGCGGAGGTGAGGCGGAGCGGACCGCGGGTCACGCGCTCGTCGCGATGGAGACGGCGGGTCCGGTGGATGACGATCCCCTCCCGGCGCAGCCGCCGCCCGTGGGCGACCGTCACGTGGACGGGGCCGGGGATCGCGATGACGAGCCGGTGCTCCTCGGCTGCGTCCCGATTGCTGATGAAGGAGGGTGCGGTCGAGAGCAGGGCCGCGACCCGGATCGCGGCGATCGACATGGCGGGAACACCGACCGCGTAGGCGCCTGCGAAGACGGGATGGAGCCGGCCGGAGGCGAGCCGCCAGCGAATCTCCCCAACGCTGATACCCGCGTTGAGAAGCTGGTGGCGGCCGACGACTCCATGCTGCCGCTGCCCGAGCTCGGCGATTCGGTGATCGGACGTCTGCGGGGGCATCTGGCGTCGTACAGCGACTCGATTTGCACCCGCAGATCCCATTGGCCGATCGTGGGCTCCGCTTCTCAGCCGTTTCAAGACGTTCGCGTGGCGGGGTCGTACGGGATCCACACGGAGGTGCAACGACTGATCTACCCTCCCCTCGATGCCGGAGCGGAAGACGAAGCGCGGGGCCGAGCGGACGCCGCTCGAGGGGCGCTGGGACGTGGTCGTCTGCGGCGCGAGCTTCGCCGGGCTGACCGTCGCCCGGGAGCTGACCGGGTCAGGAGCGCGGGTGCTCGTCCTCGACCGCTACGAGATCGGCGAGCGGCAGACGTCGGCCTGCGCGGCGCCGACCCGCTGGCTGGAGGCCCTCGGGCTGATGACGTCGGTCCGGCAGACGTTCGACGACCTCGTCTTCCACACGCCGCACGCGGACACGCGGATGCACCTGCCTTGGAGCTTCTCGACGTTCGACTACCCGGAGCTGTGCGGCCTGCTCTGGGCGCAGTGCGATGCCGAGTTCGAGACCGCCAAGGTCGAGGGCCGCGCGGAGGTCCCGGCGAGCGCCGTCAACGGCGGGCCGCGGCCGATCGCGGTTGCCACCGATCGCGGCGTCGTGACGGCGCCGCTGGTCGTCGACGCGCTCGGCTGGCGCCGGGTGCTCGGCGACGGCTACCAGCCGCCCGACGCGCCGCTCTCGCGCGGCCTCGAGGTCCATCCCGGCGGGACCGGTGACGACCTCGAGCTCTGGATCGAGCGCGGCGTCGTTCCCGCCGGCTACGGCTGGAGCTTCCCAGCCGGCGACGAGCTGCGGGTCGGGGTCGGCAGCTTCGATCCCCGCCACCACGTCAAGGGCCCGACCGTCGAGCTCGCCGAGCGCCTCGACCTGCCCGCCGAGCGCTACCAGGGCAACTGGATCCCGCACCGGCTCCGCGACGGCGTCGACCGCGACGTCTTCTTCTGCGGCGACTCGGCCGGCCACTGCCTGCCGGTCACCGCCGAGGGGATCCGCCCCGCCTTCTACTTCGGGATCGCCTGCGGGCGCGAGATCCGCTCGGTGATCGAACGGCGCACGAGCCGCGACGGGGCGCTGACCCGCTACGGGGCCTTCAACGACTCGCACCGCTGGAAGTACGAGTGGATGCTGAAGGTCCAGCGGCTGGTCCCGAAGGTGCCGCCGCGGATCCTCGGCCCGGCGCTGCGGGGAATGAGCACCGACGCCTTCGTCCGCTGGTCGTTCGACCACTACCTGAACATCTGCCCGCCGGAGACCGCTGCGGCTCCTGCCCCGGGCGTGGAGCCCGTCGCGGCCTGAGCAGTCAGGCGACTACGAGGACCGTCCCCGCGATCAGCAATCCGACCGCGGCGAGGCGGAGCGGTGTCAGCGGTCGCTCCTCGAGGCCGAGCGCGCCCGCCCGGTCGAGCGCCACCGACGCCGCGAGCTGGCCGGTGATCGTCGTCGCCGCGATCCCGCCGGCGCCGACCGTCCGCACCAGCAGCACCGAGGCGGCGACGTAGACGGCGCCGATCAGCCCGCCGAGCAGGTAGCGGCGCGGAACCCGGCGGGAGGCGGCGACCCCGGGCAGGCCGCGGACGGCGACGACGGCAACAGCGAGGACCACGGAGCCGACCACGAAGTTGACGAGCGCCGCCTCGAGGCCGCCGACCGCATCGCCGAGGCCGGCGTTGATCGGAGCCTGGGCCGCGAGCGCGAGCCCGGCGAGGACGATCAGCGCGGCCGCGAGGCGGTGTCCGGTCCCGCCCTCCTCGTCGCGGCGCCGGCGGCGGAGGATCAGGGCGGTGCCGGCGAGGAGCAGGACGGCGCCGGCGATCCGCAGCGCCGAGACCGGCTCGACGTCGAGGCCGAGCCAACCGCGGTCGTCGAGGACGATCGAGCCGACCATCTGGCCGGTGATCGTCGCCGCCGCGACGCCCCCGGCCCCGACGACCGGCACCGCAGCCAGCGCGGTGAGCACGAACGCGGCACCGATGATCCCGCCCGTGAACTGCCACGCCTCGGCCTCGCCGATGTCGGCGAAGCCGCCGGCGCCGCCGCTGACGAGGACGGCAACGGCAAGGCCGACGATCCCGACGAGGAAGCTGACGAGCGCCGCCGGCACCCGCCCGGTCGTCACCGCGAGCCGGGCGTTGACCGGCGCCTGGAGCGCGAACACGGCGCTGACGGCGAGCATGATCAGGACGGCCGGCGCGACGCTCACGCCGACCATTCAACCGCGCGGCGGGCTCCGGTCGCCGGCGCTCAGTCGACGAGGCGCCGCTCCGCCGCCCAGCGGGTCAGCTCGTGGCGGTTCGAGAGCTGCAGCTTGCGGAGGACGGCGCTGACGTGAGCCTCGACGGTGCGCGGCGAGATGTCGAGCTGCTGCGCGACCTCCTTGTACATGTAGCCGCGGGCGATCATCCGCAGCACCTCGCGCTCGCGCATCGTCAGCTGATCGAGGTCGGGGTCGACCTCGGCCTCGGGAACGGTGCCGGCGAAGGCGTCGAGGACGAAGCCGGCGAGCCGCGGCGAGAAGACGGCATCGCCGTCACGGACCCGCTCGATCGCCGCCGCCAGCTCCTCGCCGGAGATCGACTTGGTGACGTAGCCGCGCGCGCCGGCACGGACGACCGCGATCACGTCCTCGGCGGCATCGGAGACCGAGAGGGCGAGGAACCGCTGTCCCGGATCGGATGCGGCGACGCCGCGGATCACCCCGACCCCGCCGCCGCCGGGCATGTGGACGTCGAGGAGGACGACGTCGGGGCGGGTCGCCGCGATCACGCGGACGGCCTCCTCGACCGAGCCGGCCTCGCCGACGACATCGACCAGTCCCTCGACCTCGGAGCGAACCCCGCTCCGGAACAGCGCGTGGTCGTCGACGATGACGATCGACGCGCGATCGCTCATCGGGCGTTCCTCGCGATCGAGAGCACGACCTCGGTTCCGGACCCGGGCACGGAGACGATCGTCGCAGTCCCGCCGTGCCGCTGCATGCGGCCGACGATCGACTCGCGCACCCCGCGACGGTCCTCCGGCAACCGGTCGGGATCGAAGCCGGGGCCGCGGTCGCGGACGAACGCCTCGATCTGCTCCGGCCCGACCTCCGCATAGACCGAGACCGGGCCGGCGTCCGCGGCGAACTTCGCGGCGTTGGTCAGCGCCTCGCGGGTTGCGGCGATGAGCGCCGCCGCCGGCTCGTCGAGGTCGGCGTCGCCGACCGCGACGACGTCGACCGTGATCCGATAGGCGTCCTCGACCTCCTCGGCGGCGGCGCGGAGGGCGGCGGCGAACCGGTCTTCGCCGACCTCGCGCCCGGCCGCGAGCCACGCCCGCAGCTCGCGCTGCTGGCGCCGCGCCAGCGCCGCCACCTCGCGGGGATCGTCGGCGCGCATCTGCATCAGCGTCAACGTCTGCAGGACCGAGTCGTGCAGGTGCGCCGCCATCTCCGCCCGCTCCTGCGAGCGGACCCGCTCGGCCCGCTCGGCAGCGAGGCTGCGTCCGAGCCGCCAGATGAACGGAGCGAGGATCAGTGCCAGGGCGAAGATCGCGACGATCGCCGTGAACGCCGCGTCGCGGGCCGCCCCGAGCGCGTCGACCTGGGAGAGGAACAGCAGCGCCGCGCCGACGACCAGCGCGATCCCGAATCCGCCCCGGTAGAGGTCACGGAGGCGACTCGCGGGGGTCAGCGCGCCCGCAGGTGCGGCCGCCTCGTCGGACTGCGCCCGCTCGGCGCGCGGCGCGACCGGGCCGGGCCCGGCCGCCGCGGTGGCGTCAGCGCGCCGCGACTGCGCCCAGAGCAGCGTCGCGCCGGCGACGGCGAGGACGAGCGGCCAGACGACCGCGTCGCTCCACCAGAGGCCGAGCTCGCGGAAGACGAGCAGCCCGGAGGTGGTCAACAGGCCGACGCCGAGCCCGAGCTGCCAGCCGCGCCGCCGCCCGGGGGCCGAGACGGGTGCGGCGCGGCCGCCGGACTGCGCGGCCGGGATCAGCAGCCAGCCGACCGCGTAAGCGGCGAGCAGGAGCCCGCCGGTGACGACGACCCCGACCAGGAACAGGACCCGGACCAGCCGGACGTCCCAGCCGAGCTGTGCGGCGATGCCGGCCAGGACCCCGCCGACGATGCCGGCCGCCGGATCGCGGCGCAGGGAGCGCCCGCGACGATCCGGCTGCTGCGACCGCGCCGGCGCCGGGGACGCGCCGGTCTCAGCCATCGTCGTCCTCGGGGCCGAGCCCGGCGGCGACGAGCGCGGCGCCGGCGGCGGCGCAGAACGCCGCCGCGACGAGGCCGGGAGCAAGCGCGATCAGGTCGAGCTGATCGAGGCAGAGCAGCCCCCCGAAGAGGGCGAAGGCGATGCCCGCGACCAGCGAGACCCGATCGACGCCGCCCGGGCTCACCGCGCGCAGGCCTTCGTGTTGGCGGCCCGCATCGCCGCCTCGTTGCCGTAGTCGCCCCCGTCCCAGCCGTGGTCCCACTGCCGGTTCGGGTTCGAGATGTCGGCGTTGTCGTCGTTGACGACCGTGATCTGGCCGAGGTCGACGTCGGCGTTCAACCGCAGCATCGGCCTACCGGTCCCACCGTCGCCGCTGGTCAGGTCGACGTCGGCGCCGTCGGCCTGCTGGCCGGCGACGACGAGATCGCCGGCACCGGCATGGGCATCGGCGGCGACGCAGACATCGGAGGGAACCGCGACCACGAGCTGGCCGGCGCCGACCCTGGCGCTGACGTCGAGCACCTGCTGCGGTGACCAATCGATCCCGCGCAGATCGACGGCGAGCCGGCCGATGCCGAGCTCGTAGCCGCCGTCGGGGATCGCCGCGGCGGTCTGGGGCCTGTACTCGCGATCGCCGATCCCGCCGGTCAGGTCGAGATCGGACGCGGCGGCGACGCCGACCCCGATCGACAGCGCCACCGCCGGGACGATCAGCCAGCGCGCCCCGCCGCGAAACGAGAGCACCGCGAGGGCGACCCCGATCAGGACGATGACCGCCGCCACCGGCACGCCGAAGCCGAGGCCGGTCACGAAGGCGCCGGCTGCGGCGAGCACGCCGAAGCCGCAGAAGACTGCGATGGCGATGGCGATCACCCCGAGGACTCGCGCGACATCGCGGCCGCGGCCACCTTCGACCGGCCGGCCGGTGCCGTCGTCGGAGGGCACGAACAGGGCCACCGCGAGGTAGGCGAGGATCCCGAGCCCGCCGAACAGCACCGAGACCGCGAAGGCGATCCGAATGATCACCGGGTCGATGTCGAAGTAGCGGCCGAGACCGCCGGCGACGCCGGCGATGATCCGGTCGTCGCGGCTGCGCAAGAACCGCCGCGGCGACGGGTCGACCGTCGGAGCCGGTGTCGTCGGGACCTCGTCGGCGGCGGGCTCCTCGGGGTCGCCGGGGCTTTGGTCCCTGTCGTCTCGTTCGTTCATTTCAGGCCTCCTGGTTCGGATGGATCGGACTCCACCCAGGCTGACCGTGCCCGTCTCCTCCGTCTATACGGGATGTCCCCTAGCGGTCCCGCGTCGATCCCGGGGTCGCAACGCGCTTTCCCGGACTCGTTCCCGATTACTTGGCGCTGAGCCAGTCGGGCCCGACGCCGATGTCGACCGCGAGCGCCGGCTCGAGCGGGAAGGCATCGACCATCTCGCGCCGGGCGAGGTCGGAGACGGCGTCGGTCTCACCGGCGGGCCCCTCGAAGAGGAGCTCGTCGTGGATCTGGAGGATCAGCCGCGACGCGAGCCCCTCCGCCTCGAGGGCGCGACTCGAGTTGATCATCGCCAGCTTGATGATGTCGGCCGCGGTCCCCTGGATCACCGTGTTGACGGCGAGCCGCTCGCCGAGCGTCCGCGTCTGCCAGTTCCGCGACCGCAGCTCTGGGATCAGCCGGCGCCGGCCCATCAGCGTCCGCACGCACCCCTCCTCGCGGGCCGACTCGATCGTCTCGTCGATGAACCGCTTGACGCCGGCGAAGCGCTCGAAGTAGCGGTCGATGTAGGTCGCCGCCTCCTCCTGCGGGATCGAGAGGCGGTCGGCGAGCCCGTAGGCGGAGAGCCCGTAGGCGATCCCGTAGTTGACCATCTTCGCCTTCGAACGCTCGCCGGGGCTGATCGCGTCGGGGTCGGCCCCGATGATCCCGGCGGCCGTCGCCGAGTGCACGTCCTCGCCGGTGGCGAAGATCTCGCGCAGGGCCTCGTCGCCGGAGACGTGGGCGAGCACCCGCAGCTCGACCTGGTTGTAGTCGCATGAGACCAACTCGTCGCCGGCCTCGGCGACGAAGCAGCCGCGGATCGGCCGCCCGAGGTCGGAGCGGATCGGGATGTTCTGGAGGTTCGGGTTCGTGCTCGACAGCCGTCCGGTCGCGGCGCGGACCTGGCTGAAGGTCGTGTGGATGCGACCATCCTCGGGGTCGATCAGCTCCGGGAGCGAGTCGAGGTAGGTGTTGGTGAGCTTCGTGACCTCTCGCCAGCGCTCGACCTTGGGGACGATCTCGTGCTCGTCGCGGATCTGCGAGAGGACCCGGGCATCGGTCGAGTAGCCGGTCTTGCCGCGGCGCTTACGGCTCAGCTTCAGGTCGTCGAAGAGGACCTCGCCGAGCTGCTGCGGCGAGCCGATCGTGAACTCGCGCCCCGCCAGCGCCCAGATCTCCGCCTGCAGCGAGTCGGCCTGGCCGGCGAGCTGCTCGCTGATCGCCGCGAGCTTGGCGGTGTCGAGCTTGACGCCGATCCGCTCCATGCCCGCGAGGACCTCGACGAGCGGCATCTCGACCTCGCTCATCACCCGCTCGAGGCCGAGGTCGGCCAGCTTCGGGCGCTGCCGGGCGGCGAGCTCCCAGGCGAGGCGGGCCGTCGCTGCCGGATTCTCGCCGGGTTCCTCCTCATCGCCGAGCGAGAGCTGGCCGTCCCCGGCTGTCTCGGCGCCGGCGCCGGCCACGGAGATCCCCTCGTCGGCGGCGAGCTCGTCGAGCTCGTAGGTTCGCCGGGCGGGATCGATCAGGTAGGCGGCGACCATCGAGTCGTGGGCGAGGTCGAGCGAGCCGGCGGCGAGGTCGGCGAGCAGCCCACGGGGCGAGTGCCCGGCCATCGACTTGAAATCGTGGGCAACAAGCGGGTGACCGGCGAGCGCGGCGACGAGAGCGGCCGGCTCCGGCAGCTCGCCGGCGACGAGGCGCTCGCCGTCGTACCCGCCCCAGCGCCCGGCGCCGATCGCAAGCGCGATCTCGCCGTCGCCGAGATCGGCGATCGTCCCCTCGGTTGCATCGACGTCGATCAGCTCGTCGGCGGGCCGGTCGGGCACGTCGCCCTCCCAGTCGTCCTCGAGCCGCTGGATCACCTGGCGGAGCTCGAACTCGGCGGCGGTCTCGCGGAGCTGCGAGAGGTCGGGCCCGCGCTCCATCAGCGCCGGCAGGTCGAGCTCGACGTCGATGTCGGTGTGCATCGTCGCGAGCTGCTTGGAGATCCGCGCGTCCTCGCCGTGCTCGGTCAGGTTCTGCTTCCGCTTCGGCCCCGAGATCGAGTCGACGTTGTCGAGGACGCCCTCGAGCGACCCGAACTCCCGGAGCAGCTGCGACGCGGTCTTCTCGCCGATCCCGGGAACGCCGGGGATGTTGTCGGACGTGTCGCCCTTGAGGCCGATCAGGTCGGGGACGAGCTCCGGCGCGACCCCGTAGCGCTCGATCACCCCCTCGCGGTCGTAGATCTTCGTGTCGGTGACGCCGCGCGAGGTCGACATGACCCGGACCCCGTCGCCGACGAGCTGGTAGGCGTCGCGGTCGCCGGTGACGACCATCACCGGGATCCCTCCGGCCCGCGCCTTGTGGGTCATCGAGGCGATCACGTCGTCCGCCTCCCAGCCTTCGATCCTGACGTTGGCGAAGCCGAACGCCTCCGACAGCGGTGCCAGATGCGGCCACTGCTCCTTGAGCAGGTCCGGCCGCGACTTCCGCTGCGCCTTGTAGGGCTCGTAGACCTTCTCGCGCCCGGACCAGCCGGCGTCCCAGGCGACGACCACGGCGCGAGGACGGAAGTCGGTGAGGATCTTGACCATCATCGCGGCAAACCCGTAGATCGCATTGGTCGGCCTGCCATCCGAGGTCGCGATCGACTCGGGAAGCGCGAAGAACGCCCGGTAGGCGAGGCTGTTTCCGTCGATCAGGAAGAGATCGCCGCTACCGTCGCTCTGATCGCCGTTGCCGGGCATCGCCGCGGATCATAGGCGCGGCCGATCTGCTTCGATCGATGCCGATGAAGTGGAAGCGGGGAGCCAAGAGCCGCGACGTGATCGACATCCGCGGCGCCTCGGGAGGCTCGTCGGGGGGCGGTGGTGGGCTGCCGATCCCGGGCGGGCTCGGACGGATCGGCGGCGGCGCCGGGCTGATCGTGGTGATCGTGATCGTCGCCATCAACGTCCTCGGGGGCGGCAGCGGTGGAACCGGATTCGATCTGCCCGGCCTCGGCGGCGCCACCGCACCGGGGGCCAACGACCCGCGGCCGCTGCCGCCCGGCGAAGACCCCCAGGCCGAGCTCAAGGACTTCTCGGCGTACGTGTTCGACGACGCCCAGGACGTCTGGGAGGGCACCTTCGACCGAAGCGACGACGCATACGACACCGCCAAGCTCGTCCTCTACTCGGGGGCGGTCCGGACCGACGGCTGCGGAAGTGCGACGTCGGCGGTCGGGCCGTTCTACTGCCCGGCCGACGAGCGGGTCTACCTCGATCTCAGCTTCTACGAGGAGATGCGGCGGCAGCTCGGCGCATCGGGCGACTTCGCGTGGGCCTACGTGATCGCCCACGAGATGGGTCATCACGTCCAGCGGATGACCGGCACCAGCTCGGAGGTCGAGCGGCTGAGCCGCTCCGATCCCGCCGACGCGAACGAGCTCTCCGTCCGCCAGGAGCTCCAGGCCGACTGCTACGCGGGCGTCTGGGCGGCCACCGTCTATGCCGAGGGCGCGCTCGAGCCCGGCGACCTCGACGAAGCGTTCAACGCCGCCGAGGCCGTCGGCGACGACCGCCTCCAGAGGCAGGCGACCGGCAGCGTCGATCCGGACAGCTTCACCCACGGCACCTCCGAGCAACGCAGGAGCTGGTTCGAGCGCGGCTACCGCTCCGGCGATCCAGGCGATTGCGACACGTTCAGCGCTGAGAGCCTGTAGCGCGGTCGCGGTTTCGCCGCCTGCGCAGAGGACAGGCCGCTCGCGCTGCGCGCTCGCTCACAGAGGACAGAACTCCCGACCCGAACCTGTCCTATGTCCTCTGTCCTCTGTCCTCTACTCCGGAAACATCCTGTAGACGCGACTGCGAACCGCATCCATCGTCTCCGGGCTGAGCCTGTCCACGGTCGAGAGGATGTGCGCGAACGGCGGCGCGACGCGGCGCGGGCGACCGGAGATCGCCTCGGCGACGAGCCGGCCGGCCTCGTCGGGGTCGAGCGCCGGGATCCCTTCGTACTGCTTGGTCGGCGAGATCATCGGCGTCCGTACCAGCGGCATCGAGATCGTCGTGAAGCGGACGCCGTCGTCGAGCGCCTCGGCCTGGACGGCATCCGAGAACGCCTCGAGCGCCGCCTTCGACGCGATGTAGCCGGAGAACCGCGGCGTCCGCATCTGCACCCCGGCCGTCGAGACGTTGACGATCTGGCCGTGCCCCTGCTCGCGCATCGCCGGAAGCAGGCGGAGGATCAGCTTGATCGCGGCGAAGTAGTTGAGCTGCATCGTCCGCTGGAAGTCGTGAAAGCGCTCCGACGACTGGTCGACCGAGCGCCGGATCGAGCGACCGGCGTTGTTGACGAGAACGTCGACCGTCCCGTGGTCGGCCAGGACGCGGTCGCAGAGCGCGTCGATCGCGTCGAGGTCGGTGAGATCGCATGGGTACGGATGGGCGCTTCCCCGGCTGCCCGCGGCGCCGATCTCACCGATCTCAGTGGCGATCCGCTCCAGCGTCTCGGCGCTGCGGGCGACGAGCAGGACAGTCGCCCCGCCGCCGGCGAGGCGCCGCGCTGTCGCCTCGCCGATCCCGGACGAGGCGCCGGTGACGAGCACGACCAGTCCCCGCAGGTCCTCATCGTCGGCGCCGAGCGCACCGGCAATCGCCGCGGGTGCCGCATGGCGAAGCCCACCGCCGCCGCCGATCGGCTTGCTCGTGACACGGAACAGAGCTCGCGCCGGGCCCCGCGCGGAGCGGCCCAGCCGTGCGATGAATGGGTTCACGTCGGCCAGTCTCCCAGGATGCGTGCCCGCTGCCGCCTGCTCCTATGATCCACCCGCACCATGAGTCCCGTCAGCGCCCAGTTCTCAGTCACGGTCCGCGTCGAGCTCGACGCGCGCAACGAGCCGCTCGGCCGGCTCACGGCCGCGATCGCCGAGTCAGGGGGTGGCCTGCAGAGCGTCGATCTCGTCCCCGGCGCCGGCGCCGAGGGCAAGCGGGTGCGCGAGTTCACCATCGACGCGCTCGGCCCCGAGCACTGGGAGCAGATCCTTCGCTCGATCGGCTCGATCCGCGGCTCCCGGGTCCTCGACTACTCGGACCGCACGTTCGAGATGCATCGCGGCGGCAAGATCGAGCAGCACAACAAGTACCCGCTGAAGACCCGCGACGACCTCTCGATGGCCTACACCCCGGGGGTCGCGCGCGTCTGCACGGAGATCGCCGGCGACCGTGCGAAGGCCTTCGAGTACACGATCAAGAAGAACACCGTCGCGGTCGTCACCGACGGCACCGCCGTCCTCGGCCTCGGCGACATCGGCCCCGAGGCGGCGATGCCGGTCATGGAAGGCAAGGCGATGCTGTTCAAGGAGTTCGCCCAGGTCGACGCCTTCCCGATCGCGCTCGACACCCACGACCCCGACAAGATCGTCGAGGCGGTGAAGCTGATCGCGCCGGGCTTCGGCGGCATCAATCTCGAGGACATCTCCGCCCCCCGCTGCTTCGAGATCGAGGACCGGCTCCGCAGCGAGATCGACATCCCGGTGTTCCACGACGATCAGCACGGCACCGCGGTCGTCGTCATGGCCGCTCTGTTCAACGCGCTGAAGATCGTCGGCAAGCCGATCGAGTCGCTGCGCGTCGTCATGCTCGGCCTCGGGGCGGCGGGCATCGCCTGTACGAAGATGATGCTCAACGCCGGCGTCACCGACATCATCGGCTGCGACCGCCGCGGCGCCATCTCGACCGCCCGCGACGATTACGCCTCCGACGGCATGCCGGCGATCAAGAGGTGGTTCGCCGAGACGACCAACCCGGACCGGGTCCAGGGCGGTCCCAACGACGTCCTCGAGGGCGCCGACCTGTTCATCGGCCTCTCCGGGCCGGGCCTGGTCGATGCCGAGTCGCTGGCCGGGATGAGCCGCGACGCGATCGTCTTCGCGATGGCCAACCCGACCCCGGAGGTGATGCCGGAGGACGCCGAGCGCCACGTGCGGATCATGGCGACCGGCCGCTCCGACTACCCGAACCAGATCAACAACGTCCTCTGCTTCCCGGGCATCTTCCGCGGCGCGCTCGACGCCGGGGCGCCGGCGATCACCGAGGAGATGAAGCTCGCCGCGGCGAAGGGAATCGCCGCGGTCGTCACCGACGAGGACCTGAACGAGGACTACATCATCCCCAGCGTCTTCGATCGCGACGTCGCCCCCGCCGTCGCCGCGGCGGTCGTCGCCGAGGCGAAGGCCGCCGGGATCGCCCGGGTCACGGAAGAGACGGGTACGTTCGCCGCGATCGGGTAAATGATCGCCCGATGCGGGTTCTCGTAACCGGAGCGGGCGGCATGATCGGGCGGGCGGTCTGCGATGCGCTGCTCGCCCGCGGCGACGCGGTCGTCGGCCTCTCGCGGAGCCCGGAGCGGGCGCGGCAGAGCAACCTGAAGGTCGAGTGGCATGCCTGGAACCCGACCCTCGAACGGCCGCCCGAGGAGGCGCTCACAGGCGTCGACGCGGTTGTCAACCTGATCGGCGAGCCGATCAACCAGCGATGGACCGACGACGCGAAGCAGCGGATCCGCGAGAGCCGGATCACCGCCACCCGGAACCTCGTCACGGCGATGCTCGCGGCCGAGACGCCGCCCAGGGTCCTCGTCAGCCAGTCGGCGGTCGGCTACTACGGCGATCGCGGCGAGCAGATCGTCGACGAGTCGACTCCGGCCGGCTCGAGCTTCGACGCCCGCGTCTGCGCCGACTGGGAGGCGGCGGCCGAGGAGGTCGCGAGCGGCGGTGAGATCCGGCTCGTGATCCTCCGCAGCGCCCCGGTCCTGACCGCGGAGGGCGGCCTGCTCGCCGAGCTGCTGCTGCCGTTCCGGCTCGGGCTCGGCGGACCGATCGCGGGTGGCCGCAACTACATGCCGTGGATCAGCCTCGCCGACGAGGTCGGACTGATCCTCTGGGCGCTCGACACTCCGGCGGCATCCGGCACCTACAACGCGACCGCGCCGGATCCGATCACGAACCGCGAGTTCTCGAAGGCGCTCGGCCGCGCTCTGAACCGGCCGGCCATCGTCCCGGTCCCGAAGCTCGCGCTCCGGCTCCGCCTCGGCGCGGAGCTCGCGGAGACGGCGACCGGGAGCCAGCGCGTCCTCCCGCGCCGCGCCCGCGACGAGGGCTACACCTTCCGCCTTCCCGACATCGACGCCGCCCTCGCCGAAGCGCTCGCCTGAGCGTCAGGGGACGCCGAGCGGCTGCGGCGCGGGCTCGAGCCGCCCTCCTCGTTGCGCGCGGTAGGCGCCGACGCGCCCGAGGGTCGTGTCCCCCGCCTCGTCGATCGAGTAGGTCCCGAGGGTCGAATCCCGATCCGCCGTCGCGAAGAACGCGTCGACCACCGAGCCGCGGTCGAGGGGATCGTCGGCCCGGTCGATCGAATCGAGGGCGACCGCCATGGCCTCGTAGCCGTAGGCTGCAAAGCGTCCCGGCGCGCGGCCGTACGCGGACCGGAACCGTTCAGCGAAGTCCCCGGCGGGAAGCTGCGACGGCGCGAGCGCGCCGGAGACGAGGGTCGAGTCCGGCGGTAGCTCGGTCCGCGGCGGCGCAGCGATGATCTGCGCATCGGCGCCGTAGAGCCGAACGCCCGGTGCGGCCCCCCGGTCCGCCGGCGCCCCCGGCCGGGGCGAGATGTCGTAGATCGCGTCCGCCGCGGCGCCGGCGGCGATGGCCGGCGCTGCCGAGACCGACTGGAAGCCGTCCCGAAGCGACTGGCCGTAAGGGCTCTCGGGCCCGGCCAGCGCGACCCGTCCGATGCCCGACGCGTCCGCCAGCGCACCCGCGACGGCCGCTCCCTGGGCGGTGTCCGCGGGGACGACGCGCCCGAACGTGCGGGTCCCGCTCGGCTGCACCTCGGTCGGGACCTGGTCGCTGCCCGGCGCCTCCCTCGTCAGGTCGACGGCCGACGCGGCCGGAGAGACCTGCAGCAGCCCGGCCTCGTTGGTGATCGGCAGCGACGTCCGCGTCGTGCCCGAGTCGAGCTCGCCGAGGTAGGCGATCGCCGTCGAGTCCTCGGTCGCGCGGCGAGCGTTGGCGCCGGCGAGGGCCGCCTCGGAGCCGCCCGGTCCGGCGTCGTCGAGCACCTTCAGCCTCACCGCCACTCCGCCCGCCTCGCGGCCGGCGTCGGCGAGCGCAAGCCGCGCACCGTCGGCGATGTCACGGCCGTCGGCCGCGACCGGGCCGCGCAGCGGCGCGCTCAGGTAGATGCTCAGCTCCGGATCGCCGCTGCCACCGCCGCACCCCGCCGCGAGCGCCCCCGCCGCCACTGCCACGGCGATCGCACCCGATACCCGCCTCAGCGTCCCCATCAACCGACCCCACTCCGGCTATTCGATCGGTCCGGCGCGGAGGCCGATCCGGCCGAGCGTGCCGCGGTGGCGGGAGATGAACGTGTAGCCGGCCTCGGTCGCCCCCGGGAACCGCCTCATCGCCCGCGCCGGCACATCGCCGCCGGGGATCAGGCGGGCGAGGATCGGCGCCGCGTCGGCACCGGAGATGACCGTGCCGCCTGGAGTGACGAGGTGGAAGGACGCGAGGCGCAGCTCGGCCGGGACCTCGCCGAGCAGCCGCTCGCCCTCGTCGCTCTGGATCGCCACCGGCCGCAGCCGCTCGTCGCGGTCGAGGCGGAGCAGCGTCCGGACCGAGAGCCGGCAGAAGCCGCAATCGCCGTCGTAGAGCAGTGCATGGTCGCGCCGCGACTCCATCGTCCGATTATCGCCGTCCCGGCTCGGGCCGGCTCGTCGATAGGGTCGCGACATGCGGATCGGGATGCTCACCGCCGGCGGCGACTGCCCGGGGCTGAACGCCGTGATCCGCGGGGTCACGCGCTCGGCCATCGCCGGCGGCGACGAGGCGGTCGGGATCATGCGCGGCTACCGCGGGCTCGCCGAGAGCGACTACATGGAGCTCGACCAGCGGACGGTCTCGGGCATCCTCCCGCTCGGCGGGACGATCCTGCGGACGTCGAGCTTCGAGCCGCTGACCGAGAACGCGGTCGAGCCGGTCGTCGACGCCTTCGACCGCGACGGGCTCGACGCCGTGATCGCGATCGGCGGCGAGCACACCATGGAGATCACCAGGATGCTCCACGAGGAGCATGGCCTGCCGCTGATCGGCGTCCCGAAGACGATCGACAACGACATCGTCGGCACCGACTTCACGTTCGGCTTCGACACCGCCGTCCACGTCGTCATGGAGGCGATCGACCGGCTCCACACGACCGCGCAGTCACACGACCGGGTGATGGTCGTCGAGGTGATGGGCCGCAATGCCGGCTGGATCGCGCTCTACGGCGGCCTCGCCGGCGGTGCCGACGGGATCGTGATCCCGGAGGTCGACACGACCTGCGAGGAGCTCGCCGCGGCCGTGACGCAGCGCCATGATCGCGGCAAGGACTTCTCGATCATCGTCGTCGCCGAGGGCGCCAACCTCGCCTTCGCGAGCGGCGAGGTCCGCCACGTCCGCGTCAACGAGGAGACCGACGAGTACGGCTACGAGCGGCTCGGTGGGATCGGCGCCGCGCTCAGCAAGGAGCTCGAGCGGATGACCGGATACGAGGCCCGCAACGTCGTCCTCGGCCACATCCAGCGCGGCGGCAGCCCGACCGCCCACGACCGCATCCTCGCGACCCGCTACGGCGCCCGCGCCTATGAGCTCGCCGCCGCCGGCGAGTTCGGCCGGATGGTCGCATTGCACGGCAGCGACATCACCTCGATCCCGCTCAGCGACGTTCGCGGCATCAAGACGGTCGATCTCGAACTGCTCGAGATCGCGAAGCGGTTCTTCGCGTAGACGGTCGCCCGGCTACAACTTCGCAGCAGGCCCGCGCATCCACTCGATCAGCGGATGCCAGGCGCGCAGCAGGGCGCCGATGAAGAGGATCAGCAGGAAGATCAGGGCGCAGACGGCGCCGCCGAGATCGAGCGCGAAGCCGATCATGAAGGCGAACAGGGCCGCCGCGAGGAATCCGAGCAACTGCATCGGCGCGAAATCTACAGCGCGGTCCGGGTGTCTGCCATGAACCCGGAGACGGCGTCGACCGCTGCGCCGGCGTCCGCGGCATCCGCGACCGCACGGACGAGCCTGGTGCCGATGATCACCCCGTCGGCGATCGCGCCGACGGCCGCCGCCTGCTCGGGAGTGCCGATCCCGAACCCGACCGCGGCCGGGGCGTCGGACTCGCGCTTGACCGCCGCGACCATCTCCCCGAGCTCGGGAGGCAGGTTCGTGCGCTCGCCGGTGACGCCGGCCAGCGAGACGACGTAGGTGAAGCCGACGGCGTCGCGGGCGATCCCGGCGAGTCGATCGGGCGACGTCGTCGGCGAGACGAAGCCGATCGGAGCGAGCCCGCGCTCGATCAGCGCCGCGGCGACCGACGGGTCCTCCTCGCGCGGCAGGTCGGGGATGATCGCGCCGGCTGCACCGGCATCGGCAAGCGCCGCTGCGAACCGCTCGGCTCCGAGCGTGAGGACGACGTTCGCATAGACCATCGGCAGCACCGGAACGCGGTCGGCGACCCGCCCGCAGAGCCCGAGGACGCTCTCGAACCGGGCGCCGCCGGCCAGCGCAGCAGTTCCCGCGGCATGGATCACCGGCCCGTCTGCGAGCGGATCGGAGTACGGCACCCCGAGCTCGATCAGATCGGCGCCGGTGTCGGCATAGGCTTCGATCACGGCGGCCGAGGTAGCCATGTCCGGGAAGCCGCCCATCAGGTATGGCATCAGCGCCGCCCGCCCCTCGCCGTTCGCCGCTGCGAACGCCGCAGCGATGCGATCGATCCCGCGCTCAGCCATCGCCGTCGCCGGCGTCGATTCGCTCGAGCCCGGCCAGCGCCTCGTCCAGGTCCTTGTCGCCCCGCCCCGAGAGGGTGACGACGTCGACCCCACTGCTGCTTGCTGCCCGCTGCTCGCTGCTCGCTTCGTTCAACAGCCAGGCGATCGCATGGGCGCTCTCGAGCGCCGGCACGATTCCCTCGAGCCGCGAGAGCTCACGGAGGGCGAGCAGCGCCTCGGTGTCGGTAATCGCCACGTAACGGGCGCGGCCGCTGTCGCGCAGCATCGCGTGCTCGGGGCCGACGCCCGGGTAGTCGAGCCCGGCCGAGATCGAGTGCGCCTCGAGGATCTGGCCGTCCTCGTCGGCGAGCACCGCCGAGAGCGCCCCGTGCAGGACGCCGGTCCGGCCGGCCACGAGCGAGGCGCCGTGGCGACCGTTCAGCCCTTCCCCTGCCGCCTCGACGCCGATCAGCTCAACGCCGCCGTCGGCGACGAACGGGACGAAGCTTCCGATCGCGTTCGAGCCGCCGCCGACGCAGGCGATGACCCGGTCGGGCAGTCGCCCCGCCGCGGCGAGCACCTGCGCCCGCGCCTCGTCGCCGATCACCCGCTGGAGGTCGCGGACGAGCGCCGGGTATGGCGCCGGCCCGACCGCCGAGCCGATGATGTAGTGGGTGTCGGCGACGTTCGTCACCCAGTCGCGGATCGCGGCGCTGACCGCCTCCTTGAGCGTCCGCGCGCCCGCCTCGACCGGCTCGACGACGGCTCCCATCAGGCCCATCCGCTCGACGTTGGGCCGCTGCCGGCGCATGTCTTCGGTGCCCATGTAGACGACGCAGTCGAGCTCGAGCAGCGCGCAGGCGGTCGCCGTCGCGACCCCGTGCTGGCCGGCGCCGGTCTCGGCGATGATCCGGCGCTTGCCCATCCGCTTCGCGAGCAGCGCCTGACCGACCGCGTTGTTGATCTTGTGGGCGCCGGTGTGGGCGAGGTCCTCGCGCTTCAGGTAGACCGTCCGGCCGACGCGCTCCGAAAGCCGGGTCGCCAGGTAGAGCGGCGTCGGGCGGCCGACGAAGTCGCCGAGCAGGAGGTCGAGCTCGTCGCGGTAGGCGGAGTCCTCGCGCGCCTCCTCCCAGGCGGCGGTCAGCTCGTCGAGCGCGGCCATCAGGACCTCGGGCACGTAGCGGCCCCCGTAGGGGCCGAACCGTGACTCGACCGCGCTCAAGCGTCCCGCCGCCCGTGGGCGACCTCGCGCCGGACCCGTTTGATCGCCCGGCGCCGGTCACGCTCGGCCCGCTGCACCTCTCCGGCGCGGCCCGCGGCCGCCATGAACGAAGCGATCCGGTTGTGGTCCTTGACGCCGGGGGCGGTCTCGACGCCGCTGCAGACGTCGACTCCCCACGGGTTCGCGGCCGCGATCGCGGCGCCGACGTTGTCGGCGTTGAGGCCGCCGGCGAGGATCGCCGGGACCCCGCCACGCCGTCCCGCGACGAGCTCCCAGTCGAAGCTCGCCCCGGTGCCGCCGTGGACGCCCGGGCGATAGGCGTCGAAGAGATGGAAGCCGGTCCGGTAGGCGCGGGCAGCCGTCACCTCCGCCGGAGAGCGGACGCGGAACGCCTTGATCACCTTGCAGCCGGTCCGCCTGTGGACCTCGGCGCAGTAGCTCGGCCCCTCCTCGCCGTGGAGCTGGACGAGCGTCAGCTGCTCGCGCTCGGCGGCGTCGACGATCTCATCGAGGTGGGCGTTGACGAACACCCCGGCGACCTCGCAGCGCCGCTTCAGGGCAGCGCCGACCTCCTCGGCCAGGCCGGGATCGACGAGCCGTGGCGACGCGGGGCTGTGGTTGAGCCCGACGGCCCAGGCGCCGGCCGAGACGGCCGCCTCGGCATCGGCCAGCGTTGTGACTCCGCAGATCTTGACCTTCACAGGTCAAAGATCGCACACCGGCTCGCCGCCGCGCCCCGGACCGTGGTGTTTCGGGCGCGGCCGGTCTCAGCCCTGGACGCTCGCCGGCCGGTTGCCGAGCTTGACGGTCACGTCGTGGCTCGAGCCGCCGTTGAGAACGGTCAGGGTGACCGAGTCGCCGGGCTGCTTGGCGTTCACCGCCGCGATCAGGTCCTCCATGCCGGTGATCGGCTTGCCGTCGATCGCGGTGATGACGTCGCCACCGGCCTTGACCTCGGCACCGGCCATCCCGACGGTCGCGTTGCCGGCCTCGATGCCGGCATCCGCAGCGGGCCCGCCCGGCGTGACCTTCTGGACGATGACGCCCTCGTCGACGTCGAGGTTCAGCACCTTCGCAAGCTCCGGGCTCAGGTCGGCACCCTCGATCCCGAGATAGGCGTGCTCGACCGAGCCGCCGTCGATGATCTGCTGGGCGACGCTCTTGGCGGTGTTGATCGGCACCGCGAAGCCGATCCCGACCGAGCCGTTGCTGCCGGTGCCGGTCGCGATCTGCGAGTTGATCCCGATCACCCTTCCGCCGGCGTCGATCAGCGGCCCGCCCGAGTTGCCGGGGTTGATCGCCGCGTCGGTCTGGATGACATCGGAGATCGTGAATCCGTTCGGCGCGCTGATCTGCCGCTGCAGCGCCGAGATGATCCCCGAGGTGACGGTCCGGTCGAGCCCGTACGGGTTGCCGATCGCGATCGCGCCGTCGCCGACCTTGACCTGGTCGGAGTCGCCGAGCTGGAGCGGCTTGGCGTCGACCTTGCCGGGATCGACGGAGAGGACGGCGACGTCGCTCGAGTCGTCGACGCCGAGCACCTTCGCCGGGAGCGGCTCGCCGTCGCCGAACTTGACGGTCACCGAGCTCGAGCCGTCGACGACGTGGGCGTTGGTGAGCACGTGGCCGTCGCCGTCGATGAGGATCCCGGAGCCGGTCGCGATCCCGCCGCCCGAGGGTCCGCCGAATGGCGTCGCGGGCGCGGTCGGCTTCTGCTCGGCGGAGATGAAGGCCACTCCCTGCGCGTCCTCCTGGTAGACCTGGTTGACCGTCTGGCCGGTGCTCGAGGCGGGCTCGGTCTTGGTGATCGGCGTCGCGGCGAGCGGCGCCGAGCCGGAGGAGTTGTCGACGGAGATCAGACCGGTCGCGATCGCGACGATGCCGATGGCGACGGCGACGATGCCGCCGAACAGGGCCGATCCGAAGGAGCTGCGGAAGAAGGTTCTGGCTCGGGTCATAGCCGCGCCATGATCGGCGACGACCCTCAGCGGCCGCTGAACGAGTGCTGAACGGTCGCTAAGACTTTCCGCAGTTGCAGCTAAAAAGTCAGCGCTCGTCCGAGAACAGGTGCTCGCGCGTCTTCTCCTCATCGGAGACGAGCGCCCGCACGGCGCCTTCGGGATCGGCGGCGCGCATCAGCGCCTCCCCGATCAGGACGGCGTCGACGCCGATCCGCTCGAGCTCCTCGACCTGCGTCGGGTCGTCGTAGCCGGACTCGGCGACGACCGTGATCCCGGCCGGGACGTCGGTGATCAGCTCCGGGGTGGTCCCGGTGTCGACGCTGAGGTCGGCGAGGTTGCGGTTGTTGATCCCGATCACGTCCGGATCGAGTCGCAGCGCACGCTCGAGATCGGCCTCGTCGTGGACCTCGACCAGGCAATCGAGGTCGATCGCGGTCGCCTCGTCCCAGAGCAGTTGCAGGTCCTCCTCGGCGAGCGCGGCGGCGATCAGCAGCACCGCATCGGCGCCGGCCAGCGAGGCCTCCCAGAGCTGGTACGGATCGACGACGAAGTCCTTGCGGAGGATCGGCAGCGCCGAGGCGGCCCGGGCCGCTTCGAGGTCGGCGAGGGACCCGTGGAAGTGCGGCTCGTCGGTGAGCACGGATATCGCGGCGGCGCCGCCCCGCTCGTATGCGCCCACGAAGTCGGCTACGTCCGCATCGGGCCGGATCGCCCCGGCCGAGGGGGAGCCGCGCTTGAACTCGGCGATGACCGAGAGCCCCGGCTGGACGAGGGCCTCCTTGAAGGGCCGGTGACCGCGGCGGGTGCCGAGCCGGGCACGAAGCTGCTCGCCGGGCACTTCGGCAATGCGTCTGCGGACGCCGTCGCGCGCCGCGTCGACGAGCTGATCCAACCTGCTCATCCGCTCAGCAGGCTACCGATCCCGAGGCCCGACGCCCGGCGATCGGACGTCCTGATCGGAACCTCGCATCGCGACGAGCCGACGGAGGACGCCGGCCGCGGCGCCGGAGTCGATCGCCGCGTGCGCCGCCTCGATCCCGCCGGCCAGATCGCCGGCGCCGCCGCCGACGTAGATGGCGGCGCCGGCGTTGAGCAGCGCGATGTCGGCGGCCGGCCCCGGCTCGCCGGCGAGGATCGCCCGCGCGGTCGCGGCGTTGTCGGCCGGCTCGCCGCCGGCGATCGCCTCGAGCGGCGCCTCGTCGATCCCGTAGTCGCCGGGATCGACGAACCACTCGCTGGTCCCGCCTTCGCGGACCTCGATGACGCGGGTCGGGCCGGAGATCGAGAGCTCGTCGAGGCCCTCCTCGGCCGTGACGACCATCGCGTGCTCGCAGTCGAGGCCGGCGAGCGCCTCGGCGATCGTCTCCTGGTAACGGCGATCGGAGACGCCGAGGAGCTGGCGCGTCGCCCCGGCCGGGTTGGTCAACGGTCCCAGGAAGTTGAAGATCGTCCGGACGGCGAGCTCGGCACGGACGGGAACGACGTGCTTCATCGCCGCGTGGTGGGCGGGGGCGAACATGAACCCGAACCCGGTCGTCCGGATCGCCTCCCCGACCTGCTCGGGCTGCAGCGCGATCTCGACACCGAGCGCCTCGAGCATGTCCGCCGAGCCCGAGCGGGACGTGCTCGAGCGATTCCCGTGCTTGGCGACCGCGCAGCCGGCGCCGGCCGCGATCAGGGCCGCGGTGGTCGAGACGTTGAACGTCGAAGGTCCACCCCCGGTCCCGGCGGTGTCGACGAGGTCGTGGCGACCGGTCTCGACGTGGGTGGCGAGCCCGCGCATCGTCCGGGCGAGGCCGATCAGCTCCGGGACCGTCTCGCCCTTGGCGCGCAGCGCGACCAGGAAGGCGCCGGTCTGCACGTCGCCGGCGCGCCCCTCCATGATCTCGGCCAGCACCGCCGATGCATGATCGGACGTCAGGTGCTCTCCGGAGCAGACGGCGTCGATGGCGCGGGTCAGGATCTCGTTCGGCATCGGCGGCCTCGGGGCCGGTCAGTCTCCCACGATCTCACGACGCCGCCGGAGCGGGGACGCCGAGGAAGTTGGCGAGAATCTCCTTGCCCGCCGGGGTGAGGATCGACTCAGGGTGGAACTGGACTCCCTCGGCCGGCAGCGCGGAGTGGCGGACGGCCATCACGGTGCCGTCGCAGGAGGCCGACAGCTCGAGCTCGCCGGGCAGCTCCGGATCGGCGATCAGCGAGTGATAGCGGCCGACTGTCAGTGGGTTCGGCAGCCCGGCGAAGAGCGTCCTGCCGTCGTGCTCGACCTGGGCGTCCTTGCCGTGGATCGGCTCGCCGCGGACGACGCGCCCGCCGAATGCCTCGACCATCGACTGGTGGCCGAGGCAGACGCCGAGGGTCGGCACGCCGGCCTCGGGGAAGCTTCGCGCCGCCTCGACCGAGATCCCGGCCTCGGCCGGGGTGCAGGGCCCGGGCGAGATCACGAGCCGGTCGGCGCCGCGGGCGAGCAGCTCGTCGACGGTCGCCACGTCGTTGCGGACGACGTCGGTGTCGGCCCCGATCTCGCCCAGGTACTGGACGAGGTTGTAGGTGAACGAGTCGTAGTTGTCGATGACGAGCGCCTTCATTCCCACTCCGGGTGCTCGACGGCGACCTCGACGGCGCGGAAGATCGCCTTCGCCTTCTGCAGCGACTCGCGGTACTCGTAGTCGGGCTTCGCGTCGGCGACCGTGCCGCCGCCGGCCTGAACGTGGGCGCGACCGTCCTTGACGACGACGGTGCGGATGTGGATCGCGACGTCGAGGTCGCCGCGGAAGTCGAGGTAGCCGATCGCGCCCCCGTAGGAGCAGCGCTTGTGGGGCTCGAGCTCGTCGATGATCTGCATCGCCCGCACCTTCGGCGCCCCCGAGAGGGTCCCGGCGGGGAGCGCCGAGCGGAGCACGTCCATCGCCCCGAGGCCGTCGCGGAGCTCGCCGGAGACGCGGCTGACGATGTGGAGGACGTGGCTGTAGGTCTCGACGGCCATGAGCTCGTCGACGGTGACCGTCCCGTACTCGGAGACGCGGCCGAGGTCGTTGCGGCCGAGGTCGACGAGCATCACGTGCTCGGCCCGCTCCTTCGGGTCGGCCAGCAGCCGTTCGGCGTTGGCGCGATCCTCCTCCTCGTCGCCGCCGCGCGGGTAGGTCCCGGCGATCGGCCGGGTCTCGACCCGCCGCCCGGTCACCTTGACGAGCGGCTCCGGCGATGCGCCGGCGATCTCGAAGTCTCCGAAGTCGAGGAAGTACATGTATGGCGAGGGGTTGATCGCCCGCAGCCCCCGATAGATCGAGAACGCCTCGACGGGGCAGTCGGCGCTGAAGCGCTGGGAGGGGACTACCTGGAACGCGTCGCCCGCGCGGACGTACTCGACGATCCGCGCGACGTTCGACTCGAACTGCTCGCGGGTCAGGTTCGACCCCCACTCGACCGACCCGTTGCGGGCCCCGGCCGGATGGCTGCGAGAGCGGCCTGGGATCGCGCCGCGGAGACGCTCGCGGGCCGCTTCGATCAGCCCGACGGCGCGCTCGTACGCGGGCCCGATCCCGTCCGCGCCGCTGAACGCGAGAGCGATGATCGAGACCTCGTGCTTGTGATGGTCGAAGGCGACGATCAGCTCGCAGACCATCAGCGCCAGGTCGGGGAGCCCGAGCGGGTCGGGGTTCGGATCGCCGAGCGGCTCGACGGTGCGGACCAGGTCGTAGCCGAACAGGCCGACGGCGCCGCCGGCGAACGGGAGCTCATCGGCATCGGCGAGGTCGAAGCGCTCGAGCGCGGCCGCGACGGCAGCGTAGGGGTCGGGTGCAGGGCTGCGGCGGGTCGGCTCGCCCGCGGTAGCGGCGGCGCCCTCCCATTCGAGCAGCTCGCCGTCGGCCCAGCGGATCGAGAGGTGGGGGCTGAAGCCGAGGAACGAGTAGCGGCCGAGCCGCCCGCCCTGCTCGGCCGACTCGAGCAGGAAGCAGGGGCCGCCGTCGCGCAGCTTCAGGAAGGCGGAGACGGGGGTCTCGGTGTCGTCGACGAACGTCGCGACGACCGGAACGACGTTCCCGGCCCCGGCAAGCTCGCGGGCCTGCTCGAGTGTCGTGACGTCCGCGCTCACGCCCGGCTCAGCCGTCGCGGCGGCGCGCGTTCAGGACCGTGGCGGGCGCTTCGATTCCGAGACCGCGGGAGGCGAGCGATACCTCGAGGTGGTAGAGCAGGTCGGCCGCCTCCTCGGCAACGCGTTCATCGGACTCGCCGGCGACCGCGCGCGCGACCTCGTCGGCCTCCTCCCGCACCTTCTCGCCGATCAGCGCCGGGTCGTCGAGCAGCCGAGCCGTGTAGGAGCCGTCCGGGCGCTCGGTCCGGCGTGCATCGATCGTCCGCTCGAGGGCGGGCAGCGCCTCGTGGGCGACCGGCTGCGGCGCTCCATCGGCCGCCCGGAAGAAGCAGGTCCGCTCACCGGTGTGGCAGGCGGGTCCGGTCGGATCGACGAGGGCGAGGACGGCGTCGGCGTCGCAGTCGTAGCGGAGCTCGCGGACCCGCTGGACGTTGCCGGAGGTCTCCCCCTTGCGCCAGAGCTCGTCGCGGGATCGGCTCCAGAGGTGCATCTCGCCGGTCGCGATCGTCCGTTCCAGCGCCTCGGCGTTGACCCAGGCGAGCGTCAGGACCTCGCCGGTCCCGGCGTCCTGGATCACGCACGGCGCGAGCCCGCGCTCGTCGAATGCGATCTCGTCGATCATCGTCGTCAGTCTAGGCGCGGCGTCCAACCGCTCCGATCCCGCCCGGATCCGATCAGTACTGGGGATCGTCGCTGGCGTCGGGGGTCAGATAGGCGTGCGAGAGGCCGCCATCGACGAGGAAGGTGGATGAGGTCACATACGAGCTCTCGTCGGAGGCGAGGAACAGCGCCCCGTTGGCGATCTCGTGGGCCAGCGCGAACCGCCCGAACGGGAGATGGACCAGGCGCCGCTCGGCCTTCTTCGGGTCGCTGGCGAACAGGTCCTGCAGAAGCGGCGTATCGACCGGGCCCGGGCAGAGCGAGTTGACGCGGACGCCGCGGTGCGCGAACTCGACGCCGAGCTCGCGCGACATCGCCAGGACCGCCCCCTTCGAGGCCGTGTAGGAGATCTGCGAGACGGCCGCGCCCATCACCGCGACGAACGACGCCGTGTTGATCACCGACCCGCCCGAGTCGTTGTCGAGCAGGTGCGGGATCCCGTACTTGCAGCAGAGGAAGACGCTGCGCAGGTTCACGTCCTGAACCTGCTGGAACACCTCGAGCGACGTATCGAGGATCGAAGCGTCCTCGGGCGGGTTGATGCCCGCGTTGTTGAAGAGCACGTCGATCCTGCCGAACCGCTCCCGCGCTTCGGCGTACATGCCCTCGACCTGCTCGGGATCGGTGACGTCGGCGACGATCGCCATCTCGCCCTCCGCCCCCTCGCTGAGATCGACGCCGACGACGTGCGCCCCCTCTGCCGCGAACAGCCGCGCCGTCTCGGCGCCGATCCCGCTCGCGGCGCCGGTGATCACGCAGACCTTGTCCTCGAGCCGCCCCGGGCGTTCCATGCGCGGCAAGCTATCAGCGGCGGTCCTGCGGAACCGCGACACGGGCTTCCGGTATCGGCTGCTGTCTACGTCTGCAAGCGCCGCAGCGGCCAGGCGATCGCGGAGGAATCGTCCACGCAGATGCCCTCGACGCCGAAGCGGCGACGGACCCGTTTGGCGGCGTCGCGAGGCTGCAGGCGCGGCGTTCGCAGCATCTCGTCCAGGGCCGTGTGGAGCTCGGCCTGCCGGGCGACCTTCTCGTCCCATTCACGGTCCGGGTCGTCGTCGCCCTCGGTGACGAGAATGTCCCAGTCGTACGGCGCACCGCAGCCCCCGCAGCGGCGGACGAATAGCGCCTCCAGCAGGGCCGGGTCGTCGAACAGTGCCTCGACCACTAGCTCGATGGCGAAACCGGTCTCGGACTGGCTCAGATCCCAGCCGCAGGCTCCGCAGCCGCCGCCCTCCGTCATACGCATCAAGACGATGTCGTTCCGGCCGCGGGTCATGGCTGGCTGAGTCGTTCTCGACCGAGCCGTCCTGACGTCCGCCGTGCGGCGCCCGGCGGCTCAACGATGCCGGCGTCGGCTCCGCGGAACCGCGACATCAGTTTCCTATGTCGGCCCGTCCTCGGCCGTGGGCCTGCCGGTATACGGCGCTGCCGAGCGCGATCTGGGCGCATCATCCTCGCCCTTGCCGATCGCTGGGAGCGACGGGTGGTGGGGCGCCCGGAGGCGGCCACGCCGATCGCGCCGGCCATTCAGCCGGTCGCGTAAAAGACGTTCTTGACGTCGGTGTAGTGCTCGAGGGCGTCCGGGCCGAGCTCGCGGCCGACGCCGGACTGCTTGAAGCCTCCGAACGGGGTGCTGACGCGGACCGAGGAGTTCGAGTTGATCGAGATGACGCCGGTCTCGAGG
>DASTTY010000110.1:0-4581 GCA_035759925.1 Solirubrobacterales bacterium
GCGAGGACGTCGTTGGCCTTCATGAAGTCGGAGATCGTCTTCGCGGCGACGACGGCGTCGCCGCGGACGAACGTCAGCGCCGTCGGGCCGACGAGATGCTCGTCGAGCGCCGCCGCAGCGTCGGTGCCGTCGGTCGCGCGCTTCGCTAGCCGGTTCTTGACGACGCTGAACGAGGCGTCGCTGTCGCGCAGCTTGCTGCGCAGCTCGGCCGCCTGCGGGACCGAGATGCCGCGGTAGTCGACCGCGAAGATCGCACCGGCCGACTCGAGCTCGGAGCTGATCTCCTTGACCGCCGCTTCCTTCTCGTCTCTGTTCATTCGATCCGTCCTCGGGTCTGGTGTTCGCCCCTGGAAGTCGAAGAGCCCGCACGGAGGCGGGCTCGAGCATCGGCTGCGAACTCCACCTCGGCCGGCCACGTCGCGAGACGGTTATGGAGCTGGCGCTCCGCCGGCGGTCTTCGGCTTCGGGACGCGGCAGTGTAGGGGAAACGGCGCGGCGAGGGCGACGACGCCGATATCGGAGCGTGCCGCTAGCCGGGCAGGCCCGTTGCCGTGATCTGCTTGAAGGCGTTGAACGACGGCTTCGCTGTGAAGTTGTTCTTGAGCAGACCGGCGTTGCCGCAGAACGTGCAGGGGTCGCCGAGCGGATCCCGCCACGCGTACCAGAAGACGCCGCCGATGTTCCAGTCGTCGCGCTTTTGGATCATCAGGTTCCAGGCCGCGGTCAGGATGCTCGCCTGGCCCTGCGGGGTCCGCTCCCACCAGAGCTCCTTGGTGGTGCCGTCGCCAGTCGACGCCCAGCCCATCTCGGTGACCCAGATCGGGGCGGCCGCGTCGCCCTGGGCGTCCATGACCGCCCGGACCTTGTCGATCTCGGTGGTGATCTCGGCGGTCGAAAACCCGTAGGGATGGACGGCGACGATGTCGAAGTCGTCCCAGCCCTTGAAGGCCTCGCGGTTGTAGAGGAGGTTGAGGAAGTCGTACGACGGCGTCCCCTCCATCGCTTGGTCGCCATGCATCCCGCCGAGCATGATCTGAGCGTTCGGGTCGATCGCCCGGATCGCGTTGGCGGTGCCGTGGAGGAAGCCCGCGTATTTGTTCGGCGACGGCCCGTTCGGCCAGAACGCCTTGATGTTCTGCTCGTTGTAGACCTGCCAGATCTCCGGCGGGTGAGGCTCGATCCCGGGATTGTCGGCCCAGAACTTGCCGCCAGGCTCGTAGCGGGCGACCGCGGCGGCGACGAACGCCTGCCACTGGTTCATCACCGCCGTGGGATTGCCGTCATCGTCGACCGTCGCCCCGACGAAGTTCGGGTTGCCGAAGAGCTGCGGCAGCGGCTCGATCCCGTTCTCGGCCAGGAGCTTGACCTCCTGGTCGGTCTTGTTCCAGTTGAACCCGCCGCCGCCGGTGACCTGCTGCCAGTTGATGATGAAGCGGACCGCGCCGACTCCGGCCGACTTCATCAGGTAGGCGTCCGTCGCGTTGATGAACCCGTCCGGGACGACCCCGAAGAAGAACGGGTCGTCGGGCGGCGGCGGCGGCGGTCCGACGACGACCGTCTTCAGGAATTTCTTGTAGGCGCCCCAGGCCGGCTTCGGCTTCCCCTTCTTGCTGACGAGGCCGGCGTGGCGACACCACTTGCAGCTGCCGCCGCCGTCGCGCCAGCGCGTCCAGAAGACGCCGCCGACCCCGAACCCCTTCCGGAGCGACTTCATCACCTGGCTGAGCCGCTTCTTCTGGCCGGCCGCCCCGACCGACAGCGCCTTCGAGGAGCGCTTGTCGGAGGCCCAGCCGACCGGCGTCACCCAGATCTCGGTGCCCTTGCGCCCGGCCTTGTCGAGGACCTTGCGGATGCTCTTGACCTGCCGCTTGACCTTGCCGACCGAGCGCGACTGCGGGCTCACGCCGACCGCCGTGAAGGTCTGATTGACCTTCGGGTTCATCAGCCGCTTGAGGAGCTTCGTCGGGCTCGTCATCCCCTTGCCGGACGCGAACGAGAGGGCGCCGGTCAGCACCTTCGCGCCCGGGTCGGCGAGGTTGATCGTCCGGAAGGTCGCCCCGAGCAGCTTGTCGTAGCCCTTCGGCGAGCCGCTGTTGGCGGTGTCCCAGACCTGCCAGGTCCGGATCGGCTTGGAGAGGGTGCCGGCGGGGCCGTAGCGGTCGACGGCGGCGTCGACGAACCGCAGCCAGGCATCGGTCTCGGGCGTCAGCACCTTCGGCGCCCGGCAGGACTTCTTCTTGCACCCCTTCGCCCACTTCGGGGTGCCGGTCAGATACGGGACGACCGCGATGCCGCGGTTCGTCACCGCCTCGATCCGCTTGTCGGTCTTCCCCCAGTTGAAGGCTCCGCCCTTGCCCTTCGTCGCCTTCCAGGAGATCTCGAGCCGGACCGCCTGGACCTTGCCCTTGGCGAGCTCGTTCAGATCCTTGGAGTTGAGCGCCGTCGGGGTCGAGACCCCGTAGACGGGGTCGGCCGCCCCCGCGGCCGCCGGCCCGGCGGCGAGCACAGCTAGAACGAGCACCGCGGCAGCGGCGGCCTTCCATGCGCCGGATGTCATCCTGATCTCTCTCCGCATCTTCCGGCGACGCCCCGCCCTAGCCCGACGGTTGGTCTCCATCCCGCCGTGAAGTTAGCGCAAGGGGCGCGGCGGCGAGCCGGTTGGTGCCGCCGGGTCGGCGGTGGCATCCCCGCGGCGATTGCGATAGGTTCGCCGCGAGCGGGCGCAGAACGCGCCCGCCCCCGGGGGAATCGGGGAGAACGGAAGGCTCAGGGGGAACCGAGCATGGATGCGAAACGCAAGGTGCGTCTTGGGCCTGCGATCAAGGAGAAGAGATGAGGAAGCTACGCGCGCTGTCGCTGGCTGCCGTGATCGTCACCGCGTTCGCGGTGGCGGCCACGAGCCTGGCGGCGACCGGCACGATCAAGCTGAAGCCGACCGCCGGTCGCTTCGGTGACGCACCCGACTACAAGGCGCTCGGCAACGGCACCGCCGCCCAGGCGAACTGGACCAACAAGGCGGCCGCGAGCGGCAAGTTCTCGGTGCTGCTCGAGAAGTCGGTCCCGACCGCCGAGCCGGCGTACGCCGCGACGCTCGTCGACGGCGTCGCCGGGCTGACCGTCGCCGATCTCGGAACCATCGGGTTCTCGGTGAAGGGGACGTGCAGCGGTGGATCGCCGCGGTTCAACCTCCGCTACGACGTCGATGGCGACGGCAATGCCGACGGCATCGCCTTCTACGGCTGCGCCAACCACGTCGTCGGTACGAACGGCGACTGGACCCGGATGGAGGTGGCGGACGCCACTGTCTCCGACCTCGGGCCGGTGCCGGCGACGGCGACGGTCACCCAGCTGTCCGTGCTCGTCGACGAGCAGGGCACATACTGGGTCGACGACGTCACGGCTGCCGGCCAGACGGTCGGCGAGCCCAACGGCGGCTGATCGGATCGCTCGGGACCGCGTCCCGGGCCGATCGCGAGAACGGGAAGGGCGACGCTTCGGCGTCGCCCTTCTTCTTGCCCGCGGCGCCGCTAGGCGACCGCGGCCTCGGCCGCGGCTTCCTCGCCGGCCTCGGCGTCGCCGGTCGCGAGGATCTCCGACTCGCGGGTCCGCCCGCTGTCGATCCTGATGCCCGGGCCCATCGTCGTCGTCAACGTGATGCTGATGATGTAGCGGCCCTTCGCCGCGGCCGGCTTGGCGCGGAAGATCTCGTCGATCACCGCGGCGTAGTTCTCGAGCAGGGCCTGCTCGGAGAAGCTGATCTTGCCGATCGAGAGGTGGACGACGGCCTGGCGGTCGGTCCGGTACTCGATCTTCCCCGACTTCGTCTCGGTGACGGCCTTGGTGACGTCGTCGGTGACGGTGCCGACCTTCGGGTTCGGCATCTTCCCCTGCGGGCCGAGGATCCGGCCGAGGCGGCCGACCTTCGGCATCTGGTCGGGGGTGGCGATGACGATGTCGAAGTCGGTCCAGCCGGCCTCGACGCGCTCGGCGAGGTCATCGGAGCCGACGAACTCGGCGCCGGCCTCGGTCGCCTCGCGGGCCTTGTCGCCCTCGGCGAAGACGGCGACGGTGACGTCGCGGCCGGCTCCGTTCGGCAGCGCCAGGGTGCCACGGAGCTGCTCCTCGGCGTGGCGGACGTTGACGCCGAGCCGGATGTGGACCTCGACGGTCTCGTCGAAGCGGGCGGTCGCGGTCTGCTTGAGCAGCGCGACGGCCTCGGCCGGCTCGTAGTGGTGGGTGCGGTCGATCTTCTCGTAGGCGGCGCGGAACCGCTTGCCTCGCTTCTGGGCCATCAGCCTTCCTCCACGTCGACGCCCATCGAGCGGGCGGTGCCGGCGATGATCTTCGAGGCGGCGTCGAGGTCGTTCGCGTTCAGGTCGGGCATCTTCTTCTCGGCGATCGCACGGATCTGGGCGGCGCTGATCGTGCCGACCTTGTTGACGTGCGGCTCACCGGACCCCTTCGGGATGCCGATCGCCTCCTTGATCAGGACGGCGGCGGGGGGCGTCTTCGTGATGAACGTGAAGCTGCGGTCCTCGAAGACCGTGATCTCGACCGGGATGATCGTCCCCGAGTCCTGCT
>DASTTY010000111.1:0-2334 GCA_035759925.1 Solirubrobacterales bacterium
TGGACGACAAGATGGACGTGGTCCTGTGCGATACCGCCGGCCGCCTCCACACCAAGGCCCCCCTCATGGAAGAGCTCAAGAAGGTGAAGCGCGTCATGGCCAAGGCCATGCCGGGCGCCCCGCATGAGGTGCTGCTGGTGCTCGACGCCACCACCGGCCAGAACGCCATCGCCCAGGCGCGTCAGTTTCACGACGCCCTCGGCGTGACCGGCATCGTGCTCACCAAGCTGGACGGCACGGCCAAGGGCGGCGTGGCCGTGGCGGCGGCGGACCGGCTTGGCGTGCCGATCGTGTTCGCCGGCATCGGCGAGGAGATCGACCAGCTGGCCCCCTTCGACCCGCAGGCGTACGTCGACTGGCTGTTCGCCGCCTGACCGGCGATGGGTCGTGGGCAGGGCGTCATTGCCCACCCACTGCCGCCCGCCTAGAATGGGCAGCCGCTCAGCGGGCCGGCTGGCCAAGCGGCCAGCGCGCTAGCCACTCCATCGGTCCATTCATCTGATGTTCGAATCCCTGTCCGCGCGCCTGCAGGCGGTCACCGACCGGCTGCGTGGCAAGGCCAAGATCACCGAGGCCGACCTTGACGTCGCCCTGCGCGAGATCCGCCTCGCGCTGCTCGAGGCCGACGTCAACTTCAAGGTGACCAAGCAGTTCGTCGCCGACGTCCGCGAGCAGGCGATCGGGGCCGGCGTTCTCGAGAGCCTCGACCCCGGCCAGATGGTCGTCAAGGTCGTCAACGAGCAGCTGGCGGAGCTGATGGGCGGCTCCGGCCGCGAGCTCGTCTTCGCGACGAAGCCGCCGACGGTGATCCTGATGGCGGGGCTGCAGGGCTCGGGCAAGACGACCGCCACGGCGAAGCTCGCCAAGCACCTGATCGGCGAGGACAAGCGTGTCGGCGTCGCCGCCTGCGACACCCAGCGGCCGGCCGCGGTCGAGCAGCTGCAGCGGCTCGGCGCTCAGGCGGGCGCGACCGTCTATTCGCAGGGGACCGATCGCGATCCCGTCGACATCGCCGAATGGGCGCTCGGCCAGGCGCGCTCCGAGGGCCTCGACGTGCTGATCATCGACACCGCCGGCCGCCTCCACATCGACGCCGAGCTGATGGAGCAGCTCGCCGAGATCAAGAAGCGGACGAAGCCGCACGACGTCCTCCTCGTCGTCGATGCGATGACCGGCCAGGACGCCGTCAACGTCGCCGAGCAGTTCGCCGCGGTGACCGAGTTCGACGGCGTCCTGATGAGCAAGCTCGACGGGGACGCCCGCGGCGGCGCCGCGCTCAGCGTCAAGGCGGTGACCGGCAAGCCGATCCTCTACGCGTCCACGGGGGAGAAGCTCGAGCAGCTCGAGCGCTTCCACCCCGACCGGATGGCGCAGCGGATCCTCGGGATGGGCGACGTCCTCTCGCTGATCGAGAAGGCCGAGCAGGACCTCGACCAGTCCGAGGCCGAGGAGCTCGAGCGGAAGATGCGCCAGGACCAGTTCACGCTCGACGATTTCCTCAAGCAGCTCAAGCAGGTCCGCAGGATGGGGCCGCTGTCGAGCGTGCTCGGGATGATGCCGGGGATGGGGAAGGCGATGAAGGAGGTCCGCAACGCGAACATCGACGACCGCGAGCTCGACCGGCTCGAGGCGATGATCCTCTCGATGACCCCCGAGGAACGCGCCAACCCGGACGTGATCCGGGGCTCGCGCCGCCGCCGGATCGCCGCCGGCTCGGGGACGAACGTGCAGGCCGTCAAGCAGCTCACGAAGCAGTTCGACCAGATGCGGAAGATGATGAAGATGATGGCCTCGGGGAAGATGCCGAGTCCGGAGTCGATGCTCCGCGGTCAACTCGGCGCCCGACGGCGGTGACGGCCGCCTGCCGCGGTCTGTAACCTGCGCCGCCGTCACATGGCAGTACGAATCAGACTGAGACGAGCGGGCTCCTCGAAGAACCCGATCTGGCGGATCGTCGTCGCCGACAAGCGCTCGCCGCGCGATGGCCGCACGATCGAGACGATCGGCAGCTACAACCCGCAGACCGAGCCCTCGCAGGTGACCATCGACACCGAGCGGGCCCGGCACTGGCTCGACCACGGCGCGCAGCCGTCGCCGACCGTCGCCAAGCTTCTGCGCACGCAGGGCGTCGACGGCCCGGCCGGAACCTGAGCGGGATCCCGCCGTGCGCGAGCTCGTCGAGTTCCTCGTCCGCGCTCTCGTCGAGCAGCCGGACAAGGTCGAGGTCGAGGAGTTCGAGGAGGACGGCGACCTCGTCCTCGAGGTCTCCGTCGCCGAGGACGACCTCGGCCGCGTGATCGGTCGCGGCGGCCGGATCGCCAACGCGATCCGCAC
>DASTTY010000112.1:0-14199 GCA_035759925.1 Solirubrobacterales bacterium
GAGTAGCGGTCGATCGGGTTGGCCACCAGGTATCCGTCGAAGTCGTACATCGTCAGCGACCAGAAGTACCTGGCGGGCGGCATTTCGCCGGCCGGGAAGATCATCTCGTAGTCGTTGGCGCCGTTCAGCAGGTTGCCGTCGGAATCCGCGAGCGCGGCCGGGTAGACGGCCTCCTCGGGCGTGTTGGCGCCGATGCCGACGATCGCGATCTTCGCGCGCAGCAGGTAGTCGGTGCCGAAGTCGCCGATGTCGGAGTCGGCGAACACCCACCCTTTGTTCGTGATCGACTCCTGCAGGAATCCGACGCGGGCGGCCGTCGGCAGCGCCACAGCCTCCGCGCTGACCCCGTCGTAGAGAGCCTCGAGCGCTGCCGGGGAGAGTCCCGCGTCCTCCGGGGAGAGCCCGGGCCCGATGCCGAGCGGCGCCAGCTCGTCGAGCAGCGGCTGGTCGCGTTTCGGGGCCGGGTTGTTGACCATCGCCTGGTTGAGCTGGGAGATGAAGCCGGGCCCGTCGGTCGGCGTCGTGTACTTGGTCGGCTCGCCCTTGCCGCGGTGGCAGTCGGCGGGCAGCTTGTACTTCTTGCCGTTCAGCTTCGTCAGCTTGTAGCGCTTCATGATGTCGTAGGCCGTCGCCTGGTCGGCCTCGTCGCCGGCCACTGTCCGGCCGATCACCCAGACCCGGCGGTACTTCGACTTGATCACGGGGAGGCCGGTGCGCTTGACCTTCGCGGCCTTCTTGCGTCCGTTCCAGCGGATCACGAAGCGCCCGGCGTCGCTGCCGGTCGTCCGCGTCCCGACGTAGCCGATCACGTTCGTCCACGGATCGACGAGCTCGAAGTCGAAGAAGCGGTTGCCCATGTCGGGATGGCGAAGGACGATCGGCCCCTTCTTCAGATCGAGCTGCGCGAGCGAGTAGAGGGTGTCGGTGTTGGGCGCGACGACGGTCCTGTCGTTGGGAGTGGCGAACTTCGAGGCGTTGGCGATGTGGTTGATCGGGGCGTTGCCGCGGCCGTCGGGACAGGGAACGCTCGTCATCTCGTGGCGGATCCGCAGCATGTCGAGCAGCGGGAAGCCGTAGTCGTAGGCCTGCCGGCCGAGCTCGCGCGCCTGCTCGGGCGTCGGGCCGGCGGGTCCGGCGCCGGCGCCGGCCGCACCGGCGCCGAGCACGGCGACGGTCGCGAGCAGTCCCGCGGCCGTCGCTGCGACGCGCCTCCGCATGGGCGTCATTCCCCGTCGCGGAGGGTGATGATCCCGCCGATCACCCCGAGGTAGGCGGTCCCGTCGGAACCGAGCGCGATCCCGGCGTAGTTGTTGTTGTAGAGCAGTCCCGAGCCGGCGTACTGGCTGAATGCGGTCTTGCCGGTCCGGTAGTCGATCGCGCTCCAGAAGTACCCCTGGTTGGCCGGGTCCTTTGGCCGCGAGTAGGCGTAGACGAGCCCGGTCTTGGTCGAGAGCTTCGGGACCGACGTCGGGGCGCGGACGTCGGTGTTCGTCCACTTCTTCGTGCAGCCCTTGCCGTCCTTGTCGATGTCGACACGGGCGAAGCCGGCCTTGGTCACGGCGCCGCCGTTCGGGCCGAACGGGTCCTGGTAGCCGAAGTTGTTCTCGACGATCAGCGACCGCTTCGTCCCCATCAGCGAGTTCTCGGTGGCGCTGGCGCCCTGCTTGAAGACCGGCACCTTGCAGACGGCGCGGCGCTCGTGCTTCTTCAGGTTCTTCTTCGTCCGGTAGACGACCACGTTCATCGGGTCGGCGTTGTCGGTGATCGCGACGTAGCCGCCTGCGAGGTTCGTCGGAGTCGTGCCCGAGCCGGCGTCGACCTGGCTCGGCTTGACGATCCCCGAGTTCGGGTATTTCGCCTGCCAGACGATCTTCGGCTTGCCGTTCTCCTTGGCCTTCAACCGGTACATCCGCTTGTTGGAGACGATGTAGACGCCGTCCGAGGCGACCGAGAAGGAGTTCTCGATCTCCTCGTCGTCGTCGAGACGGATCAGCTTCTTCTCGCCGGTCTTGCGGTCGAGGATGCCGATCTTCGCGTTCTGCTTCGAGACGAACCAGACGTTGCCGTCGAAGTCCGGCAGCGCCGAGGTGACCCGCTCGGTGTCCTCGTCGAGGACGTCGGTCAGGTCGTAGTCGCGCTTCATCTTCAGCTCGTCACCGGCGGTGCTGATCACGAGGATGTGGTCGGTCCGGGTCGGCACCCAGATCCGGTCCTTCTGGTCGAGGAAGAAATAGCCGCCCCCGGCGAAGTTCTGGTACTCGTTCTGGCCGGGCGGGTTCGGGGCGGTCGGCAGGTCGAGCGTGTCGATCGGCGCCAGCGTGTCCGCATCGATGATCCGGGCCTGCGGTGGGAACGGGATCGACGGGCAGACCGTGACGATGTTCCCGTCGGAGTCGAACGCGAGCGAGCCGCACAGCGACGAAGGGTAGGAGTAGCTGTCGGTGACTGGGTCCTTGCCGAGCGGGCCGCGGCGGTTGTAGGCATCGGTCATCCAGGTGTCGTTGTGGATGTTCGAGCGCGGGTTCGCCGCCATGAACGGGTTCTGCTCGGGCTTCGTCGGGTTCTTGATCGGATGCTTCGCCGCCGGCGCTCCCTGGTAGGTCGGAATCGACGGGTTGCCGGTGTCGCTGATCGGCGCCGCCGCGGCGCTCGTGGCCAGCGCTCCGCAGGCGATCAGGACGAGGACGGACGAAACGACTCTCACGGCTTGCACAACACTCTCCACTTCCCGGGGATGCGGTGGACCTCTCCGCTATTGAGTCTAAGTCAGTAGCGGCCCGTCGTGTGCGGATGCCGTGCTACCGCTCGCCGGCCGGCGCCGCGACGCCGCTCTCCGCCTCGCGAACGGACGGGACGAGGAACCGTCCGACCAGGGGGAGCTCGACGAAGCCTTCGATCGAGGCGTAGAGGATCGCGACCTTGAGGAGGTCGGCGGGGTCCTCGATGACGATCGAGCGCGGCAGCCACTCCGGGTCGAACTTCTCGTTGAAGTCACGCAGCGACTGGATCTGGAAGAACGGGTTGAGCCCCTTCGCGACGCGGCGCTGGATCCGGCCGCCGATCCCGAGGTCCTCGGACTCGTCGAGCAGCCGGCCCCAGGCGGCGAAGTTGAGCGAGAGGCGGCCGATGCCGCTCGCCCCGAGGCTGAGCGCGGCGTTGGCGATCAGGTACTCGGTGAGGCCGTTCGTGGAGCCGGGCCGGCGCCGCATCAGATCGAGCGAGTAGCCGGGATCGCTGCCGTAGCAGGGGACGAAGCGGAGGAAGCCGGCGACCCGGCCTTCGCCGCTCCCCTCGCGGGCGATCGCGATCACGAAGTCCTCCTCGACGCCCTCGACGTCCTCGCCGAGCTCCATCGTGAAGCCGCGCTCCTCGGAGCCGTCGCGCCACTCCTCGCTGATCTCGTTGAGCTCGTCGACGAGCGGTTGCGTGGCGTCGCTCTCCTTGATCAGCTCGAAGCGGTGGTCCTTGCCGACCCGGTTGACGGCCGCCCGGACCGCCTTCATCCCGCCGCCGTCGAGGCTGAACTCGCGGCAGTCGAGGATCGCCTCGTCGCCGAGGTAGAGCGAGTGGAGGCCGCGCTCGCGGTAGATCGGCGTCGCGTCCTCGCGGACGGCCAGGAACGCCGCCTTCCAGCCCTGCTCGGCGCAGTAGGCGAGGAACTCGTCGAGGACCTCGCCGGTCTCGTCGGGCGGGCCGATCGGGTCGGCGGCGACCATCGCGTAGCCGCGGACGTAGGCGTAGGCGATCACCGACTGCCCGTCGGCGGAGAAGAAGTAGCTCTTGTCGCGGCGTAGCGCGAAGTAGGCGAGCGTGTCGGAGCCGTGGGCGCGCACGATCCGCCGCGCGTGCTCACGCGCCTCCTCTCCGGGGCCGCGGCTGCGGACGAGCGGCCGGAAGACGAGAACGAGCAGGGTGATCAGGCCGACGATGCCGAGGACGACGAGCGCGTCCGAGAAGAAGTCGGCGAACAGGTGGTGCTGGAACGAATAGGGACCGTCGAAGCCGAGCAGGCCGCCGTAGGTCGTCTCGACCATCCCGCCGAACGTCAGGTCCGGAGTGACGAAGTCGCGCTGGGTGAGCAGCGAGACGAAGCCGAAGACGCCGACGACGAGCAGGTAGAACGGGACGAACAGGATCGCCTGGCGGAGCGTCGCCGCATCGCCGTGGGCGCGGAACTCGGTCCGATACGACGCCAGTGCGACGAGCATCGCGACGTCGAGCAGCGCCGCGATCGGGTCCGGTCCTTTGACGAGGTGGATGACCGCGGCGAACGCGAACAGCGCCATCGCGATCGCCCAGGCCCGGCGTCTGCCGCGAGCGAGCTGCAGCGACACCGTGATCAGGCCGATCCCGAGCACCGCCGAGACGATGAACAGATAGGAGCGGTCGGTCCGCGAGAGCAGCTCGTCGATCCCGAGCGAGACGTGGACCCAGGGCAGGGTCGGCAGCAGCGAGGCGAGCCCGATCAGCGCCGTCAGCCAGGCGAGGACGCGGGTCACCCGCGAGCGCCCGCGCGGCCGCGCCCAGCGGGTCGGCGTCTGAATCGGCGGGGCCGCCGGCGCCGGGGCGGCCTCGCCGACGTCGAGGTCGATCGCCTTCGCCTCGGCGCCGCCGTCGCGTCCCTCCTCGGGCCGCAGGGTTGGGAAGAGGATGACGTCGCGGATCGTGTCGACGCCGGCGATCAGCATCACCAGCCGGTCCATGCCGATCCCGAGCCCGCCGGTCGGGGGGAGCCCGTACTCGAGCGCCTCGACGTAGTCGTCGTCGACCGGCTCGGCCTCCTCGTCGCCGCCCGCCTGGAGCTTCGCCTCCGACTGGAAGCGCTGCGCCTGATCGACCGGGTCGTTGAGCTCCGAGTAGGCGTTGGCGAGCTCGCGGGCCGCGACGACGAGCTCGAAGCGCTCGGTCAGGGTCGGGTCGTCGCGGTGGGCGCGGGCGAGCGGCGAGACCTCACGGGGATGGTCCATCACGAAGGTCGGCTCGATCAGCTTCGCCTCGCAGGTCTCGTCGTAGACCTCGGCCATGATCTTCCCGGGACCCCAGACGTCGAGCCATTCGACCCCGAAGCGATCAGCGATCGCGCGCGCCTCTTCGACCGGCATCGACGGATGCATCTTCACCCCGGCGTGCTCCTCGATCAGCTCCGCCATCCTCGCCCGCCGGTAGGGCGGCTTCATGTCGACCTCGCGGCCGTCGACGTCGACGATCGTCGTCCCGTTCGCGGCCATGCACGAGGCCTCGATGATCGCCTCGGTCAGGTCCATCATGTCGTGGTAGTCGCCGAACGCCTGGTAGGCCTCGAGCATCGTGAACTCGGGGTTGTGGCGGGTGTCGAGGCCCTCGTTGCGGAAGACGCGGCTGACCTCGAAGACCCGGTCCATGCCGCCGACGATCAGCCGCTTCAGCGGCAGCTCGAGCGCGATCCGCAGGAACATGTCGATGTCGAGCGCGTTGTGGTGGGTGATGAACGGCCGCGCCGCCGCGCCGCCGGCCTGGCTGAGCAGGACCGGGGTCTCGACCTCGCGGAAGCCGCGGTCGAGGAGGACGCGCCGGGTCGCGTCGATCACCGTCGAGCGCTTCGCGAAGATCTCGCGCGAGTCGTCGTCGACGATCAGGTCGAGGTAGCGGCGCCGGTATCGGGCCTCGGGGTCGGTGAGCCCGTGGCGCATGTCGGGCAGCGGGCGGAGCGCCTTGCTGAGCAGCGCGAAGCTCTCGATCCGGATCGAGAGCTCGCCGCGGCGGCTCGTGACGACGATCCCCTCGATGCCGATCCAATCGCCGAGGTCGAGCGCCTCGAGCCCGTGCAGGACGTCCTCGCCGAGCCCGTCACGGGTAGCGATCAGCTGGATCTTGCCGGTCTCGTCGCGGAGGTCGAGGAAGTCGAGGCCGCCATGGCGGCGCACCGCGACGACGCGCCCGGCGACGGCGACCCGCTCGCCGGAATCGGCTCCCGGCCCGAGGTCGGCGAAGCGATCGCGGATCGCCGCGGCGGTGTGGTCGCGGTCGAAGCGGACCGGATAGGGGTCGACGCCGCGCTCGCGCATCGCGTCGAGCTTGGCGAGCCGGTGGGCGCGTTCCTCCTGGAGGAAGCGGGAGCCCGCGCCGCCCGTGGCGTCGTCCCCCTGCTTGTCCTCCTCGGTGCCCAACTGGTCGCCTCCCGTCGCTTTTCCGGGGCCGCACTCTGACAGGATCCGCAGATGGCCGGCGGCAATCTCGACGCAGTCGTCGCCCAGGCCAAGATCGATCGCAAGCGCCTCGATTCCGCTGCAATCGGGCCGTTCAGCCTGACCGCGATCGGGATCGCCAGCGTCGTCGGCGCCGGCATCTTCGTGACGATCGGCGAGGCCTCCGCTCGCTATGCGGGCCCCGGGGTGATCTTCTCCTTCATGCTCGCCGGCCTCGCCGCAGGGGTCACCGCGCTCTGCTACGCGGAGCTCGCAGCGATGGTCCCGGCCGCCGGCTCGACCTACTCGTACGCCTACGCCGTCTTCGGCTCGTTTTTGGCCTGGTTCATCGGCTGGGACCTCCTCCTCGAGTACCTGTTCGCGGCCTCGACCGTTGCGGTCGGCTGGTCCGGGTACTTCGTCAGCTTCCTCGGCAGCATCGGCATCTCGGTGCCGCACGATCTCGTCAACCCGCCGTTCGGCGACGACACCGGGATTCTCAACCTGCCGGCGCTGGCGATCGTCGTCGCGACCTGCGCGCTGCTCTTCCTCGGCACCCGCGAGTCGGCGAAGGCCAACAACGCGATGGTGGCGCTGAAGCTCGGCGTCCTCGTCCTCTTCATCGCCGTCGGCGTCTTCTACATCTCGAGCGCCAACTGGCACCCGTTCGTGCCCGCCAACGAGGGCGGCTTCGGCGACTACGGCGTCACCGGCATCCTCCGCGCCGCCGGCGTCGTCTTCTTCGCCTACGTCGGTTTCGACGCCGTCTCGACCGCGGCCGCCGAGGCCCGCCGCCCGCAGCGGACGATCCCGTTCGGGCTGCTCGCGACGGTGCTGATCTCGACCGTCCTCTACGTCCTGATCGGGATCGTGATGACCGGGATGGTCCCGTTCCACTCGCTCAACGTCGCCGACCCGCTCGCGCTGGCCGTCCGCTCCGGGGGAGGGGCGCTCGACTGGCTCGAGTCGATGGTCTCGGCGGCCGCGGTGATCGGCCTGGCGGCGACCGTGCTCGTCACCTTCTACGGGCAGACGCGCATCTTCATGCGGATGTCCTCGGACGGGATGCTCCCGGACCGGCTCGGACGGGTGAACGAGCGCTTCCAGACGCCGACGGCCGCGACCGTCGTCTGCGCGGTCGCCGGGGCGGCCGTGGCGGCGCTGCTGCCGATCGACGTCCTCGGCGACCTCGTCTCGATCGGGACGCTGCTGTCGTTCACGATCGTCTGTGCGGGAGTGCTGTTCCTGCGCCGCACCCGCCCCGACCTCGAGCGGCCGTTCCGGGTCAAGTGGGTCTGGCTGGTCGCGCCGCTCGGGATCGTCTTCGCGGTCGCGCTGATGGCAACCCTGCCGGTCACGACCTGGATTCGCCTCGGCATCTGGCTGCTGATCGGCCTCACCATCTACTTCCTCTACGCGCGGCACCGCAGCGGCGAGCGGATGGAGCGGCTCGCCGCAGTCGAGGCCGCCCACCCGGGCCCGGTCGCCTGAGCAAACGGCAGTGGGGGTTGCGCTCGCTGCTGCGAGCGGCAAGGATGGCAGTGGGCAGACCCGGCGCGGCCCCGGTGGGGACGGCCGGACGACAACGGAGGCAGGGAAAATGCAGGGAAGGGCTGTGAGGGCGCTCGCCGCGTTGGCGACGCTCCTGATCGCGGGGGTGCTCGCGCTGGTCGCGGCGGGACCGGCGACGGCGGCGGGTGGCGCCTACGTATCGCTCGGCGACTCCTACACGGCGGCGCCGTTGGTGCCGAACCAGCACGGTAACCCGATCGATTGCGCGCGCTCCGACCACAACTACCCGTCGCTGGTCGCGACCGACCTCGGCGTCGCGACCCACGTCGACGTGAGCTGCAGCAGCGCCGAGACCAGGCACATGACCGAACCGCAGACCGGCCTGCCGCTCGGCGGCACCAACCCGCCGCAGTTCGACGCGCTGAGCCGAAAGACGAGGCTTGTAACCGTCGGGATCGGCGGCAACGACGCCGGGCTCGTCGGCGTCGCCGAGCAGTGCGCGCAGCTCGGCCTCACCGATCCGTTCGGCACCGCCTGCCGCGACCACTACGCGCCCGGCGGCAACGACACCGTCGCCGCGAGGATCGAGGCGACGCGACCGCGGATCGACGCCGTCCTGGAGGGCATCCACCGGCGCAGTCCGAAGGCGACCGTCGCGATCGTCGGCTACCCGGACGTGCTGCCGATCGACGGCACGAACTGCTACCCGATGGTCCCGCTCAGCCGCGACGACGTCACCTACATCGACTCGCTGATCCGGCGGATCAACGCGATGATCGCGGACGAGGCGGCCGCCAACGGCGCGCTCTTCGTCGACACCTACGACGACAGCATCGGCCACGACGTCTGCAAGCTGCCGCCGGTCCGCTGGTTCGAGGGCCTGGTCCCGACCGAGCCGGCGTTCCCGCTGCACCCGAACGGCAAGGGGGAGGCGAGCATGGCGCGGTCGGTGCTGGGGACGCTGAGCGCGGCGCGGCCGCTCGCCCGGCTGCTCAGCGGCTGAGCGCGGGCCCGGCGGCCGCCGGGTCGGGCGCGGCGGAGCCGATCGCCGTTCCCGATCCCGGCTTCGTCGCCGCCTGCCCCTGGCTCGAGCGCGCCAGCAGCGCCATCCCGACGAGCGTCGCCGCGAGCGCGGCGAGCGTCGCCGCGACCCCGGCCGCGTCCTCGTGCAGCGACTCCTCCATCAGCGTCGTCGCGATGACGACGCTCGTGATCGGGTCGAGCGCCATCATCGCCGCGAGCGCGGGGGCGAGGACGCCGGTGGTCAGGGCGAGCTGGTTGAACGTCATCGAGACGTAGCCGATGACGATCAGCGCGTAGAGGTGCCAGTCGGCGAAGACGCCGAGGAGGTCGTCGCCGATCGCGTCGCCGACCGATTTCGTCAGCGCCGCGCTGAGCCCGAAGAGGATCCCGGTGACGATGCCTAGCAGGGTCGCCTTGACCGCGGGCCGCGCGCGCAGCGCCGCCAGCGTCAGCGGCAGGCAGACGCCGGCGACGACGGCGCCGAGGACGAGCCACTCGCCGACCGGCGCGTCGTCGCGGCCGCCGCTCGGGTTCGCGATCGTCAGGAAGGCGATCAGCGAGACGGTGACGAGGACCGCGGCGCCGATGTCGCTGCGGGTGATCCGCTGCGCCGTGAGCCGGTGACCGAGCGGCAGCGCGAAGACCATCGAGGTCGCCAGGACCGGCTGGACGACGGCGAGGCGGCCGATCGTCAGCGCCACCGCCTGACCGACGAAGCCGAGCGCGTCGGCGGCGATCCCGGCGAGCCAGACCGGGCGGCGGGCCATCCGCAGCAGCAGCCCGGAGCTCGAGCCGGTCGCGGCGTCGGGCTCGTCGAGCCCCGCCTTCTGCTGGAGGACGGAGCCGAGCGCGAACAGGACGGCGGCGGCGAGGGCGAGGGCGACGTCCATCGCGGCCGCGTCAGCCCGACCGCGCGGTGTCGAGGTCCGGCTTGACGACCTTCTCCTCGCCCTTGTAGCGCTCGCGGGAGCGCTCGAGCTTGGCGGGGTCGTCGTCGTAGCGCTTGCGCGCCCACCAGGAGCTCGGTCGCGCGAGCCGGAAGGCGGTGACGATCGCGAGCGGCGGCAGGTAGAGCCCGAGGACGCCCCAGATCAGCTTCCCCTTCAGGAAGCAGACGATCACGAACGTCCAGCCGATCGCCAGCGAGATGACGATCCCGGCGACCGCCCCGACGCCGCTGCCGCTGTCGTCGAAGGAGACCGGATAGGCGCCGACCACCATGAAGCCGGAGACGATCGCGAAGACGATCACGGCGTCGATCGACTGCCGGCCCTGCTCGGACCAGTAGACGTCGTCGAGATGCAGCCAAAGAGCGAACTCGTCGAGCGTCAGCGCCGCGCCGATCCCGAACACGATCGCGACGACCTCCAGCGGCGGCTGCACCGCGATCGCCAGCAGTCCGGCGACCAGCAGCAGGCAGATCCCCCAGACGAGGTGATGGATGTGCGTGTCGCCGGCCTCGACGTTGCCGAGCCACGAGAACCGATCCGAGCGGATCGAGTGGGTGATGAACCGGGTGATCCCGAACGTCGCCCCGAACGAAACGACCAGCAGCAGCGCCGGCAGCTCACCCTTGTCGACGATCTCGCTGTCGAACGTGGCCTGAATACCTGCAAGGGGGACGAGCACAGGCGCCTTTCTACCGGACGCCCCCGCCGTTCAACCGCGAGGCGATGGGCGCAGCCGGTCGTATAGCGGTCCGGCTCCTCCGACCGGGTGTTGGTCGCCGGCGGCGACGGGGGCACGGGCGCACAGGCCTGCGGCGCCAATCCGGCGGCTGGCGGTGCCGGCGGTGGCTTGTCCAGCGACGCAGGATCGAACGCGTGCCCTGGCAGCCGCATCGCATTGCGCGACACACCGTGCGGGTATAGCTTGAGGCGAGACCCGCAGACGATCGCGCAAGAAAGGGACAGGTATGCCAACTCGCGCCTACGCCTTCGCGATGCTCCCGGGCTTCGGGGTTTCGATTCTCGTCGCGGTAGTCGTCTTCCTCGTGGCCGCGAGTCCCGCAATCGCAAGCCACGTCTCCTGCGGCGACACGATCACGACCGACACAGCGCTCGACAACGACCTGAAGAACTGCCCCAACAACGGCGTCGTGATCGGGGCCGACGATGTCACACTCGATCTCAACGGCCACGTGATCGACGGCGACGGCACCGAGACCCACGGGTGCGCCGGAAACGAGTTCTGCGACGTCGGTGTCGTCAGCGCCGGACACGATGGGACCGCCGTGCGCGATGGATCGATCCGGGGATTCGCGGTCGGCGTCTTCGCGTACCGCACCCAAGGCGACCGTCTGCTCAGCATCTCGGCGAGGCGGAACACCTTCTTCGGCGTGGTGATCTCCGTGTCGAAGCGGGTCGTCGTCCGCAACAGCTCGCTGAGCAGCAACATCCCGCCCGAGGGCGATGGGATCGGCCTGTTCGGCTCGAACCACATCAGGATCCGCCGCAACTCGATCCGTCGCAACGCAGGGCCCGGCATTCACGTCTTCGACTCCAACCGCAACCTGATCAAGGGCAATGTCCTCGCAGAGGACGGCCCGGCGATAGCCGTCGAAGGCAACGGCAACACGATCCGCAACAACGACGTCATCGGCGGCGCTGGGATCCGCGTATCCCCCGGAAGCCGGAACCGGATCATCGGCAACCGCGTCTCGGATGCCGAGGAGAGTCTCGTCGTCGAGAGAGGCAGGGGAAACCTCTTCGCCGGGAACGTCGTCGTCGACGCGCACGGCAACGGAATCCGGCTCGGAATCGACCACCCGGCAATCGGAGGCGGCGAGAACGTCGTTCGCGGGAACGTGGTACGCGGCAGCCAGGTGGACGGATACCGGGTCGATGCCAAGGACGGACACAGCGTGCTTCGACGAAATATCGCGGCCGGTTCGGGCGACGACGGCTTCGACGTGGAAAACCGGACCGCGAAGCTGACCGGTAATCGAGCCGTGCACAACCGCGATCTCGGATTCGAGGCGGTGTGGGGGGTGCTCGACGGCGGCGGAAACCGCGCTGCCCACAACGGCGCCCGGCGTCAGTGCAAGAACATCTCCTGCGGGTAAAGCCCTCCGCTCGGGCGCCGTTCCCCCCGCCGGTCGCTGCACGAAAGGTGGGAATGGGCGCGGCTGGTTTCGAACCAGCGACCTTCCGCGTGTGAGGCGGACGCTCTCCCACTGAGCTACGCGCCCTCGGGTTCGGGGATTCTAGGCGCGGCAGCCTTCAGCGAAGCCCGATGCCACCGGTCTCGACGACCGGGTCAGCAGCGCGGTTCTCGAACGAGCGCTCGAGGCGGGGCTGGAGGCCGCCGCCCCCGTCACCGGAACCGCCGCCGCTGGGACGGATGCCACCGCCACCGCCGCCCTTCTTGCCGCCCTTGCCACCGCCGTCGCGGGCGCCATCGGTGCTGCCGTCGCCGGTGGGCGCACCCGGGCAGCGCATCGTGTAGACGGTCCGGGCCGGGTGGAACGGACGGGCGTCGGAGTGGTTCCAGGAGAGGTGGAGGTGGTTGCCGCGACCGTGGCCGGCGTCGCCGTTGTAGCCGACCCAGCGCCACGGTGCGATCGGCTGGTTCTGCGTCGGCTCGGCGCGCTTTGCGAGCCGGGAGATCAGCTTCCAGCTGCCGCCGCGCGACTTGTCGGGGACGATGTCGAGGGCGAGGCCGAGCGGATGCTCGCCGTTGGCCGCGTGGACCGGGTCCTTCGAGTACCCGTCGGTGATGAAGATCTTGTAGCGGCGGACGAGGTACTTGACGTCGGAGAGGAGGCGGCGGTCGATCTTCTCGCCCGGGAAGCCGGGGATCGGCACGAACTTGCCGCCCCCGGTCGTCTTGCAGAGGTTGCGGTTGATCTTCGTGCTTCGCATCGCCCCGGGCGCCGTTGCTGCCGCCACCGCGAACGCGACGAGCGCGACCAGTGCGACGAGGAGGGTCTGTGAACGGCGAACGGTCATCCCGCACCGTCTTGACTCGGATTCTCGCCCGGAATCCTTGAATCCCACCTGGACATGGATCCAATCCTGCGGGCGGCGATGCGACCGCAGGTCGCGAGCCGCTCTGAGGCGCGAGAGCCAAGCAGTCCAAGGAAGAGGAGGGCGAAGCGGCCATATTGGCCGTGAGCCCTCCGATGACGCAGGAATGCGCCGGCTCTCGCGTCTCAGAGCAGGACCGTGCGGCCCGCCTTTGAAAGACGAGCCTCCGGGCGTGCCCGCCGTGGCTGGCTCTGGTCAGGCTGTTCCGCGGCGCTTGCGGGCTGACGCTTAAGGCTGCTTCCTTCCGGACCTGACCTGGTTCGCGGGCTCACATCGCGCGGGACCTGGCCGTCAACGCTGCCCGCGACGTACTGGCCCCGAAGGCCGGATCCTCGGGCGGGCGTTCAGCCCCGCTGGAGCGGATTGCGGGTTCAGGGCTCCGCTAGGTCCCCGCTCAGCACGGTCCGCGGCGCATCGTAGCGGTCCACGGCTCAGGCGATGGCCTCGATCAGCGCCGGGCCACCGGTGAGATGGATCTCGCCAGGCCGGAGGCCGGCCGCCGCGAGCAGCGATCGGAGCTCGTCGGCGGAGCGCTGGCGGCCGCCGTCGCACTGGGTGAGCATGTGCAGATCGACGAGCACCGCGACCGGGTCGGGGTGGTCGGGATCGAGCAGGGTCTCGACCAGGATCAGCTTCGAGCCGGGCGGCATCGCCCGCCGCACCGTCTCGAGGATCGCGAGCGACCGCTCGTCGTCCCAGTCGTGGAGGATGTCCTTGAGCAGGTAGAGGTCCGCCTTCGCCTCGACGCGCTCGAAGATGTTCCCCTCGACGAGCTCGACGCGGTCGCGGACTCCGGCGCGCTGGAGGTGCGCGTCGGCCTCCGGGAGCACGCCGGGAGCCTCGACCAGGACTCCGTTCAGCTCGGGCCGCGCCGCCAGGATCGCGGCGAGCAGCGGCCCGGAGCCGCCGGCGACGTCGCAGACCGCTCCCCGCTCGGGCCACGGATAGCCGCTCACCACCCAGGCCTTGACGAGGCCGGTCATCTCGCGCATCGAGCTCGCGAACAGCCGCTCCTCGTCGGGATTGGCGGCGAAGTGGTCCCAGACCGAGCGCCCGTGGGTCGCCGGGAAGGACGGCTCGCCGGTCCTGATCGAGGCGGCGAGGTTGGCCCAGGCTTCCTGCACGGCGGCGGTGTTGATGTGCCGGGCCCAGTAGGAGATCGAGGGTGAGTGGCCTTTCCGCAGCGCCTGTCCGGTCGCCGTCAGCGACCAGGCGCCACCGCGCCCGCGCGCGACGATCCCCTCGTCGGCGGCGAGTCGCAGCGTCCGCTCGAGCGTGTCGGCGTCGAGGTCGAGGTCGCCGGCGAGCTTCGCCGCGGTCGCCGGGCCGACCCCGAGCGCCTCGATCGCGCCGACCTCGACAAGGGCGCCGATCACGCGCGTCGTCGCGAACGCCATCAGCCGCTCCCAGGCGAGCACCTCCGGCGGCAGGAGGCGATCGCCGGCGCGACGCAGGAGCCGCCGGAGGCGAAG
>DASTTY010000113.1:0-17207 GCA_035759925.1 Solirubrobacterales bacterium
GCGACGCTGATCGATCGGGCCGGCGTCGTGGTCCGGGTCGGCTGCCCGACGTACGGGACCGACACCGGGCCCTACCTGTCGCTTACGGCGAGGACCCGCTCCGACGACGCGAGCGCCCGGGTCGTCTTCGAAAGCCCGGACCGCGACAGCGCCCAGTTCGGCCATCACCGCTTCGCCCAGGCCGACTTCGATCGGTCGTACGGACGCTGGGATCTGCTCGGCACCGTGCCGGGCCGGGTCGAGGGACGGTTCGTCCACCGGTCAGCCGGCGGCGAGCGGGTCACGCTCGACTTCGCCGGCAGCGGCGGCCGCGTCGACGGCCGCTGCCGCCTCGACGGGAGCGTCAGCTCGGCGTCCGCCACCGATCCGCTCCGCTTCGTGTCCACGCCTCCGGACGGCCGCTGGATCCCGAGCCCGGTCGGGCTGGCGCCCGGCAGCGGCGAGCTCGACCAGTGCGAGCCCGGCCCGCTGGGCGGCGGCTTCGACGTCTGGATCAAGGACATCTCCTGCCCGGATACGCGGCACTGGCTGCGCCGCCTGATCACCTCGTACGGAGCCTTCCCGGTCGCGAAGGACGAGGGGGTCGGCAGGTTGCAGGGCGGCTGGGAGTGTTGGTCCCGGCTCGAGGAACGGATCGGAATCCACAACGTCTGCGTGCGCGGCTCGCAGCTGATCATGTTCTACGTCGCATGACCGCGGCGCGGGCGCTAGTCGCGGTCATGCTGGTGCTCGCCCTGAGTGGCTGTGGCGGCTCGGCGGAGCGCCCTAGCGAAAGGGAGACGCTGGTCGCGAAACACCTCTACATGGGGGTCTCGTGCAGAAAGGGGAACGAGATCGGCTGCGACGGGATCGCCGCGTCGGTCGAGGTCCCGAGCCGGCCCGACTTCGTCGTCGCGATCGTCGCCGGCCACCGGATCCGCATGGATCGGATCGGTACCGGTTCACGGGGACCGACCATCTATCAGGGTCGTCTTGCGGATCCGGGCCTCCTCCACGCGGGGCCGCTCGCGGTGCGGCCGCAGCCGAACGGCAAGTGGCTCGGGCAGCCGGCGGTCCGGGTCCCGGTGACGATCCAGGCGATCTACGGCAACGGCAGATACGCGGAGCGGCAGTTCGACGAGGTCACCCTCGGTGCGGGCTTCGGCTGACCCGGAGGCTGTTCAGGAGCGCGATCGTCTGCCTACGAACGCGCGGATCGACGCGCTTCGGATCGAGCCAGACGAACGCCTGGAACGCCCGGCCGTGATCGCGGAAGGCGATGTTGTAGCTCGGGCCGGAGCACCCGTAGTTGGCGAAGCTGCGGTGCTCGAGCCGGAACGGGCGCGGACGCGGCCGATAGTTGTGGAGGTTCGGGTGGGGCGCGTCGCCAGGCCCCTTCGTCGATTCGACGACCTGGACGGCTGCAGCGTCAGCCGGGAGTTGGCGCCGAAGGCCGGCGGCGCTACAGCCGTGGGCCGATCGCCTCGGGAGGCGAAGCGGCACCGAGGAAGCTGCGAGCACCTGTGCGGGCTCGATCACGTCGTTGATCGGACCGCGGATCTCGTGCCATCCCGCCGGCAGCGTCACACCGACGGTCGGCTCGGGCGCCTGGCGCGTTTCGGTCGTATCGCCGCAGCCCCCCACAGCGATCAGCAGTCCCAGCGCGGCAGCGATCACGACTGGGTACCTCGGCGAAGCCCGATCCCGATCGGTGGCGGCTGGCCAGATGCCCATGCCGCGGATACGTTGGAGGCGGTCGCCGGGGTCCATGGACCTCCGGGGGGAGCCGATACGTATTCGTGGGGGAGGCGCACGCGCGGACGAGACGGATGGAGACGGCAAGCGGCATCGGCATCGAGCGGGGAGTGCTCCGCGGAACACCGGTGGTCTTCGCGGCTGCCTCCGGGTCGATCGATCGGCGCGAGGAGCGGCGGCTCGTCGAGGCGGCGCAGCAGGGGTCGGAGGAGTCGCTCGAATCGCTGTTCCGGCTGCACTGGCCGCGGGCGCTGAAGGCGTCGTTTCTGATCGTCCACGATGCGGCCGCGGCCGAGGACATCGCCCAGGAGGCGTTCCTCTCGGCGATCCGGAGCCTCGACCGCTTCGACCGGCGGCGGCCGTTCGGCCCGTGGCTGCACCGGATCGTCGTCAACCGGGCGATCGACTGGACGCGGATGCGCAAGTACCGCCGCGAGGTGCGATTCGAGCCGGCTGCGATCGAGGGGGAGCCGGGGGCGGGCGGCGACGGTGCCGACCTCGCCGCCGCGGGCCTGTCGGACGGGTTGACGACGGCGCTCGCGGCCCTGTCGGCGGAGCACCGCGCGGTCGTCGTCCTCCGTTACCTGCTCGAGTACACGCCGGCTGAGATCGCAAAGGCGCTCGACCTGCCGCGGGGGACGGTCAACTCCCGCCTCCGGCGCGCCCTCGACAGGCTCGCCGGCGCCTACGGGGAGGATCCGCGATGACCGAGCAGCGACTCCGCGAAGAGCTCCGCGACGCCTCGGTCCCGGGTGCATCCGAGGCCGAGGAGCGCGCCTGGCTGATCGTTGCCGACGCCTGGGCGGAGCGGGCGGCGACGCCCGGCGCCCGCCCGTGGCTGCGGCGCCGGCTCACCGCCGCCGGCGCGGTCGTGGTCGCCGCGCTGGTCGCCGCGGGCCTCGTCCTGACGCCGGCCGGGGCCGCCGTCCGGGAATGGATCGGTGACGCGATCGATCCCGGTCGCAACGATGCGAAGCCGGCGCTGACGCGACTGCCGGCCGACGGCGATCTGCTGGTCAGCTCGGCCGCCGGTACCTGGATCGTCCATCCGGACGGGTCGAAGCGCCTGCTCGGCGACTACTCGCAGGCGAGCTGGTCGCCGCACGGCCTCTACGTCGCCGTCGCCTCCGCTCGCGAGCTGGCTGCGGTCGACCCGAAGGGCGAGCTGCGATGGTCGATCGAGCGTCGCCGGATCAGCGATCCGCGGTGGTCGCCGAACGAGGGCTACCGGATCGCCTACCGGAGCGGCGGCGAGCTCCGGGTCATCTGGGGGGACGGCGCCAACGACGAGGCGCTCGCAGCCGCGGCTCCGGTCGCGCCGGCCTGGCAGCCGCGCACCGGCCGCCGCAACGTGCTCGCCTACGTTGCCCCCGGCGGCCGCATCCAGGTCGTCGACACCGACACGCACCGCCGGCTCGCATCCGGGCCGGACCTCGGCCGCCCCCTGGAGCTCGAATGGTCGACCGACGGCAGTCGCCTCCTCGTCCTCACGGCCGAGGGACTGACCCTGCTCGATCCCGCCGGCAAGATCGTCGCCCGAGACCGGTTCGGACGCGGGACGGCAGGCGTCGACGCGGAGTTCGTGCCCGGATCGTCGACGGTTGCGACGATCCGCCGCAGCGGGTCGGCGCCGATCCGCAGCGAGGTCTTTCTCACCCGGTTCGGCGATCGGGTCGGCGAGCGACGGATCTTCGCCGGCTCCGGCCGCTTCGAGGGGCTCGCCTACTCGCCCGCCGGCGAACGTCTCCTGGTCGGCTGGCGGGATGCCGACCAGTGGCTGTTCCTGCCCGCCGACGGCAGCGGCCGGATCGAGACGGTCGGTGCGATCGCCGGCAAGTTCGCCACCGGCGAATCGGCTTCACAAGCGGCTTTCCCGCGCGTCGAGGGATGGTGCTGCCGGGGCGGTTGAGGGGCCGGTGCTTCAGAGAACGCGTTGGCGGGTACCCCATCTACGTACGCGATTTGAGGAGATGAGATGAGTACCGGACTGATTATCGCCATCGTGGTCGTCGCGCTGATCGTGATCGTCCTGATCGCGATCGCCTCGAGCAGCGCCCGCAATCGCAAGCGCGAGGAGCGGCGTGAGGTTGCGGGCAGGCACCGCGACGAGGCCCGCCATCGGCACGTGAAGGCCGAGAAACACCAGGCCGCCGCCGACGAGAAGGCAGCGCGGGCGAAGCGCGAGGCCGCCGAGGCCGAGGAGCGGGCCCACGACGCCCGTCGCGAGCGGGAGACGGCCGAAGCCCATGACCGGCATGCGGCGGACGTCGATCCCGACAGCGACGCCGAGCGCTCCGAGCGCAACGACCCGCGCGCCGCCGAGACCGAGGAGCGACGACGGGTCTGAGTCAGCCGGTCACCGCGGGCCGGACGGCCCGTAGCCGTCCGGCCCGACCGGGTCGGGCCAGGTGAGCCGTTCCGGCTCCGGCCGCATCCGGATCACCCGGGCCGGCGTGCCGACGGCGACGGCGTTGGCCGGGATGTCGCGGGTCACGACCGATCCGGAGCCGATGATGGCGTTGTCGCCGACGGTGACGCCGCGGAGGACTTGGACGCCGTAGCCGATCCAGACGTTCGAGCCGACGACGACGTCGCGCTTGTAGATCCCCTGCTTGCGGATCGGCTGCTCGGAGTCGGCGACGTTGTGATCGAAGTCGATCAGCATGACGCGATCGGCGATCACGCACTGCTCGCCGATCCGGACCCGCTGGTAGGCGGAGATCGTGCACTCCTGGCCGAGCACGGTCTTCGCGCCGATCTCGACGCGGCCCTCGTGGCAGCGGATCTTCGTGCCGTGGCCGAGCCATACGAAGCGGCCGAAGCGGATCTCAGCGCCGCGGCCGATCTGAAGCTGCAGGCCGGGGCCGAGGAAGAGCATGCCGTCGGTGTGCCAGCGCCAGCCGGCGACGGTGAGCAGCCGGCGCCGCAGGAAGCGCAGGGCAAGGCGCGCGTACTTGGGGGTCAGCATCCCGTGTGCCGCCGCGAAGCGGAGGGCCGCGACGCCGTAGCGGCGCGGCCTCGGCGACGCCGGCGCGCCCGCGGTTCCGCTCTCCACATGCCCTTCCTGCGGTCCTGTCAAGGCTTCTGCGCACACGGGCGCGGATCATAGGCTCGGTCGTGGCATGATCAGCCGCCGATGAGCGCGGGAACGACATCGAGCGACCTCGCCGAGCGGCTCCTGGCCGGTGAGAAGCGCGCCCTGGCGCGCGCGATCTCGCTGGTCGAGAACGGCGATCCCGCCGGCGCCGAGCTGGTCGCCGCGTTGTACCCACGGACCGGGAAAGCCCGGATCGTCGGCTTCACCGGTCCGCCCGGGGTTGGCAAGAGCACGATCATCGGAGCGCTCGTCAAGGATCTTCGCGGTCGCGACCGCCGGGTCGCGGTTCTATCGATCGACCCCTCGAGCCCGTTCACGCGGGGCGCCCTGCTCGGCGACCGGATCCGGCTTTCGGAGCACTTCCTCGACGACGGCGTCTTCATCCGCTCGATGGCCAGCCGCGGCGCCCTCGGCGGCCTCGCGGAGGCGACGCTGCAGGCGGCGCTCGTCATGGACGCGGCCGGCTTCGATGACGTCCTGCTCGAGACGGTCGGCGTCGGTCAGGCCGAGATCGACATCGTCGACCATGCCGACACCGTGGTCCTGGCGCTGATGCCGGGATCCGGCGATTCGATCCAGGCGCTCAAGGCGGGCGTCATGGAGATCCCGGACGTGATCGTGGTCAACAAAGCCGAGCATCCGCTCACCGACACGATGGTCCGCGAGGTCCGTACCGCGCTATCGCTCGGCCCGACCGGCGGCTGGAAGGTGCCGATCGTCAAGGCGGTAGCTACCGAGGGGACCGGCATCGACGAGCTTCTCGATGCGATCGAGGCCCATCGCGCCTACGTCGAGGAGTCGGGGACGCTCGACGAGCGCCGCGCCCGCAACCTCCGCTCCGAGGTGCTCGGCCTTGCGACCGCGCGGCTGCGTCGCGAGCTCGAAGCGCGGATCGCCGAGGATGCATCCGTGGCCTCACTGCTCGAAAGCGTCGTCCGCCGCGAAACCGATCCCGCCACCGCCGCCGCGGAGCTGCTCGATCGCAGCCGCGGCGGAAGCGCCGATGGCTGAGCCCGGCGGCCCCGCTGAGCTGCCCTCGGCGGAGTCGGGGTTCGACCTCGCCGATGCCCGGCAGTGTGTCGGCGCCAAGCTCGAGGAGGTCGGCGGCGGCAACGTCGGCCGCGTCCACGGCGTCCTCGTCGATGCGGTCGACGGCTCGCCGACGTGGCTGGTCGTGAAGCTGGGCCGGATCGGGCGCCGGGCCGCGGTACCGGCCCGCTGCGTCGCGGCCGCCGCCGGCCGCGCCTGGGCCGCCTTCCCGCGATCGTGGATCCGCGGCGCGGCGGAGATCGAGCCCGCCGATGGGCTGACGCCGTCGCAGGAGCGGCAGCTTCTCGCCCATTACGGGATCCCGCTCGACTCCGGTCGCGGCGCGGCGCTGGCCGGGCGTGCGGCCGAGGATCGCAGCTCGGTTCCCGACGCCGAGGACGCCTGACCCCGGACCGAGCGCCGCTCAGTCGGGGCGCTCGGCGTCCTCGGCGGGGTCGCCGACCGGCTCGTCGCCGCCGGAGCCCTCGGTCTCCCCGCCGGGGGCGAGCTCCTCCGCGTAGGTCCGCTCCAGCGACTGGGTGGCCGACTCGATGGCGGCGAGGACCTCCTCGAGCTCGGTGAGCTGGGTGCCGATCGACGCCGCCTCGCCGGAAAGGGGTCCCGCCGCCCCGGCTGGTTGCCCGGCCTCCGCTGTGGCCTCCGATTCCGGCTCCGTTCCCGTCGCCGGAGCTCGAGGCGCGGAGCCTTCGGCGATCGTCCGGAGGATCCGGTCGTGCTGGGCGAAGGCGAGCCAGAGCGCGGCGACGTCCTGGCGCAGCTCGGCAAGCTCGCCCTCGCGAGCTGCCAGCGCGTCGTCCACGTCGGCCCGCTTGTACCCGAGCGGTCGCCGGCGCAGCCGCGGGCGGGGAGGAGGCGGCGGGGCGGGCGGCGGCTCGGTGGGCTCGCCGGCGCCACCATCCGGGCCGCTCGGCTCTTCCTCCTCGGCTGCCAACGTCGGGTCAGTATAGGAGCCGGTCTGCGAGCGCCGGAAAAGCGCATAGATGCACCCAACGCTTCGCCTGGCGCCCCGAATGGTGGTAGCGTCTCCGCTGCTGGAACGGAGACCAGCGCCAGAGGATGGATGGAGAGATGATCGCAGCGGAGCTGCGCGGGGGCAGTAAGCCAAGCTTGAACGAGGCACTCGGATGGATCGGCTCGCGCGTGGACGACATCAATGGTGTCGCCATCGGTCGGCTGGAGGACGTCTGGATCGACCCCGCCACAGGTGAGCCGCGCTGGCTGCTGGTCAAGGAAGGGCGATTCGGTGGCCGCTCGACGCTGGTGCCGTTCGACGACGCGGTCCCCGGCGACGGCCACGTCTGGATCCCCTACGAGCGCGATGTCGTCCGCGAGGCCCCGCAGGTCGAGCCGGCGGTGCCGCTGACCCAGCAGGTCGAGATGACCTTGCGCAACCACTACGCGGCGAACACGACGGCCGCCGTCTCCCAGGGCCCCCAGCAGCCGGATCCGGCTGCGGCCGGGGAGCCGGAGCCCGAGCAGGGCACGGTGCGGCTCGCCTCCGCTCAGCCCGCGGCCGCTCCCGGAGAAGTGCCGCCGCCACGGATGCCGGAGCGCCCGGCCCCGCCGGTCAACGCGCCGCCGCCGCTCAGCGGCCGCCAGGAAAGGCAGGGCGCATTCCCCGGACAGGCTGAGTCCCCGCAGCAGCCCTTCCAGCAACAGCCGCCCCCGCAGGAGCAGCCACCCCCGCAGCAGCCGCCACCGCCGCAGCAGCCGCCTGCTCCGCAGCAGCCGCCTGCTCCGCAGCAGACCCCCGCCCCGCAGCAGCCGCCCGCCACGCAACGGCAGGAGGCGCCCCAGCCGCAGGCGCCGCCGTCGTCACCTCCCCAGCAGCAGCCGCCCCCGCCGCAGTGGGTGCAGGCGCCCTCGCCGGTCTGGGGCGAGCCGGCTCAGCCCGCCTCGCCTCCCCCACCTGCGCCGCCGCCCGCTTACCAGCCGCCGCCGGTGCCGCAGCCCGCCGCCGCCGATCCGCTGTCGGCCCTCGCAGGGCTGTCGCCGGGGCAGATGGTCGAGATCGAGCTCTCCGGGGAGCTGACGATCAGAGGTGAGCTCCGCCGGATCCGGATCGTCCCGCCCGAGCAGCCCGGCTACCGGGACTGAGCCGCAGCGCGGCGCTGCCGTCAGCTCAAGCCGCGATGTCGTCGCGAGCCGGCGGCCGGCCGGCTCGCTGATCCGGAACGACCCGCGGGGAGCCGATCGCCGCGACCCGGCGGGCCGCCGCCGAGAGAGTGATCGCGAACCCCTCGAACTGGGCACGGATTCGCTCCGCATCCTCCATCCCGGCGGCGAGCGCCCGCGCCCGCCCGCTGATCCCGTCGCTCAGCTCGGCGATCCGCCGCTGCCGCTCGGCGACGATTCGCTCGGCGACGAGGCGAGCCTCCTCGAGACGCCGGGCGGCGTCGACCTCGACCGCCTCGCGGCGTGCCTGGACCTCGATCTCCGCTTCCCGGTGCATCGCGAGGACGTCGCGCTCGACGGCGCTGAGCATCGCGGCGACGAGGCCGTCGGCGCGACGTTTGGCCTGCTCGAGATAGCGCGCGGCCTCCTGCTCCGCCTCGCGCATCGGATCGGTGGCCGCCGGGAGCGGGGGGACCGGAGGCGGGGCCGGGGCCGCGTCGGTGGCCGGCGCCGGAGCCGCCGGCTCGCCCGATTCGAGCCGCTCGACGAAGGTCCGGGTCGCCCGGTCGAGGTCGCGCAGCGCCGACTCGACGTCGAAGGCACGGGTTCCCGTCACCTCGTCGATACATTGGCCGGGCGTGCCCGGCGATTCGAGGTCGGTCCAACCCGGTTCGCTCACCGCTCCGCGATCCCGCTCAGCTCCGGGGCGCCCGACGGCACCGAGCCGCCCGCCTCGTCGCCGAGCCGCTCGGCGGCGTCGCCGAGGGCGCGAACGAGGTCCTCGAACCCGGCCCGGACCGGTCCGGCGTCCTCGAGGCGCGCGACCACCGCCTCTGCTCCGGCGACGAGCTCGTCGCTCAGCTCGGCGATCCGCCGCTGCCGCTCGGCAACGAGCGCATCGGCGCGCCGGCGGGCATCGTCGAGGTAGCCGGCGGCCTCGGCGCGGGCCTCGTCGCGGACGCGGGCAGCCTCGCTCTCGACCGACTCGAGGATCGCGGCGACCCGGCGCGAGACCTCGGCCGCGAGGGCCGATGCGACGGCGTCGCCCGATTCCGTGGCGGGAACCTCGAGCGGAGCTTGTCCGACTTCCTGCATGCGGGGGTCATCCTCCCGCCCGGCCCGGATGGCTTCCGGCGAATCGTCGCTCGTCGCTCAGCGCTCAGCAGCCGAGCGCGCGGGCGATCACCATCTGCTGGACCTCGTCGGTGCCCTCGCCGATGGTCAGGATCTTCGCGTCCCGGTAGAAGCGGCAGACGGGGTACTCCTCGATGTAGCCGTAGCCGCCGTGGATCTGGACCGCCTCCTCGGCGGCGCGGACGGCGAGGCGCCCTGTCTTCAGCTTCGCCTGGGCGGCGGTGAGCGTGAACGGCTCGCCACGGTCCTTGAGGACCGCCGCTCGGTAGGTGAGCAGGCGCGCCGCCTCGATCTCGGTCGCGACGTCGGCGATCTTTCCCTGGATCGCCTGGAAGCTGGCGATCGGCCGCCCGAACGCCTGCCGCTCCTTCGCGTAGGCGAGCGCCTCGTCCAGGGCGCCCTGGGCTAGGCCGAGGCCCATCGCCGCGACCCCGATCCGGCCGCCGTCGAGGATCTGCAGGAACTGCTTGAAGCCCTGCCCGCGCGGTCCGAGCAGGCTGCCCTCGGGGACGCGGCAGCCGTCGAAGCTGAGCGGTCGCGTGTCGGATGCGTTCCAGCCCATCTTCCGGTACGCCTCCCCGACCTCGTAGCCGGGGGTCCCGTTGGGCACGATGATGTTGGAGATCTCGTCGTCCCCGGTCCGGGCGGTGATCGTCACGCAGGCCGATATCTCGGTCCCGGCGTTGGTGATGAACTGCTTGGCGCCGTCGATCACCCACTCGCCGTCGTCGAGGCGCGCGCGGGTCCGCGTGTTGCCGGCGTCCGACCCGGCCTCCGGCTCGGTCAGGCCGAAGGCGGCGAGCCGCTGTCCCGAGCAGAGCTGCGGGAGCCACTCCTCGCGCTGGGCGTCGTCGCCCCAGAGGTAGATCGGCATCGTCCCGAGCGAGGTGTGGGCGGCCATCGTGATCGCGACCGATGAATCGATCCGGGCGAGCTCCTCGACGGCGAGGGCGTAGGAGAGGTTGTCGGCCCCGCCGCCGCCGTACTCGGCCGGGAAGGGAATGCCCATCAGGCCGAGCTCGCCGAGCTTCCCGACCAGCTCGTAGGGGAACGACTTAGTCGCATCGAGCTCGGCGGCGCGCGGGGCCACCTCGTTGCGGGCGAAGTCCCTGACCGTGTCGCGGAGCAGCCGCTGCTCGTCACTCAGCTCGAAGTCCATCGCGGCGATTCTGTCAGCCGCGCTCGGCGTGGCGGCGGGCGAGCTCGACGAGGAGGCGGACGCCGTAGCCGCTCGCTCCCTTGCCGACGTACTCGCGGCCGACGTCCCAGGCGGTCCCGGCGATGTCGAGGTGAGCCCAGGTCGCGCCCTCGGTGAACTGCTCGAGGTAGGCCGCGGCATAGAGCGTGCCGGCTTTGCGCTTGCTCCCCGAGTTGGAGAGGTCGGCGATCCGGCCTCGTGTCAGCTCCGTGTACTCGCGGTGGAGCGGCAGCCGCCAGGCGAGCTCGCCGACGATCTCGCCGGCGGCGGCGACCTCGGCGGCCCACTCGTCGTCGTTCGCGGTCAGGCCGGCGTAGGTCGAGCCGAGGGCGACGACGACCGCGCCGGTCAGGGTCGCGATGTCGACGATCCGCTCGGCACCCTGCCGCGCGCACCAGGTGATCGCGTCGGCGAGGATCAGCCGTCCCTCGGCGTCGGTGTTGTTGACCTCGACTGTGAGCCCGTTGAGCTGGGTGATCACGTCGCCCGGCCGGGTAGCCGTCCCGCTCGGCATGTTCTCGACCACGGGCAGGACCGCGGTCAGCTCGACCGCCAGCCCGAGCTCGGCGATCGCTGCGGTCGCCTCGAGGACGGCGGCGCCTCCCGACATGTCCATCTTCATGTCCGGCATCGACGCCGGCGGTTTCAGGGAGATCCCGCCGGAGTCGAATGTCACCGTCTTGCCGACCAGCCCGAGCCGCGGGGCGGAGCCGCCGCCGGAGTAGCGAAGCGCGATCAGCGCCGGGTCAGTGGCCGAGCCGGCCGCGACCGCGAGGATCCCGCCCATTCCCTCGCGCTCGAGCTCGGCCGGCCCGAGGACCTCGATCGCGATCGATTCGTGTGCGGCGGCGATCTCGCGGGCACGGGCGACCACGAAGGCGGGGTCGGCGATGTTGGCGGGAAGGGTCTGCAGGTCGCGCGCGCGATTGGCGGCCTCGGCGGCGATCAGCGCAGTCGCGGCGTAGCCGTCGGGGTCTTCGGCGCCGAGCAGGATCAGCGTCGCGATCGCCGTCCCTGTCGCGCCGTCGCCGTCGCGCTTGAAGCGGTCGAAGCGATAGCCGGCGAGGACCGTCCCCGCGGTCAGGGCGGCCCCGATGCTCGCCTTCCGCGGGTGATCGGGGACGACCCAGGCGAGCGTGCCTGCGTCGAAGCGGCGTGCCTGGCGGGTCGCGAGCGCGGCGGCGACGCGAGCCCGCTCGGGATCGAACTCGTCGCGGTCGCCGAGCCCGACGACGAGCACCCGCCGCCCCGGTCCGGGCCGCAGCACCGTCAGCTCCTTCGCGGCGGCGCTGACGTCGTCGACGCCCTCGGCGGCGGCGAGCCATGCGGGCAGCTCCTCGCCGGCGAAGAGGCCGGTGCAGAGGAGCTCGGCGGCGGCCGAGGCGGGGTCGGAGTCGCTGAGCTCGAGACGCATCGGGGCGCCACGTTATCTATCCAATGCGCCGCGGCCTCTACGATTCCCCGGCACCCACGCCCCCGTCCGACGAGAGGAACGCCGCGAATGCCGAAGACCGTGATTCTTTCCACCGCCCGCACCCCGTTCGGGAAGATGGGCGGCGCCCTGGCCCCGCTCGGCGCCCCCGAGCTCGGCGGCAAGGCGATCGGCAGCGCCCTCGAGCGCGCCGCCGTGGAGCCCGGGCAGGTCGAGTCGGTCGTCTACGGGCAGGTGCTGCAGGCCGGGCAGGGGCAGATCCCCTCGCGCCAGGCGCAGATCGCCGCCGGGATCCCCAGGGAGGTCCCGTCCGAGACCGTCAACAAGGTCTGCGCGTCGGGGATGCGATCGGTCGGGCTGCTCGATCAGGCGATCCGCGCCGGTGACCTCGGAGTCGGGGTCGGCGGCGGCATGGAGTCGATGTCGAACGCCCCTTACCTGCTGCCCGGGGCCCGCTTCGGGTTCCGGATGGGCGACGTCACCGCGGTCGACGCGATGACCCACGACGGCCTCACCAACCCGTTCACCGGCAAGCAGATGATCGCCGAGGCGAGCGATGTGGGCAACGAGCTCGAGATCACCCGTCCCGACATGGACCGCTTCGCGACCCGCTCCCATCAGCTCGCAGCCAAGGCCACCGACGAGGGTCGCCTCGCCGACGAGATCGTCGCGGTGACCGTGAAATCGCGGAAGGCGGAGACGACCGTCGAGGTCGACGAGGCGATCCGGCCCGACACGAACATCGAGACGCTGGCGAAGCTGAAGGCCGTCGGCGGCGACGACGCCACCCATACCGCCGGCAATGCGCCCGGCGTCAACGACGGCGCGGCCGCGGTCGTCGTCGCCTCCGATGAGTGGGCCTCGGCGAACGGCCGGGAGCCGCTCGGCACGGTGATCGGCTATGGCAGCATCGCCGACGACTACGCCTATCTCGCGCGGACCCCCGCGAAGGCCGCCCGGCTCGCCCTCGAGAAGGCCGGCAAGACCGCGGCCGAAGTCGACCTCTGGGAGTTCAACGAGGCCTTCGCCTCGGTCGCGATCAACTCGATCAGGATGCTCGACATCGACGAGGACAAGGTCAACGTCAACGGCGGCGCGATCGCGCTCGGCCACCCGATCGGCGCCTCCGGCGGCCGGATCATCGGCACGCTCGTCCACGAGCTGCGCCGCCGTGGCGGCGGCCTCGGCTGCGCCGCGATCTGCAGCGGCGGCGGTCAGGGTGACGCGATATTGATCGAGGTGTGATCCCGACCGGCAGTCGCGGATGAGCGGGCGCGGGGCGGCCTTCTTCGACCTCGACCGGACGCTGATGTCCGGCTCGAGCGGCGCCCAGTTCGGCCGCGCCGCCTACCGGGCCGGGCTCGTCAGCCGCGCCCAGGTGGTGCGCTGGGGGGTCGATCACCTGAAGTTCCGGCTGCGGGGCGCGACCGACCAGGACACCGACGCGCTCGTCGCGCAGGTCAACGAGCTGCTCCGCGGCGTTCCGGAGCGGACGCTGCGGCGGATGCTGCCGGACCTGCTCGAGGGCATTCTGCCGCGGATCTACCCGCAGATGCTCGCCGAGGTCCGCTCGCATCAGGACGCAGGCCGTCCGGCCTTCATCGTCAGCGCCGCGAGCAACGGCGTCGTCGAGCTGCTCGCCCGCGTCCTCGACATGGAGGGCGGGATCGGCACCCGCTACGAGCTCGACGGATCCGGCCTCTACACGGGCCGGCTGCTCGGCGGCCTCAACTACGGCCAGCTCAAGGTCGAGCCGATGCGCCGCTTCGCCGCCGACCACGACATCGACCTGGCGCAGAGCTGGGCCTACTCCGACTCGATCTCGGACCTGCCGATGCTCGAGCTCGTCGGCAAGCCGGTCGCGGTCAATCCCGATGGGCCGCTGGCGCGGGCCGCCGCCGAACGCGGCTGGCCGGTGATGCGCTTCGAGACCCTCGGCCGCAAGCTCGCGGCCGCCGGAGCCCTCGTGGTCGCGACGCTGATCGGCGGCGGCAGCGTCGTCGCCCGCCGCCGCGCCGCCCGCCCGCGCCGCTGAGTCCCCAGAACCGCGCCCGGCAGTGGCTCGGCGGTGAACGAGATGGGCGACCCCCCGAGCTCGCACGCGCGAATGACGCACCGACACACATCGCCGGATCGCGCCGTGCTCCTCGCCCGTGCCTTCCAGGCACGAGCTCGTCGCCCGACCACGCCCGGCTCGGTGCCGTGCGCCCTCGCGCGCACGATCCCGGGAGATCGACCATCTAGGATCGCCGCGATGGACGCAGCGGAACTCGCGTTCGCGGGAATCCATCGCCAGGCGGAGGCCCTCCGTGCCGGCGACGTCAGCTCCCGTGACCTGGTCGCGATGTATCTCGAGCGGATCGACCGCTTCGACGGCAGGCTCAACGCCTTCCGGGTCGTGCTCGGCGACCGGGCGCTCGCCGAAGCGGCCGAGGCGGACCGGCGGATCGCCGCCGGCGAGAGCGCGCCGCTGCTCGGCGTCCCGATCGCCCTCAAGGACGAGGTCGACGTCGCCGGGGAGCTCACCACCCACGGATCCGCCGCCTTCGATCGACCCGCGACCGCCGACTCGGCCCACTACCGACGCCTCCGCGACGCGGGCGCGGTCCTGATCGGCAAGACCAACCTCCCGGAGCTGGCGATCTGGCCGTTCACCGAGTCGCAGGCCTGGGGCGTCACCCGGAACCCCTGGGACGCGACCCGGAGCCCGGGCGGTTCGAGCGGCGGTTCCGCCGTCGCCGTCGCGGCCGGCCTCGTCGGCGCCGCCTCGGCCTCGGACGGGGGCGGATCGATCCGGATCCCCGCGTCCTACACCGGTCTGTTCGGACTGAAGCCGCAGCGGGGGAGGATCAGCCTCGCTCCGGAGCGCGAGCACTGGCTTGGCCTCTCCGTTACCGGATGTCTGACGCGGAGAGCCATCGACACGGCCCTGTGGCTCGACGTCACCGCGGGCCCCGAGCCGGGTGATGCCGACCGTCCGGCGCCGTTCGGCGGCTCCTGCGTGGGGGCCGCGACGCAACCGCCACCGCCGCTCCGCATCGCTTCCTCCACCAGCGTCCCGCGCGCGCTCTTTCCGGGGCGCGTCTCCGACGTGAGCCGGAACGCGGTTGCCGAAGGGGCCCGGATCCTCGCCTCGCTCGGACACACGGTCGAGGAGCGCGACCCCGAATGGGGCATGGTCGGGGGTGACGCCGTTCCCCGCTACCTCGCCGGGATCGCCGATCACGGCAGGTCCGTGCCGAACCGCGAGCGCCTCGAGGGGCGCACGCGCGGGATCCTCCGGATGGGCAACGCGCTGCCGGCGACGTCGGTCCGGCGCGCGCGCGGCAACGAGGGCAAGCACGCACGGCGGATGAACGCGATCTTCGAAGAGTTCGATCTCGTGATCACGCCGGTGACGGGCGTCCCGGCTCACGAGGTCGGCCATCACGCCGGACGGGGGGCCATGCGGACTCTCGTCGGTGTCGCCCGTGACTACCCGAACACGCTGCAGTGGAACTACACCGGTCAGCCCGCGGCTTCGATTCCGCTGCCACCCGCTTCGCCCGGCGACATGCCACGCGCCTTCCAGGTCGTCGCCCCACCCAACCGCGAGGACCTGCTGCTGTCGCTCGGCGGCCAGCTCGAGGCCGAGATCGGCTGGCCGGAGCGGGTCCCGGAGGGCTACGAATGAGGGTCGTCGCGGTCGGTCCCGGGCAGACCCTCGAGGTCCGCGAGGTCGATGAGCCGACGCCGGAGGAAGGCGGGGTCGTCATCGACGTCGCCGCCTGCGGGATCTGCGGTTCGGACCTCCACATGCTCCCGTCCGGCGTTCTTCCCGAGGGCGCCGTGCTCGGCCACGAGCTCGCCGGGACGGTCGCCGCGATCGGCCCCGGTGTCGAGGGATGGGCCGAGGGCGACCGGGTCTGCGTCTACCCGTTCGCCCCGGTGGACCGTCTCGACATTCCCCTGGCGATGTCGAGCGGCCTCGGCCTCGGCATCAACGACGGCGGCTACGCCGAACGGATCGCCTGCGACGCGGCGATGCTCTGGCGGCTGCCCGACCGGATCGAGCTCGACCACGGCGCCCTCGTCGAGCCGCTCGCGGTCGGCCTGCACGGGATCGACGTCTCCGGCGCGCGACCCGAGCAGCCGGTCTGCATCCTCGGCTGCGGTCCGATCGGGGCGATGACCCTCGTCGGCCTGCTCGCCCGCGGCTTCGAGGACGTTGTCGTCGTCGAGCCCAATGAAGGTCGTCGCGGCCTCGCAACCCGGCTCGGAGCGCCCCACGTCGCCGGTCTCGATGGCGTCCACGAGGAGGTGCTCGGCGCGCTCGGCGGGCGTCCCCCCGAGGCGGTCATCGAGTGCGCCGGCAACGTTTCGGCCCCTGGACTTGCCGTCGAGCTCGTCGCCGGCGAGGGAACGGTCGCGCTCGTCGGCATGCTCGAGGAGCCGGTTCCGATCTCGCAGCTCAACGTGATGCTCAAGGAGGTGGTGTTACGCGGCTCGTTCGCCTACCGGCCGAAGGACTTCGACGAGGCCGTCGCGATGCTCGCTGCCGGCGCCGTGCCGGTCGCGGAGCTGATCACCGCGCGCCGACCGCTCGCCGATGCCGCCGATTGCTTCGCCGAGCTTCTCCGCCCCGGGACGAGAGAGCTCAAGATCCTCCTCGTCCCGTGATTCGCGACGGACGCCGGTAGCCTTCCCGGCATGGCTATCGAGCCCGGGTCGGAGCAGCGAGCGCACCAGTGGCTCGCCGAGGAGTACGCGCGCGAGCGCGAGCGTGAGGCGCCGTTCGAGACGCTCTCCGGCCACCCGGTCGCGCCGCTCTACACGCCCGACGACCTCGCCGGGCACGACCCCGAGCGCGACGAGGGTTTCCCGGGCTCGTTCCCGTTCACGCGCGGGGTCTACCCGTCGATGTACCGCGGCCGCCTCTGGACGATGCGCCAGTTCGCGGGCTTCGGCACCGTCGAGGAGACCAACGAGCGCTTCCGCTACCTGCTCGAGCACGGCCAGACCGGCCTCTCGACGGCTTTCGACATGCCGACCCTGATGGGTCTCGACTCCGATCACGACCGCTCGCTCGGCGAGGTCGGCGTCGAGGGCGTCGCGCTCGACACCGTCGACGACATGGAGACCCTCTTCGACGGAATCCCGCTCGACGAGGTGACCGTCTCGATGACGATCAACGCTCCGGCGGCGATCCTGCTCGCCTTCTACGTCGTCGCCGCCGAGGAGAAGGGGATCGCCCCGGCGGAGCTCGGCGGGACGATCCAGACCGACATCCTCAAGGAGTACATCGCCCAGAAGGAGTGGTGCTTCCCGATCGAGCCGGCGATGCGGCTCGTCACCGACATGGTCGAGTGGTGCAGCGCCGAGATGCCGCGTTGGCATCCGATCTCGATCTCCGGATACCACATCCGCGAGGCCGGATCGCCGGCCGCGCAGGAGCTCGCCTTCACGCT
>DASTTY010000114.1:0-9167 GCA_035759925.1 Solirubrobacterales bacterium
TCGCCGTCGCCGACGCCGGTCATCGAGAGGATCGCGCGGGCCCGGAGCGGATCGCGGACGGCCACGTAGAGGCGGGCGATGTCGTCGTCGTGGATCGCCGCGCGGATGTCGGTGAGGTGATCGTCGAGGGCGGCATCGAGCTCGTCGGGGGCGGCGATCACGATCGCGGTCCGTTCATCGATCAGCTCGAGGAACGCTCCGAAGCGATCGGTCGGAAGGAGCTCGGCGAGCGGCCGCTCCGCCCCCTCCTCGGCGGCGTCGGCAAGCGCCGCCTCGGCGAGCAGGCGGTGGTCGGGGTCGATCTCGGCGGCCGGGGCGAGCTCGATCCGCTCGGTCTCCCCGAGCGAGCGCTGCGTGAACGTCGAGAACCAGCGGATCGACTCGATCTCGTCCCCGAACAGCTCGATCCGCGCCGCCTGATCCTCGGTCGAGGCAAAGACGTCGAGGATGCCGCCGCGGACCGCGAACTGACCGCGGTCTTCGACCTGCTCGACTCGCTCGTAGCCGCTGCCGGCGAGCAGCTCGGCGACGTCGCCGAGGTCGATCTCCTCGCCCCTCGTGAGCGCGAAGCCGGCGGGCCGCAGCGACGCGTCGGGGACCGCCTCGGCGAGCGCCACGGCGCTGGCGACGACGACCGGTGGCTCCTCGTCGCCGTCGCCGACGAGGGCGTCGAGCGCGGCGATCCGGAGGCCGACGAGGTGTGGCGGCGGCGCCAGGTGCGACTCGTAGCCGGTCCCGCGGGACGGGTAGTAGCGGACGCGGCGCGGCGCCAGGTAGGCGTCGAGCTCGCCGGCGAGGTCGCGGGCGCCGCGATCGTCGGCGGCGACGACGAGCAGCGGCCGCCCGGCGAGGCCGGGCTCCGCTTCGGCCAGCGCGGCGAGCAGGTAGGGGCGCAGCCCGGTGGAGACCGGGACCGTGGTCCCGTCGCCACCGTCGGCGGCGGCGACGCGGGCGGCGAGCGCCGCGAAGGCCTCGTCGCCTTCGGCTACTTCGAGGAGGGAACGGAGCGCCACCCTTACTCAGTCTCGGTCTCAGTCCCGGTAGCCGAGCCCGGGTCCCTCCGACTGCCAGGCGACCTGACCCTCGCCCTCGGTCCGCGAGCGCTCCTCGACCCCGTCCCAGGCGTGCAGCATCGATTTGATCCGGGCCACCGACTCGGGCGGGTGATCGGCGACCTGGGTCGCGAGCTGGAGGGCGACCTCCTCGGTCCGCGGGGCGGGCGCGACCTTGTGGACGAGTCCCCAGCGGTAGGCCTCGTCGACGGCGATCTCCTTCGACGTCAGCAGCAGGTATTTCGCGACCGAGAGGCCGCAGAGGGTCACGAGGCGGGCGGGCCCGACCGGGACGCCGAGGCCGGCGCCGGGGAAGCGGAGGCGCATGTTCGAGCCGCCGACGCGGAGGTCGCAGGCGACCGCGATCTCGGCGCCGCCGCCGACGCAGGCGCCGTGGCAGGCGGCGATCGTCGGTCGCGGGAAGCCGGTCAGATCGTCGTAGAGGTCGGCGAAGAGCTGCATGCGGCGGATCGCGCCCTCGCGGTCGAGGTCCTCGCGGACGTCGGCGCCGGCGGAGAACCCCATGTGGTCGGTCGAGGAGAGGACGAGCACGCGGAGGTCCTCGTCGGCGCGGGCCGCGGCGAGATGCTCGAGCAGCTCCTCGAGCATCGCGGTGTTGATCGCGTTTCGGGCCTCGGGCCGGTCGAGCCGCAACAGGCCGACGCCGTTGCCGTCGGTCTCATAGCTGGTCAGTGGCTCCATCTCACTCCTCGTTCCCGTCTTCGTCGTTGGAAATCTCCTCGATCAGGCGCTCGGTCGCCGCGGCGGCCGACTCGATCAGGGCGGCGACGCTCTCGCGATCCTCGGCGAAGCGGCCGAGGACCCAGCTCGAGACGACCTCCGGATCGGTCGAGTCGGGTCGGCCGACCCCGATCCGCACCCGCTGAAAGTCGCGGCTGCCGAGTCCGCGCTCGAGGCTCTTCAGGCCGTTGTGGCCGGCGACGCCGCCGCCGAGCTTGGTCCGCACCTCGCCGAACGGGAGGTCGATCTCGTCGTGGAGAGCGAGGACCCGGTCGAGCGGGACTCCGAACGACCCGCGGGCGGGGCCCGCCGCGTTTCCGGACTCGTTCATGAACGTCTGCGGAAGCAGGATCGCGACGCGCGGGCCGCCGGGCCGGATCCGGCCGCTGGTGACGAGCCCTCCGAACCGCGACTTCGCCCGCGGCAGCTCCCAGCGGGCGCTGAGCGCGTCGGCGACCTCGAATCCGGCGTTGTGCCGGGTCCCGGCGTAGCGGCTGCCGGGATTGCCGAGTCCGACCACGAGGAAGTCGGCGGAGCCGGAGCCCGGCCCCGAGCCCCCACCGCCGCGACGGCGGCCGAGCCGGCGCAAAACTAATCCTCGGAGCCCGAGTCGCCCTCGTCGCCGCCGGACTCCTCGGCGGCTGCCTCTTCGGCCTCGCCCTCGGCCTCGCCCTCGCCGACGACCTCGGTCTCCTCCTCGACCTCCGGCTCCTCCTCCTCGACGATGCGGGGCGGGTTCAGGGTCGCGATCGTGACCTCCTCCGGGTTGTCGGCGACGAACTTGACGCCGGCCGGAGGGCTGATCGTGTCGAGCTGGATCGTGTCGCCGATGACCATCGCCGAGACGTCGACGGTGATGCCTTCGGGGATGTCGGTCGGCAGCGCCTCGATCGTCACCTCGCGGGTGACGTGCTCGAGGATGCCGCCCTCCTTGACGCCGGGCGCGTCCTCGGTGCCCTCGATCTCGATCGCGACGTCGGCCTGGATCTCCTGGGCGAGGTCGACCTGCTGGCAGTCGATGTGGAGCAGGTCGCCGCGGACCGGATGGCGCTGCTCCTCTTTGACGACGACGGGGACCTTGGTCTCGCCGGCGATCTCGAGGTCGAAGAGGGCGTGGCCCTCGTTGATGAAGAGCGCGAGATCGTGGGCGTCCGCCTGGAACGGGCGAGCGGTCTCACCGGCCGTGTAGACGATGCCGGGAACGAGCCCGTCGCGGCGCAGGCGGCGGGACGTGCGGGAGCCGAACTCGGTCCGCTCGGCGACCTTGAAGCTGGGGCGGGAAGTGGCCATCGGGCAGGGCAGGATAGAGAGTCGGCTCCGGCTCCGCTCGGGGAGGTCACGTCGCTACTGGAGCAGCCGCGGGTCGTTCGAGCAGATCCCGGTGACCCCGATCGCGCGCAACCGTGCGATCGCAGCGGCGTCATCGACCGTCCAGGCGATCAGCTCGATGCCGAGCTCGGCCGCGACCCGGGCGAGGCGCGGCGTCGCGATCCGGTGGAAGACCCAGATCGCCGATGCGCCGATCTCCGGGACCCGCCGCCGGGCGGCGGCGGGGAAGCGGCGGCGCATCAGCTCCAGCGCCGCGGCCACGGCCGGCTTCGCCAGCCGGCGGCGGTCCCAGGGGCGGGTCACGAGCGGGTAGGTCCAGCCGAGGCGCAGCCGCGGCTCCAGTGCCGCGATCCGGGCGAGGCTGCGCACGTACATCGTCGAGACCATCGCCCGCTCGAGCAGGTCGCGATCGCCGAGCGCGGCGACGAGCTCCTCCTCGCGCCCCGGGAGCTTCAGGTCGCAGTCGATCTCGACCCGATCGAGCGGTGGCCGCGTGAAGGCGTCGAGCGCCTCGTCGAGGGTGAGGCGCGGGCGCGCGGCGGCGTCGTCCCAGTCGTGGGCGACGACGAGCGGCGAGCGATCGGCCGCGGGCAGCTCCGGAGCGCCGTCGCGGAGCCGGAGAACGTCGAACTCGATCATGTCGACGCCGATCTCGACCGCGCGCTCGAAGCTGGCGATCGTGTTGCCCTCGACCAGGGTGGCGGCGCCCTTGTGGCCGACCCTGCGGAACCCGGCGGGCGCGTCCGGGGGTGTGCTCACCGCCGCTCGCGGCGCGGCTTCCGCTCGGAGCGCGCGCCGGGGGCCTCGGCGTCGAAGGGAAGCTGTTCCTGAGTCTCTGCGGCGCCACGCTCGGATGCCGGTCCGAGCCGCTCGAGCCGCTCGGTGACGAGGACCCGGAGGATCGCGCCGGCCGCGGCGAGCAGGCCGGCGCCGGTGAGCCCGCTGCCGAGCGCGGCCAGCGAGGCGACTCCCCTCCCCTGCTTCTCGATGTCGCCGAAGAGCGGCTGGGCGCTGTCGGAGCCGGCGATCACGATCGCTGCGATGGCGGCGAGGAGGAGGACGATCGCGGCGACCCACGTCAGGCTCCGCGCGAGCAGCTCGTACCACTCGAGGGTGGCGCGGTTCATGGCGCGAACACTACTCGGAGGAGACGTCCGGATCGGGCGTTCGCCCGAGGTCGAGGACGGCGACCAGGAAGCCGACGACCGCGACCGCGGCGATCACCCGGAAGCTGGTCTGAACGCCGAAAGCGAAGGAGTCGCTGACGATCCGCTCGATCTCGGCGGCGGCCTTCGCAGGCAGCCCGGCGAGCGCGTCGGTGGCGGCGTCGGTCCCGGCGAGGGTGCCGTGGAGGACCGACTGCTCGTGGCCGGTCAGCGCCACCCCGGCCTCGGTCTTGGCGAGATCGCCGAGCCGACCCTCCGAGGCGCCGGTGAAGATCGCGGTGGCGATGCCGAGCCCGACGGCGCCGCCGGCGATCTGGAACATGTAGACGATTCCGCCGGCGAGGCTGCTGCGAGCGGCATCGAGCGCGGTCACGGCGGCGGTGGTGACCGACGGGTAGAACATCCCGCAGCCGATCCCGAGGGCGAGCAGGCCCGGCGCGACGTCGAGGTAGTCGGCATCGGGGCCGACGAGGAGGGCGAGCAGCACGGCGCCGAGCGCGATGAAGCCGGTGCCGACGCCGATCACGGCCCGCATCCCGACCTTGTTGTAGAGCGGTCCGGCGATGAACGAGACGACTGCGAAGGAGGCGAGCAGCGGCAGCATCCCGAGCCCCGCCTCGATCGTCGAGTAGTCGAGGATCTTCTCGAAGAACTGGGGGATGTAGAGCACCGTCGCGAAGAACACCGCCGATAGCAGCAGCACGACCAGACAGGCTGCCCGGAACCGCTTCGTCGCGATCACGTCGGGCGGGATCAGCGCCCGCGATCCGGCCCGGCGCTCGATCCCGACGAACGCGACGATCAGGACGACCGCCAGCACGAGCATCGTCACCACCCGCCAATCGCCCCAGCCCCAGTCCACGGCCTGATCGAGGGCGAGCAGGAGGAGGACGAGGCCGCCCGACAGCGTCGCCATCCCGGCGTAGTCGATCCGCTCCTCCGATAGCTCCTGCGGCTGGTGGACGTTGCGCCAGGTCACGAACATCGCGAAGGCGGCGATCGGGACGTTGAGCACGAAGATCCAGCGCCAGTCGAGCGCCTCGGTGAGGGCGCCGCCGAGCAGCGGGCCGACGGCGTTGCCGATTCCCGCGACGCCGAGGATCAGCCCGCCGGCGAGGCCGGCCTTCGACTCCGGCAGCGCCGCGAAGGTCATGCCGAGGATCGCCGGCCACATCAGCGCACCGCCGACGCCCATTCCGACCCGGGCGCCGATCAGGACGCCGAGGTCGGGTGCTGCCGCGCCGATGGCCGAGAAAGCGGCGAAGAGGATCGAGCCGATGAAGAAGACGCGGCGGCGGCCGAACATGTCGGCGATCCGCCCGCCCGAGACGATCGCCATCCCGAAGACGAGCGCGTAGGCGTTGATGACCCATTGGACGCTGCCGACGTCGGCGTCCAGGTCACCCTCGATCGCGGGCAGGGCGACGTTCAGCGCCGTGAAGTCGTTGGCGATCACGAACACGCCGAGCCCCATCGCGACGAGCGCCATCACCGTCCCCGGCTGGATCGCGTCGGCGTCCTCCCGGGTCACGCCCTCGTCCGTCTCCGCCACGGTTCCTCCCACCTGCGCCACCACCTTACCCCGCACATCGGAGGCCGCCGGCGCCGGCTTTAGCGAACCGTGCCTAGAAGAGTTGGTTCTCGCCGGCGAAGATCTCGCTGACGGAATCGTCGGTGAAGATCCGGCGGATCGAGTCGGCGAGGGTCTGGGCCGTTGAGAGGACGAGGATGTTGTCGGGGGCCCCGTCGCGGAGCGGGATCGTGTCGGTGACGATGATCTTCTCGATCTGCGAGTTCTCGTAGGCGAGGCGCTCGAAAGCGGGGCCGCTGAAGACGCCGTGGGTGGCGCAGGCGATGACCCGGGCGGCGCCCTCGTCGAGGACGGTCTTGGCGGCGGCACAGAGGGTGCCGGCGGTGTCGATCATGTCGTCGACGAGGACGGCCGTCTTACCCTTGACGTCGCCGACGACGTAGCCGATCTCGGCGACCTGCTGGGCCGGGCGCTCCTTTTCCATGACCGCCCAGTGCGTGCCGACCTTGCGGGCGAAGTTGCGGGCGGCCTTGACGCGGCCGGCGTCGGGGCTGACGATCACGAGCTCCTCGTCGAAGTGCTGGTCGATGAACCACTGATTGAGCATCGGCATCGCGGTCATGTGGTCGACGGGGACCTCGAAGAAGCCCTGGACCTGGCCGGCGTGGAGGTCCATGGTCAGGACGCGGTCGGTGCCGACCGCCTCGAGCGACTTGGCGACGACCCGGGCCGAGATCGGCTCGCGGGGCAGCGACTTCTTGTCCTGGCGGGCGTAGCCGTACCAGGGCATCACGGCGATGATCCGGTGCGCGGAGGCGCCCTGGGCCGCGTCGATCATGCAGAGGAGCTCCATCAGCGCGTCGTTGGGCGTCATCCCCGCCGCCTCGTTGGCCGCGGTCGACTGGACGATGAAGACGTCGGCGCCGCGGATCGACTCCTGGTAGCGGCAGTAGACCTCGCCGTTCGCGAAGGTCCGCAGGTCGGCCTGGCCGAGGTCGACGTCGAGCTGGACGGCGATCCGCGCCGCGAGGGCTCCGGACGCGCGGCCGCCGAAGACCATCAACCGCTTCCGGTAGTCCTGGCCGATCGAGCTGACCGGCCGCGGCGCCGGGTCGGCGACCTCGGAGGGCGGGTGTTCCAACGTCATCGTCTTCGTCGGCTCGCTCACTTGTCCCGGTCCTTGGCCTCGTGCTCCTTCGACTTGCGCTCGGCGTACCCCTCGACGTTCGTCTGCCTCGCCCGGGCGATCCCGAGTGCTCCAGGCGGGACGTCTTCGTCGATCACGGAGCCTGCGCCAGTGTAGGCGGAATCGCCGATCTCGACTGGCGCAATCAGGGTCGTGTCGACGCTGGTTCTCGCACCGTGCCCGATCTTTGTCCTGTTCTTGACGAACCCGTCGTAGTTGGCGGTGATCGTCGCGGCGCCGAGGTTGGCGCCCTCGCCGACCTCGGCGTCGCCGATGTAGGAGAGGTGCGGGACCTTCGAGCCGGCCCCGATCGTCGAGTTCTTGATCTCGACGAAGGTGCCGGCCTTCGCCCCCTCGGCGAGGTCGGCGCGCGGGCGCAGGTAGGCGAACGGGCCGACGTTGCAGCGATCGCCGACGGCGCACTCGAGCAGATATGAGTGCGGGACGCTGACGTCGGCCCCGAGCCGCGAGTCGATGATCGTCGTGTGCGGGCCGACGACCGAGCCGGTGCCGATCCGGGTCGTTCCGATCAGCAAGCAGCCGGGCTCGATCCGGACGTCGGCCTCGATCTCGACATCGACCTCGATCCAGGTCGAGGCGGGGTCGACGATCGTGACGCCGGCGAGCATGTGGCGCTCGAGGATCCGCCGCCGCGCCTCCGCCTCGACGAGCGCGAGATCGGCCCGCGAGTTGACGCCGAGGATCACCGCCGGATCGTCGGAGACGTGGGCGGCGACGTGACCGCCGGCCTGCTTCAGCAGCGGCAGCACGTCCGGGAGGTAGTACTCGCCCTGGGCGTTGTCGTTCGAGAGGGCCGGCAGCACCGCCGCCAGCGCCTCGCCGTCGAAGGCGTAGATGCCGGAGTTGATCTCGCGGATCTCGAGCTCGGCCTCGTTCGCATCGCCGGCGCCGGCCTTCGCCTCGACGATCCGCTCGATCTCGGAGCCATCGGCGCTGCGGACCACGCGCCCGTAGGTCCCCGGGTCCTCGAGGACGGCGGTGACGACGGTCGCCGCGGCGCCGCTCTCGGCATGGGCCGCCAGGAGGTCCGCGATCAGCTCGGCCGGGACCAGCGGCACGTCGCCGGAGAGCACGACGACGGTGCCCGACTCGGCGACGACCCCGGCGGCCGCCCGCAGGGCCCCACCGGTGCCGTCCGGCTCCTGCTGCGGGATCGACTCGATCCGGTCCGGCAGCGCCCCGGAGATGTCGGCCTCGGCCGAGACGATCACCGCGATCCGCTCGGCGCCCGCCTCCTGCGCCGCCGCGATCGGCCACGCCACCAGCGCCCGCCCGCAGACCGGATGCAGCACCTTCGGCACCGCGGACTTCATCCGCGTGCCCTGCCCCGCGGCCATGATCAGGACCGTTGCAGCGCTCACCGCCCGCATCGTATTGCGACCGGCGACCTCAGCCCCCGCCGCCGTCCTCCCGTTCACGCTCGTATGCACGAACCCACTTGCGGATCGCGTTGTCGGAGACCCCGTACTTGCGACCGACCGCCGAGTAGCTCGTCGCCTCGATCTCGGCCATGAGCTGCTCGTAGGGAGGGCGGTCGACGCGGCGTGCTCCAGGTCGCGGATGGCCGTGACGGTCCCAGCGACAGCCGCAATAGGCGGAGCAGTATTTCCGCCGGTGATCCTTCGGGAAGAATTCCTTGTTGCAGTGGAGACAGCGCCGCGGCCCGAGCGGCTTGTGGTTCTTCCGGCCGCAATGCGTGTCGAACGTGGCCGCACAGTTAGGACAGACGATCCGAAGGTTCTCCAGACGATGATCGTCGCGAACCCCGTTGATGTGGTCGAGGATCAGGGCCATGCGCCGACCGCGCCAGATCTCATCCTGGCCGCAGATCTCGCATCGGCGATCCTTCAAGCCCTCGTTGAACAACCGGTGCTTCAGGTGGCCGCGACTGAACGTGGAGCCCTCGACCAAGACCTCCTCCAACGGCGTCGGTGACCGCATCAACCCCGCTCGCCGTGCCGCCGCTGGATCGAAATGGCTCGTGTCGATCTCCCATTCCTCGACGTAACGCTGGAAGGTCAGACGGTTGTTCCCGCTGGAGCACAGCCCGAGGCGCCGAAGAGTCTCAGCAACGCTCAGCGATTGAGCAACCGCCGCCTCGAGATCTCCCTTGGTGAACCGTGGCGCCATATATATCGAAC
>DASTTY010000115.1:0-3499 GCA_035759925.1 Solirubrobacterales bacterium
GAGCGCCGGGATCAGCGGCGCCCAGGTCTCGCAGCTTCCGGCGATCCCGTGCAGGAGCAGCAGCGGCGGCCCATCGCCGGCCCGCAGGAAGCTGACCCGGTTGCCGTGAAGTTCGATCTGCTCGGCTTCGATCTGCCCGTAGGGGTCCTCGAAGCCCTGCCCGCTTGCGCTCATCGCGGATGGAAGGCTAGCCGGACGGGAGGCCGCCGTGGGCCGCTGCCGGTCGCTTGCCGCCCGATATCCCCGCAAGATGGTCGATTTCGGGTCCCCGGCGAATGCGCGGCGGACCGCAGAACCAGCGCTCCCGCGCCATCGAAGCTCTAACTTGCCGCCGATGATGACGCGCTGCGGCAGGCCCGCGGCCCGGCTCGCCGCCGTCGTCGCGGCGGCGATGCTGCCGCTCCTCGCCTTCGCCGGGCCCGCAAGCGGCGCCGGCATCGTCGGCGCCGGCTCGGCCGCCGTCACCACCCCCGGGGCCACGGCTCGAATCGACTTCGAGCCGTTTCGGATCAGCTTCGCCGACGGCCGCGGGCGCACGGTCCTCCGCGAGCTCGCCGGGCGGGCGGGCGCCGAGCGAGAGGTTCCGGCGGTTCCGCGCTCGCAGTTCGGCGCGCCCGATCCGCCGCCGCCGACGCTCTACGCGCCGCTCAGCTTCCTAGTCGGCTCCGTCGAGATCGACCAGTTCCCGACCTTCCAGTGGAACGGCAACCTGAGCTCGGTCACGGAGGGCGGCATCGAATACGGGGCGGAATCGGCCGAGCACGCCTCGCGACGCCGGGGCGGCGTCCGCCTCATCGTCGCCACCAGCGACCCGAGCGGGCGGCGCCTGATCGTCGACGTCCGGCCGGGACCGAAGGCGGGCACGATCGCTGTCAGCGCCAAGCCCGATGACCCCACCGGCGTCGCGGCGATCGCCGACTCGTTCAGTTCGCCGTCCGGCGAGGCCTTCCGCGGCTTCGGCGGCCGCCACAACTCGCTCGACCAGGCCGGGACCGAGTTCTACAACTGGACCCAGCAGGAGAACCTGAGCTCGCCCGGCCTCGGCGGCCCGACCCCGCCCGGCGTTCCCAACCCCGACAGGTACCTGTTCCCGAACGGCGAGCACGCCGCCTACTACGTCCAGTCCTCGTTCGTCTCGCCGGACCGCTACGGCTTCCTGCTCGACCGCGACGAGCTCTCTCACTGGCGGCTCGGCTCCGACCGTGCCGGCAGCTGGCAGGTGCAGGCCGCGTCGCGGCGGCTCGACTACGTCGTGGCTCCGGGCCGGTCCCGATCGGCGATCCGCAGGCTGACCGCCATCGGCGGCCGCCACCTGGTCCCGCCGCGGTGGGCGCTCGGCCCCGCCCTCGACCGGCTCGTCGAGTTCCCTTCCCAATCCGCCGAGGACTACGCCGCCGCGGTGCGCGACGACCTCCGCGAAATCGCGGCGAACGACGTCGATCTCGCCTCGTACCGGATCGAGGGCTGGCAGTTCCTGCCCCGGCCCTTCCTTCGCGACGTCATCGCGAAGCTGCGGAATCGCGGCATCCGTCCGCTCGTCTACTTCCGCTCGTTCGTCGGCAAGGACGAGATCGGGACCGACGACCCGAGCGCCTTCGACGAGGCGATCCGGCGCGGCTACGTGGCCACGAAGGCGAACGGCGACCCCTACGTGTTCGAATCGAACTTCAGCGCACCGGCGGCGCAGATCGACTTCACCGATCCGGCGGCGGTCCGCTGGTGGAAGATCCGCGTCCGCGCCGCCCTGCGACTCGGGGCCGAAGGCTTCATGCAGGACTTCGGCGAGCAGGTCCAGGTCGGGATGCACTTCGACGACGGCTCCACCGGCGCGACCATGCACAACCGCCTGCCGGTGCTGTTCCACCGGGCGACGGCGGCGGCCGTCCGATCGTTCGAGCGCCGCCATCCCGGTCGCCGCATCTACTGGTTCACGCGAAGCGGCTACTCGGGCACACCCGGGTCGACCCGCGACGAGATGGCCAACTTCCCCGGCGACGAGACCACCGACTGGAGTCGCTCGGCGGGGCTCGCATCGCTGACGACCGACATGCTCAACCGGGCGATCGGCGGCGCCTACGGATTCACGACCGACATCGGCGGCTTCTACGACATCCCCTACGGCGCCACCGACCGCGAGCTCTTCATTCGCTGGGCCGAGTGGGCGGCGCTCTCGCCGTTCTTCCGGGTCCACGGGTCCGTCGCCGCCGGAACCCATACGCCCTGGTCCTATGACACGGCCACGCTGCGGATCTACAAGCGGCTCGCGCGCCTCCACCGGCGGGCCGAGCCGCTGATCATGCGGCTCTGGCGCCGGGCGCAGCGAACCGGCATGCCGGTCACGCGGCCGCTCTGGCTCCAGTACCCGAACGACCGCCGCGCCGCGCGGCAGGACCAGGAATGGCTGCTCGGCCCGAACGTCCTGGTCGCACCCATCGTCGAGCAGGGCGCCGACTCGCGGCGCGTCTACTTCCCCCGCGGATGCTGGCGGGCGTCGGGCGAGAACCGCTATCGCGGCCCGGCGGCGGTTGCGGTCGCATCGCCGCTCGGCGAGCTGCCGTGGTTCACGCGGTGCGGATCCCGGCCGATCGGCTGACGGCTCCGGGCGAGCGCTGCGCTACCAGTGGACGCCGCGCATCAGATACGCGAACGCGAGCTGCTGGTTCGACGCCTGCTCGTCGGTCGAGGTGCCTCGCTGCGCCGCCCCGGCCTCCTTCGGCCCGCCGCCGGAACCCCCTCTTGCGGCAGTGGAGTCGGGAAACATGTGGTAGGCGCTGTTGAGGATGTAGTCCATCGACTTCGGGTTGATCGCGTAGAGGATCTGCCCGAGCGTCCCGACCGGTGTCGCGATCCGCTTCGGCTTGAAGGTGATCGCGTCGCAGAGCATGTCGGCGGCCTCGTCCGGCGTGATCGTCGGGAACCGGTCGTACATCTTCGTCGGCGCGATCATCGGCGTCCGCACGAGCGGCATGTGGATCGTCGTGATGTTGACCTTGTCGTCGATGATCTCCGAGGCGATGCAGCGTGAGAACGCGTCGAGCGCCGACTTCGAGGCGACGTAGGCCGAGAATCGCGGCATGTTCGTCTGCACGCCGATCGAGCTGACGTTGACGATCTGCCCGGAGCGGCGCTGGCGCATCGTCGGCAGCAGCCGCAGGATCAGCCGAACCGGCCCGAAGTAGTTGAGCTGCATCGTCCGCTCGAAGTCATGGAAACGGTCGTAGGAGAGCGCGATCGAGCGCCGGATCGAGCGGCCGGCGTTGTTGATCAGCACGTCGACGGCCCCGTGCTGCTCGAGCACCTCGGCGGCCATCCGGTCGATGTCGTCGACGTCGGAGAGGTCGCAGCGGTGGATGTGGGCGACGCCGCCGCCGTCGACGATCTGATCGCGTGTCTCCTCGAGCTTCTCCGGGGTCCGGGCGACGAGCAGCACGATCCCGCCCGCGTCGGCGATCTTCATCGCCGCCGCCTTGCCGATCCCCGACGAGGCTCCGGTGACGAG
>DASTTY010000116.1:0-6561 GCA_035759925.1 Solirubrobacterales bacterium
TCCATCTCCTTCGCCACGGCGAGTCGCGTTCGAACGCCGATCGGGAGCGGATCGCGATCCCCGAGCAGGAGGGCGACATGCTCAGCGACCGTGGGCGCGCCCAGGCCGAAGCGGCCGCCGGCGCGCTCTCCGGGCTGGGAATCGCGCGGATCGTGTCGAGTCCACTCGGCCGGGCCCGCGAGACCGCAGCGGTCCTGGCGCCGGCGCTGGGGATCGAGACGGTGGTCTGGGAAGGGCTCGAGGAGCTCCGCGAGCCCGAGGGCTACACGCTGCTGCCGCGCTCCGAGCAGGAGCGGCACCGCTGGTCGAACCGGATGTCGTCACGTCCCGACGAGCCGTCCCATCGGCCTGATGGCGGCGAGTCGTTCGCCGATCTGCTCGCCCGCGTCGACGGGGCCCGCGAACGACTCGTCGCCGACGCGATCGATGAGACGCTGCTCGTCGGCCACGGGATCTTCTTCCGGTTCATGTTCGCGCGAACGCTGCTCGGGGATGAGTTCGGGCCGCGTCACGCCGATTGGCTGTGGAGGATCGGCTCGCTCAACTGCGGCCTCTCCACCTTCGACCATCTGAGCGGCGGCGGCAGCGCCGACCCGGCCGACATCGCCGGCTGGCGGTGCGTGACCTGGATGGCACCGACCGGGCCGCCGCAGCTCATCACCGGGACCGGCGGCGGCGGGCCCGGCTTCTAACCCGCGATCACCGGATCGAGGATCCGTACCGCCGCCGCGACGAGCACCTCGCGGGGGACGTCCGAGTTCTCGGCCGACCAGAGAACGAGGCCGGCGAGGCCTGCCCTGACGATCTCGGCCGCGGGTTGAAGCTCGGCCTCGGCCAGGTCGGTGCCGGCGGCAGCGAGGAAGCCGGCGACGACCTCGCGCGCCCGCCGGCGGACGGCCCGGCGGTAGGCGACGATCTCCTCGCCGCCGCCGGCGTCGCGGAAGAGCATCCGCCAGCCGTGCTGGTTCGCCTGCGCGTAGGCGAGCCACGGGTCGAGGATCGCCTCGAGGTCGACCCGTCCGTCCGGGCGCCGCGGGATCGGGCTGACGAAGCCGGGCATGTCGTCGCTGTGGCGTGCGAGCAGCGCCAGATAGAGGTCCTGCTTCGACCCGAAGTGGCGGTAGAGGATCGGCTTCGTGATTCCAGCCCCAGCGGCGATCTCGTCGAGGGTCGTCGCGTCGTAGCCACGGACCGCGAACCGCTCCGCCGCCGCGACGAGGATCGACTCGCGGCGGTCCGCGGCGGGAAGTCTGCTCGTCGTCGCCACCATCACAGCCTAGCCTCGGATCGTGTAGGTTACTACTCAGTAACAACGACGGAAGGAGCCGGACCGATGCTTTCCGAGCCGACGCGAGACCCGATTCACGGCGCCCGCTACGCCTTCGAGCCCCGCGGGGATGACCTCTACGTGGAGACCTGGCTCGAGCCCGGCGGCGGCCTTCCCGAGCATCTCCACCCGCACCAGGAAGAGCGCTGGTCGGTGGAGTCCGGCCGGGCCTGGGTCAAGCTCGCCGGGACCGAGATCGAGGTCGGCCCCGAAGGCGGGGAGATCCTCGTCCGTCCTGGCGTCAAGCACGCGCTCCACAACCGCGGCGACGAGGAGGTCCATCTCAGCTGCCTCGTCCTCCCCGCCGGCCGGCTCGAGGAGTTCCTGACCGACAGCGCCGCGGCAGCGCGCGAGGGCCTGTTCGCCAAGGGCGGGATCCCGAAAAGCCTGCGCGGGGCACGCTGGGCCGCGTCGTTCCTCGCCCGTCACCGCGAGGAGGTCGTGATGAGCTTCCCGCCTCAGTTCGCGCAGCGGGCGATGGTCGCCGTATTCGGCAGTCGCGAGGTCGAATCGGCCGCGGGCGCGGCCGGCCGCAGCGCCTAGGCTCGCTCCGGCTGGTCGACGGGCTCCAGTACGAAGACGTGGATCGGCCGGTGGGCCGCCCGCTTCTCGTAGGTGGCGTATCCCGGGTAGATCTTCAGCGCCTGCTGCCAGATCCGCTCGCGCCGCTCCCCCTCGGCTTCGACGGCCCGCACCCGCCAGGTCCGCTCATCCATCCCGACCTCGGCGTTCGGATCCTTGCGGAGGTTGTGGAACCAGGCGGGGTGGTGCTCCTGCCCGTAGTTGGAGGCGATCACCGCCATCCCGTCGTCGGTCGGCATGCCAACGACAGGCACCACGCGGCGCTTCCCGCTCTTCGCTCCGGTCGTCGTCAGCATCAGGATCGGCAGGCCGGCGAGCAGCGACGCGGCCGTGTGGCTGCCGTCGGTCGCCCGGTAGATCGGCTTGTCGAGGCGATGGGCGACGCGGGCGAAGACCCACGAACCCGGTCCGCTCGAGGCGAAGCGGCGGACGAACCTCTGCGCGACGTTGGCGCGGTCGTAGGTGAGCGGCTCGGAGGCGGGCGCCATCGCCACCGATTGTCGCCGATCCGGCGACGATCGCGCCTGTCCCCGCTTCGCCGAAGCCCTACTTCTGGGCCTTGATCACCTTGCTGAAGTCGGCCTTGCAGCCCTTGATCTTCTTCGCGTACGCGTAGTAATCGCCCTTACGGGAGCCGGTGTTTCCCGTCGACCACATGTACTTGTCGCCGTTGGCCTGGGCGATGTCGGAGCCGATCTTCTCGTCGTTCTTGGGGTCGTAGCCGTTGCCCTTGAGCTTGTAGAGCGTGACCTTGCGCCCGTTCGCGCACTTGGTCTTCTCGCTCTTCACGTACCCGAAGAACCCGCCGGACTCGGCCTTGATCGTCACCTTGGTCTCGGCCCTGGCGGCGAACGCGGTCGTCGCGACGACCATCAGGGCGCAGGCGGTGAGCGCCAGCGCCGCGGACAACAACTTCCTCACTGTGGACTCCTTCCTTGGGTGGCGGGAGCCACGTTATCCCCGGGATCGGGGCGACGCAAGCATCGTCCGGAAAGTGGAGGCGGCCGGTACTGCCCCGGCGTCCGCGAAGGACGCCCCGATGCGTCAACGAGCGTTCCCTACGGAGTCTTTCTCGGCCTCCGGCTCGGTCGATCCGAGGGGCACGTTGCCGGCGCCAGATCCTCCTGTTGATGTCCCCTACCGGCCGAGGAAGCTGCCGGTCGGGTGAGCCCACATGATGAAGCCGCTACCCGGGACGTGGGCCGCCCGGAGCGACTGCTCTCAAACTACCTGTTCAGGCAGCGAGAGCGAACTCGTGAGAGTCCGCACTTCTTGGTTTTCCTGGGCTTTTTAACGAGGCCGGCCCAGGAACCTCGACTCGCAACACCGGGACGAGAACCGTTCACGTCGATTCTGTTTCGCCCCCTATGGATGTGTCTATGTGCTCCCCATTGTACGGCTGCGATCAACCCGGATCGAGGCCGAGGCGATAGGTTTGGCGCGTGGGTTGCTTCGTCGTCCTGTTCGCACTGATCTCGCCGCGCCTGGCGCTGTTCTTCGTCGCTGTCTTCTCGGACCTGCTGAGCGACTCCTTCGACTCCTGGGTGATTCCGCTTCTCGGCTTCTTCCTGCTGCCGTGGACGACCCTCGCCTACGCCTGTATGTGGAGCCTCGGGACCAACGAGGTGAGCGGCTTCGAGTGGTTCATCGTGATCCTCGCGTTCCTCGCCGACCTGAGCGGCTACGGGCTGATCGGCAACCGGCGCCAGTACTCGCGCTAGGGCGGGTTCGCGTCGCCGCCGCCGGGTAGGGAGCTGGGATGAGCCCCGGCGAGCACCCCCGTTCAGAGCAGCTCCGGCAGGAAGCGGGCGAGGTGGTCGTCGATCGTCTCGCGGATCCAACGCCGCTCCTCGGGCGCCGCCATCCGGTAACGGCCCACGAGCATCGCCTGGTCGTCGATCGGCAGGCCGGCGATCTCCCAGCGGACGACGAGTCGCTCGAACAGCATCTCCTCGCGTCGCTGCCAGGCGTCCTCGATCGACGCCGCGGCGCTCCCCGGACGCTCGCCGAGCTTCGCGATCGTTCCCGGGCTGAGCTCCCGGCGGAGCGTCAAGACGTTGCCTGCGGCGTCGCTGTAGTCGCTCGTCGCGACCGGCTCCCGGCGCCTTCGCGGCTTGGGCTTGCGCTTCGCCACCAGTCGCAGTCTGCCAACAGCCGGCGCAGCCGGGCGCGATGACCGCCCGCGCGGTCGACGCCGTCGTCATCGGTGGCGGCCCCGCCGGTGAGGTCGCGGCGGGCAGGCTTGCCGGCGGCGGCCTCGACGTCGCGCTGGCCGAGGCGGAGCTCGTCGGCGGCGAGTGCAGCTACTGGGCGTGCATGCCCTCGAAGGCGCTGCTCCGTCCCGCCGAGCTCCTCGCCGAGGTCCGCCGCGTGCCGGGGCTCCCGGTCGGCGACGAGCTCGACGTCGACCGGATCCTGGCCCGCCGCGACGAGGTGATCCACGACCTCGACGACAGCACGCAGCTCCCCTGGCTCGAGCAGCGCGACATCACGCTGCTCCGCGGCCACGCCGAGATCGTCGGCGAGCGCCGGGTCCGGATCGGCGACGAGGAGCTGACCGCCCGCCGCGCCGTCGTGATCGCGACCGGCTCGGGACCGGCGATGCCCCCGATCGACGGGCTGGCCGATGTCGCCGCCTGGTCGAACCGCGAGGCGACGACCGCGAAGGCGGTCCCGGAATCGCTGCTGATCCTCGGCGGCGGCGTGGTCGGCGTCGAGATGGCGCAGGCATGGAGCTCGCTGGGCAGCGAGGTGACGATCGTCGAGGGGACGGATCGGATCCTCGCGAACGAGGAAGAATTCGCCTCCGATCAGGTCGCAGCCGCCCTTCGCGACCGCGGCGTCGCGATCAGCACCGGCGCCGAGGCGACGGCCGCGCGGCGCGACGAGGGGGCGGGCGCCGTCGCCCTCGAGCTCGAGGGCGGCGACAGGCTCGAAGCCGCGCGCCTCCTCGTTGCCGTCGGCCGCAAGGCCCGGGTCGAAGGCCTCGGCCTCGAGTCCGTCGGCGCCGGCACCGATGGCGATCCGATCGAGGTCGACGATCGGATGCGCGTCGGCGGCCGCGACTGGCTGTACGCGATCGGCGACGTCAACGGCCGCGCGCAACTCACCCACATGGGCAAGTACCAGTCGCGGGTGGCGACTGAGAACATCCTCGGCCGCGAAGCCGTCGCCCGGGCCGACGACGAGCGCTCGCCCCGGGTCGTCTTCAGCGATCCCGAGGTCGCGGCGGTCGGCTACACGCTCGCGGGCGCTCGCGAGGCGGGCCTGAACGCGACCGCGGTGGACGTCGCGACCGCCGGGACTGCCGGCGCCTCGTTCCACGGCCGCAACGCCGATGGGACGAGCCGCCTCGTCATCGACGACGACCGGCGCGTGGTCGTCGGGGCGACCTTCGTCGGCCCCGATGCCAACGAGCTGATCCACGCGGCGACGATCGCGGTCAGCGCCGCGGTTTCCGTCGACGCGCTGATCGACGCCGTCCCCGTCTTCCCGACTCGGAACGAGATCTGGCTCAACCTCCTCCAAGCGTATGGGCTCTAGCTGACGAGCCTGACGAGTCGCGAATCAAGGACGCAGGAGCCACAGCGGCCTTCGGCCGTAAGGCGACGAGGACGCCGAGTCTCGGCTCGTCAGGCTCGTCAGACCGTCAGGCGACTCTTGATCTGTTCCAGGAAGTCGCGGGGGAAGCCGGGGATGCCCTCGAGCTCGTCGACCGAGCCGAAGCGGCCCGAGCGCTCGCGGTGGGCGAGAACCCGGCCCGTCTGAGTGACCGACAGGCCGACGTCGCGAAGCTGCTCGAAGGTGGCGTCGTTGAGGTTCAGGGGCAGGAACTGGACCGAGCTCATCTCGGAGGGCTCCGGCAGCTCGATCGGCGCGGCGGGCTCGGGCTCCGGCTCGGCGGCGGCCGGCTCTGCCTGGGACTCGGGCTCGGCGGCGATGGGCTCGGGCTCTGATGCAACGGGCTCGGGCTCGGACGCCGTGGGCGGCTCGACGGCCGGAGTCTGCTCCGGAGCCGGCGCCGTCGGCGGTTCCGGGCTCGGCGCCGCGGCGGCGGCCGCAGCCGCCCCCGCTCCCGCGGCCGCACCCCCGCTCGACGGCTTGGCGACGCCGGTGACTGCCTCTCGGGCGCGGTTCTCGGCTTCGCGGGCACGGTTCTCGGCTTCGTTGATCCGGGCTAGCATCTCCTGCAGGCGGTGCTCCCGCTCGGCCTCCTGCTGGCGTAGGTCGGCGAGCTTCTCGGCCCTGGCGGCGCGCTCTTCGGCCTCGCCCGCCTGCGATTCGATCTTCTCGAGCCGCGCCCGCGCTTCCTCGAGCGCGCGTTCGGTTCGCTCGCGCTTCTCGCCGATCCGGCGCTCCGTGTCGTCGAGCTCCTCGACCAGCTCGCGATCGCGCTGCCGGCGACGGTCGATCTGCTCGTCGGCGACCCGAAGCTCGTTCGCGAACGGGTTCTCCTCGCTGATGTCCTCCTCGCGGCGGGCCCGATCGCCGGCGGTCATCTCGGCATCGGCGGCCTGGCCTTCGGCCGCGATCCTCAGCCCCTCGGCCTCACGGATCCGGCGATCGGCATCGGCTGATGCCTCGGCTTCCCGGGCGCGCACGAGCGCGTCGTCCTCACGCTGCCGGGCAGCCTCGAGCCGCTCGCCCGCCTC
>DASTTY010000117.1:0-3643 GCA_035759925.1 Solirubrobacterales bacterium
GGAGCGAGGGCCGCGAGGCTCTCGAGCTCGTCGTTGAGGTCGATCGCGAGGCCGCCGAGGGCCGGCATCGCCTCGTAGTCGCCGATCAGGCCGAAGTTGATGCCGCCGTCGTAGCTCATGATCCCGACGCAGACCGCCTGGCGCTTGGCGAGCGGGACCATCGGGAAGATGTCGCGGAGCCTGTGGCCGAGGACATAGAGCGGGAACTGCGGGCCGGGCACGTTGGTGACGACGAGGTTGAAGAACCGCTGCCGCGATTGCAGGCGGGCCGCCTGCGAGACGATCGTCGGCGGCGCGAAGTCGGTCATCTCGGCAATCAGGTTGGCCCCGACCGCCTGCTTGGACTGCTTCAGGTTGCCCATCGAGCGGCGGACGATCCCGAGCCGCTCGATCGGGTCCTCGCACCCGACCGGCAGCGAGGCCATCATCGCGGTCACCTGGTTGCCGAGGCTGCCCTGTTGCTCCGCGGTCCGGATGCTGACCGGGACCATCGCCTTGAGGACGAGCCCGTCGGTCTCGTGGCCGAGCGAGCGCAGGTGGCGACCGAGAGCACCGGCGACGACGGTCAGGACGACGTCGTTGACCGTGCCTCCGTAGACGTCCTTGATGCGCTTCAGATCGGCGAGGTCGGCGCGGACCCAGGCGAACCGGCGGTGGGGGCCGATCTCGACGTTGAGCGCCGTGTCGGGAGCCGAGAGGCCCTTGCCGGCGATCGCGCCGGTCGCGCCGAGCGCGTGGCGGACCGCCCCCAGCGCCTGCAAGGGCCGGCGGGCGATTGCGCGGATGCCGCGGACGACCTCGGCCGGGACCGTGACCCGCTCGGTGATGGCGGAGCTGAGCAGCTCCAGGGAGCTCGGCTCCGGGCGGGGGATCCAGCCCGGCGGTTCCTCGGCCGGTGGGCCGGGCTCGGGCTCGGCGTCGAAGAGGACCGTGGTTATGTCAACTCCGGAGACGCCGTCGACGAGGCAGTGGTGGCTCTTCGTCACGATCGCGAAGCGGTCGTCGGAGAGGCCGTCGACGATCCACATCTCCCAGAGCGGCTTCGAGCGATCGAGGCGCTGCGAGAAGGCCCGGGCGGCGAAGGTCCGGAGCTGCTCCTCGTCGCCGGGCGCCGGCAGGGCGGTGTGGCGGACGTGATAGTCGAGGTTGAGGTGGGGGTCGTCGACCCAGACCGGCCGGCCCTGGTCGAGCGGGACGGTGCGGAGCTTCTGGCGGAAGCGGGGGACGAGGTGGAGGCGCGAGCGCAGGTGCTCCTTGAACTCCTCGAAGTCCGGCGGCGGGCCGTCGAAGATCATCGTCGCCGCGACGTGCATGTGGGCGCCGTCGCGCTCGAGGTGCAGGAACGACGCGTCGAGGCCGGTCAGGCGGTCGCTGCTCATGCAGACATCTTCGCACCTCCGTAAAGACTGTGACCGGTCCCACACAGGCGCCGCCGGGCGCTCCGTACCGTGCCGCCGGACCGGATAGATCAACTGCAACGAGACCGCTCAATCCAGCCCGGCACGCCGGGCGGGAGCGGGGGACCCAGAGCCGGACCTACGAGCCGGCAGGGGCGAATCGGGTCGTGATCGACCCGTAGCGAGGATCCCGGAGGGATCCGCAGCGAGCCCGGCAGCTAACCCCGTCGGCGGCGAAAGCGAGGATCGAAGATGACTTGTTTCCGCGATTGGCGGGGCCTGGTCGCAGCCCTCCTGCTGCTTCCCCTGGCCGCGCTGCTGATCGGCAGGGCCGCCGGCCCGGCGCAGGCGCAGGGTGCGCAGGCGTCGCCGGACAAGCCGTCGCTGTCGACGAGCGAGCAGCGGGTTCGCCCGAACGAGAAGGTCACGGTGCGCGGCCGGTTCCGGCCTGTCTCCACCCAGTCGGGCGGCGGTGTCGACGGCGCCGCCCCGGCGACTCAGCCGGTGCGGATCCAGTTCCGCGCCCTCGGCTCGAAGCACTGGCGGGACGCCCGGAGCACCCGCGCCGGCAAGGCCGGCCGCTTCAAGGAGCGGGTGAAGATCGAGCGCAGCGGCCGCATCCGCGCGGTCGGCGCCGACGGCCGAGCGACTCCAGCCCGGAAGGTCCGGGTGCGCTCGGTGACCCGGGCGAGCGTCGAGAAGCGGGCCCGGGTCGGTCAGAAGGTGACGATCCGCGGTCACGTCGCCCCGGCCGGCCAGCGCCGCAAGGTGACGATCAAGGTCGGCGGCGACAAGCTCCGTGCCACGACGAACCGGAAGGGACGCTTCCGGGCGCGCTGGAAGCCGGATGACGCGGGCCGCAGCAAGGTCAAGGTCCGCTCGGCCGGGAACCTCGTCGCCGCCGGCAGCACGGCCAGAGCCGGGCGCGTGACGGTCTTCCGCTCCGCCGAGGCCTCCTGGTATGGCCCCGGCCTCTACGGCAACGGCGTCGCCTGCGGAGGCACGCTGAAGCCGTCGACGATGGGCGTCGCCCACAAGACGATGCCATGCGGCACGAAGCTGACGATCCGCTACCACGGGCGTCAGGTCAGGGCCAAGGTCATCGACCGCGGCCCCTACGTCGCCGGCCGCGAGCTCGACCTCACCGAGGCCGTCAAGAACAAGCTGCGGATGCCCGGCGTCGCGCAGGTGCTCGTCGACCGCTGAGCCGCGCCGCGGCTCAGCGGCCTCAGTCGAGCGCGAGCTGAACGGGCCCTGCCTCCGGCGCTTCGTCGCCGGCGGCAGGGCCCGCGCGCTTGTCGGGGTGGACGAGGTTCGAGACGCCGACCCCGAGCAGCCGCACCGGGGCATCGCGCTCGAAGGCGTCGAAGAGCGCCCGGCCGGCGGCTGCGACGGCCTCCGGGTCGGCGGTCGCCTCCGGAAGCGTCCGCGAGCGGGTGAACGTCCGGAAGGGCGCGAGGCGGATCTTCAGGGTCACGGTTCGGCCCGCGATCCCCTGCTTGCCGAGGTGCTCGGCCACGGTCCGCGCCATTGCCGTGATCTCGCGCCTCATCATCGTCGGGTCGGTCTGGTCGCTTGCGAAGGTGCGCTCCCGGCTCTCCGACTTGCGCTCGCGCTCGACCGCGACCGCGGCGCTTCCGAAGCCGCAGGCGCGGCGACCGAGGGAGCGGGCGTGGTTGCGCCCGAAGACGGTCGCGAGGCTCCGCTCCGGGGCGCGGGCGAGGTCGGCGACGGTCCGGATCTCGAGCGCTTCGAGGCGCTCCTCGGTGCGCGGGCCGACGCCGGGGATGATCCGCGCCGGGCGCTCGCCGACGACCTCGAGGAAGCGCTCGCGGGGGAGCACGCAGAGGCCGTCGGGCTTGTCGAGGTCGGAGGCGATCTTCGCGATCAGCCGGTTCGGGCCGAGGCCGATCGAGCAGGTCAGCCCGGTCTCGGCGAGTACGTCGCGTTTGATCTGGCGGGCCCGCGTCTTCGGAGCGGGGGAGTCGCTGAGATCGACGTACGCCTCGTCCATGCCGACGATCTCGACGACGTCGCTGTAGCGGTGGAAGACAGCCATCACACGTTTGGACGCCTGTTTGTAGCGCTCCATGTTGCGGGGGATGACGACGGCGTGAGGGCAGCGCCGGCGGGCGACCGCCATCGGCAGCGCCGAGTGGACGCCGAAGCGCCGCGCCTCGTAGGAGGCGGTCATGACGACCCCGCGCGCGTCCGGGTCGCGCGGGCCGACGATCACCGGCTTGCCA
>DASTTY010000118.1:0-15741 GCA_035759925.1 Solirubrobacterales bacterium
AAGATCGGCATGACCCAGCTCTTCACTGAGGGCGGCGAGAGCGTGCCCGTGACCGTCATCGAGGCGGCGCCGAACCGGGTCACCGCGGTCCGGACCGCCGACGCCGACGGCTACGACGCCGTCCAGCTCGGCTGGGACGAGGTCGCCGAGCGGAAGCTCACCAAGGCCGAGGTCGGCCATCTCGCGAAGACCGACGCGCCGCCGCTCCGGCACCTGGCCGAGTTCCGCGATTACGACGGCGAGGTCGAGATCGGCGGCGAGGTCACAGTCGCCGAGTTCGAGCAGGGCCAGACGGTCAAAGTCTCGGCGGTCGCGATCGGCAAGGGCTTTCAGGGGACGATCAAGCGCCACAACTTCGGCCGCGGCCCGGTAAGCCACGGCTCCCACAACGTCCGCGCTCCCGGCTCGATCGGCGCCAGCGCCGATCCCGCCCGCGTCTTCAAGGGGATGAAGATGCCGGGTCGGATGGGCGGAAAGCGCGTCACCCAGCGCGGCCTCGAGGTCGTCCGCGTCGACGCCGACCGCAACCTGCTGATGCTGCGCGGCTCGGTCCCGGGCCCGAAGAACGGGACGGTGGAGGTGCGCAGCGATGGCTAGCGCCGCGCCGAAGGCCGCGACGATCGGCAAGCAGGCGAAGACCGATCTGCCGGCGGCCGTGTTCGCCGAGCCCTACAACGAGTCGCTCGTCCACGAGGCCGCCCGCGCCGACATGAACGCGCGCCGCCAGGGGACGCACTCGTCGCTGACCCGCGGCGAGGTCGCGATGACCGGTGCGAAGGCGTGGCGCCAGAAGGGCACCGGCCGCGCCCGCGTCGGCGCGCTCAGCGTCCCGCACCGGCGCGGCGGCGGCAACGCGTTCGCGACGAAGCCGCGCAACTACGCCTTCAAGGTCAACCGCAAGGCGCGCCGGAAGGCGCTGCGCTCGGCGCTCAGCGTCCATGCCGCCCGCGGCTCGATCGCCGTTCTCCCGGCCGACAGCTTCTCCGAGCCCGCCACCAAGCAGGCGGCCGAGGGGCTCGCCAAGTGGGGCGGCGCGATGCCGGCGCTGGTCGTCGTCACCGGCGAGGAGTCGGCGGCCGCGAAGAGCTACCGCAACCTGCCCCGCGTCTCGGTCGTCACCGCCGAGGCGGTCGGCGTCGCCGAGATCGTCGGGCACCGCTCGCTGATCGCCTCCGAGGGGGCGCTCGAGGTGCTCTCCGGCCGGGCCGGCGAGGTCGCGCGCGGCGGCGCTGCGAACGACGAGGGGAGCGAGGGCTGATGGACCCGCGCCAGGTGATCATCGAGCCGGTCGTCTCCGAGAAGAGCTACGCGCTGATGGCGGAGGGCAAGTACACCTTCCGCGTCAACGACCGCGCCCACAAGACCCAGATCAAGCACGCCGTCGCCGAGATCTTCGACGTCGAGGTCGCCGAGGTCCGGACCTCCCGGGTCCGCTCGAAGCCGAAGCGCCGCGGGGTCCACTCCGGCAAGACCCGCACCTGGAAGAAGGCGATCGTCGAGCTCGCTCCCGGCAACCAGATCGAGCTCTTCGAGGGAGCAGCGGAGTAGAGAGATGCCGATCCGGAAGACAAAGCCGACCAGCCCGGGCCGCCGCTTCGCGACCTACCAGGACCGCTCCGAGGTGACCTCCTCGAAGCCGAACAAGAAGCTGACCAAGGGCAAGAAGAGCACCGGCGGCCGCAACGCCGGCGGGCGCGTCACCGCGCGCCATCGCGGCGGCGGCGCCAAGCGCAAGTACCGCCAGATCGACTTCAAGCGCAGCAAGGACGGCGTTCCGGCGAAGGTCGCGACGATCGAGTACGACCCGAACCGGACGACCTACATCGCGCTGCTCCACTACGCCGACGGCGCCAAGTCCTACATCCTCGCTCCGGCCGGCCTCAGGGTCGGCGACACCGTCGCCTCCGGCCCCGGCTCCGACATCCGCGCCGGCAACGCGCTCGAGCTCGGCCAGATCCCGACCGGCACGGTCGTCCACAACGTCGAGCTCAAGCCCGGCCAGGGCGGACGGATGGGCCGCGCCGCCGGGACCGCGATCCAGGTCGTCGCGAAGGAGGGCGGCAACGTCACCCTGCGGCTGCCGTCGTCGGAGATGCGGCTGGTCCGGGCCGAGTGCCGGGCGACGGTCGGCACCCTCTCGAACGCCGAGCACCAGAACGTCACCGTCGGCAAGGCCGGCCGCAGCCGCCACAAGGGCAAGCGCCCGCAGACCCGCGGGATCGCCATGAACCCGGTCGATCACCCGCACGGCGGCGGCGAGGCCCACAAGGGCCCGGGCGGGCACCCGAAGACCCCGTGGGGCAAGCCGACGCTCGGCTACCGGACCCGCAAGAAGAACAAGCAGTCGAACGCGATGATCGTCCGCGGTCGCCGCCGTGGCAAGAAGAAGGGACGCTAGGCCGTGGGTCGATCCACCAAGAAGGGGCCGTACGTCGAGGAGCGCCTGCTGGCGCGGATCGAGACGATGAACAGCTCCGGCAACAAGCAGATGATCAAGACCTGGTCGCGGCGCTCGACGATCTTCCCGGAGATGGTCGGCCACACGATCGCCGTCCACGACGGCCGCAAGCACGTGCCGGTCTTCGTGTCCGAGTCGATGGTCGGACACAAGCTCGGCGAGTTCGCGCCGACCCGCACCTTCCGCGCCCACTCCGGCAGCAAGAAGGAGGAGCGTTGATGGCCGCGACCACCGACGCCCCGGTCGTCCGCGCGAAGGCTCGCTACGTCCGCACCTCGCCTCGCAAGGTCCGCGTCGTCGCCGACCAGATCCGCGGCCTCGACGTCGAGCGCGCGCTCGCGCTGCTGCGGTTCTCGCCGCGCGGCGCCGCCGTGCCGCTGGCCAAGCTCGTGCAGTCGGCCGCCGCGAACGCCGAGAACAACTACGACCTCGACCCCGACGAGATGCGGATCGAGAGCATCTCGGTCGACGAGGGCCCGACGATGCGGCGCTACCGCCCGCGAGCGCGCGGCCGCGCGACCCGGATCGAGAAGCGCAGCTGCCACATCAACATCGCCCTGACCCCGATCCCCGACGCCGACTAGAGGAACCAGGACCACCAATGGGACAGAAGATCAACCCCGAGGGCTTTCGAGTCGGCTACATCCACGACTGGAAGTCGAACTGGTTCGACGAGCGCAACTTCGCCGACGCGCTGGTCGAGGACGTGAACATCCGCGGCCACATCGAGACCAAGCTCGCCCATGCCGGCCTCTCCGACATCGAGATCCGCAAGCAGCGCGGCGAGGTCACCGTCGACATCCACACGGCCCGCCCGGGCATCGTGATCGGCAAGTCGGGCTCCGAGGTCGACGCGCTGCGCCGCGACCTGCACGCGATAACGGGCAAACCGGTCCGCGTCAACATCCGCGAGATCAAGCGTCCCGAGCTCGACGCGAAGCTCGTCGCCCAGTCGATCGCCGAGCAGCTCGAGGGCCGCGTCGCCTTCCGGCGGGCGATGAAGCGGGCGCTGACTTCGGCGATGCGGTCGGGCGCGAAGGGGGTCAAGGTCCAGGTCTCCGGTCGCCTCGGCGGTTCCGAGATGGCCCGCACCGAGGGCTACTCGGACGGGCGGGTGCCGCTCCACACGCTCCGCGCCGACATCGACTACGGCTTCGTCGAAGCCCGGACCACGACCGGCCGGATCGGCGTCAAGTGCTGGATCAACAAGGGCGAGGTCATGCCCGAGGGCTACGCCGGCACCGGCGCCGGCGACAACGAGGAGCTCGGCGGTCGCGGCCGCCGCCCCGGCGAGCGCGGCAGCCGCCGCCCCGGCGGCGACGGCCAGCCCCCGCAGGGTGGCCGCGGCCCGCGCCAGGGAGGTCGCTCCTGATGCTGAGCCCGAAGCGGGTCAAGCACCGCAAGCAGCACCGCGGCCGCATGCGCGGCTACTCGAAGGGCGGCACCCAGGTCAGCTTCGGCGAGTACGGCCTGAAGGCGCTCGACCGTGGCTGGATCACCAACCGCCAGATCGAGGCTGCCCGCGTCGCGATGACCCGCAAGATCAAGCGCGGCGGCAAGGTCTGGATCAACATCTTCCCCGACAAGCCGTACACGAAGAAGCCCGCCGAGACGCGGATGGGTTCCGGCAAGGGCAACCCGGAGGGCTGGGTTGCAGTCGTCAAGCCCGGCCGGGTCATGTTCGAGCTCTCCGGGGTCTCCGAGGACCTCGCCCGCGAGGCGATGGAGCTGGCCGGCACGAAGCTGCCGGTGAAGACGAAGTTCGTCAGCAAGGGGCAGCCGCAGTGAAGGGCGCGGATGTGCACCAGATGGGCGACGCGGAGCTCGTCGAGGCGCTCGAGGAGGCGCGACGCGAGGCTTTCAACCTGCGCTTGCGCAACGCCACCGGCGAGCTCGAGAACACCGCCCGCCTGAACCTGAGCCGCCGCGACGTGGCCCGACTGATGACGGTCGCCCGCCAGCGCGGGATCGACCTCGACAAGGAACTGAAGTAGAGATGGCTGAAGAAGAAGAGAAGACAGAAGACAGAGGACAGAGGACAGAGGACAGCGCCGAAGCGGAAGCGCCGGTCGAGGAGGCTACGGCCGCCGACGAGGCCCCTGCTGAGGAGTCGCCCGCTGAGGAGGCCACTGCCGCCGAGGAGCCGGCCGAGGACGTTCCCGCTGAGGACGCCGGCGACGATGCGGGCGCGACCGCCCCTGCCGAGGCGGGCAGCGATGAGGAGCCGGCGGTTGAGCTTTCGCCGAAGCAGCGCCGCAAGCTGGCGCGCTCGACCCACGAGGGCGAGCCGAACCCGCCGCTGTCGGTCGACGAGCGCATCGAGCGCCGCGCCGTCGAGCGCCGCCGCAAGGCCGGCGAGCGCCGCCGCTACCGCCAGGGTCGCGGCGCCGCCCGCGCCAAGGCCGCCGGCAAGGGTTCGGGGACCGGCACCGAGCCGGCGGCGCGCGAGCCCGGCAGCCCGAAGGTCCGCCAGGGCGTCGTCGTCTCCGACAAGATGGACAAGACGATCACCGTCCGGGTCGAGAGCGCCCGCCGCCACCCCGCCTACGAGAAGGTGATCCGGACCTCGAAGATGTACCACGCGCACGATGAGCGCAACGAGGCCGGCGCCGGCGACACCGTCCGTCTGGTCGAGACCCGGCCGATGTCGAAGACGAAGCGCTGGCGGCTGACCGAGATCCTCGAGAAGGCGAAGTAGGTCCCGTCCGATGATCCAGCAGGAGAGCCGACTCAAGGTCGCCGACAACTCGGGCGCGCGCGAGATCCTCTGCATCCGCGTCAAGGGCGGACACCATCGCCGCTACGCGAGCGTCGGCGACGTGATCACCGCGACCGTCAAGCACGCGACCCCGCGCGGCGGCGTCCGCAAGGGCGAGGTCGTGCAGGCCGTCGTCGTCCGGACCCGCAAGCAGATCGGCCGCGCCGACGGCACCTACATCGCCTTCGACGAGAACGCCGCCGTCCTGATCGACCCGCAGAACAACCCGCGCGGGACGCGGATCTTCGGCCCGGTCGCCCGCGAGCTGCGCGACCGCGCGTTCATGAAGATCGTCTCGCTCGCCCCGGAGGTCCTCTGACCGTGGCCAAGGCAATGCGCATCCGCACCGACGACCACGTGATGGTCACCTCCGGCAAGGACAAGGGCAAGCAGGGGAAGGTGATCCGCGTCGACCCGAAGCGCCGCCGGGTGTTCGTCGAGGGCGTCAACATCGTCAAGCGCCACCAGCGGCCGCGGTCGATGAGCGACGCCCAGACGGGCCAAGCTGGCATCATCGACAAGGAAGGTCCGATCGACGTCTCCAACGTCATCCTCCTCGACCCGACCGACAACCAGCCGACCCGGGTCGGCGTGCGGACCGGCGACGACGGCAAGCGGGTGCGCTACTCGAAGCGGACCGACAAGACGATCGACTGACCCTCAGGACCCATGGAAGCTGCAACCCAGACACCCGAGAAGACGGAGAGCCAGGCGGCGCCGCCGGCGCGGCTGCGCGATCGCTACCAGAACGAGGTGCTCCCGGCGCTGATCGAGAAGTTCGGCTACTCGACGCCGATGTCGGCGCCGCGCCTCGTCAAGGTGACGGTCAACATGGGGATCGGCGAGGCGAGCCGGACCAGCAACGTGATCGACGACGCGACCGGCGAGCTCGCGACGATCACCGGCCAGCGCCCGAGCGTGCGGCGCGCCCGCAAGTCGATCGCGGCGTTCAAGCTCCGCGAGGGGATGCCGGTCGGGGTCGCCGTGACCCTGCGCAAGGCGCGGATGTGGGAATTCACCGACCGCCTGGTCACGATCGCGATCCCGCGGATCCGCGACTTCCGCGGCCTCAACCCGCGCTCGTTCGACGGCCGCGGCAACTACTCGCTGGGGATCCGCGAGCAGCTGATCTTCCCGGAGATCGACTACGACTCGATCAGCGACACGCGCGGGCTCGACATCACCTTCGCGACCACCGCGGCCTCGGACGAGGAGGGCTTCGAGCTGCTGCTCGGCCTCGGCTTCCCGTTCGCCCAGGAGGGGCGCCCGGGTGGCCGCAGCCAGGAGGAGATCGACGCCGAGGAGGAGGAGCATCGCAAGGAGGAGGCGCGGCAGCGCGCCGAGGCCGAGCAGGCCGCCCTCGAGCAGCTCAAGGAGGAGAACCCGGAGGCGTACGAGAAGCCGGCCGCCGACGAGGACGCCGAGGGCGAAGAAGGCGAGTCCGGCTCGAACGACGGACAAGAAGAGGAGTAGATGGCTAAGACGTCACAACGCGTCAAGCAGGCTGCGGGCTCGAAGTTCAAGGCGCGCAACTACAACCGCTGCCGCAAGTGCGGCCGCGCCCGTGCCGTGTACCGGAAGTTCGGCCTCTGCCGGATCTGCCTGCGCGACGCCGCCCACAGGGGCTACGTGCCCGGGATGACCAAGTCCAGTTGGTAGCCGAGGATCTCTTTCAATGCTGACCGACCCGATCGCCGATTACCTGACGCGCGTCCGCAACGCGCTCAACGCCGACCATCCCGAGGTCGAGATCCCGTCATCGCGCCTGAAGAAGGAGATGACGCGGATCCTCGTCGAGCAGGGCTACCTGAATGGCTACGACGTCGAGCCGACGAAGGTCGGCGAGTCGATCCGGATCCAGCTCAAGTACACCGAGGACCGCGACCCAGTCATCCACGGGATGAGGCGGATCTCGCGGCCGGGACGCCGCCGCTACGTCCCCGGGGCGGAGGTCCCGCGGGTGCAGGGCGGGATGGGCACTGCGATCATCTCGACCTCGGCCGGGGTGATGACCGGCCACGAGGCCAAGGAGAAGGGCGTCGGCGGCGAAGTGGTCGCCTACGTCTGGTAGTTCGATGAGCAGGCAGCAAACAGCAAGCAGCAAGCAGCGGTCGCTTCGCGACCCGGCTTCGACCTGCGCCGCTGCGAGCTGCGAGCTGCGAGCTGCGAGCTAGCAATGAGCCGCATAGGTAACAAGCCAATCGAGATCCCCGCGGGCGTCACCGTCGACCTCGCGCCCGGTCGCGTGACCGTGAACGGGCCGAAGGGCGAGCTGACGCAGGTGATCAGCCGCGACATGGAGGTCAAGCTCGACGACGGCGTCCTCACGGTCGCCCGGCCGACCGATCGCGGCGAGCACCGCGCTCTGCACGGGCTGACCCGGAGCCTGATCGCGAACATGGTCGAGGGCGTGACCGACGGGTTCGAGAAGCGGCTCCAGATCCAGGGTGTCGGCTACCGCGCGAAGGCGCAGGGCAAGGCGCTCGAGCTGTCGCTCGGCTTCTCGCATCCGATCAACATGAAGGCGCCGGACGGGATCGACTTCGAGGTCCCGCAGCCGACCGAGATCATCGTCCGGGGAATCGACAAGCAGCTCGTCGGCGAGACGGCGGCGCAGATCCGCCGCCACCGGCCGCCGGAGCCGTACAAGGGCAAGGGTGTGCGCTACGCCGACGAGCAGGTCCGCCGCAAGGTCGGCAAGCGGGCGTAAGGAGCTTCGATGGCAGTCCAGACCCGGGAACAGAGAAGGCTGCGGCGGCGGCGCCGCGTCCGCGCCAAGGTGCGCGGCAGCGAGGCGCGCCCGCGGCTCGCCGTCTACCGGTCCAACCGCGGGCTCTACGCCCAGCTCATCGATGACGATCGCGGCCATACGATCGCCCAGACGAGCTGGACCGAGGCCGACCTGCGTAAGCTCGAGCCCGCCGAGCGGGCGAAGAAGGCCGGCGAGCTGCTCGCCGAGCGAGCGAAGAAGGCCGGCGTCGAGACCTGCGTCTTCGATCGCGGCGGCTACCACTTCCACGGTCAGGTCGCCGCCCTCGCCGAAGGTGCCCGCGAGGCCGGTCTGCGATTCTGACCGGCCGCAAGCAAGTGAAGGAACCGAACAGGAGCCGATGAGCACAGACGTCGAAAGAGTGAGCCCGCAGGGGCTCGACCTGCAGGAGCGGGTGATCGAGATCAACCGGGTCGCCAAGGTCGTCAAGGGCGGCCGCCGGTTCTCGTTCACCGCGCTCGTCGCCGTCGGCGACGAGAACGACGTCGTCGGGATCGGCTACGGCAAGGCCCGCGAGGTCCCGCTCGCGATCCAGAAGGCGGTCGAGAACGCCCGCAAGGACCTGATCCGGGTCCCCAAGTACGGGCAGACGCTCCCGCACCGGATCGTCGGCCGCTTCGGCGCCGGCCACGTCGTCCTCCGCCCGGCCAGCGAGGGAACCGGCGTGATCGCCGGTGGCGGCGTCCGCGCCGTCCTCGAGCTCGGCGGGATCCGCGACGTGCTGACGAAGTCGATCGGCACCAACAACCCGATCAACCAGGTCAAGGCGACGATGGAGGGCCTGCGCGGCCTCCGCAAGCCCGAGGACGTCGCCGAGCTGCGCGGCCTGACGATCAAGCAGGTGCTTGGGATCCCGAAGCAGGAGCGCAAGCCGGAAGGCGAGCAGACCGCAGAGGATTCCGGCTCGAAGCCAGTCGACCCGGTCGCGGTCGCGACCGAGGAGGCGCCGGCGACGGCTGCTGAGGACGACGATGAGAAGTCCGATGGCTGAGCTGCTGATCAAGCAGGTCAAGTCGGCGAACGGCAGGAGCCCGCGCCAGCGCGACACGCTGCGGACGCTGCGGCTCGGGCGGATCGGCAAGTCGGTCGTCCGCGAGGACACCGAGCAGCTCCATGGCCTGCTTCGCAAGGTCGAGCACCTCGTCAGCGTCGAGCCCACCGGGAAGGGGAGATCCTGATGGCACGGATCGAGCCCGAGGACGTCGGCCTCGACAACCTGACCCCGAAGCCGGGGACGCGCAGGGACCGCAAGCGGGTCGGCCGCGGGCACGGATCCGGTACCGGCAAGACCTCCGGCCGCGGCCACAAGGGCCAGGGCGCCCGGGCCGGCGCCAAGCGCAAGGTCGCCCACGAGGGCGGTCAGAACCCGATCCACATGCGGATGCGGAAGCTGCGCGGGCCGAACAAGAAGATGTCGATGCCGTTCGAGCCGTTCCGGACGCATACCCAGCCGGTCAACCTGGCGACGCTCGAGGAGCGCTTCGACGCCGGCGTCGAGGTCACGCCCGAGACCCTCAGGGCGGCGGGCCTGGCGACCCGCAAGCATCCGGTCAAGATCCTCGGCAACGGTGAGCTGACGAAGAAGCTGACCGTCCGCGCCCATGCCTTCAGCAGCACCGCCCGCGAGAAGATCGAGGCGGCCGGCGGCAGCGCCGAAGTCATCGAGTAATCGATGCTGAGGATCCTCGGAAACGCATTCGCGATCCCCGAGATCCGGCGCAAGATCGCCTTCACGGCGGCGATGCTGGCGCTCTACAGGCTCGGCGCCTACATCCCCGCGCCGGGCATCGAGTCGAGCGCGATCGAGGACCTCCAGAACAACTTCGCCGGCTCCGACATCCTCGGCTTCCTGAACCTGTTCAGCGGCGGCAGCCTCTCGCGGCTGTCCCTGTTCGCGCTCGGGATCATGCCCTACATCACGGCCTCGATCATCCTCCAGCTGCTGACGGTGGTCGTCCCGGCGCTCGAGAAGCTCCAGAAGGAGGGCGAGGTCGGCCAGCAGAAGATCACCCAGTACACGCGCTATCTGACCGTGATCCTGGCGTTCCTGCAGTCGACCGGCTACGTCTTCCTGTTCCGCTCCTTCGGTGCCTCCGGCGAGAGCGTGGTCGGCGAGCTGACCTTCGCGAAGCTGATGCTGGTCGTGATCTCGCTGACCGCCGGCACCGTGCTGTTGATGTGGCTCGGCGAGCTGATCACCCAGCGCGGGATCGGCAACGGAATCTCGCTGATGATCTTCGCCTCGATCGTCTCCGGGCTGCCGAGCGGCATCTCCGCCTGGTGGAACAACCCCGATCAGGTCTTCGTCGTGATGATGCCCTTCGTCGCGATCGCGGTGATCGTCGGAATCGTGTTCGTCCAGGAGGGGCAGCGGCGAATACCCGTGCAGTACGCCAAACGCGTGGTCGGCCGGAAGATGACGACCGGAGGGTCGAGCTATCTGCCCCTGCGCGTGAACATGGCAGGCGTAATCCCGGTCATCTTCGCCGCCTCGATCATGGCCTTCCCGCCGACGGTCGGGCAGCTCCTCAATACCCCGGCCGCGCTCGACTTCGCCGCCTTCTTCAGCCCCGACCGCTGGGCCTATGTCGTCGGCGAGGTCTTCTTCATCATCGTCTTCACCTACTTCTACACCGCGGTCACGTTCAACCCGGTCGACCAGGCCGACAACCTGAAGAAGTACGGAGGGTTCATCCCCGGCGTCCGCCCCGGTCGCCCGACCGCTGAGTACCTCGACCGGATCCTCTCCCGGCTGACGTTCGCCGGCGCCCTCTACCTCGGCCTCGTCGCCGCCCTGCCGACGATCCTGATCAGCCAGACCTCGGCGAACTTCTTCTTCGGCGGCACCTCGATCCTGATCGTCGTCGGCGTCGCCCTCGACACCGTCAAGCAGCTCGAGGCGCAGCTGATGATGCGCAACTACGAAGGCTTCCTGAAGTAGCTGGGCAGCCGTGCCGGGGGTGCGGGCGCAGCCGCCCACGCCCGGACGTCGCGTAAAGCAGCGAGGGGAAGGCCTACTGGCCGTGCCGCAGCCCACGATGCCCCTTTCGTGGCAATCGCGATCGCTGTGGGGCCGAGAGTCACGAACGGGGCGCCATGGGACCCGTTCGTGACATCCGCCGGCGCGGGGATGCCGCTATCCACGTTTCGGACATGCCGCTGGCCCTCCTCATCAGCCCTTTCCCCGCCCTGGTGGCCGGAGCCGGCGGCCGCCTCAGCCCTCCGCGGCCTCCAGGCAGGCGGCGAGCGTCCCGTTGAGGAGCGGCAGGAGCTCCTCGGTCGGCATCGAGCGCGCCCTCGCCTCGTCGAGGGCGGCGCCGAAGAAGGCCAGGTAGCCGCGCAGGGCGATCCGGGCGGGTGGGGGAGGGTCGGCCGTTCCGAGCCGGTTCAGCGCGATCGACTCGATCACGAGTCCCTCGAAGCGGTCGACCGCCTCGCGCAGCTCGGGGTCGCTCGAGCCGCGGGCGTGCTGGTAGATCCTCCAGGCATCGGACGGCTCGCGGGCGTGCTCGACCATGCGGCCGACGTTCGCCGCCGTCCGCTCCGGCAGCGGGACCGCCTCGTCGGTGATCCACTCGCCGGTGAGGCGGCGCCCGGCCTCCTCGGCGACGGCGACGACGACGTCGGCGCGCCCGCGCGGGAAGTAGTGGTAGAGGAGGTTGCGGGTGACGTCGGCGCCGGCGGCGACCTCATCGAGCGAGAAGTCCGACAGGCCGCGCTCGGCGACCACCGGCATCGCTGCGGCGACGAGCTGCCGGCGGCGGGCGGGGCGGGAGAGTCGCCGCGGACCCCGTTCGGGCGCCGCGGTCTCGGATGCTTTGGCCGATGGCGGCATCGTCCGGCGATGGTAGCGGGAATCGCGGCCTTATTTACGAAGATTCAACTTGACATTCCGTCAATAGCGGCTGTAGGGTGGCTTCTGCGGCCATCCCGACCTGCATCCCGGCCCGTCGCGCTCGACTAGGCTGGATTCGCGGGAGGCGGGGAGCCCAAACCGGTACTTCGAAACGTCCAGGAGGAGAGTTGATGCCCGTCTCGGCCCCCGACCGCCGCAGCCAGGTGAGCAGCCGCGCGGCCCGGATCGCCCTCGCGCTGCTCGGCGCCGTTGCCGCCGTCGCGGCCGCCGCCGCTCCGGCCCGGGCCGACCTGACCTACCTTCCGCACCACCTCGCCGTCGAGACGAACCAGCGCTACGGCCACGACTGCTTCTGGGCGCCCCCGAAGGGCATGGACTACGCGAACCTGCCAGGCGCCACGCCGATCCAGAAGCCGAACCTCTATCCCGACGTCGGCTCCACCTACTTCGTCGCCCAGTACGTGCTGCCGGAGGGCTCGAGCCTCACCTTCCACGGCAAGTTCGGCCATCAGCGCTACATGTCCTGGACCATGTTCGGCCGCCCCGGCGAGCTCGGCCAGATCGCCTCGGCCGACCACCTCCGCGATTTCCAGATCGAGCCCGACAAGGGATCGGTGAACCCGTTTCTGCCGGGTCGCAGTCGCAAGGGCGGGCCGCGGAAGTACACCTTCCACGTCGTCTCCGGAGACATCCCGGCGAACCGCGCGCCGAACACGATCTACACGCAGACCACCGATCCCTCGACCCGGCTCGGGATGAGCATCCGCAACTACCTGCCCGACCGCGGCCGTGACGGGACCGGCGACGCCGGGCTGCCGAAGCTCGTCCTCGAGCTCGCCGACGGCACGAAGCTGCGCGGCGAGGCGGCCTGCGCGCAGCTCGACCCGATCGAGGACGTGAGCACCTCGACGTTCCCGCCCGCGCTCTGGAAGTCACTGGTGGCGGGGTCCGCGGATCCGGTCAACGCTCCCGCCGCCGATCCGCCCCGCTGGGAGCGGTTCTGGAACGGCAGCTACAGCGTCGCGGGCGCCTTCATCGACGACCCCGCGGTGCGCGCCGCCACCTACCCGCCCACCGACGCCGGCGGCTTTCAGTCGAACCCCGACACCCGCTACCTGCTGACGCCGATCAGCCGCAAGTACGGTCGGCTGACGACGATCTCGGGCAAGATGCCGCGGTTCCCGGAGACGCTCCCGGCCAGCAACCGCTGGCGCCCGCGCGACTACCAGGTCCGCTACTGGTCGCTGTGCAGCGGCTCCTCGCCGGTGACCGGGCTCGGCTACGACTGCGTCTACGACCAGCAGGTGCCGCTCCGCAAGCACCGTCGCTACACCCTGGTCGTCGGCCGGCCCGGCGACCGGCCCGCCAACGCCCGCCGCAAGTGCGGCTACCGCTGGATCAACTTCGGCAAGGGCGAGAACTACGACGATCCGGCAGCGCGGAGCTACGTCGACACCCTCTACATGCGGTTCATGGCGGCCGACCCGGATTGGAAGCAGGCGCCCCAGCGGGTCACCGAACCCGGGACCGAGAAGCAGGTGATGGGTCCCTACTTCCCGCGTTCGCAGTACTGGTCCAAGTCCGAATTCGCGAAGCTCGGCTGCCGCGGCAAGTGAGCCGGCGAGCGAGAGCCTGCCTCGCCGCCGCGGCTCTCATGGCGGCCGCGGCGCTGCTGCCGGCGAGCGCCTCGGCAGGCCGCGGCGACATGGTCGACGGCCGCTTCAGCGACTGCTTCTGGAACTACGGGGCGTTCGGCGTCCACGACTTCAACATCGCCTATCCCGACGCCGGGGCGACCTACTGGGCGGCCGGCTTCCGGCGCCCGCCGGGGTCGAAGCTGACGCTCCGGGGTCGCTACCCCCATTCCCGCTACATGGCGATGCAGACCTACGACGTGCTCGGCCGCGGCGTCGATGCCCTCGCCGATTACCAGATCGACCCACTGCGGGGATCGACGAATCCGTTCCGGAGGGGCGCGAGCCGAACCGCGCACGAGCGGAGCTACCGGGTCAACGTCGTCGACGCCAAGAACCCCGGCTATCCGCTCGAGGCGTACGCCGGCGAGCCGCACCGCAACAAGATCTACGTCGTTCCCGACGCCGGGCCGATCACCGAGACCGCGGGTGGCGAGACCCACGAGCTGAACCTCCTGATGATCCGGGTCTACGTGCCCGACCAGGGCGCCGACCTGACCGGCGGCGTCGGCCTCCCTCGTCCGAGGCTGAAGCTCGCCGACGGCACCGTGCTGCGCGGCCAGTCGCTCTGCGACGCCGTCGACTCGCAGGCGAAGACCCTCGGGCACCCACGGGTCCCCGATCCGGGCGCGCTCCTGATCAGCCAGGACTCCTACCGGGCGATGCGATATCCGAACGAGCTCAGCGCTCCGGTCGACGTCTTCGCCGGGCTGACGTCGGTGCCGCGCGAGGTGCCGCCGTGGTTCCCGGCCGTGCGCGGCGGGGAGTGGCGCGCTCAGTACGACCGCCGCTATCTGCTCCAGCTCTGGACCGGAGACACCGCTCCCGGCGCCGATCCGACCCCGCCCGCCCGCGGCGCTTCCGGCGGCTTCTTCCCGAACGTCCACAACGCCTACGTGCGGACCGCGATCAACCGCCGCTTCGGGAAGGTGGCCGTTTTCAGGGGCAAGCTGCCGACCGCTCCATCGACGTTCCACGGCGACCGGCGGATGGGGTCGGGACAGGTCCGCTACGCGAGCTACTGCATGAACGAGGCGCCGGTGACGACCAGGGTCACCGACTGCGCCTACGACGAGCAGATCCCGACGAACCGGAACGGGACCTTCACGATCGTCGTCAGCCGGGCCGGCGACCGGCCCGCCACCGCGCGCTACCGGTGCGGAAAGGCGTGGATCAGGTGGAGCAAGCGCGGCGACGGCTACCAGGACCCCGACTTCGGCTGGTTCCAGGTCCGCAACATGCTCCCCTCGCGGAGCTTCCGCCACGCGATCCAGCTCACCACGCATCCGGGCGACGAGCAGGACGTGATCGGCCCCTACCTGCCGCGGCTGCGCTACTACGACGATGCCGCCGCGTTCATGAAGTCGGGCGTCGGCGGCTGCCGAGCCGGCTGAGCCACCCGCCGGGCCGCTCATCCCCGTCCTCAGGCGCTCTGTAGCCTGCACGGTCCCGTGCCTGAGCTGAACCTGATCCTCCTCGGACCGCCCGGGTCCGGCAAGGGAACCCAGGGGGAACGCCTCCAGGAGGACTTCCGGCTGCCCTATTACGCGACCGGCGACATCCTCCGCGCCGCAGTCGCCGAGGGCAGCGAGCTCGGGCAGACCGCGAAGGAGTACATGGACCGCGGCGACCTCGTCCCCGACGAGGTGATCATCGGCGTGATCGCCGAGCGCGTCGAGAGCGAGGAGGCCGCCGACGGATTCATCCTCGACGGCTTCCCACGGACCGTCGGCCAGGCCGAGGCCCTCGGCGACGAGATGGAATCGCTCGGCCGCACGGTCACCGCCGCGGTGCTGATCGACGTCAGCGACGAGGAGGTCATCCGCCGCCTCGGCGGCCGCCGCACCTGCGCGAAGAACGGCCACATCTTCCACGTCGAGTTCGACCCGCCCAAGCACGAGGGCGTCTGCGACATCTGCGGCTCGCGGTTGATCGTCCGCGACGACGACAAGCCCGAGGTGATCCGCCACCGGCTCGACACCTACCGCGAGAAGACGATGCCGCTGATCGACTATTACGAGCAGCGCGGCGTCCTCAAGCGGGTCGACGGCTCGCTGAAGCCGGAGGAGGTCGGCAACCGGATCAGAGCGCTGCTCGCCACCCTGCGGATGGAAGAAGAGCTCTGAGCCGGCCTTGATCGTCCCGAAGACCCCGGAGCAGATCGACAAGATGGCGGCGGCGGGAGACATCCTCGTCCGCTGCCTG
>DASTTY010000119.1:0-8609 GCA_035759925.1 Solirubrobacterales bacterium
AAGCTCTACGCGAGGTTGACCGTGCGGCCCTTGGCCGGCGGGACGGTGTGGGCGAGGGCGGCGCGGAAGCCGGGCGGGATGACGACGACGAACTCGCTCGCCGCCTCGTCCCAGCGATCGAGGAGCCCGGCGGCGACCGCCGACCCGGTCCGTCGCTGGTGCTCGGCAACGAGGTCACGAAGGAAGCTGTTGCCCTCGGGATGGACCGGCTCGAGCTCGACCATGCCCATGTTGCACTTGGGCGGGAACGTTTCGTCGGGATCCCAGATGCAGGCGATCCCGCCGCTCATCCCCGCCGCGAAGTTGCGGCCGGTCGGGCCGAGGACGACGACGCAGCCGCCGGTCATGTACTCGCAGCCGTGCTCACCGATCCCCTCGACGACCGCCAGCGCTCCGGAGTTGCGAACCGCGAACCGCTCGCCCGCGCGGCCGCGGAAGAACGCCCGCCCGGCGGTAGCGCCGTAGAGCGCGACGTTGCCGGCGATCACGTTGCTCTCGGCCTTGTAGCCCGCAGTCGTCGCCGGCCGGACCGCGAGGATGCCGCCCGACAGACCCTTGCCGGCGTAGTCGTTGACGTCGCCCTTGACGGTGATCGTCACCCCGGGCGCGAGCCAGGCGCCAGCGGTCTGCCCGGCCGAACCGGTCAGCTCGAAGTGGAGCGTGTCGTCGTCGAGCCCGTCGGCCCCGCGGGCGGCGACGAGCGCATTCGAGACCCGGCCGCCGACGGCGAGGTCGATGTTGGTGACGGTCGTCGAGTAGCTGACCTTCGCGCCGCTCTCGATCGCCGGTGCCGCCGGGCCGAGCAGCTTGCGCTCGTCGAAGGACGCACCGACCGGCTGCTTCTTGGCGTCGCCGGGCACGAACCCGCGCGGCGCGTCGCGGCCCGGTGCCGGGACGGCGAGCAGCGGGGCGAGGTCGAGCGAGCTCGCCTTCCAGTGCTCGAGCCGCTCGGTCTGGCGCAGCAGCTCGGTCCGGCCGACGAGGTCGCTGAAGCGGCGGATGCCGAGCGACGCCATCAGCCGCCGCGCCTCCTCGGCGACGAGGTACATGTAGCGGACGACGTGCTCGGGCCGCCCCGAGAAGCGGGCGCGCAGCTCCGGGTCCTGGGTGGCGACGCCGACCGGGCAGGTGTTGAGGTGGCAGACCCGCATCATGATGCAGCCGGTCGCGATCAGCGGGGCCGTCGAGATCCCGATCTCGTCGGCGCCGAGCAGCGCCCCGATGACGACGTCGCGGCCGGTCCGCATCTGGCCGTCGGTCTGCAACACGACTCGGGTGCGCAGGCCGCTGTCGAGCAGCGCCTGCTGGGTCTCGGCGATCCCGATCTCCCAGGGCACGCCGGCGCCCTGGATCGACGACAGCGGCGAGGCGCCGGTGCCGCCGTCGTGGCCGGCGATGACGACGTGGTCGGCGCCGGCCTTGACGCAGCCGACGGCGACCGTGCCGCAGCCGGACTCGGCCGCGAGCTTGACGGACACGCCGGCCGTCGGGTTCGCTGCGCGGAGGTCGTAGATGAGCTGCTTGAGGTCCTCGATCGAGTAGATGTCGTGGTGCGGCGGCGGCGAGATCAGCTCGGTGCCCGGCAGCGCGAAGCGGAGGGCGCCGATGTAGGTGTCGACCTTGTGACCCGGAAGCTGGCCGCCCTCGCCGGGCTTCGCGCCCTGGGCGATCTTGATCTGGATCTGGTCGGCGTGGGAGAGGTACTCGACGTCGACGCCGAAGCGGCCGGACGCGACCTGGCGGATCCGCGAGCGGCGCTCGTCGCCGTTCGGGTCGGGCGTGTTGCGGCGGCGGTCCTCGCCGCCCTCGCCGCTGTTCGACCAGCCGCCGAGGCGGTTCATCGCGATCGCGAGCGTCTCGTGGGCCTCCGGCGAGAGCGCCCCGAGGCTCATCGCCCCGGTCGAGAACCGCTTGACGATCTCGCTCGCCGGCTCGACCTCGTCGAGCGGCACCGGCGCGTCCGACTCCTCGAGCTCGAGCAGGCCACGGATCATGGCCCGGCTCGAGTTCTCGTCGTTGACGCGACGGCTGAAGTCCTCGTAGGACTCGAGGCTGTCGGCGTCGTCCTCGGAGCGGGCCGCGAGCTGCAGCGAGGCGATCGTCTCCGGGTCCCACATGTGCATCTCGCCGTCGCGGCGCCAGCGGTAGACGCCGCCCTGCGGCAACAGCTTCTCGCTGTCGGCGGCGAGGCGGGCGTGCTCGACGTGCTCGGGCAGCGCCATCCCGTGGACCTCGGGGTAGGCGCGGGCATGGCGGTCGAGGGCTTCGCGGGCGATCTCGCCGAGGCCGATCCCGTCGAGCCGCGAGGGGGTGCCGGTGAAGTGGACGTCGACGACCTTCCGATCGATGCCGACGATCTCGAAGATCTGCGCGCCGCGATAGGAGCGGATCGTCGCGATCCCGATCTTCGAGAGAACCTTGAGCAGCCCCTTGCTGATCGCCGCGATCGCGATCTCGTTGGCATCGGCGAGCGGGCCGTCGAGGCCGACGGTCGGAGCGTCGAGCATCGTCATCGTCTCGAGCATCAGGTACGGGTTGATCGCCGTCGCGCCGTAGCCGATCAGGGCCGCGAGATGGTGGACCTCGCGCGGCTCCCCGGACTCGACGACGAGCGCTGCCCGGAGCCGGGTCCCGCGCAGGGTCAGCGCGTGATGAACGGTCGAGCAGGCGAGCAGCGCCGGGATCGGTACGCGCTCGGTGCTCGTTGCCCGGTCGCTGAGGACGAGCAGCGTCGTGTTCTCCTCGAGCGCCTCGACGGCCTGCGAGCGAATCCGCTCGAGCGCGGCCTCGAGGCCGTCCTCGCCGCCCGCGAGTGCCCAGGTCGTGTCGATCGTCGTGCTGTGGAGCGCGTTGTGGGGGTTGCGGCGGAGCCGCTCGAGCTCGAAGTCGGTGAGGATCGGCTGCGCGAGCTCGACGTGGTTGACGATCTGCGGCTGGTCGCTGAGCAGGTTGCCCTGGGGGCCGATGTCGGTCCGCAGGCTCATCACGCACTGCTCGCGGACCGAGTCGATCGCGGGGTTCGTCACCTGCGCGAAGCGCTGCTTGAAGTAGCTGAACAGCGACGGGCTGTGGTCCGAGAAGACCGGCAGGGCGGCGTCGTTGCCCATCGAGCCGGTCGGCTCGCGGCCGTCGCGGAGCAGCGGGGCGAGCAGGGTCCGGAGGTCCTCCTGCGTGTAGCCGAACGCGAGCTGGCGCTGCAGGAGCGGTTCGACCGGCTGGATCGTCGCCATCGGGTCGGGAAGCTCGCGGACGCCGAGCTTGCCCTCCGCGTACCAGTCCCCGTAGGGAGCCGACGCGGCGACCGCGAGCTCCGGCTCGCCATCGGTGCGGACGAGGCCGGTCTCGAGGTCGACCACGAAGAGCTGGGCGGGCTGCAGCCGCCCCATCCGGGCGATCTTGTTCGGGGTCGTCGTGAAGATTCCCGACTCCGAGCCGAGGCAGACCCACCCGTCGCGGGTGATCATCCAGCGACCGGGCCGGAGGCCGTTGCGGTCGAGCATCGCGCCGAGCGTGTGGCCGTCGCAGAAGGCGATCGCGGCGGGCCCGTCCCAGGGCTCGACGAGACGGGAGTGGTAGCGGTAGAAGCCCTCGAGCTCCGGCGGTACGTCGTCGCGGTCCTCCCAGGAGGCCGGGATCATCATCATCATCGTGTGATGCGGGGTCCGCCCGCCGAGCACCATCAGCTCGAAGGCGCGGTCGAACGCCGCGGAGTCGGAGGCGCCTTCGTCGATCAGCGGCAGACAGTCGCGAAGGTCGTCACCGAACGCGTCCGAGGAGAGGACTGCCTCGCGGGCGCGCATCCAGTTGACGTTGCCGCGCAGCGTGTTGATCTCGCCGTTGTGGGCGATCATCCGCAGCGGCTGCGCGAGCTCCCAGCTCGGCGCCGTGTTCGTCGAGAACCGCGAGTGGACGATCGCGAACGTGCTGCGCAGCGAGAGGTCGCGGAGGTCGGGGTAGAACTGCGGGAGCTGCGGGGCGGTGAGCATCCCCTTGTAGACGATCGTCCGGCAGGACATGCTCGGGAACGAGACGTCCTCGCCGCAATCGCGTTCGGCCCGGCGGCGGACGACGAACAGGCTGCGGTCGAAGGCGGCTTCGTCGCGGACGCCGTCCCCTGCCTCGATGAAGAGCTGGCTGATCCGCGGTGCCGTCTCGCGGGCGAGCTGGCCGCATGAGGTCTCGTCGACCGGGACCTGACGCCAGCCGATGACCCGGTGGCCGGCGGCCGCGACCAGTTCCTCGAGGCGGCGGCGGATCCGCTCCGTGCCGCCGACGGTGTCGCGGCGCATGAAGCACATCGCGACCGCGAGCTTCCCGGGGCGGGGCAGGACCACGGGCTTGGTGTCGATCTCGGCGGTCCGGGAGCGGAAGAACTCGTGCGGGAGCCCGAACATGATCCCGGCGCCGTCGCCGGTCGACTCGTCGGCGCCGGCAGCACCGCGATGCTCGAGCCGGTCGAGTGCCACGAGGCCGCGATCGATCGTCTCGTGGATCGCCTTGCCGTCGAGCCGGGCAACGCACGCAACCCCGCAGCCATCGTGGAAGAACGAAGGATCGTGGACTCCGCCGAAGCCGGCCGGGTCCTTCCGGGTAGCGATGTCGGGGTCGGTTCGGGTCATTCGCGAGTCGTCGATGGGGACCGCCGTCGCAGCGGTCGATGCTTGCCGGCCGAGCGCGTGGAACCCCTTTGAAAGCCCGGTCGGGGACCGCACGGCGGTCCGGAAAGGGTACGGCAAGCCGGATCGGGCCGTCGCTGAATGGCCTCGGGGCTCAGCGCGTCGGATGGCGGCCTTTTGCGGAAGCGGGCGGGCCGTGTGACCATGGGAAACGATGGCCGCCATGGCAGGGCAGCAGGCGCGGGATCGGTTCGCAGCCGAAGGCTTCGACGAGCGGCGGGCCGCCCCCGAAGCCTACGAGGCCCTGTTCGAGCGCTGGGACGAGGCGGCACTTCGGAGCGAGGCCGAGCGGGTCGGGGCGGAGCTGCGGGAGGCGGGCGTCCGCTTCGGCGGCGGGGAGCTCGCCCACGACCTGATTCCGCGGATCGTCCCCGCGGCCGAGTGGGATCACCTCGCCGCCGGTCTCGCCCAGCGGGTCCGGGCGTTGAACACGTTCATCGCCGATGTCTACGGAGAGCGCCGGATCGTCGCGGACGGGATCGTTCCGGCGCGGGTGATCGAGACGGCCGACTGGTACGAGCCGGCCGTCGCCGGGCTCGGCGACCGGATCGTCGCCGCGCTCGCGGGCCCCGACCTGCTCCGCGCGCCGGACGGCCGCTTCCTCGTCGTCGAGGACAACCTGCGCGCGCCGTCGGGTCTGGCCTACCTGCATGCTGCGCGCCGAGCTCTCGAGCCGCTCGGATCCGCCGCCGGGCTGCGCCCGCGATCGCTCGAGCCCGCTGCCGCAGCGTTCGTGAGCGCGATCGCGAGCGCCGCGCCCGACGGTGCCGAGAGCCCCCGCGCGGTGCTGGTCGGCGACGGTCCGGACAGCGGTGGCGCCTACGAGCACGAGGCGCTGGCCGCGGCGGCCGGGATGACGGTCGTCACCGCCGGCGATCTGCGCCGTCGCGGCGAACGGCTGCTCCTCGGCGACGAGCCCGTCGACGTCGTCTACCGACGCGTCGACGACGAGCGGCTGACCGGCCCCGACGGCGCCCCGACCGCGCTCGGAGAGCTGCTCACGGAGCCGCTGCGAGCCGGCCGTCTCGGCTGTGTCAACTCGCCGGGAACCGGCATCGCCGACGACAAGGCGGTCCACGTCTACGTCGAGCGGATGATCGGCTTCTACCTCGGTGAGGAGCCGTTGCTCGCCTCCGTCCCCGGCTTCGACCTCGGCGACCCCGAGCAGTTCGCGGCGGCCGCGCCGCGGCTCGGCGAGCTCGTCATCAAGCCGCGGTCGGAGTTCGGGGGCAAGGGCATCACGATCGGCCCGCTCGCCGAGCCGGGGGAGCGCCGGCAGGCGGCCGCGGCGGTGCGGAGCGAGCCCGGGCGCTGGGTTGCGCAGGAGCCGGTCCCGCTGTCGGTCCATCCGACCCTGACGGCGGCCGGGATCGCGCCTCGTCACGTCGATCTGCGACCGTTCGTGATCACCGCGGGCGAGTCGGTGACCGTGGCCGCCGGCGGGCTCAGCCGGTTCGGCCCCGAGGCCGGAGAGATGATCGTCAACAGCCGCCGAGGTGGAGGAGTGAAGGACACGTGGGTTCTCTGAACGGGCCGCTGATCGGCGTCACCACGTCCGAGGTGCGGCGGGCCGAGACGCTCTCGCAGATCCCCGAGAGCGAGCCGAAGACGCACGAGATGGCGCTCGGCCTCCTCTACATGCGGGCCATCGAGGCGGGTGGCGGCATGCCCGTCGTGATCCCGCCGCTGGAGCTCGAGCTGGTCGAGCCGCTCCTCGACCGCCTCGACGGCCTCTGCCTGTCCGGTGGGCCCGACATCGATCCGGCGACCTATGGCCAGGAGCCGGACGAGCAGCTCGGTCCGACCGAGCCCGACCTCGATCGCTTCGAGCTCGCGATCGCGAGCGCCGCCGATCGCCGCAGGCTGCCGATCCTGGCGATCTGCCGCGGCACCCAGGCACTCAACGTCGTCCGCGGCGGGACGCTGATCCAGCACCTGCCCGACCATCAGGAAGGGCCCGACGCGATCCCGCACCGCCAGTCGAACCCCGGCAGGGAGCCGTCGCACCCGATCACGATCGAGCCCGGGAGCCTGCTGGCGACGACGATCGGCAGCGACCGCGTCGACGTCAACTCCTTTCACCATCAGGCGATCGACCGGCTCGGCGGCGACCTCGTCGTCACCGCCCGGACCGACGACGGGACGATCGAGGCCGTCGAGGACCCGAGCCGGCCGTTTCTGATCGGCGTCCAGTGGCACGCCGAGCTGCTCGCCGCCCGCCCCGCGGAGCAGGCGCTGTTCAGCGCCTTCGCGTCCGCCGCCGGTTCCGGCGACCGCGCCGCGGGTAAGACGACCATGTGAGCAATCAGATTGCGCAGGTTGGGCCGGCATGGTCGGTTTGGGCCCAGGGCGAGGATCGCCGGCCGTGGACGCTCGGAGTCGAGGAGGAGGCGATGTTGCTCGACCCGGGTACATGGGCGCTGGCGCACCGGATCGACGAGGTCCTGCCGCGGCTTCCCGAGGAGGTGCAGCCGCAGGTGTGCGCGGAGACCCACGACTCGGCGGTCGAGGTCCAGACCGGCATCTGCTCGGACGTCGCCTCCGCAGTCGACGAGATCCGCGAGCTCCGCCGCCGGCTGCTCGGCACGCTCGAGTCGCTCGACCTCCGCGCGGCCGTCGCCGGGACACATCCGTTCGCGGTCTGGCACGAGATCGCCGTCACCGGGGGCGACCGTTACGAGTTCGTCCATGGATCGATGCGCGAGCTCGCGCGTCGCGAGCCGACGTTCGCGCTGCACGTCCACGTCGGCGTCGCCGATCCCGAGGCCGCGATCCGCGTCAGCGACAGGATTCGCGTGCACTTGCCCGTCCTGCTCGCGCTGTCGGCCAACTCCCCGTTCTGGCAGGGCCGTGACTCCGGGCTCGCCTCGGCCCGGACGCCGCTATTTCAGGCCTTCCCGCGGGTCGGCATCCCGCGTGCGTTCGGCGACTACACGGCCTATGTGGAGGCCGTCGACCTGCTGATCAGGACCGAGGCGATCCCCGATTCGACGTTCCTGTGGTGGGATGTGCGACCGCAGCCGGCGCTCGGCACGGTCGAGGTCCGGGTGATGGACGCGCAGACGCGCTGCGAGGACACAGCCGCGCTCGTCGCGCTCGTCGCCTGCCTGGTCAAGCTCGAGGCGGAAGAGGGGTTCGCCGGCGACGCCGCGATCGCCGCTCCCGAGGTCATCTCCGAGAACCGGTTTCTCGCCGCCCGCGACGGCGCTGACGCGGGCCTGATCGATCCCGAGCTCGACCGGCGGGTCCCGGTCGCCGAGATCGTCGCCGACCTCCTCGAGGCCTGCCGCCCCCACGGTGAGGACATCGGCTGTGCCGCCGAGCTCGCCGCGATCGCCGACCTGCTCGCCGATCCACCGGCGAAGCGGCAGATCGAGACCGCCCGCGACGTGCCGTCGCTCGGCGGCCTCGTCGAGCGCCTCGCGGACCGCTTCGTCGAGTAGCCGGCGCTACCGCTTCGCCGGGCTGTTCGCGATCGGCGCGTAGGCGCGGCAGGGCTCGCCGCGCAGGCCCGGGCACGGCGGCAGCCCGGTGGGCACGGCCACGCCGGGGACCACCGGCAGGAGCAGCCTCGACGCCCTCCGCTTCGAGTGCGCGATCGTGACCTTGGCCTTGCCCTTCGGCCGCGTCTCGGCGAACGACCAGATCGGCTGGTCGCCGTTCGGCGCGCTGATCGTCACGCGGATCCGCGAGCCCGCCCGGTAGGCGTGACCCTGGTAGTAGAGCGGGATCGTGACCTTGGCGAAGCGCTTGCGCGGCATCCGCCTGACGTCGCGCTTGCGCAGGCTCAGCACCGGCTCGAGCGGCGTGCTCTTCTTGCGGTCGAGCTAGCGCTCGTTCGCACGCAGCCAGCCGCCCTGCACGAAGGTCTCCTTGCCGTCCGGGCGGACCTCGCTGATCGTCACCTGGAGGTCGACGTTCGGCCGCGACGAG
>DASTTY010000120.1:0-5650 GCA_035759925.1 Solirubrobacterales bacterium
GTCACCTGCAGGCCGGCGGCCTGCAGCGCCCGGATCGCGGTCTCGCGGCCGGAGCCGGCGCCCTTGGCGTGGACCTCGACGCGCTCGAGCCCGTGCTCCATGCCCTTGCGGGCGGCGTTGTCGGCGGTCACCTGGGCCGCGAACGGCGTCGACTTCCGCGACCCCTTGAAGCCGGCGCTGCCGGCCGACTCCCAGGCGATGACGTTGCCCTCGGGATCGGTCAGGGTGACGATCGTGTTGTTGAAGCTGGTCTTGACGTGGGCCTGTCCGAACGGGACGTTCTTGCGCACGCGGCGCTTCGACCGGCCCGTGCCTCGCTTGGGTTGCGGCATCTAGGAGGTCCTCACTCGGTACTCGGTCGTGGACATCACTTCGGCGTCGGCGCCTTCTTCTTGCCGGTCACGCTCATCTTCTTCGGGCCCTTGCGGCCGCGGGCGTTGGTCTTCGTCCGCTGGCCGTTGACGGGCAGGCCGCGCCGGTGGCGGAGGCCGCGGTAGGAGCCGATCTCCATCAGCCGCTTGACGTTCTGGGAACGCTCGCGCCGCAGGTCGCCCTCGACCGGGTAGGCCTCGACCGCATCGCGTAGCTTGATGACCTCGTCCTCGGTCAGGTCGCCGACCCGGGTGTCGCCATCGACGCCGGTGTCGGCGAGGATCTTCTTCGCGGTCGAGCTGCCGATCCCGTGGACGTAGGTCAGACCGACCTCGGCCCGCTTGTTGAGCGGAAGATTGACCCCTGCGATTCGCGCCATCCCTAGCCCTGCCTCTGCTTGTGGCGCGGGTTCGAGCAGATCACGAGCACGCGGCCGCGGCGCCGGATGACCTGGCATCTCTCGCACATCGGTTTTACGGAGGCTCGAACCTTCATCGCTTCCGGCTTTCTATCGGACTGAGGTGGCCCGCGACATCCCAGGAATCGGATGGCAGGCAGCGTCGGACGGCCCTGAGGCCGAACGGGCATGCTAGCACGGCCCCGCCGCGGCGCAAAGCCGCGTCGCGGCGGGCTCTAAGCGGCGCCGCCGCCGCCCTCGAGCTCGGCGGCGATGGCGGCCGCCCAGGCGCGGATCTCGTCCCAGTCGCGGCGGTCACGGTACTCCTCGGGGACCTTCCCGGCCATCGCCCGCTCGAGCCTGCCGCCCTCCGGGGAGATCCGGCCGCCGAAGACGACGTGACCGCGGGCGCCGAGCTTCTCGGCCCTCGCGATCGTCCGTTTCGGCTCCTCCCAGGCGGGATCGTCCTCGGAGGGATCGCCGGTCGGGCCGGAGCTGAAGACCCAGAAGGGGCGGTCGGCGAGCTCGTCGCCGTGCTTGCGGAGGAAGTGCCGGGCATCGCCCTGCCAGCGCCGCATGTAGACGGCGCTGCCGAGCACGACCGCGCCGTAGCCGCCGAGCTCGTCGACCTCACCGACCGGCTCGCAGTCGGCATCGAGGCCACGCTCGCGGATCTCGGCCGCGACCGCCGCGGCGATCTCGGCGGTCGAGCCGTGCTTGGAGGCGTAGGCGACGAGGACCCGCATCGGGCCGAGAATCCCGCACCGGCGGCCGGGGCGAATCCGTGGAAAGGGCGGATCTCCGGTCAGTGGCGCTGTTCTACGGTCGCCTGCATGGCGGTCACCGACCCCAGCGACGGCAAGCCGCTGATCGATCTGCGCGGGGTCAGTCGCCACTACGAGATCGGCGGCGGGACCGTCAAGGCGCTCGACGAGGTCGACCTGCAGGTCCACGCCGGCGAGTTCGTCGTCATCCTCGGCGCCTCCGGGAGCGGCAAGACGACGCTGCTGAACGTGATCGGCGCCCTCGACACCCCCACCGCCGGGACGCTGACGATCGACGGCCGCGAGATCACCGCGGCCTCGCGGCGCGAGCTGTTCGCGCTTCGCCGCAACGAGATCGGCTTCATCTTCCAGAGCTTCAACCTCTTCCCCGGCCTGACCGCGGTCGAGAACGTCCGCTTCGGCGCCGACGTGGCCGGCCGCGACGATGCCGGCCAAGCGGCTGCCGACGTCCTCGATCAGGTCGGGCTCGGCGAGCGCGGCGATCACTTCCCGCACGAGCTCTCCGGCGGCGAGCAGCAGCGCGTCGCGATCGCCCGCGCCCTCGCCGCCGGGAACCCGATCGTGCTCGCCGACGAGCCGACCGGCGAGCTCGACTTCACGACCGGCGTGCAGATCCTCGAGCTCCTCCACGACGTCACCCACACCTCCGGGACCGCCGTCCTCGTCGTCACCCACAACCGCGAGATCGCTCGCGTCGCCGACCGGATCGTCGAGCTCTCCAGCGGCCGGATCCTCGCCGACGAGCCGAACGAGCCGGCGGCGATGAGCGACCTGCGCTGGTGAGCGCGTGACCCGCGGCCCGCGCTTCTGGCTGCGCTGGTCGTGGCGCGACCTGCGGGGCCGCTGGCCGCTCGTGCTCGCGATCGGGCTGCTGCTCGCCGGCGGGATCGGGCTCGCGGCGGGGCTCTCGAGCATGCGCGACTGGCGGATCGCCTCGAACGACGCGAGCTACGCGAACCTGAACGTCCACGACCTCCGCGTCGAGGCCGAGGACGGCTCCTACGCTCCCGTCGGCGCGCTCGCGCGCGCGGCGGAGCGGATCCCCGGGGCCGATCAGATCGCGGCGGCCGACGAGCGGCTCATCGCCCCGACTCAGATCGACGCCTCGGCCGCGGCCGGCAAGCCGGTCATCACGCCCGGTCAGATCATCGGCGTCGAGACGGCGCCCGACCGCGTCGTCGAGGGAGTCGACGTGACCGGCCCGGCGGTCGACTCGATCGCGATCCGCGACGGCAGCGGCCTCGCTGCGGCCGGCGGACACGCGACCGGCATCCTCGACCCCCAGTACGCGGACGAGCACGGGATCTCGGCGCCCGCCCGGATCACCGTCGCCGGGGGCGGGACCATCGACGTCACCGGCCTCGGCAACTCGCCGGAGACGTTCGTCGTGATCGGCCCGGGCGGCAGCTTCAGCAGCGAGGCCGACTTCGGCACCGTGTTCGTCCCGCTCGCCGCTGCCCAGCGCCTCACAGGGCATCGCGACGAGGTCAACGATCTCGCGCTGACGCTGCGGCCGGGCGCCGACCCGGACCGGATCGCCGCCGAGCTCGAGCGCCGGATCGGTCGCGACCTCCCCGGCCTCGGGGTCGCCGTCACCGATACCGCCGACATCGACGGGCGACGGATCCTCTACGACGACGCCGACAACGACCAGCAGCTCTTCGACGTCTTCGCCTTCCTGATCCTCGCCGGTGCCGCGTTCGGCGCCTTCAACCTGATCAGCCGGACGATCGAAGCCCAGCGCCGCGAGATCGGGATCGGCATGGCGCTCGGCGTCGAGCCCGGCCGTCTGGCGATCCGGCCGCTCCTGCTCGGCCTGCAGATCGCGATCGCCGGGCTCGTCCTCGGCGTCCTCGTCGGCCTCGCGGTCAACGCCTGGCTGCGGGGCCTGCTCACCGACCAGCTGCCGCTCCCGTTCGTCGACACCGAGGTCCGGATCGGCCGGTTCGCAGGTCGCGCCGCGATCGGGTTCGCGATCCCGCTGCTCGCGGCGGCGTGGCCGGTCTGGCGCGGCCTGCGCGTCCGCCCGATCGAGGCGATCCGGGTCGGCTTCCGGTCCTCCCGTGGCGGCGGGCTGGCACCGCTGCTCGTCCGGATCCCGCTGCCGGGCGGCAGCCTCGGGCAGATGCCGCCGCGGAACGTGCTGCGGGCGCCACGGCGAACGTTGCTCACCGTGCTCGCCAGCGCGGCGGTCATCTCCGTCGCCGTCTCGATGTCGGGGATGCTCGACTCCTTCGAGGCGACGGTCGATCGCAACGCCGCCGAGGAGACGCGGATGGCGCCGGACCGGCTCGAGATCACGCTCGCCGGATTCGCCCCTGCCGACTCGCCGGCGCTGCGCCGGCTCGACTCCTCGCCGATCGCCGCCGCGACGGACGACCGGCTGACCATCCCCGCCTCGCTGCGCGCCGCCGGCGGCGAGGAGATCGACGTCGTCGTCGAAACGGTTCCGTCCGCGTCGCCGATCTGGGCGCCCCGCGCCGCGGAGGGAGAGCTGCCACAGCGTCCCGACGAGGTCCTGATCGCGGCGAGCGCCGCCGAGGACCTCGGCGTCGGGCCCGGCGGCCGCGTCACCCTCGTCCACCCGAGGCGGACCGGACCCGCGCGGTTCGTCTCGGCGGAGACCCCGGTGACGGTCAGCGGCACCCACGCCGACCCGTTCCGCTTCCCCGCCTACATGAGCGCCGATGCGGCGGCGACCTTCGGCCTCGCCGGCCGGGTCAACGCCGTCGATCTCTTGCCGCCGCCGGGCGTCAGCGAAGACGCCGTCAAGCGCGCGCTGCTCGCCGAGCCCGGCGTCGCGACGATCGAGTCGGCCTCGACGCTCGGCAATGCGCTCAGCGACGGGCTCGACGAGTTCGCGGCGATCATCCGCGTCGTCGTCGCGATCGCTGTGATCCTCGTCCTCCTGATCGCCTTCAACTCGACCGCGATCAACTCCGACGAGCGGGCCCGCGAGTACGCGACGATGTTCGCCTACGGGCTTCCGGTCCGCACGGTCGTCCGCCTCGCGGTCGTCGAGAGCCTGATCATCGGTCTACTCGCGACCGCGGTCGGGGTGCTCCTCGGCATCGTCATCCTCGGCTGGGTCATCAACGTCAGCCTCGAGGAGGTCCTGCCGGAGCTCGGCGTGGTCAGCTCGCTGTCGCTCGGGACGATCCTGCTCGCGGCGGTCGCCGGGGCCGGCGCGATGGCGCTGGCGCCGCTGTTGACGATCCGCCGCCTGCGCCGGATGGACGTCCCCTCGACGCTCCGCGTCGTCGAGTGAGCCTTAGTCCTCGTGCCAGGGGGTGAGGATCCGGGGCCCGTCCTTGCCGACGGCGACGGTGAACTCGAAGTGCGCTGCCAGCGAGCCGTCCTCGGAGTAGACAGCCCAGCTGTCGGATCCCATCCTGATCTCGGGCGAGCCGACGTTGACCATCGGCTCGATCGCGAACGTCATCCCCTCCTCGAGCAGCGGTCCCTTGCCGGGCTCGCCGAAGTTGGGGATCTGCGGGTCCTCGTGCATGCGCCGGCCGATCCCGTGGCCGACGAGGCTACGGATCACGGCCAGGCCGTCTTCCTCGACGCGGCGCTGGATCGCGGCCGAGATGTCGCCGAGGTGGTTGCCGGCTTTCGCCTCGGCGATGCCGCTGAAGAGCGAGTCCTTCGTCGTCTCGAGCAGCTGCAGGGCGGGCTCGGAGACGGGCCCGACCGGGACCGTGCAGGCGGCATCGGCGACCCAGCCGTCGAGCGTCACGCCGACGTCGAGCGAGATCAGGTCGCCGCGCTTGAGCTCGTAGGAGCCGGGGATCCCGTGGACGACCATCGAGTTCGGCGAGGCGCAGATCGATCCCGGGAAGCCGTTGTAGCCCTTGAAGGCGGCCTCCGCCCCCTGTGAGCGGATGAAGCGCTCGGCGGCGAGATCGAGGTCGAGCGTCGTCACGCCGGGGCGGGCGCTCTTTCTGAGCATCTTCAGGCAGCGGACGAGGATGTCTCCCGCCGCCGCCATCTTGTCGATCTGCTCCGGGGTCTTCGGGACGATCAAGGCCGGCTCAGAGCTCTTCTTCCATCCGCAGGGTGGCGAGCAGCGCTCTGATCCGGTTGCCGACCTCCT